>NZ_JBVJPM010000017.1:0-176931 GCF_055582645.1 Streptomyces sp. NPDC107517 | reverse complement strand
GGGGGGACCCTGTGGGAGAGTAGGACGCCGCCGAACTATTTTTGAAGAAAACCCCCGTGACGGATGAGAATCCTGTTACGGGGGTTTTCTGCGTTGTGCGTCAAACGTTGTGCGGCAATTCTTGTTGCACCCCTCTGTACGGCTCCAAGTGCGCTGAGGGTAAGGTCGGGGGGCATCGTTGGCTCGTTTCCCCACAGGAGGCCCCCGGGTGGAGGTCCAGGAGACCCGTGTCCAGACGGACCGGGTGCTCACCATCCCGAACATCCTCAGCATGGCGCGTCTCCTTGGCGTACCCCTGTTCCTGTGGCTCATCCTCAGGCCCGAGTTCGGCGGGCCCAAAAGCGACGGCTGGGCCCTTCTGGTCCTGATGCTCAGCGGTGTCAGCGACTATCTCGACGGGAAGCTCGCCCGGCGCTGGAATCAGATCAGCAACCTCGGCCGGCTCCTCGATCCAGCGGCCGACCGGCTCTACATTCTGTCCACGCTCGTCGGACTTACCTGGCGCGAGATTCTGCCGATCTGGTTGACGGCCGTACTGCTCGCCCGGGAGCTGGTTCTCCTGGTGATGGTGGGTATCCTCCGCCGGCACGGCTATCCGCCGCCGCAGGTGAACTTCCTCGGCAAGGCCGCCACGTTCAACCTCATGTATGCGTTCCCCCTGTTGCTCCTGAGTGACGGAAGCGGCTGGATCAACACGCTCGCTGCTATTTTCGGATGGGCGTTCGCAGGATGGGGTACAACGCTCTACTGGTGGGCAGGGATCCTCTACGTAGTACAGGTCCGCCGACTGGTCAGGGCGGACTCCAAGGCCGATTGAGCTCGCCCATGTGGCGGTATTCGAGGCCAGGTTGGCCCGCACTCTGAGATCTGCGGGTCCATCCGGACGGGCGAAGTCGGCTAGACAGTCGTCTCTTCAAGGAGGACGCTTCCGACATGAAGGCCGTCGTAATGGCTGGAGGCGAAGGCACGCGCCTTCGCCCCATGACCTCGAGTATGCCCAAGCCGCTCCTGCCGGTCGTGAACCGGCCGATCATGGAGCATGTGCTGCGGCTGCTCAAGCGGCATGGGCTCACCGAGACCGTCGTCACCGTGCAGTTCCTGGCATCGCTCGTCAGGAACTACTTCGGGGACGGCGAAGAGCTCGGAATGGAGCTCACCTATGCCAATGAGGAGAAGCCACTCGGCACAGCCGGCAGCGTGAAGAACGCAGAGGAAGCACTCAAGGACGACGCTTTCGTTGTGATCTCCGGTGACGCTCTGACCGATTTCGACCTCACCGACCTCATCAATTTCCACAAGGAAAAGGGTGCGCTGGTCACGGTCTGCCTGACCCGCGTTCCCAACCCCCTCGAATTCGGCATCACCATCGTCGATGAGCAGGGAAAGGTCGAGCGTTTCCTCGAGAAGCCCACCTGGGGCCAGGTTTTCTCCGACACCGTGAACACGGGCATCTATGTCATGGAGCCCGAGGTATTCGACTACGTCGAGGCCGATGTGTCGGTCGACTGGTCCGGTGACGTCTTCCCGCAGCTCATGAAGGAAGGCAAGCCGGTCTACGGCTATATCGCCGAGGGCTACTGGGAGGACGTCGGTACGCACGAGAGCTACGTCAAGGCGCAGGCCGACGTACTCGAGGGCAAGGTCGACGTCGAGATCGACGGATTCGAGATCTCGCCCGGCGTATGGGTCGCAGAGGGTGCCGAGGTTCATCCGGATGCCGTGCTTCGCGGTCCGCTGTACATCGGCGACTACGCCAAGGTCGAAGCCGACGTCGAGCTGCGCGAGCACACCGTGATCGGCTCGAACGTCGTCGTGAAGAGCGGGGCCTTTCTGCACAAGGCCGTTGTCCACGACAACGTGTACATCGGGCAGCACAGCAATCTGCGCGGCTGCGTCATCGGCAAGAACACCGACATCATGCGGGCTGCCCGCGTCGAGGACGGCGCCGTCATCGGCGATGAGTGCCTGGTCGGTGAGGAATCGATTATCCAGGGCAACGTCCGGGTCTATCCGTTCAAGACCATCGAGGCCGGCGCCTTCGTCAACACCTCGGTGATCTGGGAGTCCAGGGGGCAGGCGCACCTCTTCGGCGCCCGTGGCGTCTCCGGCATCATCAACGTGGAGATCACCCCGGAACTCGCCGTACGGCTCGCGGGTGCGTACGCCACGACGCTCAAGAAGGGTTCGACCGTCACCACGGCCCGTGACCACTCGCGTGGTGCGCGAGCCCTGAAGCGCGCGGTCATCTCCGCGTTGCAGGCGAGCGCCATCGACGTACGCGACCTGGAGAACGTGCCGCTGCCAGTCGCCCGGCAGCAGACCGCGCGGGGCAGTGCCGGCGGAATCATGATCCGTACGACGCCGGGAGTGCCTGACTCCGTCGACATCATGTTCTTCGACGAGCGGGGAGCGGACCTCTCGCAGGCCAGCCAGCGGAAGCTGGACCGGGTGTACGCGCGGCAGGAGTACCGGCGGGCGTTCCCCGGCGAGATCGGCGATCTGCACTTCCCGTCGAGCGTCTTCGACTCGTACACAGGTTCCCTGTTGCGGAATGTCGATACGACGGGGATTGCGGAGGCGGGGCTCAAGGTCGTCGTCGACGCTTCGAACGGCAGTGCCGGTCTGGTGCTGCCCAGCCTGCTCGGGCGGCTCGGTGTCGACTCACTGACCATCAACCCGGGGCTCGACGAGTCCCGGCCGACCGAGACGCGGGACGCGCGCCGCTCGGGGCTTGTGCGCCTCGGGGAGATCGTGGCGTCCGCCCGGGCCGCGTTCGGCGTCCGGTTCGACCCGGTCGGCGAGCGGCTGTCGCTGGTGGACGAGAAGGGCCGCATCGTCGAGGACGACCGTGCGCTTCTGGTCATGCTGGACCTGGTGGCCGCCGAGCGGCGCAGTGGCCGGGTCGCGCTGCCGGTGACCACGACGCGTATCGCCGAGCAGGTGGCCGCGTACCACGGGACGCAGGTGGAGTGGACGACCACGTCGCCGGACGACCTCACCCGGGTCGGGCGGGACGAGGGCACCATCTTCGGTGGTGACGGTCGCGGCGGGTTCATCATTCCGGAGTTCAGCTCCGTCTTCGACGGCGCGGCCGCGTTCGTCCGGCTGATCGGGCTCGTGGCGCGGACGCAGCTGACCTTGAGTCAGATCGACGCGCGGATCCCGAGGGCGCATGTACTCAAGCGGGACCTCGCGACTCCGTGGGCGGTGAAGGGGCTCGTGATGCGGCGGGTCGTCGAGGAGGCCGGCGACCGGTCCGTCGACACGACCGACGGTGTGCGGGTCGTCGAGGCGGACGGGCGCTGGGTGATGGTGCTGCCCGACCCGGCCGAGGCCGTCACCCATCTGTGGGCCGAGGGGCCCGACGACGCGTCGGCACAGCAGCTGCTCGACGAGTGGGCGGCAGTCGTCGACAGCGCCGGTCGCTGAGCCGTCGTACGGGCCGGCCGGCGCCTGTCGCGGGCGCCGACCGGCCCATCGGTGGGGCCATTCGGAGGTAGAGGCCACCACGTGCGACGATGTGCGGCATGCCGCAGCAGCCCCCCGATCGGAGCAGTCCCTCACGACCCGTGAGCCCCAGACGTCCTGACGCCTCCATGTCGCTGCTGACGAACGTGATGGACCACAGCCTCGACGACGGATACGCGGAGGCGGCCGCCCGGAAGAAGGCCGAGGGCAGCGGCGGTATGCCGCGCACCCTGCGGGGCAAGCTCGGGCTCGCGGCGGGGCTCGTCCTCGCGGCGCTCGTGGTGACGGTGGGGGCGGCGCAGGCGCGGGTCGCGGCACCGGTCGTGGCAAAGGAGCGCGAGGAGCTCATCGCCCGTATCGACCGGGAGACGGACGCCGCGGACAAGCTCGAGCGCAAGGTGGACACGCTCCGCAACGACGTGAGCGACCGCCAGAGTGAGGCGCTGAAGAAACACGGTGGTGACAAAGGGGAGTTGGTCGGTCTGCTCTCCGGCGCCACTGCGGTGCACGGGCCCGGAGTGAAGCTGGTCGTCGACGACGCCAAGGAAGCCGACCAGGGCGGCGGAGGGCCGCGCGAGAGCGCCGGGTTCTCGGACACCGGGCGGGTGCGCGACCGGGACATGCAGCGGGTGGTCAACGGGCTCTGGCAGTCGGGCGCCGAGGCCGTAGCCATCAACGGACAGCGGCTGACCGCCCTGTCCGCGATCCGCGCGGCGGGTGACGCGATACTGGTCGACAACAGACCGCTCGTGCCGCCGTACACGGTGCTCGCGGTGGGGGACGGCCAGCGGCTGAGCACCCGGTTCCAGAACAGCCCTGACGGCCTGTACCTGCACGCGCTGCAGGAGAATTTCGGGATCCGGACCAGCATTTCCGCCCAGGACGACGTCCGCCTGCCCGCGGCGCCGAGCGTGACCGTACGTACAGCACAGCCGAGAACAGAGAAGGGCACATCGTGATCGCCGTACTGGGCCTCGTCGTGGGAGTCGTGGTCGGACTGTTCGTCCGTCCCGAGGTTCCGGCGGTGGTCGAGCCCTACCTTCCGATTGCCGTGGTGGCGGCCCTCGACGCGGTGTTCGGCGGCCTGCGGGCGATGCTCGACGGGATCTTCGACGACAAGGTCTTCGTCGTGTCGTTCCTGTCGAACGTCGTCGTGGCGGCCCTGATCGTGTTCCTGGGCGACAAGCTGGGCGTGGGCGCGCAGCTGTCCACCGGCGTCGTCGTGGTGCTCGGTATCCGTATCTTCTCCAACGCGGCCGCCATCCGGCGGCACATCTTCCGGGCGTGAGGCCGATGTCCGAGGACGAGAACAAGAACAACGACGAGCAGCACCGCCTGCGCAGGGAGCTGCCCGACGAGGTCGCCCCCGAAGCGGCGCAGGACGCGGACGGCGGGGACGACGCGGAGGCGCCGGCCGCGGGGACGAAGGGTCCGTCGCTGACCGGACGCCAGCGGCTGGCCAAGGGGCTGTGGCCGCCGCGGGTCTCGCGTGCGCAACTCATCGTCGCCGTCCTGCTGTTCGTGCTCGGCCTGGGGCTGGCCATCCAGGTGCGGTCCAACAGCGACAGCAGCGCGCTGCGCGGCGCACGTCAGGAAGATCTCGTACGCATCCTCGATGAACTGGATGACCGTACTCAGCGTCTGGGAGATGAGAAGCAGCGTCTCGAGGGGCAGCGCACCGAGTTGGAGAACAGCTCGGACCAGGCCGAGGAGGCCCGTAAGCAGACGGTCGAGAGGGAACGGCAACTCGGCATTCTGGCGGGCACCGTGGCGGCGCAGGGCCCCGGGATCACGCTGACGATCAGCGACAAGAAGGGCGCGGTGCAGGCGGACATGCTGCTCGATGCGATCCAGGAGCTACGCGCGGCGGGTGCCGAGGCGATCCAGGTGAACGACGTTCGGGTCGTGGCCGACACATATTTGACGGATGCGAGCGGCGGGAAGGTGAGTGTGGACGGTCACAAGATCGGCGAGCCTTTCGTCTTCAAGGTCATCGGCAAGCCGCAGGATCTGGAGCCGGCGCTCAACATCCCTGGTGGGGTGGTTCAGACTCTGGAGAAGGAGCAGGCCACCGTTACCGTGACACAGGCGCAGAAGATCGTTGTGGACGCCTTGCGACCCGCGAAGCGGCCTGACTACGCTCAGTCGTCGTCCCAGTGAGGCGGGGGCGCATGGGGGCGTTCGGGCCAGGGCAAGAGGTTGCGGGGGGTCGGCGCACCGTAAGCGGGGTGCGTGGTGGAAACTGTTTGGCGGATACGGACGTTGTGAGGATGTCTGTGTCGCCGATGTATGGCGGTGTGTGCAATCAGGGTTCGTCCTGCCCCACGGGCGGGTCTGTTTCGGTCAAGGGGAATCGCCCGTGAAGTTGTTTGCGAAGTTGTTCGGCAAGAGCGCACGTGAGGACAGCGGCAACGCCAATGCCACTGCCCGTCACCGTGCACCGCGCACTCAGGACGCGGAGGTGCAGGGGGCGGAGCGTCCGCTGTTCCGTGATCAGGTCGGTCCTCAAAGTGGTGACATTTCGGGCGGACAGGGCGCGTCGTCTGTTGACCCTGCCGTGTCCGGCCGCATAGGTTTCGGGGAACCGTCAACCTCAAGTGCGGGTGGAGGGTTTGCCTCCGATCCGTATGCGTCCCATGCCCCCGCGGGGCAGCCGCGGCAGGAGGATCCGTCCATGTCTGCACTGGTGTGTACGAGGTGCGGAAACCGCAACGCCGAGTCGAGCCGGTTCTGCTCCAACTGCGGTGCGCCGCTGCGTGCCACGGCCGAGCGGCCGTCCGAGACGACCTCGACGATTTCCATTTCGGGCCTTGAGGCCTACGACGCCGAAGTCACCGGTCAGACGCTGTCGCCGGCGCTCTCCCCGGAGGCCCAGGCAGCCGTCGACGCCCTGCCGCTCGGCTCGGCGCTCCTGGTGGTGCGACGCGGTCCGAACTCGGGCAGCCGCTTCCTCCTCGACGGCGAACTGACCACGGCGGGACGGCACCCGCAGAGCGACATCTTCCTTGACGACGTGACCGTTTCGCGCCGCCACGTGGAGTTCCGGCGCGGTGCCGACGGCGCCTTCACCGTCAGCGACGTGGGCAGCCTCAACGGCACGTACGTCAATCGGGAGCGGATCGACGCGGTCACGCTGTCGAACGGCGACGAGGTGCAGATCGGCAAGTACCGGCTGGTCTTCTACGCGAGCCAGCGGGGCATCTGACCTGTCAGGAAGGTCCATGCTTCAAACACCGAAGGGCGGTGCCGGTCACGGCATCGCCCTCACGGACAGTCGGCTGATGAGCATCGGCACCGTGCTGAACGTGCTGCGCGACGAGTTCCCCGAAGTCACCATCTCCAAGATCAGGTTCCTGGAGTCGGAGGGGCTGATCGAGCCGCAGAGAACCCCCTCGGGGTACCGCAAGTTCAGCCCGGACGACGTCGAGCGACTCGCCCACGTACTACGTATGCAGCGGGACCACTACCTGCCACTGAAGGTCATCAAGGAACAGCTCGACGCCCTGGAGCGGGGAGAAGCGATCACGCTGCCCTCTGCGGGGCGACCGGGTGACGGCGAGGACGGCAGGGCCTCGGAGGGCGGCGAAGGGCCGACAGTGGCCCGTGTGGGCCGTGACGAGCTGCTTGCCGCCGCCGGGATCGAGTCCCCCGAGCTCGACGAGTGGGAGTCGTACGGCCTCATCGCGCCGCTGCCCGACGGCGGATACGACGCGGAGGCGGTCACGGTCGCCGAGCTGGTCATGGAACTGGGCCGTTTCGGGATCGAGCCGCGGCATCTGCGGGCGATGAAGGCCGCCGCCGACCGGGAGGCCGGTCTGGTCGAACAGGTCGTCGCGCCACTGCGGCGGCACCGCAATCCTCAGACCCGGGCTCACGCGCAGGCTCGCGCGAAGGAGCTGGCGGGGCTGACCGTGAAACTTCACGGGGCGCTTGTGCAGACCGCGCTCGGCGTGCGTCTGCCCTGATCCGAGGGGTGCTCGCGCGGTGTGCGACCGGCGGTCGACGGGTGCCCGACTACCCAAACCTGCCGGGCACGTCCTAGGGTTGCTGTGTGAACGAGCTCGACGTCGTAGGTGTCCGGGTCGAAATGCCCTCCAACCAACCGATCGTGCTCCTGCGTGAAGTGGGAGGCGACCGCTACCTCCCCATCTGGATCGGACCGGGGGAGGCGACGGCCATCGCCTTCGCACAGCAGGGCATGGCTCCCGCACGCCCGCTGACGCACGACCTTTTCAAGGACGTGCTGGAAGCGGTCGGGCAGGAGCTCACGGAAGTACGCATCACGGACCTGCGCGAAGGCGTCTTCTACGCGGAACTGGTGTTCTCGAGCGGTGTCGAGGTCAGTGCCCGCCCGTCGGACGCCATAGCGCTCGCGCTGCGCACCGGTACGCCGATCTACGGCAGTGACGGTGTGCTCGATGACGCCGGGATCGCGATCCCGGACGAGCAGGAGGACGAGGTGGAGAAGTTCCGCGAATTCCTCGACCAGATCTCGCCCGAGGATTTCGGGACCAACAGTCAGTGACGCGAGCGGCCGCCGGAAGGCGGCCGCTGCCGCGCCGGTGGCCCGGCCGGACCATTCGGCTAGCCTTTCCCCGCGGTGAGGCACGGGAAACCACTCGTAGGGTGATTATCACTCGGCGTGCCGAGTGTGGCGATCGTTGACGCACCCCTGGTGACTGCCTACCGTCGAGAAGGCAGGTCAAAGAGGAGGTCGGCGTGAGAAGCAGCGGCGACGGTACGGCTGGGGGCGTCGGACACAGTCCGGCGGAGAGCGGCCCGTACTCGCTTCACGGCCACGCGGCCGGTCACATTCCGCGTCGGCCGACGGTGTTGCCGGTGGTCGCTCAGGGGGATGACGACGCGATGCCCGAGCAGGTCGGATACCGGGGACCCACCGCGTGCGCGGCGGCCGGGATCACCTATCGGCAGCTGGACTACTGGGCGAGGACCGGTCTGGTCGAGCCGAGTGTGCGTCCCGCCCACGGGTCGGGGACCCAGCGGCTCTACAGCTTCAGGGACGTGGTCGTCCTGAAGATCGTGAAACGGTTCCTGGACACCGGTGTGTCACTGCAGAACATCCGTACCGCGGTGCAGCACCTGCGGGAGCGCGGCTTCGGCGATCTGGACCGGCTGACCCTCATGAGCGACGGCGCCACCGTCTACGAGTGCAGCTCGCCGGCGGAGGTCCACGATCTGCTCCAGGGCGGTCAGGGCGTCTTCGGTATCGCTGTCGGTGTGGTGTGGCGGGACGTCGAGAGCGCCCTGTCGCAGCTGCACGGGGAGCGTATCGACACCGGTGAGACGCTCCACGGGAACAACCCCGCTGACGAGCTCGCGAGACGGCGCAACCGCGCGGTGTGAGCTGGGTCGGTGCCCGCGCCGGGGCATTGTCAGTGCCGTAGGGCAGCATCGGACATGTGAGAACCGCGCCCACGATCCTGCATCTCGACATGGATGCCTTCTACGCCTCGGCGGAGCAGGCATCGAAGCCGAGCCTGCGCGGGAAAGCCGTGGTCGTGGGCGGGATCGGACCTCGTGGGGTGGTGGCCACCGCCTCGTACGAGGCCCGGGTGTTCGGGGTGCACTCGGCGATGCCGATCGGGCAGGCGCGCAGGCTCGCCCCCAATGCCGCGTATCTCGTACCGCGCTTCCAGCTGTACCGCGAGGTCAGCGAGCAGGTGATGGCGCTGCTCCGGGAGCTGTCGCCGCTGGTGGAGCCGCTGAGCCTCGACGAGGCGTTCGTCGATCTGGAGGCCGGTGAGGCGGCCTGGGACGCCGCGTCGGCGCGGCTGGTCGGTGAGCGGCTGCGGGAGGACATCAGGGCCGTGACCGGCCTGACCGGCTCTGTCGGGATCGCGGCGTCGAAGATGCTGGCGAAGATCGCCTCCGAGGAGGCGAAGCCGGACGGGCTGGTGCTGATCGTGCCCGGCACCGAGCGCGCCCTGCTCGGGCCCATGTCCGTGCGCACGCTGCCCGGCGTGGGGCCGGCGACCGGGGACCATCTCAGACGCGCCGGGATCACCACGGTCGAAGAGATCGCCGAGGCGGGCGAGGACGAGCTCGTACGGCTGCTGGGGAAGTCGCACGGGGCGTCGCTGTACGCCATGGCTCTCGCGCACGACGACCGGCCCGTGGTGGCCGAGCGGGACGCCAAGTCGGTGTCGGTCGAGGACACGTACGACGTGGACATCCACGACCGGGTGCGCGTGCGGACCGAGGTGCAGCGGCTTGCGGAGCGGTGCGTGCAGCGGTTGCGGGGCGCGGAGCGGTCGGGGCGGACCGTGGTCCTCAAGGTGCGGCGCTACGACTTCTCCACGCTGACGAGATCCGAGACCCTGCGCGGGCCCACCGACGACCCCGCAGTGGTGCGGGAGGCGGCGGCGCGGCTCCTGGAGTCCGTGGACACGACGGGCGGGGTGCGGCTGCTGGGCGTGGGAGTGACTGGTCTGGCCGACTACACGCAGGAGGACCTGTTCGCGCAGGCGCGGGCGCAGGCCGAGGCCGAGGAGCACGCGGCCGAGGGTGAGGGCGAGGCGGACGGGGCGGATGGTGCGGGGGATCAGGGCCAGCCGGCTGCCGAAGGGGTCGTCGAGGCCGCGGACCGGCGCTGGGTGGCCGGGCGTGACGTGCGGCACGAGGAGTTCGGGCACGGGTGGGTGCAGGGGAGCGGGCTCGGGCGGGTGACGGTGCGCTTCGAGACGCCGTATTCGGAGCCGGGGCGGGTGCGTACGTTCCGGACGGACGACCCCGCGCTCGTACCGGCGGAGCCGCTGCCGCTGGTGGAGGGCGGGGTGGGGCGCTTTGCGGCGAGGGGGCGGGGTGCCGGGTCAGGTGTCGTCTGACGGGCGGGCGATCTTGCCGAAGTCGCGGTCCTCGGGCGGCTCGGGGTCGTCGGGGGCCGAGATGTCGAGCCCGTAGTGGTGGTAGAGCTGGAGCTCCTGTTCGGGGGAGAGGTGACGGCCGACCCCGAAGTCGGGGGCGTCCTTGATCAGGGAGCGTTCGAAGGGGATGCGCAGAGTGCCCTCCACCAGCTCGCTCGGCTCCAGGGGGACGAAGGCGTCCCGGCTGAACAGGCCTGTGCGTATGGCCGCCCACTCCGGGACCCCGGTCGCGTCGTCGAGGTAGACCTCGTCGACAGTCCCGATTTTGGCTCCGTTGCGGTCGAACGCCTTGCGGCCGATCAGGTTTCGCGGATCGACATCGGTCTGCACGGGGCCCTCCAGCTGCTCGCAACTCATCCGTAAGCACTACCAAAGTGCACATTGGTGACGGCGGCCACTCGAACCCGGGCGCGTTGTTGCCGCTGGTAGGCTGGCGATGGCTGCTGATCCCGTGCGGGAGAGTCCTCCGGATGACACCGGAGGCGCCGAAGGAGCAACTCCTCCCCGGAATCTCTCAGGCCCCTGTACCGCACGGACGAGGTCACTCTGGAAAGCAGAGCGGGCGTTCAGGCCTCCGCTCTCACCGACGGTGAAAGTCGGCATGCCCTTCGTGATGGGGGCGCGCCGGTGAAGCTCTCAGGTTGAGATGACAGAGGGGGAGGCCGTCCGGGCACCCGCGCCGTGGTGCCCCTCGCAGGTCGCAGTGACCAGGAGGCCTCCGCAATGACCGCCAACCGTATTCCGCTTTCCCAGCTGGAACAGGGAATCCCCTTCGAGCAGCGCCATATCGGTCCGGATGAAGCAGCGCAGGCCAAGATGCTCGCGCAGGTCGGGTACGGCTCGCTCGACGAGCTGACGGCGGCCGCGGTCCCGGACGTGATCAAGAGCGCCGAGGCGCTCGATCTTCCCGGAGCCCGCACCGAGGCCGAGGTGCTCGCCGAACTCTGCTCCCTCGCGGACCGCAACCAGGTCCTCGACTCGATGGTCGGGCTCGGCTACTACGGCACGTTCACGCCGCCCGTCATCCTGCGCAACGTCATGGAGAACCCGGCCTGGTACACGGCGTACACGCCCTACCAGCCGGAGATCTCGCAGGGCCGGCTCGAGGCACTGCTCAACTTCCAGACGATGGTCGCCGAGCTGACCGGCCTGCCGACCTCGGGCGCCTCGCTGCTCGACGAGGGCACGGCCGCGGCCGAGGCCATGGCGCTGTCGCGGCGCATCGGCAAGGTCAAGAACGGCGCCTACGTCGTCGACGCGGACGCGCTGCCGCAGACCATCGCCGTGATCCAGACGCGCGCCGAGCCGACCGGTGTCGAGGTCGTCGTCGCCGACCTCTCCGAGGGCATCCCGGCCGAGGTCGCCGAGCGCGGCGTCGTCGGCGTCCTGATCCAGTACCCGGGCGCCTCCGGAGCTGTCCGCGACATCAAGCCGGTCATAGAGCAGGCTCACGAGCTGGGCGCCGTCGTCACGGTCGCTGCCGATCTGCTCGCGCTCACGCTGCTGACCTCGCCCGGCGAGCTCGGCGCCGACATCGCCGTGGGCACCACGCAGCGCTTCGGCGTCCCGATGGGCTTCGGCGGTCCGCACGCCGGCTACATGGCGGTCCGCGAGAAGTTCGCGCGCAGCCTGCCCGGCCGCCTCGTGGGCGTCTCCGTCGACGCCGACGGCAACAAGGCGTACCGCCTCGCGCTGCAGACCCGTGAGCAGCACATCCGGCGCGAGAAGGCCACCAGCAACATCTGTACCGCGCAGGTGCTGCTCGCCGTCATGGCCGGCATGTACGCCGTGTACCACGGACCCGACGGACTCAAGAGCATCGCGCGGCGCACCCACCGGTACGCGACGCTGCTCGCCGAGGGCCTCAAGGCCGGCGGTGTCGAGGTCGTGCACGGCGCGTACTTCGACACCCTGACCGTGAAGGCCGCCGGGCGTGCCGCCGACATCGTCAGCGCCGCGCGCGAGGGTGGCGTCAACCTCCACCCGGTGGACGCCGACCACGTGTCGATCTCGTGTGACGAGACCACGACGCGTACCCAACTGGGCGCCGTCTGGACCGCGTTCGGTGTCGAGGCCGATGTCGACGCGCTCGACGCGGCCGCCGAGGACACGCTGCCCGCGGCCCTCCTGCGCGGGGACGACTACCTGACGCACCCCGTGTTCCACGCGCACCGCTCCGAGACCTCGATGCTGCGCTACCTGCGCAAGCTGGCCGACCGTGACTACGCGCTCGACCGCGGCATGATCCCGCTGGGCTCCTGCACGATGAAGCTCAACGCGACGACGGAGATGGAGCCGGTCACCTGGCCCGAGTTCGGCCAGATGCACCCCTTCGCGCCCGCCGAGCAGGCACAGGGCTACCTCACCCTCATCCGTGAGCTGGAGGAGCGCCTCGCGGAGGTCACCGGCTACGACAAGGTGTCGCTCCAGCCGAACGCCGGTTCGCAGGGCGAGCTGGCCGGTCTCCTCGCCGTCCGCGGCTACCACCGCGCCAACGGCGACGACCAGCGCACCATCTGCCTCATCCCGTCGTCCGCGCACGGCACCAACGCCGCGAGCGCCGTGATGGCCGGCATGAAGGTCGTCGTCGTGAAGACGGCCGACGACGGCGAGATCGACATCGCCGACCTGCGCGCCAAGATCGAGCAGTACGCCGACGAGCTCGCCGTCCTGATGATCACCTACCCCTCGACGCACGGTGTGTTCGAGGAGCACGTCGCCGACATCTGCGCGCAGGTGCACGACGCCGGAGGCCAGGTCTACGTCGACGGCGCCAACCTGAACGCCCTGGTGGGTCTCGCCAAGCCGGGCCACTTCGGCGGCGACGTCTCGCATCTCAACCTGCACAAGACGTTCTGCATCCCGCACGGCGGCGGCGGTCCGGGCGTCGGCCCGGTCGGCGTCCGCGCGCACCTCGCGCCGTACCTGCCCAACCACCCGATGCAGCCCGCCGCCGGACCCGCGACCGGCGTCGGCCCGATCTCCGCGGCGCCGTGGGGCTCCGCGGGCATCCTGCCGATCTCGTGGGCGTATGTGCGTCTCATGGGCGGCGAGGGCCTCAAGCGGGCCACGCAGGTCGCGGTGCTGAGCGCCAACTACATCGCCAAGCGTCTCGAGCCGCACTTCCCGGTGCTGTACACGGGCCCCGGCGGCCTCGTCGCGCACGAGTGCATCATCGATCTGCGCCCGATCTCGAAGGCGACCGGCGTCAGCGTCGACGACATCGCCAAGCGGCTCATCGACTACGGGTTCCACGCGCCGACCATGTCGTTCCCGGTGGCCGGGACGCTGATGATCGAGCCGACCGAGAGCGAGGACCTCACCGAGCTCGACCGGTTCTGCGAGGCGATGATCGCCATTCGCGGGGAGATCGAGAAGGTCGGTTCGGGCCGGTGGCCCGCCGAGGACAACCCGCTGCGCAACGCGCCGCACACCGCGGCCGCGCTCGGCGGCGAGTGGGAGCACGCGTACAGCCGCGAGGAGGCCGTCTTCCCCGCCGGTGTCGTGCCCGCCGACAAGTACTGGCCGCCGGTCCGTCGCATCGACCAGGCGTACGGCGACCGGAACCTCGTCTGCTCGTGCCCGCCCATGGACGCGTACGAGGACTGATACGCGCGCTGACATGCGTCAGGGCCGGTTCCGGGTTTTCCCGGGGCCGGCCCTTTCGTACGGGGGACGCCGTCGGCGTCCGGATCCGCTCAGGCCGCGGTCACGACGTGCACGGGGCGGTGCGGAGCGATGATCTGGCCGTTGGGCAGCAGCTCACCGGTGTCCTCGAAGAGCAGGACGCCGTTGCAGAGCAGACTCCAGCCCTGTTCGGGGTGGTGGGCCACAGGGAGCGCGGCTTCCCGGTCGGCGGAGTCTGCGGACGGGCACGGTGGCTGGTGCTGGCACATGGATGGGATCTTTCCCTGTGAAGTGATGTCGGTGATGGGTGTGATGTCGCTGTCTGTCCTGCGGCTCGAAGCGTTGTTCATGGCCGCCCCCCGTTTGTCGGTCGGTCCGGAACCCAGTGTTGCCCCACGGGCGTCAATCCGCAGGTATTTCGTCGCAGCGGTACTCACTGGAAGAGGACGCGTCACCCGTGCGGACGGTTCACCCCAACTGCGCTGTCCCTTCGGGTGGTTCGGGGTGGCCTGACCGGGCTAGTCCGGAAGGGCGGGCGAGGGCACGGCTGCGCCCCGCGACCGGTCGGCATCGGTAGCGGGGCGCGGGCGCGTGAGGCGGCCCGGTCGCGTCAGGCGGGTGAGCCCAGAAGTGGCGCGGGGGTCAGTCGATGGGTGAGGACGGGCAGCAGTTCGGCGACCCGGTGGGGGCGGTGGGCGGCGATGCCGGGCGGCGCGGGCGCGAGCGGGACCAGGAGGTCACTGGCCGCGGGATGTCCCGTGGAGGCGTCGGCATTGCAGTCCCCGTGCAGCCACAGGGTGAGCATGTACAGCTCCGGGACCGAGAGCAGACGCGGCTGGTAGGCCGCGGGCATGGACTCTGCCTGGCGCAGCGCGCGTTCGGTGGCCGCGACGTACGGGCCCTCGAAGAAGTGCGAGAACGCCCAGCCGTCGGCGGTCAGCATCGTGTCGGCGGCGGCCACCGCGCGCTCCCCGCAGCGGATCAGGAACCGCCAGCCGGCGAGTCGGGTCGGCGAAGGGCCCGCGCTGCCCGTGACCCGGTCCAGTACATGGACGGGCAAGGGGAGTTCGGGGCTCGCCGGTCCTTGGGCGGAGCGCAGGGAGGGGGTGCGGGCCTCGCGGACCGCGGTGGGTGAACCGAGGGCCGTGAGGACGGTGCGCAGGGCGGGCGCGGGAGCCGGAGGGACATGCAGCGGCATGGTGGGTCGCCTCTCATTCGACAGGCACGGTGGATCGAGGGCGTGGCGGGACGAGCGGACGGCGGTGTCTGCTGACCGGGCCAGAGGGGGCGGGGCAGGTACCGCGAGCGCCAACTCTCTGCCTCGTTCGCGAAGTTTATACGACACGTGTTCACGCAGTGTTTCAGCTAGCCGCCGCGAAAATGCTCGGCAAGGCGATATTCGGTCGCCGAGATGAGGGAAATCTCCCGGTTTCCAGCGGGGTCGGGTCCGTGACCTCGTAATCTTCACGGCGAGCGGACGGCCGATTCTCGTCGGCGTTTATCACCAGGCGAGCTGGAATCGGCTCCTCGACATGCCGCATGCCTCGTGAATGTGCCCCGTGACAACTGCTGCGAGAATACTCGCCCGTGGCGGGAAGCGGGGCGTTATCGATCAACTCGCCTGGGCATCATCCACCGTGACACAGGGGCCGGGCGGCCGGGCCGCCTACGCGAGGAGGGATGCTTCCATGGGGGAGAAGGTCGTGGCGGGCGCGTTCGACCTGTCCGATCGGCGGCACTACCGCAGGAAGTTGCAGCAGTGTCTGGCGGGGCTCGGGCGACTCCTGGAGGAGGAGAGGTTCGACCGTCCGAGGAATCTGATGGGCCTGGAGATCGAGTTGAATCTCGCAGGGCCCGACGGCATGCCGAAAATGATGAATGCGCAAGTTCTCGAGCGCATCGCGAGCCGTGATTTCCAGACCGAACTCGGAATGTTCAATCTCGAAGTGAACATTGCCCCCCATCGATTGGAAGGCCGGGTTCTCGACCGGCTCGCCGAGGAGCTCAGGACCGGCCTCGCCTATGCCCACCGGAAAGCGAACGAGGTGGACGCCGGGATCGTGATGATCGGCATTCTCCCGACGCTGGTGCCCGATGATCTCGTCTCCGCGAACCTGTCCGACGTGGACCGCTACAGCCTTCTCAACGACCAGATGGTGGCCGCGCGCGGCGAGGAGTTCGTGGTCGACATCGACGGGGTGGAGCATCTGCGCTGCAGCTCGGGGTCCATAGCGACCGAAGCGGCGTGCACCTCCGTGCAGTTGCACCTCCAGGTCACGCCCGCCCGCTTCGCCGACGTGTGGAACGCCGCGCAGGCCGTCGCCGCCGTACAGGTCGCGGTCGGCGCCAACTCGCCGTTCCTGTTCGGACATGAGCTGTGGCGCGAATCGCGGCCGCCCCTGTTCCAGCAGTCGACCGACACCCGCCCGCCCGAGCTCCAGGCCCAAGGGGTGCGGCCGCGCACCTGGTTCGGCGAGCGCTGGATCAACAGCGCGTACGACCTCTTCGAGGAGAACCTGCGCTACTTCCCGCCTCTGCTGCCGCTGTGCGACGACGAGGAACCGCTGCGCGTCATCGACGACGGCGGAGTTCCGGCGCTCGGCGAACTCGTCCTGCACAACGGCACCGTCTACCGCTGGAACCGGCCCGTGTACGGGATAGCCGACGGCATGCCGCACCTGCGCGTGGAGAACCGCGTCCTGCCCGCGGGTCCCACCGTCACCGACGTCATCGCGAACGTCGCGTTCTACTACGGCGTCGTACGCGCCCTCGCCGAGGACGCCCGCCCCGTCTGGACCCGCCTGCCCTTCGAGGCGGCGGCCCGCAATTTCGACGAGGCGTGCCGGTACGGGATCGAGGCGCGCCTGGACTGGCCCCGCCGGGGCCGCTTCGGCGGGGTCGAGAAGGTGCCCGCCGTGACGCTCGTGCGGGACGAGCTGCTGCCGCTGGCCGCCGCCGGGCTCGACGCCTGGGGGGTCGAGGCGGCCGACCGCGACTTCTACCTCGGGGTGATCGAGGAGCGCTGCCGGCGGCGGGTCAACGGGGCGTCGTGGCAGGCGGCGACGTTCCACCGCGCGCTGGAGAGCGGCCTGGAGCGCGACGCGGCGCTCGCGGCGACCACCCGTCGCTACTGCGAGCTGATGCACGCCGGGGATCCGGTGCACACGTGGCTGGTGGGACTCCCGGCACCGGCGGTGCAACTGGGCTGACGGGTATGCCGGTTGAGGCCGGTCAGCCCTTGGCGCCCGCCTCCACGATCGCCTTGAGGATCACCGCGTGGATCTGGGCCGGGTCGCTGACCTGGTGGCCGGAGCCGCCGGTGGCCCCGGCGATCTGCTCCACCTCGTCCTTGTCGGCGTCAGGGCCGACCGCGATGGCGATGAGCGGCACCGGGTGCCGGGGGTCGGCGAGGCGCTGGAGCCGCGAGACGAGGTGGCTGCGCGAGATGGAGCCGAGGTCCTGGTTCGCGCCGTCGGTCACGACCACGAGGGCGTTGAACTTGCCGCTCCGGTAGGACGACGTCGCCTCCTCGTAGGCCGCGAGCGTCGTGTCGTAGAGACCTGTGGCGCCGCCCGGCACGGGCTGGAGACCGCTGAACGCCTCGGACAGCTTGTCGCGCTGGGTGCCGCCGTCCTTGCGGTCGCCGAGGCGCTCGGTGGGGACGAGCTTGCGGTAGTCGCGGTTCCCGTCAAGGAGTGTGGCGAACTCCCACAGGCCGATCTCGTCCTCGGGCGTGAACGTGGCCAGCGCCTGGAGCATCGACGCCTTCGTGACCTCCATGCGGGACTGGTTGCGGCCCGGCACGTAGTTCGCCATGGAGGCGGAGGCGTCCACGACCACGGTGATCCGGGCGCTCTGCACCGTGATCGTCCACATGCCGAGGGTTTCCTGGAGCTCCTTGTCCGTCGCCGGCTCGTCGTCCGACGTCGCGTACGGCTGCGGGCTGCGGCCGTACGCCCCGGCGACCACGGCGTCCGAGGGCTCCTCGTCGTCCGTCCTGAAGCCGTGCCTGTCCAGGATCCGGATGCCGGCGTCCTCGCCGAGCAGGGTCATGAAACGGATCGCGGCGCGCCGCTCCTCCGTCGACTTGTCGCCCTCGTCGACCAGGGCGAACGGGTAGTCGAGCTGCGGCGAGCCGTCCTTCGGGTAGAAGAGGTCGAGCCCGTCCTTGTCGCCGGCGGTCGCGTTGTACCGGAACGAGGACTGCTCGGAGAGGAACAGCGCCTGATTGCGGCGCGGATTGCCCTGCTCGGTGCCGGAGGAGTCGCGCGCCAGGGTGTCGGTCAGCTGGCCGTCGCTGTCGGTGGTGCGCTGCGAGAGCGCCTTGGCCATGGCGGCGGCCCGGGTGTCGCCCTCCGACCCGGACTTCTTGGTGGAGGCGCCCAGCTGGGTCAGGGCGAGCAGACCGGTCGCGCTGCGCGCGGGGTCGGCGGTCCCGAGCCGCAGCTTGTCGCCCTCCATGTCCGCGCCGGTCAACTGCGCCCAGGTGTACTGCTTCGCGGGCCAGCCCATGCTCTTCGCGGCCGACGGCACCATGCTGATGCCGATGGGGGAGGAGGCTATGTTGCCCATCGCCGTGACCGGGGTGGCGTTCCCGCCGAGGCCGGCACGCTGGATCCACAGACTCGAATCCGGCACCCACGCCTCGTAGTCCCCGGCGCTCTTCCCGCCCTTCCGCAGGGAATCAGCGATCTTGTACGAGTCGCCCGCCTGCACACGCGTGTCGAGGCACTGACCGTCAGAGGTCAGATGCTTCTTGCGGGCGAGGTCCGCGGCGTCGCGCAGCGCGGGGGCGACGTCGGGCGAGGCGGCGATGTCGAGGTGGACCGTCTTGCCGTCGCAGGCCCCGCCGAAGGAGAGCAGGCCGCTCCTGGCCGCGAGAGCCGTACCCCCGGCGACCACCAGGACCAGCGCCGTCGCGATGGCCATGGTGCGGCCGCGCGTGCGGCGGCGGGGGGCGACCGCGTCCGTCCCATACTCGTCGGGCAAGCTGTGACGTCCCATGCGGTGGTGCCCTTCCTTCGGCCTGGCCCGACGGAAGGGGAGAGGTACACCAAAGAACGGCCTTCGTCCCCCCGGCCTGTCGCGCGCGATCTTCGTACCTGTATTCGAGACCCTAGCGGGGCTAGGTGGGGGATGAGGCGGGATTACTCAACTGGAGGCAGGTGTGCAGGCGGAGGCGGGTGCGGTGGCCGATTCTTTTCCGAACGAGCGGCTTTCGCGACGGATTCTTCGGAACGAGACACTGCTCGTTCTGGCGCTCTCGCTCGGTGCGAGCGGGGTGTCCGCGCTGATCAGCTTTGTCGGATCGGTCACCAAACCGGGGGGTCTGAAGGACCAGGCGGCGACTTTGAACGCCTCGGCGGCGCCCGGGCGGCCGTGGCTTGATCTGGCGTGGCAGTTGTTCGGGATCGCGAGCGCGCTCGTCCCGGTCGCGCTCGTCGCGCATCTGCTGCTGCGCGAGGGCGCCGGGATGCGGACGATCGGCTTCGACCGTACGCGACCGCTCTTCGACGCGACCCGCGGCGCGGTGATCGCGGCGGTCATCGGCAGTACGGGCATCGCTTTCTACCTGGCGGCCCGTGGACTCGGCTTCAACCTCACGGTGGTGCCGGAGGCGCTGCCCGACGTGTGGTGGAAGTTCCCGGTCCTGGTCCTCTCGGCGATCCAGAACTCCGTCCTGGAGGAGGTGATCGTCGTCGGCTATCTGCTGCGCAGGCTGGGGCAGTTGGGCTGGACGCCCGGCGCGGCGATCGTGGCCAGCTCGGTGCTGCGCGGCTCGTACCACCTCTACCAGGGCATCGGCGGCTTCTTCGGGAACCTCGCGATGGGCCTCGCCTTCGCGTATCTGTACCGGCGGTGGGGGCGGGTCGGGCCGCTGGTGGTGGCGCACTCGCTGCTCGACATCGGCGCGTTCGTCGGATACGCGCTGCTCGCGGGGAAGGTCGGGTGGCTGCCCACGGCGTGAGACCGGGGCGGGTGCCGGATGCAGGGGGCGTACGAGATCTTCGTACGCCCCCTGCGGCGTGCCAGGGCCTTTCCCTCGGATCGGGAGACGGGCCCTAGACGAGCAGGTCGCCCTCGATGACCGTGACGGCGCGGCCGGTCAGCAGGGTGCGGGCGCCGCGCAGTTCCGTGCGGACGAAGCCCGTGCGGGCGGAGGCCTGGAGGCCGGTGAGTTCGGCGCGGCTGAGGCGCGGGGACCAGAACGGCGCGAGGGCGGTGTGGGCGCTGCCGGTGACCGGGTCCTCGTCGATGCCGACGCGCGGGAAGAAGCAGCGGGAGACGAAGTCGTAGGCGCCCTCGGGGTCCGCGGCGCGGGCGGTGGCGATGACGCCGCGCTCGGAACAGGCGGCGAGGGCCTTGAGGTCGGGTGCGAGGGCGTGCACCGTCTTCTCGTCCGCCAGCTCGACGAGCAGGTCGCCCACCTGGCGGCCCGTGTCGTGGACGGAGAGCGGCTCGGCGCCCAGGGCGGCCTCGACACCTTCGGGGCTGTCGATACGGGTCAGCGGCGCGGTCGGGAAGTCGAGCGTGATCGTGCCGTCCGCGTGCGGGGTCGCGACGAGCACGCCGCTGCGGGTGGCGAAGCGGACCGGGCCGTCGGCCGCACCGGTGCTGTGCAGCACGTGCGCGGTGGCCAGGGTGGCGTGGCCGCACATGTCGACCTCGGTGGATGGGGTGAACCAGCGCAGCGCCCAGTCGGCGGTGCCGCCGGCGGGGAGGGGGTGGGCGAAGGCCGTCTCGGCGTGATTGACCTCGGTGGCGATGTCCTGCAGCCGGGCGTCGTCGGGGAAGGCGTCGAGGAGCAGCACGCCGGCCGGATTGCCGGCGAAGGGGCGGTCGGTGAAGGCGTCCACGATTCGAATGCGCATGGGGCGCACGCTACGGGGACGCGGAAAGCGCAGGCCAAGGCCAATTCGGGAGAGCTGGACCGGCAAGGGATTGCAAGGCGAACACTTCCGATATATCGTTGACGCATCGCGACCGATCAACGATGGAAGGAATGATTGCGATGCGTTCCCATGGCCACGAGCATGAACACGGACACGGACATGGACAGTGCGGGCCCGGCCATCACGGTCGGGGCGGCTTCGAAGGGCGGCGCGCCGCCTTCGGCCCCTTCGGGCCGGGCTTCGGTCCGGGACCCTGGGGCGGCGGAGGGCGTGGCGGCCGGGGCGGACCTCGCGGAAGGGCGCGGCGCGGCGACGTACGCGCGTCGATCCTGGCTCTCCTGAAGGATCGTCCGATGCACGGCTACGAGATGATCCAGGAGATCGCCGAGCGCAGCGGCGGAGCCTGGAAGCCCAGCCCGGGTTCGGTGTACCCGACCCTCCAGCTGCTCGAGGACGAGGGTCTGATCGTCAGCGAGAGCGAGGGCGGCAAGAAGCTGTTCTCGCTCACCGAGTCGGGCCGTTCCGCGGCCGACGAGGGACCCGACGCCCCCTGGGAAGAGGCCGGGCGCGGGGTCGACTGGGACACCCTGAACGAGATCCGGCAGGCCGGTTTCGGTCTGATGGAGGCGTTCGGGCAGGTCTGGAAGACCGGCAGCAAGGAGCAGCGCGAGAAGGCGCTGACCGTCATCAACGACGCCCGCAAGAAGCTGTACCTGATCCTCGCCGACGAGGACTGAGGTCCCCGGGGCGAGGCCCCGTGCTGAAAAAGAGTGAAGGCGCCCCGCATCGAGCGTGCGGGGCGCCTTCCACGTGCTTCGCACGCGTGCCGAACCGGCTCAGGCGACGAGGCCGGCCAGTTTGCGCAGCGACTCGTTGAGCGCGGCCGTCGCCGAGTCCTTGAGCTTGCCCGCCATCAGGGACACCGCGGCGCCGGTGAACTCGCCGTCGATGCGGACCGTCGTGCCGTCGCCGTCCGCGGTGAGGGTGTAGCGCGTGCCGACGTTCACGCCCATCGGTCCCTTGCCCCTGATGGCCAGGGTGCGGGTGGCCTCCAGGTCCTCGACGGTCCAGGTCACCTCCGCCGGGAAGCCCATGAGCTTCATGTTCTCCTCGAAGGTGCCGCCCACTTCGAGCGCCGTCGGGGCGCCCTTCGGAAAGCTCGTGTGCGTGGCGTTCCACTCCCCGTACGCGGTGAAGTCGGTGAGCTGGGCCCAGACCTTCTCCGCGGGTGCCCCGATCCGTGCTTCCGCGCTGACTTCGGCCATGCGACCACCCCTTCTCGACGAGAGCTGCGGCGGGCGCAGCCGTGGTGTCGCGGAAAGTAGCCGCAGAGCCTCGAACATTCAATACTGATGAACTGTCAGAAGGGGTGAGAGGGCAGGCCGTCGTCAGTCGAGCTTCTCGATCACGGCGGCGTCGAAGCGGTCCGATGCGCGCGGGAACGGTCCCTCGTCGTGGCAGTGCCAGGCGTCCCAGAACAGGTCGGCGAGCAGTGCGTCGTCGGGTGCGTACACCCGATACACGTACTGTCTGCCGTCGATTGCCGGCAGGGCCACGAGCCAGCACCCGCTCTTCATACTTGTGAAGGACGAGTTCCCGTATGGCTGCGGTTGCCGGAGGGGCGCTGTGCAAGGCGGCGCGCCCCTCCGGGTAAAAAGGCGCGATCTCATCCGTAAGGAGGAGAACCCGCTCATGCGTGCCCACCTTGTGTCGGACGTGGAAATGCTTCCCGCCGGGGATGTCCGGCCGGACAGGGGCTGATGAGGTGGGAGATGTGCAAAGCCCTACCCCGTCCGAGGCCGCGGCAAGCGGCCACAGTCGTGCAGATGTTGACGCCAGGCTCAGTCCCGAGCTCGCCTCGGTGGTCGCCGGCGCTCGCCGCAGAGCCGTTCGCGACGGGGACCGCCAGATCGACACCGCGCACCTCCTGCACTCGCTCCTCGAGACCGACCCGCAGGTCCGCGAGGTCTTCGACGGGGGCCCGCAGTTGGCCCGTCTGCTCGGCTATCTCGTGCAGCGGAGCATCGGCTACGGCCTCCAGTGGCAGGGCACCGTCGAGGACTCGGGTGCCGTGCCCGTCGTGACGGGGCTCGGCTGGTCGCCCGCCGCTGCGGCCGCGATGGAGGCCGCGCTCGACCGCGCCGAGCGGCGCGGCGACCCGCGTGCGCGCGGAGTCGACCTCCTCACCTCCCTCGCGGCGGACCGCGAGTGCCGCGCGGTCGAGGTGCTCGGGCGGGCCGGCGTCGATGCGGAGGGCCTGCGGCGGCAGGGCGAGGCCGGGTGCTGAAGCGAGCGGTCGCCGGTTGAGACCCGGCTCTGACGAGGGCGCGGCTCCTGAGGCCGCGCCCTCGTTCGTCATGCCCGGCGCGTCCGCCACGTGAGACAGGGGTTATTGGGGGTGACGGTCATGACGTCGGCTGTCATGATGTGCCGGTGCATGCGTCTCAGGGACTTCAGGCGAACCGCGGGCGAGGTGTCGGACTGGGGCTCGCCCTTGTCTCGGCGCTCGCCTTCGGCGGTTCGGGTGTGGCGGCGAAGCCGCTGATCGAGGCGGGTCTCGACCCGCTCCACGTGGTGTGGCTGCGAGTCGCAGGCGCCGCGCTCGTCATGCTGCCCGTCGCCTGGCGGCATCGCTCCCTGGCTGTCCAGCGGCCCGCGCTGCTCGCCGGTTTCGGCCTGCTCGCCGTCGCCGGTGTGCAGGCCTGCTACTTCGCCGCGATCTCCCGTATCCCGGTCGGGGTCGCGCTCCTCATCGAGTACCTCGCCCCCGCGCTCGTGCTCGGCTGGGTCCGTTTCGTGCAGCGCAGGCCCGTGACGCGCGCCGCCGCGCTCGGCGTGGTCCTCGCCGTCGGCGGTCTCGCCTGCGTCGTCGAGGTGTGGGCGGGCCTGAGCGTCGACCTGATCGGCCTGCTGCTCGCCCTCGCCGCCGCCTGCTGCCAGGTCGGCTACTTCGTCCTGTCCGATCAGGGCAGCGACGCGGGGGACCGGGCGCCGGACCCGCTCGGCGTGATCGCGTACGGGCTGCTCGTCGGCGCCCTCGTGCTCACGGCCGTGGCGCGCCCCTGGGGCATGGACTGGTCCGTACTCGGCGGCAGCGCCCCGATGAACGGCACCTCCGTGCCCGCGTGGCTGCTGCTCTGCTGGATCGTCCTGATCGCAACGGTCATCGCCTACGTCACCGGAGTCCTCTCCGTACGCCGGCTCTCGCCCCAGGTGGCCGGCGTCGTGGCCTGCCTGGAAGCGGTCATCGCGACCGTGCTGGCCTGGGTGCTCCTGGGTGAGCATCTGTCGGCACCGCAGATGGTCGGCGGCGCCGTCGTCCTGGTCGGGGCGTTCATCGCGCAGTCCTCGGCCCCGGCGAAGCCCGAGGTGGTGGCCGTGGCCGGCGGGACCGCCCCGGACCAGGCGTCGCCGGAGTCGCCGGACAAGACGTTGTCCGGTCGCGGCAGCGCGAACTAAGGTGTTGATCATGCATTCACGCGCACTCGTGCTTCCGCCTCCGGCCGCTTGACGCGGGCGGTGGCCGTCCGGAGCATCGCGCTCCAGCGGCACATCTGACGAAGATCCGGCTCGGCACGCCCCGAGCGGGTCACGGCTGCCCGCAGACGACAGTCCGTGTCCCTGCCCCGCCCCCGTCCACGGGTGCGGAGGCCATTCCTCGTGGAGAACCACGTGTCGCACACTGTCGCGGCTGACTCAGCCGACACCTCGTCCCGTATGTCGTCCGCCGGGGCGGCGCCCATGCTGCCCGTCGGGCGCGGGCTCCTCTACCTCGTCATCGCCGGTGCCGCCTGGGGCACCGCGGGAGCGGCCGCCTCACTGGTCTTCCGGGCCAGCGACCTCGGCCCCGCCGCCCTGTCGTTCTGGCGCTGCGTGGGCGGCCTCGCCCTGCTGCTCGTGGCGCGGGCCCTGCGCCCGCGCGGAACCCGGCCCGTCGCGGAACCGCGCCTGCGCAAGGCGGTGCGGATCGCCGTCACCGGGATCGCCCTGAGCGTCTTCCAGACCGCGTACTTCGCGGGGGTCCAGGCGACCGGACTCGCCGTCGCCACCGTGGTCACCCTGGGCGCGGGACCCGTACTCATCGCCCTCGGCGCGCGCCTGATCATGGGCGAACGGCTCGGCGGCGGCGGACTGCCGGCCGTCCTGGGCGCGCTCGCGGGCCTCGCCGTCCTTGTCCTCGGCGGCGGAGGCGCGACCGTGCGGCCCGCCGGGATCGCCTGGGCCCTGGTCTCCGCGACCGGATACGCCGTGATGACCCTGCTGACGCGCTGGTTCGGGCGGGACGGCCGCTCCGGCGACCAACTCGACACGTCCGTCCTGACGTTCGCCGTCGCCGCGGTGAGCCTGCTGCCGCTGGGCGCGCTGGAGGGCCTGGTCCCGCACACCTCGCAGCCCTTCCAGGTCCTGGGGATGCTGGCCTACATCGCGTCAGTACCTACTGCGCTCGCCTACGCCCTGTACTTCTCGGGCGCCGCGGTCGTGCGGTCCGCGACCGTCTCCGTGATCATGCTGCTCGAACCGGTGAGCGCCGCCGTCATCGCGGTCGCGCTCCTCGGTGAGCGGCTGACCGCGCCGACGGTGGCGGGCACGGTCCTGATGCTGGCCGCGGTGACCGGGCTGGCCGTCGCCGAGGCGCGCGCGAGGTAGCCGGAGAGGGCTCCCCGGTGGGCGTACCGACGCTCACCGGGGCGGCCCGCCCAAGAGGCGCCATGGAAGCGCCCTACAGACCTGTCAGGTAGTCCGGCACCGCGATGCCCGGCGCGAGGTCGTCGGCCGGGATCGGTGCGCCGTGTCCCTTGGTGAGCGGGAGGACGCCGGTCCAGTACGGCAGGCCGAGGTCCTCCTCGTCGTCGTTGGGGCCGCCGGCGCGGACGCGGGCCGAGACCTCCGCGAGGTCGAGGCGGAGGACGGACGTCGCCGCGAGTTCCTTGTCGTTCCCGGGGCGGGAGTCCTGGGAACGACCCGGCACCACGTGGTCGACGAGGGCGTCGAGGGCCGTGCGCTTCTCGTCGGGGTCGGTCACCTGGTGGGCGAGGCCGTGAACCACCACGGAGCGGTAGTTGAGCGAGTGGTGGAAGGCGGAGCGTGCGAGCACCAGACCGTCGACATGGGTGACCGTCAGACAGACCCGCAGTCCCGGGTCGGCCGCGCCCGCCATGCGCTGGACGCGCGCGCCCGTCGAGCCGTGCACGTAGAGGGTCTCGCCGACGCGGCCGTACAGGGTCGGCAGCACGACGGGGGAGCCGTCGCGGACGAACCCGAGATGGCAGATGCACGCCTCGTCGAGTATCGAGTGGACCAGCTCGCGGTCGTAGTACGTCCGTTCGCGCATGCGGGCCGGGACGGTGCGGTCGGTCGCCGGGTAGGAGGCGGAGGCGTCCCCGGAAACGACGGTGCCGGGCTCGGATGCCACGCTCATTGCAAACTCCATTGCACTAGTGCATAATCTGCTTTGTGCTAGGAGAGTATCCGATCGAAGGACGGCGCGCAGCAGAGATTGCGGCCAGCGTGGAGCGCGCGGTGGGCGGGGGTGACCTGCAGCCGGGGCAACTTCTGCCGCCCATGCGGGAGTTGGCCCAGCATCTCGGGGTCAATCCCAATACGGTCGCGGCCGCCTATCGCACACTCCGTGAGCGCGCAGTGATCGAGACCGCGGGGCGCCGCGGCAGCCGCGTACGGTCCAAGCCGGCGACGACGGCGCGTGAGCTGATCCGCGTCGACGTGCCGGCCGGCGTGCGCGACGTCTCGAACGGCAATCCCGATACGGGCCTGCTGCCCCCACTCGCCGAGGCCTTCGCCTGGGCGGCCGCGCAGGGCGACGAGGCGCCCGTCCTCTACGGGGACGGGCCTTTGGAGCCGGAGCTGGCACGCCACGCGCGCGTGACCTTCGGCAAGGACGGGATCCCCGAGGGTCCGGTCGCCGTCACGTCGGGCTCCCTCGACGCCATCGAGCGGGTGCTCGCCGGCCACCTCAAGCCGGGCGACGCCGTCGCCGTCGAGGACCCGGGCTGGGGCAGCCTGCTCGACCTGGTCCCGGCGCTCGGGCTGCGCCTGGTGCCCGTCGGGGTGGACGACGACGGGCCGCTGCCCGACGAGGTGGAGCGGGCCCTGAGCGCGGGGGCGCGGGCCCTGGTCGTCACCGACCGCGCCCAGAACCCCACCGGCGCCGCCGTCGCCGCGTCACGCGCGCGTGCGCTGCGCACGGTCCTGGCGGCCCACAAGGACGTACTGCTCATCGAGGACGACCACGGGCACGGCATCGTCGACCTGCCACTGCACCCGCTGGCCGGTGTGACACGGCACTGGGCGTTCGTCCGCTCCGTCGCCAAGGCCTACGGGCCCGACCTGCGGCTCGCTGTGCTGACGGGCGACGCGGTCACGGTCGACCGGGTCCAGGGGCGGCAGCGTCTCGGGCCCGGCTGGGTGAGCCGCATCGTGCAGCGGGCCGTCGCGCGGCTGTGGACCGAGGGGGCGGTGGACACACGCGCCGTCGCCGCGTCGTACGGACAGCGCCGCGACGCGCTCATCGCGGCCCTCGCCGAGCGCGGGGTCGAGGCGCACGGGCGCAGCGGCATGAACGTGTGGGTGCCCGTGCCGGACGAAACGGGGGCGGTCGCGCGGCTGCTCCACGCCGGGTGGGCCGTCGCACCGGGGGCGCGCTTCCGGATGGGGGCGGCGCCCGGGGTGCGGATCACCGTGTCGACGCTCGGCGCGGACGACATCGGCCCGGTGGCCGACGCCGTCGCGTCCGCCACCGGGCCGGCCCCCGCACGCCGTTACGGCTGAAGGCCCTGGGGCCGAGGGGTTCGCGCCCTGGACTGCGTGAGCGCCGCGCCCGCGAGCACGATCACCGCGCCGATCGGGGTGGACCAGGTCAGGGACTCGCCGAGCAGGGCGACTCCCGCCGCCGTCGCGATCACCGGGATGAAATACGTGACCATCTGCGCCGTGGTCGGACCGACCTCCGCCACCAGGCCGTACTGGATGAGGAACGCGAGGCCCGTACCGAGCGCGCCCAGGGCGACGATCGCGAGCAGGGGGACGACCGGGAGGCGGGCCGGGAGCGTCGTGAACACCGGGGTGACGACGGCCAACTGGACCGTGGCCATCAGGAGCTGCGCGCCGGAGAGAGACAGGTTCGAGTGGCCGGTCCCGGCCAGCGTGCGGCGCAGGTAGATCCAGCCGATGGGGTAGCTCAGCGACGCGAGCAGCGCCATCGCCGTGCCGGCCAGGTCGAGGCCGTGGAAGCCCTGCCACACCCCGAGGACCGTGAGCACCCCCAGGAAGCCGATGCCGAGCCCCGCGACGCGGCGGCGCGTGGGCCGGTCCTCGGAGAGCGCCACCAGCGAGAGGGCCATGCCCCACAGCGGTGACGTCGCGTTGCAGATACCGGCCAGCGTCGACGGGATCGTCTGTTCGGAGAAGGCGAACAGCGAGAACGGCAGGGAGTTGAGCAGGAGCGCCGCCACCGCGATGTGCCCCCACGTCCGCAGGCCGCGCGGCAGCCGCTGACGCTTCACGGCCATGGCTGCGGCGAGCACCACCGTTCCGAACGCGAGCCGCCCCAGCGTCACCTGGAACGGCGCGTAGCCCTCGGTGCCGACCTTGATGAGGAGAAAGCTGAAGCCCCAGATCAGCGACAGGACGCCGAAGCGGACGCGCCAGTCGAGAACGCGGCGGGGGCGGGCCGAGGCAGGGGACTCGGCAGGCGCGGGGACAGGGGCATCGGTAGAGATCTCGGAAGATGCGGGGGCCGGAGTCGCGGGGGGCGACGAGGAGGCGACGGTGCTCATGGACCTAACGATGCAGCCTCACAACCTCTTAGTACAAGCGAGATCTGTTGCCTGGTATCGCTTAGCATCACTTACATGTTGAACCTGGAGCGACTGCGCACCCTCGACGCACTCGCCCGCCACGGGTCCGTCAGCGGCGCCGCGGCGGGGCTGCACGTCACGACGTCCGCCGTCTCGCAGCAGATGGCCAAGCTGGAGCGCGAGGTCGGGCAGCAGCTCCTCGCCAAGAACGGCAGGGGCGTGCGCCTCACCGACGCCGGGCGGCTGCTCGCCGAGCACGCCGGGCGGATCCTGTCCCAGGTCGAGCTCGCGCAGTCCGACCTGGAGGCGCACCGCGGGCAGGTCGTGGGGGAGCTGCGGATCTCCGCGTTCCCGACCGCGGCCCGGGGCCTCTTCCCGCGCGCCCTCGCCGCCCTGCGCGCGGAGCACCCGGGGCTGCGGCTGCGCTCGCAGGAGCTGGAGCCCGAGCTGGGGGTCGCCGGGGTCGTCCGCGGCGACCTCGACCTGGCCGTCGTGCTCGACTGGTACAACAAGCCGATGCCGCTGCCCGACGGCCTCGTCAAGGCGGCGATCCTCGACGATCCCGCCGATGTCGCGATGCCGGCGGACCACCCCCTCGCCGGGCGCCGCGAGGTGGGCCTGGAGGACTTCGCCGACGACGAGTGGATCACGTGGGGCGAGGGCGAGTTCTGTCACGAGTGGCTGCTCTTCACGCTGCGCGCCAAGGGCGTCGAGCCCCGCATCGGCCATCGCGCCGCCGAGACCCACACCCAGCTCGGCCTCGTCGCCGCCGGACTCGGCGTCTGCGTGGCCCCGCTCCTGGGACGCGATCCGGTGCCGGACGGGGTCGTGACCGTGCCGGTGAGGCAGCGCGTACGCCGGCACGTCTACGTCGTGTGGCGGGCCGACGCGGACCGGCGGCCGTCGATCAGGGCGGCGGTGAGGGCGCTCCGGAGCGTGGGTGCGAGTCTGGGCGGGGGCGGCGTCGACCGGTCTTCGGTGCCGGTGTGAGCGTGGCCGTCGGCCTGAGCGGGAGTCAGGGCTTCGGCCTGCACGAGAGTCAGAGCGACGCCAGCTTCCTGAAGTCCCACGACGCGATCCGGTCCGGCGTGAGCCGGGCCCAGGCGTGCCGTCCGTCGTGCACCATCTCGTCCATGGCGAAGTTCTTGCGGGCGAACAGCCGCTCGGGGGCGTCCAGTTCGGGCACGGGCTCGCCGGTGCGCGGGCTCTCCCCGACGAACTCCACCGTGCCGGACAGCTCGGCGCCGCGCAGCTCCCCGTACTCCTCGCCCGCGTCGATCACGACGGCGATCCTCGGGTCCTTGAGGAGGTCGGCCCAGCGGCGGCTGCGCGTGATCGAGTACAGCCACAGGCAGGCGCCGTCCCAGACGAACCACAGGGTGCTGACGTGCGGGGAGCCGTCGGGCGAGACCGTGGCGACGCGGCAGGTGCGCTCGGACTCGAGGAATTCGTCCAGCTCGGCCGGCGTCATCATGATCCGGCGGCCCCGACGCTGTGTGACGGCCATGCGCGCACTCCCCTTCACGGGCTTTTCGCTGACGGTGTGTCAGATCAGAAGCATGCGGTGTCTTCCCCCGTGGCGCAATGGTGGCTAATCTCTCGCCGCTCAGGACGCCTGCGACAGGGGGACCCCGTGCCGTCGTACGAAGAGCTCGCCGAACTGCTCGATCCGGCCACCACGGTGCTGCTGACCGTGGAGTGCCAGCAGGGGGTGGTCGGCCCCGAAAGCGCCCTGCCCGAACTCGCCGCGGAGGCCAGGTCGTCCGGGGCGCTCGGCAATGTGGCGCGGCTCGTGGCGGGCGCCCACGAGAGCGGCGTGCAGGTGCTGCACGCGGTCGCGGAGCGGCGGCCCGACGGGCGCGGCGCCAACCACAACGGACGCCTGTTCCGTGCCGCCGCGCGCCTGCCCGTGCAGCAGATCTCCGGCACCAAGGCGGTCAGGATCGCGCCGCCCGTCGAGGTGGCGGACGAGGACATCGTCGTACGCCGGCTGCACGGCCTCTCGCCCATCGCGGGCACCGACGTGGACGCGCTGCTGCGCAACCTCGGCTGCCGGACGCTGATCGTCACCGGTGTCTCGTCGAACGTCGCCATACCGAACGCCGTCTTCGACGCGGTGAACCGCGGCTACACCGTCGCTGTGCCCGCCGACGCCATCGCGGGGGTGCCGTCCGACTACACCCCCGCGATGATCCGCAACACGCTCGCGCTCGTCGCCACCGTGACATCCACCCAGGACGTGCTCACCTGCTGGAAGCGCCCGCGCCGAGGCCGCTGATCCGCGTCGCTACGCGAGCGTGATCGAGTCGCCCGAGACGGTGATCTCCTTGGCGGCCAGGGGCTGCGCGGCGGGCGGGTGCTTCACGCTGCCGTCCTCGATGGAGAACTTGCTGCCGTGGCACGGGCAGTTGATGGTGCCGCCCTCGACCGCGCTGACCGGGCACTGCTTGTGGGTGCAGATGTTCGTGAAGGCCTTGAACTCGCCCTTCTTCGGCTGCGTGACCACCACGCCCGCGTCGCCGAAGATCTTTCCGCCGCCGACGGGGATGTCCGCGGTCTTGGCGAGTTCCTTCCCCGATCCGTCCTTCCCTGATCCGTCCTGGGCCGCGCCGCCCTTGGTCGCGTCGCCCGACGTCTCGGACGGTGAATCGTCCGAGCTGCCGCACGCGCTGAGCGCGGCGGCAATGCCGGCGGCTCCCACGGCCGCGACGACGGTACGGCGGGTCGGGGCGGATACGGACTCGTGCGAAGCGGTCATTACTGGTGTTTCCCTTCGATCGAGGGGGGTGGCACACACTCGTACGGGCCGCCGGACCGGAACGTTCAATGCCGGATCGACTTTTCCTACGGCGGTGGTGTGTCGCCTAACCTGGGGCAATGCTCACCGAAGTCACGGCGACCCGCTATGTCACCCCGATGAGGGAAGGCGGATCACTCCCCGGGCTCGTCGAGGCCGACGATCTCGCCCCGTACGTCATGAAGTTCACCGGCGCGGGACAGGGCCGCAAGACGCTTGTCGCGGAGGTGATCTGCGCAGGGCTCGCGCGGCGGCTCGGATTCCGGGTGCCGGGGCTCGTGCGGATCGGACTCGATCCCGTGATCGGCCTCGGCGAGCCGGACCAGGAGGTGCAGGGCCTGCTCAAGTCGAGCGGTGGCGTGAACCTCGGGATGCGGTACCTCTCCGGGGCACTCGGCTTCGACCCGCTCGCCTACGAGGTGGATCCCGCGGAGGCGGGCCGGGTCGTCTGGTTCGACGCCCTGATCAACAACGTCGACCGGTCCTGGCGCAACCCCAACATGCTGGTCTGGCACGGCGACCTGTGGCTCATCGACCATGGTGCGAGCATGATCTGGCACCACAACTGGCGCGGTGCCGAGGCCGCGGCGGCCCGCCCGTACGACGCCCGTGACCACGCCCTCGCCCCGTTCGCGCCCGACGTGGCGGCGGCCGCGGCGGAGCTCGCGCCGCGGCTCACCGAGGAACTTCTCGCCGAGGTCACCGCCGACGTCCCCGACGCCTGGCTCGCCGACGAGCCGGGCTTCGACGACGCAGACGCGGTGCGACGTGCGTACGCCGCCGTGCTGCTGCCCCGCGCGGCGACCGTCCACGAGCGGATCGGCCTGCCCGAGCCGGATCCCGACCGCCTCCCGCACGCTCCGGGCTGGCTGACCGGCACGGCGAGTGTGAAGGGCGGAACCCGGTGACCACGGCCACCCGAGACGTCTTCGAATACGCGCTGCTGCGCGTCGTCCCGCGCGTCGAGCGCGGTGAGCAGATCAACGCCGGCGTGGTCGTCTACTGCCGCGCCAAGTCCTACGTCCGCGCGCTCACGCACCTCGACGAGGCGAAGCTGCGCGCGCTCGACCCCGAGGCGGACGTGACCGGCGTCCGCGCGTCGCTCGCCGCGGTCGAAAGGCACTGCCGAGGGGGCGGTGACGCGGGTCAGGCGGCGGACGACGACGCGGGTCGGCGCTTCCGGTGGCTGGTCGCGCCGCGCTCCACGGTCGTGCAGCCGGGACCCGTGCACACCGGTCTCACCGAGGACCCCGAGGCAGAGGTCGACAGGCTTCTCGACCTCCTGGTGAGGTGACCGCGCGGTGACCCCTTCGCGGTGAGTGATCAGTCGCACCCGGTGGGTACGTTGACACCGGGTGCCAGGACTTCTAGCGTCACGTCCACAGGGTACTAAGCGGTCGCTCACCGAGTTGGGACGTGAGGGCCGCACTCTAGGGCGAGGAGACCGAAGAGCATGTCCACCACTGAGCAGCGCGTCGCGATCGTCACCGGTGCCGCACGTGGCATCGGCGCCGCTACCGCCGTACGTCTGGCCGCCGAGGGTCGCGCCGTCGCCGTGATCGACCTCGACGAGGCCGCCTGCAAGGACACCGTCGAGAAGATCACCAGCGCCGGTGGCAAGGCCCTCGCGGTCGGCTGCGACGTCGCCGACGAGGCACAGGTCGAGGCCGCGGTCGCGCGCATCGCCGAGGAGCTCGGCGCGCCGACGATCCTGGTCAACAACGCGGGCGTGCTCCGCGACAACCTGCTGTTCAAGATGAGCGCCCTGGACTGGGACACCGTCATGAACGTGCACCTGCGTGGCGCTTTCCTGATGTCGAAGGCCGTCCAGAAGCACATGGTGGACGCCAAGTTCGGCCGCATCGTCAACCTGTCCTCGTCGTCGGCGCTCGGCAACCGCGGCCAGGTCAACTACTCGGCGGCCAAGGCCGGCCTCCAGGGCTTCACCAAGACCCTCGCCAAGGAGCTCGGCAAGTTCGGCGTCACCGCGAACGCCGTCGCCCCCGGCTTCATCGTCACCGAGATGACGGCCGCCACCGCCGCCCGCGTCGGCATGGGCTTCGAGGACTTCCAGGCCGCCGCCGCCACGCAGATCCCCGTCCAGCGCGTGGGCAAGCCCGACGACATCGCCAACGCCATCGCCTTCTTCACCGGCGAGGAGGCCGGATTCGTCTCCGGCCAGGTCATGTACGTCGCCGGCGGACCGCTCAACTAGGGCCGGGGGAAACGGACATGACTGCATCCCAGCTCCCGGAGCTCTCCGGCAAGGTCGCCCTCATCACCGGCGGGAGCCGCGGCATCGGCTACGGCGTCGCCGAGGCGCTCGTCGCCCGCGGTGACCGCGTGTGCATCACCGGCCGCGGCGAGGACGCGCTCAAGGAGGCCGTCGAGGCCCTCGGCGCCGACCGCGTCATCCACGTGGCCGGAAAGGCCCACGACGAGGCGCACCAGGCCGCCGCCGTCGAGCGCACCATGGAGGCGTTCGGCCGGGTCGACTTCCTCGTCAACAACGCCGGTACGAACCCGGTGTTCGGCCCGATGGCCGAGCTCGACCTGAGCGTCGCCCGCAAGGTCTACGAGACCAACGTGATCTCCGCGCTCGGCTTCGCCCAGCAGACGTGGAAGGCGTGGCAGGGCGAGAACGGCGGGGCGATCGTCAACATCGCCTCCGTCGCGGGTATCGCCCCGTCCCCGTTCATCGGCGCGTACGGCATGAGCAAGGCGGCGATGATCAACCTGACCGTCCAGCTCGCGCACGAGTTCGCGCCCAAGGTGCGGGTCAACGCGATCGCCCCGGCCGTCGTGAAGACCAAGTTCGCGACGGCTCTCTACGAGGGCCGGGAGGCCGAGGCCGCGGCCGCCTACCCGCTGGGCCGGCTCGGTGTGCCCGAGGACATCGGCGGCGCCGCCGCCTTCCTGACCTCGCAGCAGTCCGACTGGATCACCGGTCAGACCCTCGTGGTCGACGGCGGAATTTTCCTCAATGCGGGCGTCAGCTGACAAAGCCTCCGCGAGGCTGAATCGGACCAAGTTCGCGTAACTGAAGTTCCCCGCGTACGTCACGTACGTGCGCATCAAGTGCCCTGCCGGAGTGCCTCGTTGGCCCGGCGGGGCACTGCGGTATGGTCTGCCGACCTGTGGCATGGCCGATCGAGGAGCGCGCGCGTGTTCAACCGGATCCAGGGCCCCCGTCAACTGGCGGCGATAGCGTGTATATCGCTCCTTGCCGGATGCGGACTGATGTCGTCCGGAGAGTCCGACGACACCGAACCCATCGTCGTGGGGACCACCAGCGCGCCGAGCACCCTCGACCCGGCCGCGTCCTGGGACGGTTCCTGGGAGCTGTTCAGGAACGTCTACCAGACCCTCGTCAGCTTCCCCTCCGGCGCCTCAGAGCCGAAGCCCGACGCCGCCGAGCGCTGCGAGTTCACCGACCCCTCCAACAGCGTCTACCACTGCAGGCTGCGCGAGGGCATGGCGTTCTCGAACGGCGACAAGCTCGACGCGGCGGCCGTCAAGTACTCCATCGACCGCATCGGCAGGATCAACGTCAAGGGCGGCCCCAAGGGGCTCCTCGGCAGCCTGAAGTCGGTCGAGGTCAAGGGCGACCGTGACGTCACCTTCAAACTGAACAAGCCCGACGCGACCTTCCCCTTCGTGCTCGCGACACCGGCGATGTCCATCGTGGACCCCGCCGAGTACCCGGCCGACGCGGTCCGCGACGACGGCAAGATCGCCGGCTCCGGGCCGTACGCGCTCGACGCGTACACCGACGGTGACCAGGCGGAGCTCGTCAAGAACGACCACTACGACGGGTTCGCCGAGCGCAAGAACAGTGCCGTCACCATCCGCTACTTCAAGGACTCCGCCTCGATGGTCGGCGCCCTGCGCGCCAAGAAGATCGACGCCACGTACCGCGGGCTCGCCGCGTCGGACGTGGTGGGTCTCCAGGGCAAGCAGGCCAAGGACGGCATCCAGCTCGTCGAGGGCGCGGGCATGGAGATCAGCTACCTGGTGTTCAACCCCAAGGACCCCTGGGCGCGCAAGTCCGCCGTCCGCAAGGCCGTGGCCCAGGTCGTCGACCGCGGCGCCATCGCCCACAAGATCTACCAGGACACCGTCGAACCGCTCTACTCGATGGTCCCGAGGGGCCTGACCGGGCACACCACCGGCTTCTTCGACGACTTCGGCGACCCGAACGCGGCCAAGGCCAAGGACATCCTCACCCGGGCGGGCATCACGGCCCCGGTCCCGCTCACCCTCTGGTACACCACCGACCGCTACGGGTCCGCGACCGGCGCCGAGTTCACCGAGCTCAAGCGGCAACTGGACGCGTCCGGACTGTTCGACGTCACGGTCAAGGGACGCCCCTGGAAGACGTTCGAGGCCGGGTACCGCAAGGGGGAGTACCCCGTCTTCGGACGCGGCTGGTTCCCCGACTTCCCCGACGCGGACAACTTCATCGCGCCCTTCGTCGGCCAGCAGAACGCGCTCGGAACGCCCTACGAGTCCAAGGAGATCACCGACGATCTGCTGCCGCAGTCGCGCCGCGAGAGCGACCGCGCCGCCGTGGTGGGCCAGTTCAAGCGCGCCCAGCAGATACTCGTCGACGACGCCCGGCTGCTGCCGCTGTGGCAGGGCAAGCAGTACATCGCGGCCAGCGAGGAGATCTCGGGCGGCGAGCGGGCCCTCGACCCGTCGACGATCATGATGATGTGGGAGCTGCAGCGCAAGACCAGCTGGTAGGCAGGCCGCCGGGGCCCGTTGTCAGTGGGCGCGGGTAGGTTCTGGGGTGTGCAGCGGCCGTGCCTCGTACGGCCGTGAAGTGACCGTACCCCGGAGGTTGTTGACGTGACCGACACCGCGATGCTGCCCGAGTCCTGGCGCGGCGTCCTCGGCGAAGAGCTGCAGAAGCCCTACTTCAAGGAGCTCACCGAGTTCGTCGAGGAGGAGCGCGCCAAGGGTCCTGTCTACCCGCCGCGCGACGAGGTCTTCGCGGCGCTCGACGCCACCCCGTACGACCGGGTCAAGGTCCTCGTCCTCGGCCAGGACCCGTACCACGGGGAGGGGCAGGGGCACGGTCTGTGCTTCTCCGTGCGGCCCGGCGTGAAGACGCCCCCCTCCCTGCGGAACATCTACAAGGAGATGAAGGAGGAGCTCGGCCACCCGGTCCCGGACAACGGGTATCTGATGCCGTGGGCCGAGCAGGGCGTCCTCCTGCTGAACGCGGTGCTCACGGTGCGGGCCGGCGAGGCCAACTCGCACAAGGGCAAGGGCTGGGAGAAGTTCACCGACGCGGTGATCCGCGCGGTGGCCGACCGGCCCGACCCGGCCGTGTTCGTCCTGTGGGGGAACTACGCGCAGAAGAAGCTCCCCCTCATCGACGAGGAGCGCCACGTCGTCGTGAAGGGGGCCCACCCCTCGCCGCTCTCCGCGAAGAAGTTCTTCGGCTCGCGTCCCTTCACGCAGATCGACAAGGCGGTGGCCGCACAGGGCCACACCCCGATCGACTGGCGGATTCCGGACCTGGGCTGACCTCCACGGGTACGTCTCCCTCCGGGTACGTGTCCGCCGGGTGCGGTGACCGCCCGGCCCCCGGAGGGACCTCCGCCCGCGCCTGACCGGGATTGTCGGCTGCTGCCTATAGCGTCGGAATCGTTATCAGCTTGGACGATCGGCATATGAGCGTGGAGGACCTGTGGCTGAGCAGCGGGAGCAGGCGGCGGACGACGCCATGATGGCCCGGATCGGGCAGGTGATCATGCTCCATCACGCCGGTGACCGCGAGGAGGCCAGGGACCGGTACCTCGGCCTGTGGGCGGAGATCGGGGAGGACGGCGACCCCCTCCACCGCTGCACGCTCGCGCACTACATGGCGGACGCCCAGGACGACCCGGACGACGAGCTGGCATGGGACCTGCGGGCCCTATCCGCCGCCGAGGGCCTGACCGAGGCGCGGCTCGCGCGCCACGAGCAGTCGCTCGCGGTCCGCGCGCTCTACCCCTCGCTGCACCTCAACCTGGCGGCGGACTACGCGAAGCTCGGCCGCCCCGAGGCTGCCCGCAGCCATCTGACGCGGGCGCGCGCCGTGGTGGGCGCGCTCGGGGACGACGGTTACGGGGACGGTGTGCGGGCGGCCATCGCCCGCCTGGAACGGCGGGTCGCGGTGATGCCGCCCGGCGTGGACGAGGGCACGGGCAGGGGTTCCACGGGGGGCGAGCCGCTGGGGCCGCCCAGACGGAGTTCTTAGACGGCCACCGCCCTCGCCGGGCCCCTCCACTTGACGCATGGCCCGCCTCGCCCGCCGTCCCGCAGCCCTCCTCCGTCGCGCCTCACCCTTCGTCAGGCCTCACCGTCCGTACGTCTCCCGGCAGATGCGGGCCTCGGGGCTGTCCGGGTTCCACTTGCCGTACTGATGGCCCAGGGCGCACACATCGCCCGCGATGCCCGGCGCCGCGGGGGCCGCCGTGTGCGGGTGGCGCCGCGCAGGTGCCGCGGGGCGCGCCGCGTGGTCCGGGCCCGACCGACGGGGTGGCTCCTGGCGCGGCGGCTGGGGCGGGTGCGGCGGCTGGGGTGGGCGTGGCGCACGGGTCGGCCCGGACGAGGGGGAGTGGGCCGGTGGCGTGTGGCCCATCCGGTCCAGCGCCTCCCGCACCGGCGCCTGCACGACCTGGGGCTTCGCCCGTCCGTCAGGGCGGGGCGCCGCAGGAACGGCCGGTGCGCTGGGGGACGCGGCCGGACGCTCCGGCTGCCGTACGCTCACGCAACCGGACATCGCCGCGGCCGTGGCCGCCACCGTGAGCAGAAGCGCTGCTGAGGTCGTCGTCGATCGATGCACCCGCGCAACTCTGGCGGCTACGGACCCTCGTGGCGCGCCCGTCGGCCGATGATGCCCCGCACGGGTGACGCGCAGGTCAGGACGGGGACGCGGCGAGTATCCCGCGCAGCAGCTCCCCGAACCCCTTCCGCAGTTCCGCCAGGTCCGGAACCGACGCGTGGAACGCTCCGGCCACGCACGAGAACATGATCCCCTCGGACCAGGCCACCAGCGACAGCGTGTGCCGCTCCGGATCCCGGGACCCGGCGGCCCGCAGCAGCGCGGTCAGTGGCTCGTGGAACTGGGCTCCCGTCGCGTCGAAGAACGCCCTCAGCTCGGGCCGTCGCGTCGCCTCGAGCGCCAACTCGTAACGGCAGACCAGCAGTTGCGGGTGGATCGTCAGATAGCGGTGAAGGGCGAGCGCCATGCCGTCGACGAGCGAGTGGATCCCGCCGGCCGGATCCGGCAGTTCGTCCACGGCGAGCACCCGCGACTCGCGCACGGCGAGGCGCCGCACCGTCGCCTCCAGGAGGGCGAGCCGGGTCCGTGCGTAGTTCGACGTCGACCCCTGCGGCAGGCCCGCCGCCTCGTCGACCGCTCGGTGCGTCAGGCCCCGCATCCCGCGCTCGGCGAGCAGGTCGAGTGCGGCGTCGGCGATGACTTCGGCGCGCGGTGCGCCGGCGGCGCTCGTGGCGCTGGTGCGTACGGACATGCTCCCAACCTACCGCCGGCACTACAGGTGTAGTACGGTCGACATCACGCTCACTACAGGTGTAGTGAGCGTGACGGCCGAGCCGGGCGTGGTGAGACGTAAGGAGCGCGAAGCCATGACTGCCGAACCGATGGAACCGACGGATCCCACCGAACTGACCGACTCGACGGGCACGACCCCGGCGCGACCGGAAGCACACAGCGCCGCCGGCCGCGGGCGGCGGCCCCGCGCGGTCGTCGTGGGCGGCGGCATCGGCGGTCTCACCGCCGCCGTCGCGCTCGGCCTGCGCGGATGGCACGTCACCGTCCTCGAACGGGCCGCCGAGCTGAAGCCCGTCGGGTCGGGGATCTCCCTCGCCCCCAACGCGCAGCGGGCCCTCGACGTCATCGGCCTCGGCGACGAGATCCGCTCCCTGGCCGCCTGGGATGGCGAGGGCGGCCTGCGTACCCCGAGCGGGCGCTGGCTCTCGCGCTCCGACGCGAAGGCAGCCGCCGAGCGCTTCGGCGGCTCCCTGGTACTCCTGCACCGCGCGACCCTGATCGACAAGCTGGCGTCCCGTCTCCCCGACGGAGCCGTACGCACCGAGTCCGCCGCGGCCCTCACCGACCCCGGCGTCGCCGACGACCCGGCCCGCCCCGCCCGGGTGACCACCGCGGACGGAGAGTTCGAGGCCGAACTCGTCGTCGGCGCGGACGGCATCAAGTCCGTCGTGCGCAGCGCCCTGTTCCCCGCCCACCCGGGCGCGGTCTACGCCGGCTTCACCACCTGGCGCCTCCTCGTCCCGCCCCTCGGCAGGCCCTTCGCCCAGCACGAGACCTGGGGACGCGGCCGGATCTGGGGCACGCACCCCTTCGCGGACGGCACGGTCTACGCCTACGGTGCCGCCGTCACACCCGCCGGCCGCCACGCCCCCGACGGAGAGAAGGCCGAGCTGCTGCGCCGCTTCGGCGTCTGGCACGACCCGATCCCGGCGATCATCGACGCCGCCGCGCCCGAGGAGATCCTGCGCCACGACGTCCACCACATCACCGAACCCCTGCCGGCCTTCCACCGCGGCCGGGTCGCGCTCCTCGGCGACGCGGCCCACGCCATGCCCCCGACCCTCGGCCAGGGGGGCAACCAGGCCATTGAGGACGCCGTCGTGCTCGCCCACCACGCCGACCCCGAGCACCCCGACTCCCTCGGCCTCGCCGCGTACACCGCCGCACGCAGGCCGCGTACGACCGCCATCGCCCGCAAGGCCGTCGGCGTGGGCCGGGTGAACATGCTGAGCAACCGGCCCGCGGCGGCGCTGCGCAACATCCTCATCGCCGCCCTCGACAAGACCGGACCCGCCGTCATGCTGCGCGGATTCGACGAGATCGCGGACTGGCGGCCCCCGCAGCGGCCGTATGCTGCCCAGACACAGAGGGCCTGGCCGGACAGCCGGCCCGGGGCGAGGGGAAGACGGACGTGAAGGTCGGCTGCATCGGGCTCGGAGACATTGCGCAGAAGGCGTATCTGCCGGTGCTCACCACCTTGCCGGGTGTCGAGCTGCACCTGCAGACCCGCACACCCGCGACGCTCCAGCTGGTCGGGGACACGCACCACATCCCCGCCGAGCACCGGCACACCGACCTGGACGCGCTGCTCGCGCAGGGGCTCGACGCGGCGTTCGTGCACGCGCCGACCGCTGTCCACCCCGGGATCGTGACGCGGCTGCTCGAAGCGGGGGTCGCCACCTATGTCGACAAGCCGCTGGCCTACGAGCTCGCCGACTCGCAGCGCCTCGTGCGGCTCGCCGAGGAGCGCGGCGTCAGCCTCACCGTCGGCTTCAACCGCCGTCACGCGCCCGGTTACACGCAGTGCGCCGAGCACCCCCGCGAGCTGATCCTGATGCAGAAGAACCGGATCGGGCTGCCCGAGGACCCGCGCACGCTCGTCCTCGACGACTTCATCCACGTCGTCGACACCCTGCGCTACCTCGTGCCCGGTCCGATCGACGACGTGAAGGTGCGCGCCCGTGTCGAGGACGGCCTGCTGCACCACGTGGTGCTCCAGCTCGGCGGGGACGGGTTCACGGCGATCGGCGTCATGAACCGGCTCAGCGGCTCGACCGAGGAGATCCTCGAGGTCTCCGGGCAGGACACCAAGCGCCAGGTCGTCAACCTCGCCGAAGTCATCGACCACAAGGGCCAGCCGACCCTGCGCCGCCGCGGCGACTGGGTGCCGGTGGCCCGCCAGCGCGGCATCGAGCAGGTGGTCCTCGGCTTCCTCGACGGCGTGCGCACGGGCAAGGTCCTCAGTGCCAAGGACGCGCTGGAGACGCATGTGCTGTGCGAGCAGGTCGTACGTGAGGTGCAGCGGTTCGCCGCCTGAACTGACGGACGGCCTCCGACGCGCCCAGCAGGGCGAGCACGGTGACGGCCGCGTGCACCGGCCAGTCCCCGAACCGCACGTACAGCGTCGTGCCGTGCGCCGTCGGCACCTCGTAGACCCGGGCGGCGCTCGCCGACGTGCCGAGCCACGGACCGACGCGTGAACCGTCGGGGCCGTACACGGCCGACACGCCGGTCAGCGTCGCGTGCACCATCGGACGGCCCGTCTCCGCGGCCCGTACGGCCGCGAGCGACGCGTGCTGCTCGGGCGCCCAGCTGTGCTGGAACGTGGACGTGGAGGACTGCGCGAGCAGTACCTGCGCCCCGTCGCGCGTGAGCCGCCGCGTCATGTCGGGGAACGCCGACTCGAAGCACACGAGCGGGCCGATCCGCAGGTCGCTCTCCCGCGCGGACCGCGCGTCCATCACGACCTGCCGGGTCCCCCTCAGCCGGTCCTCGCCCGCGGCCTTGCCGACCGACGTGGCCCAGCCGAGCAGGGAGCGCGCCGGGATGTACTCGCCGAAGGGGACGAGCCGCATCTTGTCGTAGCGCTGCCCCGTGAGGCCGTCCGGGCCGACCAGGACCGAGCTCTTGAAAATGCCGGGGGCGCCGCCCGGGGAGACGCGCCGCGCGTCCACGTTCACCAGGATGTCCGCGCCCACCTCGCGCGAGAGCACCGCGATCCGGCGCGCCAGGTCCGGCCGCTGCGAGAGGTCGAAGCCGACGCTGCTCTCGCCCCAGACCACCAGGTCGACGCCCTGCCCGGCCAGGCCGCGGGTCAGCTGCTCCTCCCGGTCGAAGCGCTTCTCGCCGCTGTCGGCGCCGCCTATGGGGCCCGGCTGCACGACGGCGACCCTGACCGGGGCGTCCGCCTCGGGTCGCGGGGCCCAGGCCCACGAGACCGTCGTCACCGTGGCCGTCACCAAGAGCCCCGCCACCGCGGGCGTACGGGCGCTGCGCGCCACGAGGAGGACCGTGACCGCGGTGTTCACCGCCACGACGAGCAGGCTGACCAGCCACACTCCGCCCACCGACGCGACGCGCAGGGCGGGCTGCACCTGCCACTGGCTCGACCCGATGAGCCCCCACGGGCCGCCCAGCCCCTGCCAGGACCTGACCAGTTCGACCATCAGCCACGCCGAAGGCACCGCGACCAGGGCGGCGGCCGCCTGCCCGTGCGTGGGAGTGCCGCCGAGCAGTCGCCGCAGCAGCCGGCCCCAGGGCGCCCACAGCGCACCGAGCAGCGCCGCGATCACGATGGTGAACACATGCAGACTCGGCAGCAGCCAGTGGTGCACCGACAGCATGAATCCGAGGCCGCCCAGCCAGCCGTCGAGGGCCGCGCGGCGCGGCGTGGGGGCCGAGCGGGCCAGTAGCATCCATGGCACCAGCGCGACGTACGCCAGCCACCACAGCGACGGCGCCGGGAACGCGAGGGCGGGCAGCGCGCCCGCCGAGACGGCGGCGGCGCCACGCCACCAGGGGGACGTCGCGAGGCGGGGAGCGATGCCCTGCCACGACGCGGCGGGGGCCGTCCACGACGCCGGTACCGCCGACACCGGCCACGTGTGCGTCGTACTCGACGAGCGCGACCGACCATTCCCGCCCGACCCGTCCATGCGCCGCCTCCCTCGTCGTCCGACGCCCGGTACGTGCTTTCAGTGTGCGCGCCGGGGACGATCTTTGACAGTGGGCATCGGGGGCGGTCGCGTCAGCGCGTGGTGGCCGCCGCGGCGCCCTCCGTGCGGCGCCACTTCTCGTGCACCGTCACCCCGCGCAGCCGCCAGCCGGAGCGCGTCCGCACGAGGGCGAAGGCGTAGCGGCCGCCGCACACGAAGTCGGGCGCGCCGGTGGGAGCACCCGAGGGAGCGTTCGAGGGCGCATCACCCGCGGTCCCCGCGCCGTAGCCGGCGAACCGCATCGGGTTGATGTAGTCGGCCCGCACCTCGGCCGTGTCGCCGGTGTCGTTGTCGAGGCGCCCGAACCGCAGGCGCCGGTTGACGATCAGGTGCTGGCGCATCGGGAACAGCTCCATCGTCCGGGTCAGCCACTCGGTGATCTCGGCCGCGCTGCCCTCGATGCCGCCGGCCCGCCGGTAGTCGGCGCGCCCGTCCGGACTGAAGAGTCCGCGGTACGCCGTCCAGTCCCCGTCGTCCACGGACACCGCGTAGTCGGTGATCAGCTCCTCGATGGCGAGTCGGTCCATCACGGTGGCGAGTTCTACGCGCTGTGTCATTGAGCCAGTCTTGGGTACCGGAACCGCAGATCCAAGGGGCGTGACGGGGGAGAGACCGCGACAGTGATCATTGGTACCTTCTCGGCATGTCCCCAGAGAGTGCCTCACAGACCGCCGCCGACGACCTCGCGCACTCCGTGCGGCTCGCGCTGGACACCTTCGGCGGGGCGCCGGCCGCCGACTGGAGCGTCAGGGCCGGCTCGCTGGAGTGGGACTGCTGGGAGACGGCCGAGCATCTGGCCGACGACCTGTTCGCGTACGCGGCCCAACTCGGTCCGTCGAAGCCGCCGTTGGACGTCGAGGTGCCGTTCGACTGGACGCGCCGCAGGCCGGGCGGTCCCGCGAACGTCGTCTTCGCGCAGCGCGACGCAGGCCCCGCGGGACTGCTCCAGGTGATCGACGCGAGCGGCGCCCTGCTGGTCGCGATGGTGCGGACGGCCGCGCCCGAGACCCGCGCCCACCATGTGTTCGGCCTCTCGGACCCCGCGGGCTTCGGCGCGATGGGCGTCGTGGAGACCCTCGTCCACACGCAGGACATCGCCGAGGGCCTCGGCCTCGGCTGGACCCCGCCGGCCGGCCTCTGCGCCAGGGCACTCGCCCGGCTGTTCCCCGACGCGCCGCGGGGTGACGACCCCTGGCGTACGTTGCTGTGGGCGACGGGACGCGGTGAACTGCCCGGCAGGGAGCGGCTCACGTCGTGGCGCTGGAACGCCGAAGTCCGTCCACAGGCAGACGGACAGGGCCGACCAGCCGACTGACGGGGCCGGCCGGGCTGGGAATTGACAGGGCGTCAGGCAGCGGCCTCGACGACCTCCGTGCGGACCGCGACCGCCCACTCGGTGACGAGCCGTGCGTACTGAGCGCGCTGCTCGGTGGAGAGCCGGCCACCCGCGCGCAACCACAATCCGCGGATCTGCTCGTTGACTTCCTCGGCAGACCGCGCGGAACCCGAACACTCAAGCGGCATGCGGTAAGGCTAGGGTGCGCGCCGCCCACTGGGAACCCTGAGCGACGGAACATATTCGCCAAGTGATCCTCGACAGTGCCCAGTTGGCTGCCGGCCCCTGGCGGGGGCGGTCGGAGAGGGGCGGATCACGCTGGGTCCGGCCCGGCGGAAAACCAGGTGGCAGCGTCGCGTCCCGTCACTACAGTTGCGGCGTGCCCAGGTGCGAAGGAGCGGGTTACTTCCACTGTTAATGGGGTGGTCGCGGGTTCGAGTCCCGTCGTCGGCTCCGGGCCGGCGTAGCTCAGTCGGCAGAGCACCTTGTACCTGCACCGATCTTGATCTCTGGGCAGCACACGTCACGCACCTCCCGGTGCGCGGGCCCGCGGCTGCTTCTTCTCATGAACGCACGCCGCGGGCCGACTTGATCTCGGGAGGCACCCAGCAGGGCCGCGCCCCGATCCGGTGTGCCCGCACGCGGTGCTTCCCCTCCACAGAGAGGGGCCGCCTCATGGCACGCTTCAACACCCGCGGCACCCGCCCGGTGGGCCGGTCGCCGATCGCCACCGTGACGGGCGGGAGAGCGCGCACGTACGAGGGCGCGACCGGATACCTGCGCGACGCGCGCAGCGAACTGTTCCTGCTCGCCGTCTCGAACCTCGTCGCCACGGGCGCCTTCTACGAGTCCGCGGACGACCGCGACGACCGGTACAGCACCCTCGTACGGCAGCTCGCCGTCGAGGACCCGGAGTGGACCGCGGGCCTGCTCGGCTGGTTGCGCGGCGAGGGGAACATGCGGACCGCCGCGCTCGTCGGAGCCGCCGAGTTCGTCAAGGCCCGCATCGACGCGGGCGAGCCCGGCCACTCCCGTCAGGCCGTCGACAGCGTCCTCCAGCGCGCCGACGAGCCGGGCGAGCTGCTCGGCTACTGGACCTCGCGGTACGGGCGGCGCCTGCCGAAGCCGGTGAAGCGCGGCATCGCCGACGCCGTCCAGCGGCTCTACAGCGAGCGCTCGCTCCTCAAGTACGACACCGACTCCAAGGGGTACCGGTTCGGTGACGTCCTCAATCTCGCGCACCCGGCGCCCGCCGCCGACAAGCCGTGGCAGGGCGACCTGTTCCAGCACGCCCTCGACCGCCGGCACGGCAACGCCGAGGAGATCCCGGACCGGCTGCGTACCCTGCGCGCCCGCGAGCGGCTGATGCGCGTACCGGTGGAGGAGCGCCACGCGCTGCTCACCGCGGACACCGGCCGGCTCGCCGAGGCGGCCATGACCTGGGAGTCCCTGGCGGGGTGGCTGCAGCGGCCGATGGACGCGGCGGCGTGGGAGGCGGTCATCCCGTCCATGGGGCTGATGGCTCTCGCGCGGAACCTGCGCAACTTCGACGAGGCCGGCGTCTCGGACGAGGTCGCGGAGCGGGTGGCGGCGCGGTTCGCCGACCCGGAGGAGGTGCGCCGCTCGCGCATGTTCCCGTTCCGCTTCTGGGCCGCGTACAAGCACGCCCCGTCGCTGCGCTGGGGGCACGCACTGGAGCGGGCGCTCGCGCACTCGCTGGCCGGTGTGCCGGCGCTGCCCGGCCGTTCGCTGATCCTGGTGGACCGGTCGCCGTCGATGTTCCCCGGTTGCGCATGGTCGACGCCGCACCGCTCGGACATCCCGCTCGCCGAGCAGGCGGCGGTGTTCGGCGCCGCGCTCGCGATGCGCGCGGAGCTGCCGACGCTCGTCGAGTTCGGGATGGAGAGCCGGCGTCTGAACTTCCGGAGGGGCGGCAGTGTGCTGCGGCTCGTCGAGAGGTTCGGGCAGATCTCCGGCACCGACATCCCGACCGCGGTGAAGAAGCACTTCTGCGGGCACGACCGTGTGGTCGTCGTCACCGACGAGCAGACCCGGCCCGGCTGGTTCCCGTCGAACGCCGAGGGCTTCGGCGGCATGGCCGAGACCGAGATCGACGCGCTCGTGCCGAGGGACGTGCCGGTCCACATGTGGAACATGGCCGGATACAAGGTGGGCGCGAGCCCTTCGGGGAGCGCGAACCGGCACGCCTTCGGTGGCCTCACGGACCAGGCGTTCCGCCTGATCCCGCTCGTCGAGCGGGGCGGCGACGCGCGCTGGCCGTGGGAGGCGCAGCCGACGTAGGGAAGTGGCGCGGGGCCCGTCCGGCGCAGGCCGGACGGGTCAGCCCGCCGACTCCCCCGCGTGCGGGCTCAGGACGCCCGCCGTCACCAGCGCGATCAGCACGATGCCGAGCAGGATCCGGTAGTAGACGAACGGCATGAAGCTCTTGGTCGAGATGAACTTCATGAACCAGGCGATGACCGCGTACCCGACGCCGAAGGCGATGACCGTCGCGAAGGCGGTCGGACCCCAGGAGACGGACCCGTCCGCGCCGGCGTCCTTCAGCTCGAAGACGCCGGAGGCGAGGACCGCGGGGATCGCGAGGAGGAACGAGTAGCGGGCCGCGGCCTCACGGGTGTACCCCATGAGGAGACCGCCGCTGATGGTCGCGCCGGAGCGCGAGACTCCGGGGATCAGGGCCATGGCCTGGCAGACGCCGTAGATCAGGCCGTCCTTGACGCTCAGATCCTTGAGGCCCTTGCGCTCCCGCACCGCGCGGTGCTTGCCGCCGACCTCGTCGCGCGCGGCGAGACGGTCCGCGACGCCGAGGACGATGCCCATCACGATGAGGGTCGTCGCGGTCAGCCGCAGATCGCGGAACGGGCCCTCGATCTGGTCCTTGAACGCGACACCGAGCACGCCGATCGGAATCGATCCCACGATCACGAGCCAGCCCATCTGCGCGTCGTGGTCGCTGCGCAGCGCCTTGTTCGTGAGGGAGCGGAACCACGCGGAGATGATCCGCGCGATGTCCTTGCGGAAGTAGATCACCACCGCCGTCTCCGTGCCGAGCTGGGTGATCGCCGTGAACGCGGCTCCCGGGTCGTGCCAGCCCGCGAAGGCCGCGGTCAGCCGCAGATGCGCGCTCGACGAGATGGGCAGGAACTCGGTCAGCCCCTGGACGAGTCCGAGGATGAATGATTCGAACCAAGACATGAAGTTACGCGATCCAAGTGCTGACGTGAGCTGACCGCAGACGCGCAGGCCAGAGGCGGACACGGAGAAAGGAAGGACGGACGGGCGAGGCCGTACTGGTCAAGGGGTACGGAAATGGAAGGCGCCCGCCGTGGGGCAGCGTAGCGCCCTTGTATGAAGAGACGACGAGAGGGCCTCTCCATGCGGGCGGCAGCTACGCCGCGGCCGGTCCCGCCTTGGTCCAGCCCGGGGCCTGGGGATGGGCGCTCAGGTCCTCGTGGTGGACGGAGCCGCCGCATGCGGAGCAGGTCACGACGGGGACCAGTTCATTGCCACAGGTGTGCTCGATCACCATCGGGCGGTCGCCGTCGTCGCGCAGATGACGGTCGCCCCACGCCATGAGGGTCATGAGGACCGGTTCCAGTTCGAGCCCCGCCGTGGTGGGCCGGTACTCGAAGCGCTGCGGCCGCTCCTGGTAGGCGACCTTCTTGAGGACGCCGGCGTCGACGAGGCGGCGCAGGCGCGTCGCAAGGATGTCGCGCGGCGCTCCGATGTTGCGCACCAGCTGGTCGAAGCGTCCGTTGCCGAGGCACACCTCGCGCAGGACCAGGAGCGAGTACTTCTCACCCACCACGGCCAGCGCGTCGGCGATCGAGCAGGGGCGCGGGTCCTTGGCAGCTGGCATGCGCATCAGTCTAAGCGAGGGTTTGCTTTTCCAACCTACGGGGCTATGGTGGGTTCAGTTTTCCTACTCACTGGTAATCGGTGCCGGGCACCGACCCGTCGGCCAAGGAGGCCCGCACCATGCGTGACGCAGTCATCGTCGAAGCCGTACGCACCCCCGTCGGCAAGGGCAAGCCGAACGGGGCGCTCGCACATGTCCACCCCGTCGAACTCCTCGCCCACACCCTGCGCACCCTCGTCGGGCGCGCCGGGATCGATCCCGCGCAGATCGACGACGTCATCGGCGGCACCGTCGACCAGGTCGCCGAGCAGGCCATGAACACCACCCGGTACGCCGTCCTGTCGGCGGGCTTCCCGGAGTCCGTGCCCGCCACGACCGTGGACCGCCAGTGCGGCTCGTCCCAGCAGGCCGTGCACTTCGCCGCGCAGGGCGTGATCTCCGGCGCCTACGACATGGTCATCGCCGGTGGCGTGGAGTCCATGAGCCGCGTACCGATGTGGTCGAACGTGCCCGAGGGCGCCGACCCGTTCGGTCCCGGCGTCGCCGAGCGCTACCCGGAAGGTCTGGTCCCGCAGGGCGTCAGCGCCGAACTGATCGCCGCCAAGTGGTCACTCTCCCGGGAGGCGATGGACGCCTACGCCGTCGAGTCGCACCGCAAGGCCGCCCAGGCCTGGGCGAACGGGCTCTTCGACGCCGAGGTCGCGCCCCTCGAAGGCGTCACCCGCGACGAGTCCGTGCGCCCCGGCACCACGGCCGAGATCCTCGCCGGGCTCGAGCCCGCCTACTACGACCCGCACTTCGGTGAGCGGTTCCCGCAGATCGACTGGTCGGTGACCGCCGGCAACGCGAGCCCCATCAACGACGGCGCCTCCGCCGTCCTCGTCACCACGAGTGAGAACGCGGCCCGCCTCGGCCTGCGCCCGCTCGCCCGTCTCCACAGCTTCGCCGTCACCGGCTCGGACCCGCTTCTGATGCTCACCGGCGTCATCCCCGCCACCGAGAAGGTGCTGCGCAAGGCGGGTCTCGCGCCGGCCGACATCGACCTCTTCGAGGTCAACGAGGCATTCGCGGCCGTCGTCCTCGCCTGGCTCCAGGAGACCGGCGTCGACCCGGCGAAGCTGAACGTGCACGGTGGCGCCATCGCACTCGGCCACCCGCTCGGCGCGAGCGGCACCCGTCTGATGACCACCCTGGTCCACGCGATGCGCGCCCGCGGCGCACGCTACGCACTCCAGACCATGTGCGAGGCGGGCGGGCTCGCCAACGCGACCGTCCTGGAAGCGCTCTGAATCTCCAGGGCGCGTCAGCGGGGGAGGGAGTGGCTTTCCAGGGGTGCGTCAGCCGCGGAGGCGGTCGCGCTTGCACCACGCGACCACCGCGCCCGCGAGGCCGGTCAGCGCGATGAAACCCATCGCGATCAGGAACACGGGCGACGTCGGCGTCGAGGCCCTGGCCCCGGCGACGACGTAGGCCACCGTGTTCGGGACCGAGCCGATCGCCGTGGCGAGAAGGAAAGGCGCCCACCGCATCCGCGAGACCGCGGCGCAGTAGTTGGCCGCCCAGAACGGCACCCCCGGGAACAGCCGTGCCGCCAGCATCGACCGGAAGCCGTGCCGGCTGAGCTGCCCGTCGGCCGCCTTCAGCCAGCGGCCGCGAACGAGGGGCCGCAGCGCCTCCTGACCGAGCACCCGGCCGAGCCCGAACGCCACCCCGGCGCCGAGCACGGTCCCGCCGAGGGCCGCGAGAGTGCCGAGCTGCGAACCGAACAGCGCACCCGCCGCGAGGTTGAGGAGCGGCCGCGGCACGAAGGGCACCGTGCACAGGCCGTACGCGACACCGAACAGGACGACCGCGGCGGCGCCGCTCATCTGGGGCGGCCAGCCGTGCGCGAGCAGTTTCTGGGGCTCCAGGAGCAACACCGTCGCCCCGCCCGCGGCGAGCAGCGCGACCAGGAGCGACAGTCGGGCCCATGGGGACAGCAGAACTCTCGTGCAGCGCAGGGCAAGGCCCGCCGGCCGGGCGGCGGCGAGTCCCTCGGGACGTGTCGCGACGGTGTCGGGCATCCGGGGAGACTAACCGACCCATATGTATGTTCGCCGTAGGGTTGTGTCGCATGACCGTCACAGTCCCGCGCAGCGCGCCGGCCGACACTCTGCTGGAGCGGCTCACCTCCGTGTACCCCACGGCGGCCGACCCCGAGCGGGCCGGGCAGATGCGCGCGTACATGAAGGACGTGGCCCCCTTCCTCGGTCTCACCACCCCCGTCCGCCGCGCGCTCTCGCGCACCGTCCTGGCCGGGACCCCGCGCCCGGACGAGGCCGACTGCACCGCGCTCGCGCTGCGCTGCTGGGAACTGCCCGAGCGCGAGTACGCGTACTTCGCGGTCGACTACCTGCGCAGGTACGCGGGCCGCTGTTCGTCCGGCTTCCTGCCCGTCGCCCGGCACCTGGTGTCGACGGTCCCGTGGTGGGACACCGTCGACCTGCTCGCCGCGCACGTCGTCGGCGCGCTCGTCGCGGCCGACCCGCGCCTGGGCAAGGACATGGACGCGTGGATCGAGGACGACGATCTGTGGATCGCCCGCACCGCGCTCCTGCACCAGCTCCGCCGCAAGGAGACGACCGACACGGAGCGCCTCTTCGGCTACTGCCTGCGCCAGGCCCCGCACCCCGACTTCTTCATCCGCAAGGCCATCGGCTGGTGCCTGCGTGAGTACGCGAAGACCGACCCCGATGCCGTACGTTCCTTCGTCGCCGCCCATCGGGACCGGCTCGCGCCCCTGTCGGTGCGCGAGGCCCTGAAGAACATCGGACCCTGAACTCCCCTGCGCCCCACGGGAGACGGGGCCGGGCGGCCCGCCGGAAAACCATTCGACCTGCGCCGTTCCGTAGGCAATGATCGGCGTCATGTTCCGGCACGCCTTCCCCGCAGCCACGTCCGCAGTCGCGGACGCTGCGAAGGCTGCCGTCTTCCTGGCCGCCGCAGCAGACGGCGCCCGAAGCTGACCCTCTCCGGACATTCCGGCGGACCCCGCAGGGGGAGGGTCGGTAGGACTCCGGGGTCCCCGCCTCATCAAGGAGGCCACCACACCCTGTTCCGTTGAGGAACACGTTCCGGGAGGAACCACCCAGTCATGCCCAAGACGGCATACGTGCGCACCAAGCCGCACCTCAACATCGGCACCATGGGCCACGTCGACCACGGCAAGACGACCCTCACCGCCGCCATCACCAAGGTCCTCGCGGAGCGCGGCGCCGGCACGTTCGTGCCCTTCGACCGCATCGACCGCGCCCCGGAGGAGGCGGCCCGCGGCATCACCATCAACATCGCGCACGTCGAGTACGAGACCGACACCCGCCACTACGCGCACGTCGACATGCCCGGCCACGCCGACTACGTCAAGAACATGGTCACCGGGGCCGCGCAGCTCGACGGGGCGATCCTCGTCGTCTCCGCGCTCGACGGGATCATGCCGCAGACCGCCGAGCACGTCCTGCTCGCCCGCCAGGTCGGCGTCGACCACATCGTCGTCGCGCTGAACAAGGCGGACGCGGGGGACGAGGAGCTCACCGACCTCGTCGAGCTGGAGGTCCGCGAGCTGCTCTCCGCGCACGGGTACGGCGGCGACTCGGTCCCCGTGGTGCGGGTCTCCGGGCTCAAGGCCCTTGAGGGCGACCCCCGTTGGACCGCGGCGATCGACGCGCTGCTCGACGCCGTGGACACGTATGTGCCCATGCCCGAGCGGTACGTGGACGCGCCGTTCCTGTTGCCGGTGGAGAACGTGCTCACCATCACCGGGCGCGGCACGGTCGTCACCGGGGCGGTCGAGCGCGGCAGGGTGCGCGTCGGCGACCGCGTCGAGATCTTCGGCGCGGACACCGACGCGGCGGCGACCGTGGTCACCGGCCTGGAGACCTTCGGCAAGCCCATGGAGGAGGCGCAGGCCGGGGACAACGTGGCGCTGCTGCTGCGCGGCGTGCCCCGCGACGCGGTCCGCCGCGGTGACGTCGTCGCGGCCCCCGCCAGCGTCAGCCCGAGCCGCCGCTTCACGGCCCAGGTGTACGTCCTCTCGGCGGCCGAGGGCGGCCGGACGACACCGGTCGCCACCGGCTACCGCCCGCAGTTCTACCTGCGGACCGCGGACGTCGTCGGCGACGTCGACCTCGGCGAGACCGCTGTCGCCCGGCCCGGGGACACCGTCACGATGACGGTCGAGCTCGGCCGTGACACGCCCCTGGAGGCGGGCCTCGGCTTCGCGATCCGCGAGGGCGGGCGCACCGTCGGCGCGGGCACCGTCAGCTCCGTCGGGTGAACCGCACCGCCCGCCTCCCGCACCCCGCGGGAGGCGGGCGGTCGCACGTCGGCCACACTGGACGCCGGCGCCGGCAAGGAGGTCTCACGTGGCGGGCAGGGCACTCGTACTCGGGGGCGGCGGCCTCTCCGGCATCGGCTGGATCTGTGGAATCCTCCACGGCCTCGCCGCGGCCGGTGCCGATCTGTGGGACGCCGACACCGTGATCGGCACCTCCGCGGGATCCGCCGTCGGCGCCCAGCTCACCTCCGGCAGACTCACCCCCGCCGAGCTGTACGAGCGCCAACTCGCCGCACCCGTGGGGGAGATCCCCGGGCATCTGAGTCCGGCCGCCACCCTCCGCCACGCCCGCGCCGCGCTCACCTCCCGTACCCCCGAGGACTTCGGCCGCAAGGCGGGGCACATCGCGCTGGCCGCCGACACCCCGGACGAGGCGACGCGCCGCGCGGTCATCGCGGGGCGGCTCGTCTCGCACAGCTGGCCCGAGCGGCCGTTCCTGGTGACGGCGGTGCGGGCGACGACCGGCGAGTTCCGTGTCCTCGACCGGGGCAGCGGCGTCGGCCTGGTCGACGCCGTCGCGGCCAGCTGCGCCGTGCCGGGCGTCTGGCCGCCGGTCACGTTCGAGGACAGCCGCTGGATCGACGGCGGGGTCCGCTCCCCGGCCAACGCGAACCTCGCCGAAGGCCACGACCGCGTCGTGATCATCGCCCCGATCGCGGCGGGCGGCGGCACCCTCGAATCGGCCCGCACCCAGGCGGAACGCCTCACCGAGGGCGGGGCGAGGGTCACCCTCATCACCCCGGACCGCACCACCAGAAAGGCCATGGGCCACAACAGCCTCGACCCGGCCCACCGTGCCCCGTCGGCCCGAGCGGGCCGGGAACAGGCGACGGCGCATGTGGCGGGGGTGACGGAGGTGTGGGGCTGAGGAAGGCGGGTGGCGCATGCCGCGCGGCGTCCGCCACCTCCACCGCCCGGCACAATGGACGGCGTGGATGAGCCGATACCCGTGACCAGGACCGTCGACCACGGCACCGCCAAACTGATGCCCGACGTGGACCGGCGCCGGGCCTGGCTGCTCACGGTCGACGGGGCGCCGCAGTCCTACGTGGATCTGGACGCGCCGGAACACCTCGAATTCGAGTACGCACGCCGGCTCGGGCATGTCCTCGACTGTGCGGACGAGCCCGGAAAGCCCCTCGACGTGCTGCATCTCGGCGGTGGCGCGCTGACCCTGCCCCGCTACGCGGCGGCGACGCGGCCCGGCTCACGTCAGGACGTGGTCGAGGCGGACCGCGGGCTGCTCGCCCTCGTCGCCGAGCATCTGCCCGTCCCCGACGGCGCCGGGATCACCGTCCACGGGGCCGACGCCCGCACCTGGCTGGAGTCGGCCGACGCCGACAGCGCCGACGTACTCGTGGCGGACGTCTTCGGCGGCTCCCGCGTCCCGGCCCACCTGACGACCGTCGCGTACGCGGAGGCCGCCGAGCGGGTCCTGCGCCCCACGGGCGTCTACGCGGCGAACCTCGCGGACGGCACGCCCTTCGCCTTCCTCCGCTCCCAACTCGCCACGTTCTCAGCAGTGTTCGAGCATCTCGCGCTGATCGCGGAGCCCGCCGTGCTGCGCGGCAGGCGCTTCGGGAACACCGTCCTCGTGGCCTCCCACGAGGAACTCGACATCCAGGCGCTCGCCCGCCGCGCCGCGGCCGACGCGTTCCCGGCCCGCGTCGAGCACGGCGCTCAGCTGCGCCGTTTCACCGGCGACGCGCAGCCCGTACGGGACGAGGACGCGGTGCCGTCACCCGAGCCGCCCGGCGGCTCCTTCGGCATCGGCTGAGACCGGCTCCGGCGCGGGCTGCCTGTCGGCGTCGGGGCGGCGCGTCAGCTGCCGTACCTCCGGCACGAACAGGACCGCACCCGTCGCCACGACCACGAGCGCCGCACAGCCCCACAGCGCCGGGGCCAGGCCGAAGGCGGCCTCCGCCGGGCCCGCGAGCGCCGTCGCGACCGGCACCATCGCGACGGAGCCGAACCAGTCGTACGCGGAGACCCGGGACAGCTTGTCCTCCGGGATCTCCTGGTGCAGCGCCGTCATCCAGGAGACGCTGAACACCTCGATCGTCACACCGCTCACGAACATCACGCAGACCAGCACGGCGAGCGGCACAGGCACCGCGAGCGCCGCCGAGGGCAGCGCCAGCGGGAACACGCACAGGGTTCCGGCGAGCAGCAGCCGCCGCGGCTTCCACCGCGTCATCAGGAACGCCCCGGCGACGGTTCCGACGCCGAACGCGCCGAGGGCGAGCCCCCAGGGGCCCGGTCCGCCGAGGGAGTCGCGCGCGACGAGCGGGCCGAACACCGCGTCGGCGGCGCCGACCACCGCGACCACGACGGAGAACTGCGCGACGACGCTCCACAGCCACGGCCGGCCGATGAACTCCTGCCAGCCGTCCCGCATATCGGCGAGGAGGCCCCCGCCGGGCACGCGCGGCGCGATATGGCTGACGTCGAGGAACGAGCGCAGCGCCCCCGCGACGGCGAACGCCACCGCGTCCACGGCGAGTACCCAGCCGGGCCCGATGGCCGCGACCATCGCACCGCCGAGCGCCGCGCCGCCCACGGCCGCGCCCGACATCGCCATCCGGAAGAGGGCGAAGGCGCGGCTCGCCTGTTCCCGGTCGACCGACGACATCAGCATGCCTTCGGCGGCGGGGTTGAAGAAGGCCTGCCCGGTGCCACCCAGCGCGCTGAGCAGCATCATCTGCCACAGCTCGGGCGTCCCGGTCAGGACGATCAGCGCGAAGGCGCCCTGGGAGAGGAAGTTGAGCGCGTTGGCCGCGACCATCACGTGGTGCCGCGGCAGCCGGTCGGCGACGGCGCCGCCGACGAGCAGGAACAGGACGAGCGTCAGGGTGCGTGACGCGGCGACGAGGCCGACGTCCCCGCCGTCGCCCCCTGTCTCGAGCACCGCGAAGGCGGACGCGATCAGCGCGCCGTTGCTGCCGAGGGTCGTCACGAACGCCGCCACCGCCAGCAGGCTGTAGTTGCGGCCCGCCCACGCGGGTCGGCGGGGTCTGAGCGGGGAGACGGCGGGAGAGTTCACTGAGGGACTATCGCCGCAGGGGGCGCGACTTGCCAAACGGAATTCTTTCGCTCTCACCGAACCCGGCTGTCACCGGCGCGTCGCTCCGGTGCCCGCGCCGATCGCAGCACGCCGCTGACAGCGTCCGGCCTGCCCTCCACCGGGCGGTCCGGACGCTGTGCCGTGTGCGGCTCAGTCCACGCTGGGGTCGCCCTGGAGCCGTACGGTGCTGAGGATCTTCTGCACCGTGGCGTCGGGGACCTCGTCCTTCACGCCCTTGGCGCCGTAGAACGTCCAGGAGACGAAGTCGCCCTGGGAGTTCTTGAAGGCGAACACGGTGGCCGTGCCGTCCGTGTCGCACTTGCCTGTCTTCGGCACACCGGACGAGGTGGTGGTCGCCACGCTGCCCTTGACGCCGGAAGCGGTCGTGAAGTCCTTCGGCTTACCGATCTTCAGGAGCTTCTTCGAGGAGTCCTTCTGGTCGGTGTAGCCGCCGAAGACCCACCACGCCGAGTCGTTGCGCGCGACGTCCTGGGTGTTCTTGGCGCCGTTCTGCCCCTTGGTGCCCGCGGCGGCGAGGGCGCTGCTGTCCTCGTTCCCGTCCTTGTCGTCGTCGGACGTGCACCACTTCTCTTTGAGGAACGCGGGTGCGGACATGGTGATGAGGGGCTTGGCGCCGTCGTCCTTCGCGTCGTCGAAGCCGGTGATCAGACCGTCCGACTTCACGACCCAGTCGGCCGGTACGTCGAACGCGGTCCCGTACTTGGGGTTCACGACGACCTGCCAGCCTTCGATGGTGGCCTTCGGCGCGTTCGACGGGTCGCGCGGATTGACGTCGTCGCTCGCGTCGGGGCTCGGGTCCTTGGAGGCCGACTTCGTGGGGGACTTGGACGGCTTGGAGTCCGCCTTGTCCTCCTTGTCACCCCCGAGGACGAGGAACGCGGTCACGCCGGCGGCGACCACGACCGCCGCGGCCGCGACGATCGCGGTGATCTTCGTCTTGTTGCCGCCGCCGTTGCCGCTCGGCGGCTGGGGAGCGCCGAGCGGGACGGTGGGAGCGCCCCACTGTCCGGGAGGCTGCTGCCCGGGCTGCTGCTGATACGGGTTGGGCTGCTGGTAACCCGGCTGCTGGTAGGGGTTGGGCTGCTGCTGGTACCCCGGCTGCTGGTACGGGTTCTGGTCCTGCGGGTTCTGCTCGCCCCCGGGCGGCTGCTGTCCTGGCCACATGGCGCCCAACAATAGAGGTCCCGGCAGCCGCCGGCACCGTCGCCCTGTACCGGACGTGCAACGGTTCGCCGGCGGCCTCGTTGCCGCGCCGCGTGTCAGGAGTCGCTGACGTCCACGAGCCGCACGGTGCTGAGGATCTTCCGGACCGTGGCGTCGGGTACCTCGCCCTTGACGCCCGTGGGACCGAAGAACGACCAGGACGCGAAGTCGCCGTCGGCGTCCTTGAAGGCGAACACGGCGGCCTTGCCGTCGGAGGAGCACTTGCCGTGCTTCTTCTGCCCGACGCCCGTCGAAGAGGCGGTCACCAGGCTGCCGTTGAGGCCGGACGCGGTTGTGTACGACTGGGCCGGCTTCGTGGTGATGCTCTTCTTGTCGGGCTGCGAGTATGCGCCGTAGACCCACATCGTGGCGTCCTTGGTGGCGGCGTCCTCGGTGCTCCTGGCCCCGTTGTTGCCCCGCGACCCGGTCGCGCCGAGGGAGGACTCCTCCTCGTTGCCGTCCTTGTCGTCGTCGGACACGCACCACTTCTCGTCGAGGAACGCCGGGTTGCTCATGGCGATGAGCGGCTTCTCCTGCGGGTCGCCGTCCTTGGAGACCCAGTTGACCCAGCCGTTCGACTTCACCAGCCAGGTGGCGGGAACGTCGAACGCGAGACCGTGGTCGCTGTTCACCACGGTCTTCCAGCCGTCCACGGTGGGCTGGACGCCGCCGCCCGCGCGCGGGTTGCCGGTCGCGCTCGGCGCGGCTGCCGAGGACTTCGTGGGACCGGGTCCGGCGTCGTCGTCCTTGTCGCCGCCGAGGACGAGGACCCCGGTGACCACGGACGCGACGACGACCACGGCGGCGGCCACGACGGCGATGAGAGCCGTCCGTCCGCGCTTGGGGGGTTCGGGCGGCTGGGGTGAACCGGCGGGCATCGTGGGCGCGTTCCAGACCTGCTGTCCGGACGGCTGCGGATACGGGTTCGGCTGCTGGTACGGATTCGGTTGGCGGCCCTGCGGGTTCTGCTCGCCCCCGGGACCCTGCTCTCCTGGCCACATGGCGAGCAACGATAGAGCCACCGCGGGACCGAGTATGGCCAAGGTCGCTACTCGTGGGTAACATCACGCGGCATGAGCGCAGAACAGATGTCGATCGGCGAGATGCTCGCCGCCACCGTGCCGATGGCCCGGACCCTGAACATCGAATTCCTCGAGACCACCCCGGAGAAGGCCGTGGTGGCCCTGCCGGACCAGAGCGAGTACCACAACCACGTCGGCGGCCCGCACGCCGGAGCGATGTTCACGCTCGGCGAGTCCGCGAGCGGCGCGATCGTCCTCGCCGCCTTCGGGGACCAGCTGTCGCGGGCGGTGCCGCTCGCGGTGCGCGCCGACATCGCGTACAAGAAGCTCGCCATGGGACCCGTCACGGCGACGGCCACGCTCGGCCGCCCGGCCGCCGACGTCGTCGCCGAGCTCGACGCGGGGGAGCGCCCCGAGTTCCCGGTGACGGTCGCGATCCAGCGCGCCGACGGTGCGGTGACCGGGGAAATGACGGTCGTCTGGACGCTGCGCCCCAACAGCTGAGCGGGACATCTCCGTTTTGCTCGACCGGGTAGGCTGGCCGGCGTGCGCACCCGGGGGAGCGCGCGCCGGGCACACGCCCACCGACACGGGAGGAATCGGCGTTGCACGTCCAGGAGTGGCTCGACACGGTACCGGCGGTCGCCATCTATGCCCTGGTGGCCGGGGTCATCGGCCTCGAGAGCCTGGGCATCCCGCTGCCGGGAGAGATCGTCCTGGTCTCCGCGGCGCTGCTGTCCTCCCAGCACGGTGACGTCAACCCGATCATCCTGGGAGCCTGCGCCAGCGCGGGAGCCGTCATCGGCGACTCCATCGGATACGCCATCGGCCGCAAGGGCGGACGCCCCCTGCTGGCCTGGCTGGGCAACAAGTTCCCGCGCCACTTCGGCGAGGCCCATGTCGCGACCGCCGAGCGCTCCTTCGAGAAGTGGGGCATGTGGGCGGTCTTCTTCGGCCGCTTCGTCGCCCTGCTGCGCATCTTCGCGGGCCCGCTCGCGGGCGTGCTGCACATGCCGTACTGGAAGTTCCTCATCGCGAACTTCCTCGGTGGCGTCATCTGGGCCGGCGGCACCACCGCCGTCATCTACTACATCGGCGTGGTCGCCGAGGACTGGCTCAAGCGGTTCTCGTACTACGGGCTCGGCGCGGCCGTGCTGATCGGCGTGGCCTCCATGCTGATCGTCAGGCGCAAGGCGAAGAAGGCCGCGGCCGAGGCGGAGCCCGTCCCGGCCGCCGACTGACCAGGCCGGTCAGCTGTCCTCGTGCGCGGCGCGGTGCGCCTTCGCCAGCTCCACGTAGAGCGTGCCGTTCAGGGTGATGCCCGCCCGCTCCTCTTCGGTCAGCGGGCGCTTCACCTTGGCGGGCACCCCGGCGACGAGTGAGCCCGGCGGGACCTGCATCCCCTGCGGCACGAGGGCCTGGGCGGCGACCAGGGAACCGGCGCCGATCACCGCGCCGTTCAGGACCGTGGCGCCCATGCCGACGAGGCAGTCGTCCTCGACGGTGCAGCCGTGCAGGACCGCGTTGTGCCCCACGGAGACCCGCTCGCCGACCGTCACCGGGAAGCCGGGGTCGACGTGCACCGTGCAGTTGTCCTGGATGTTGCTGTCGGCGCCGAGCACGATCGGGCCGCAGTCCGCGCGCAGCACCGCGCCGTACCAGACACTCGCCCCGGCGTGCAGGGTGACCTCGCCGATCACGACCGAGGTCGGCGCGGCGAACGCCTCCTCATCAAGCTCCGGATCCTTGCCGCCGATCCCGGTGATGAGTGCCTGCTGGCCCATCGCTCTGTCTCCTCTTCGGTCTTCCGCACAGCCTGTGTCGCGCCAGAGCGAACCGTACGGGACGGCCCCGAGCGGATGCCGCGTGGGGCGAAGATCACAGGCCAGGGCTCTGCGCGGGGGCGAACGGCTGAGTAACGTGAGGCTGTGCCGAAGAACTGGAACGCGTTCTCATCCCGCGACTTCACCGGACGTCTGGCCCATCGCGCGGTGCAGGCGGGCTGGCGCCTGGCGCAGCGCGCGGGCGCGGTGACCGCGGCGCATCCGGGCCGCTACCGATTCGGGTCCCTCGGCCACGGCACCAAGCTGGCCTTCCCGCAGGGCACGGTCTTCGGCGAGCCCTGGATCCACCTCGGCGCGCACTGCATCATCGCCGAACAGGTCACTCTCACCGCGGGCCTGATGCCCGACCTCGACCTCGGTTCCGAGCCGATCCTGCGCATCGGTGACGGCGTCGTCCTCGGCCGCGGCAGCCACGTCATCGCCGACACGACGGTGACGATCGGCAGCGACTGCTACTTCGGGCCGTACGTCTACGTGACCTCGACCAACCACTCGTACGACGACCCGCACCAGCCCATCGGCAAGCAGTGGCCGCGCATGGAGCCGGTGGAGATCGGGCCCGGCTGCTGGATCGGCACCGGCGCGGTGATCCTGCCCGGCGCGCGGATCGGCCGCAACGTCGTGGTCGCCGCCGGTGCCGTCGTGCGCGGCGAGGTGCCGGACCGCGCCGTGGTGGCCGGCGCGCCCGCCCGGGTCGTACGGAGCTGGGACGAGGCGAACGGGTGGCAGCCGCCGCTGCGCACACCCGCACCCGCCCCGATCCCCGAAGGTGTCACCCCCGAACAACTCCTCGCGCTCGCCGACCTGGAAGAGCTCGAAGAGGGCGTACAGCAGCCGGGCGCGAGCGCCTAGCGCCTTTCGTCCGGGTCAGGTCCTAACCCGTCGCCAGCAGTACCGTGCCCACCAGCGCGAGGCCCGCCCCCGCGGCCTGCACGCCGCGCAGCCGCTCGCCGAGGAAACCGCGCGCGGCCAGCGCCGTCACCACGGGGTAGAGCGAGGCGAGCACGGCGGCCACGGTGACCGGGCCCTGCTGCGCGGCCATCGCGTACGTGCCGTTGGCCGCCACGTCGGCGAGGCCCACGAACGCCAGCGCCGGGAGTGCCGACCGCACGACCGCCAGGCCGCCGTCCTCGGGCAGCGCCCGGCCACCGCGCCGCACGGACACGTACAGGGCCGTACCGCCCGCCGCCACATTCGTCACCCGCTGGACGAAGAGCGCCAGGAAGAGTCCCGTCACCGTGGTCGAGGCCTCCGCGATCAGGGCCATCACCGCGCCGAAGCCGAACGCCGCGAGCAGCGTGAGCAGGACGGCCTGGCGCTGCACGGGCGCGCCTTTGAACTGCGGACCGGCGGCCAGGATCACCCCCGCGACGGCCACGCCGATGCCCGCGAACTGGAGGAGCCCAGGACGCTCGCCGAGCACCAGGCCGACGGCCACGGGGACGGTGACACCGAGCGAGCCGAGCGGCGAGACGACGCCCATCGGGCCGAGGGCGAGGGCCTTGTAGAAGGCGAGCATGGCGACCGGGCCGACGAGACCGGCCGCGACCGCGAACCACAGCTGCGGACCCGCCTGGCTCCAGGCGCCGGTCGCGGCCACGATCGCGCCGAGCACCGCGACGGCGATGCCCTGCGAGACCACCACGACCGTGAGCGCGGGCGTTCGCCGGGTGAGGAGCCCTCCGCCGAAGTCGGCCAGGCCCCACATGAGGCTGGTGGCCAGGGCGAAGAGTGCTGTCATGGTCTGCCTCGCAGTACAGTGTGGTGAACATCGGTGAATGCTTTGTTGCACCACAGATTAGTTCAATGAATTGAACTCTGTCATCCAGAATATTGGACGGAATGTGTCGGACCTCGATCTGCTGACCCAGTCCCTCGGCCGCAACGTCAAGCGCTGGCGCACCGAGCGGGGCTTCACCCTCGACGGTCTCGCCACCCGCGCCGGGGTCAGCCGCGGCATGCTCATCCAGATCGAGCAGGCCCGCACCAACCCCAGCATCGGCACCGTCGTCAAGATCGGTGACGCGCTCGGCATCAGCATCACCACCCTGCTCGACTACGAGCAGGGCCCGAAGGTCCGCATCGTCCCGCCCGAGCAGGCCGTACGCCTGTGGAGCACGGAAGGCGGCAGCTACAACCGCCTGCTCGCCGGGACCGAGGCCCCCGGCCCCCTGGAGATGTGGGACTGGCGCCTGGAGCCGGGCGACGGCAGCGGCTCCGACCCCCATCCCGCGGGCACCGTCGAGCTGCTCCATGTGACGGCCGGGGAGCTGACCCTGGTCGTGGACGGCGCCGAGTACCGCGTGCCCGCCGGATCCAGCGTCTCGTTCGAGGCCGACACCTCGCACACGTACCGCAACGACGGCACCGAGGCGATGGAGATGACCATGGCCGTATCGGTGCCGCCCGTACGCTGAGACGCCCGACTCACCCGCCCCGGACGGCTGTTAGCGTGCCGACATGCGCGCACCCATCGGAAACTTCGACCGCGTCCGCCCCGCTCCCGAGGCGCTCGACCTGCTCACGGCCCCCGTGGCCGACGCCGTACGCAACTGGCACGGCACGGTCCCGGCGGAGCAGCTGATCCACGTCGACACCGAGCCCGAGTGGGCGGACACCGCCACGTTCGTCGAGCACTACGGCCCCGAGCTGCTCCAGGACTCCGCGAACTGCGTCGTCGTCGCGGGCAAGCGCGGCGGGGAGACGACGCTCGCCGCCTGCCTGGTCCTCTCCGGCACCCGGGTCGACGTCAATGGCGTCGTGCGGCGTCAACTGGGCGCACGCAAGGCATCGTTCGCCCCGATGGAGACGGCCACCGGGGCCACCGGCATGGAGTACGGCGGCATCACCCCGATCGGGCTGCCCGCCGACTGGCCGCTCCTCGTGGACGCGGCGGTGATCGACCGGCCGCACGTCCTGATCGGCAGCGGAACGCGCCGCGGCAAGCTCATCGTGCCGGGCAAGGCGTTCCTCGACCTGCCCGGCGCCGTCGTCCTCGAAGGGCTCGGCGTGAACTGATCCGCCCGCCGGTGAACGAACCCGGAGGCCGCCGCGTCTGAGGAGCGGCTCCGCGCAGCGGCGCGGGGCAGGGGCTGAGAAACGGGTGGGGCGAGGAATGAGAATCCGGACGGCGGCCGTGCTGGTGGCGGCGTCGGTGACGCTGATGTCCGTGGCGGCCTGCGATACGGGCACCCCGGTCCCCGAGGGCCTGGTGGTGACCGGATCCTCGCCGGCCGCCCCCTACCGCGGTCCGCTCGAGGCGAAGGCGCCCGACGTCGACGGTGACGAGGACAACGTCCAGGGCGGGGGCGCCGCCGTCCTCGCCCTCGAATGCGCGGGCAAGCCGTACCAGGGCGGCGGCGGGGACGACGGCTGGGGGGCGTCGGACGGCGCGGACTCGCCGGATCAGGCCCTGAGCGCGCTCGTGGCCGACGAGTTCTCCACGTCCCTGCCGCGCCGCGGCTATCGCGTCGAGCGCGAGGCGGGCCGCCGCGTCCTGTACTCGTACGACGTCGGGGGCCGCACGCGCGTGGCCGTGATCGTCGCCAAGGACCTGCCGCGCAGGCCGGGTTGGGGTCTGGAGACGTATGCCCAGTGCGATCCGTCCGAGTTCGCCCGCCGGGACCGCGCACACCTCGACATCCGGGTGTGGACGGACCGCAAGGGCCGGCCGGCCCCCGCGTCCGAGATCTTCAGCACGACCGGCCCCGAGCACTGCGACTGGCAGTCGGCGGAGTTCCTCCACCTCGCGGACCGCCAGTACCTGCGGGACCCCGGGCACGCGCTGCCCCGCGAACTCCTGCACTCCTCGTACGGGCCGAAGACGCGGCTGCCCGAGGGGGCCGTGGACACCGGATACCGCGACGGCCGGCGCCACCTGTGGCTCTCCGCCGACAAGCTGGACGCGTACGTGCGCACCGGGAGCGTCGTGGAGCGGTGGCCGGGAGCGATCGAGCCGATCGCGTACAAGTGAGGACGGGGACGATCGGGCCGGCGCGCTTCAGCCCAGGCGCGGGATCTCGATCGCCGGGCACCTGTCCATGACCATCGCAAGGCCCGCCTCGCGCGTGCGGTCGTACGCCGCCTCGTCGATCACGCCGAGCTGGAACCAGACCGCTTCCGCGCCGGTCGCGCGGGCCTCGTCGGCCACCTGGCCCGCGAGGTGGGAGTTGACGAAGACGTCGACCACGTCGACCTTGAACGGGATCTCGTCGAGGGACGCGTAGCCCTGCTCGCCGTGGACCGTCTCGGCCTTCGGGTGGACCGGGACCACGCGCTTGCCGAAGCGCTGGAGGACCTCGGCGACGCCGTACGCGGCGCGCGCCCTGTTCGAGGAGAGGCCCACGACCGCCCAGGTGTCACCGAGCTCCGTGAGGATCCTGCGGACCGTCTCCTGATCGCCGTACATGTGCTGCCTCCTGGGGTCGACGGGCGTTCTCCGGAGTCAACAGGGCGGTGCCCCGCGGGATTCCCCCGGACGGGGTCACAGGAACGTGGCCGCGTGCAGGATGCGGATCATGGTCACCGCCGAGTTCGCCGACGACATCGCCGACGCGGCTGTGCCCACGGCCGCCGCCCAGGCCGCGAGACCGATCCCCGTCCCGACCGGAGGCCAGCGGTGCGCCGTGGGGGCAGGGCGCAGGAGGGCCGCGACCCGGCGGGGAACCGGGCCGGGCGCCGCGAGGCCCGCAAGGGTGGGGGCCGGCGCGGCGCGCGGGACGAGGGCGGCCTTGCCGATCGCGCGGGCCACCACACGGCGGTCGTGCACGGAGCGCGCCGCGTCCTCGTCGGCCCACCGCTCCGTCGAGTACGCCACCGCCGTGCGCAGCGGCAGCAGGAACGGATTGGCCCGCGCCGCCAACTGCGCCACCAGCAGATGGCGATGGTGCCGGGCCGTCAGGTGAGCCCGCTCGTGCGCGAACAGCGCCCTGCGCTCGGGTCCGGTGAGGGCGGCGAGCAGCCCGGTCGTGACGACCACCCGATCGCGGTCGCCACCGGGCAGCGCGTACGCGTACGGCTCCGTGTCCGGCACGACCGCGACGCCCGGTGCGCGAAGGCCGGCGAGCGCCCGCCTGGCCCGGCGCCGCACCGAGCGGTGCCGGACGACCACCCGCGTACAGACCACGAGCACGGCGGCGAGGGCGGGGATCGCGGCTCTGCCCGCCACCTCGTCGTACGGCACGGCCGCCCGCACCTCGGGGTCCGACCAGGCGTCGGGGAGCGGATTCCCTGGCAGTTGGGCCGTGCCGACGACCATGAGGAGCATCAGGCACAGCGTGCTGCACGAGGCCATCACTCCCGTGACGGCCGTCAGGAGACGGGTCGCGGTGCGCGGGTGGAGATGCTGCTCGGCCAGGCGCGCCACGGGCCACGCCGTCAGCGGCAGCACCAGCGGCAGGAAGACGAAGACGCCCATCGCCCGGCTCAGCCTTCGCCGGGGCCGGGGGCTTCGTCCGGCCGCTCCGCCTGTTCGAGGAGGTCCCGCAGGAGTTGTTCGTCGCCAGGCGGCAGTGCGGTGACGAAGCGTGCGAGGACCGCCCCCCGGTTCGTCTCGCCGTCGAGCACCTTGCGCATCCGCAGGGCGGCGAGCCCCGCCCCGTCGGCGGCGGGTGTCCACAGGAAGGAGCGGCCGTGGCGGGCGCGGGTCACCGCGCTCTTCGCGAGGAGGCGCGTCAGGATCGTCACCACGGTCGTGTAGGCCAGGTCGCCGCCGATCCGCTCCTGGACCCACGCCGCCGGCACGGGGCCCGGCGCTTCGCCCAGCGCAGTGAGGACCTGGGCCTCCAGCTCGCCCTGGCCCCGGCGCCGCGGCCGCCGGCCGTCGTGTCCGTCCCGCGTCACGTGCCCTCGTCCTCCGTCCCGGCCTTCCCCCACAGGTGGGCGCCACATCCTATTCCGCCGATGCGGGCACGGGTCAGCCCACGTGGACGCGGGGCCGCAGAGCGGGGTCGGGCTCGGCGCGGCGCAGCACCTCGCGGGTGACCGGCGCGACCTCGCCGTCGCCGAACACCAGGAAGCGCAGCAGATGGCTGACGGGGTGGCCCTCGGTCCAGTTGAAGTACGCGTGCGGCACCTCGCCCGTGCGGGTCCGCAGGCTCATCAGGACGGCCGCGATGGTGTTCGGCACGCCCGCGCCCTGGACGCGCAGGCGGCGTACGCCGTGCTTCTCGTCGCCACGGACCTCCACCGGCGCGGTGAAGTCCGACGAGTCGTGGACGAAGACCTCCAGGAACAGGACGGGCCGCCCGTCCGGGATGTGGGTCTGCTCGCGCTGGCTGTACTCCTTGGCGCGGTACTCGGCCTTCGAGTGCTCGTCGGGCTCGTTCGCGATGATCCGCAGCGGGCCGTGGCCGGCGGCCTCGTCGATGATCCGCGCCGCCGTCGCGTCGAACGTCACCTCGCCCGCCCGCAGTTCGAAGGCGCGGTGCACGCGCGACGCGAACGACGTGAGGAGGATCCCGACGATGAAGAGAAGGGCGATCTTGATGCCGTCCGGCCGCTCGATGACGTTCGTGACGAGCGTGTACCCGAACACGGCGGTGATCGCCCCGAAGCCGACGGTCGCGGCCTTGCGCCCGCGTGAGCGCACCGCGACCGTCGAGGCGAACGACGCCGACAGCATCAGGACCAGGACTCCGGTCGCGTACGCGCCGCTCTGCTCGTCGACGTTCGCGTTGAACCAGAGCGTGATGAAGACCGCGATCGCCATGAAGAGGAGCACCAGGGGGCGGACGGCGCGCGTCCACTCCGGAGCCATGCCGTAGCGCGGCAGATAGCGCGGCACGAGGTTGAGGAGCCCCGCGAGTGCGGAGGCGCCGGCGAACCACAGGATGGCGATGGTGGAGACGTCGTACACCGTCCCGAAGCCCTCGCCCAGGTACTGGTGCGCGAGGAACGCGAGGGCGCGGCCGTTGGCCGGGCCGGCGCTCTCGAACGCGGACTGGGGGATGAGGATCGTCGTCGCGAGGCTGGAGAGCAGCAGGAAGCCGCTCATGATCAGCGCGGCCGTGGTGAGCAGCTTGCGGGTGTCCCGCACCCGTCCCGCGGGCCGCTCGTACGTGTCCGTGGCGTCGCCGCGCACCTGGGGCATCACGGCGACGCCCGTCTCGAAGCCGGACATGCCGAGTGCCAGCTTCGGGAAGACGAGGAGCGCCACGCCGATCATCGCGACGGGCGAGGAGTGCGCGGCGGTCATGGCGTCCCACCAGTTTCCGATCTTCACCGGCTCGGTCAGGACGTGCCACGCGGCGGTCATGAGGACGACGACGTTCAGCATGAGATAGAGGGCGACGAGCACGACCGCCACCCGTATCGCCTCACGGAACCCCTTGAGAAACACCGCGCCGAGGCCCGCCACCAGCAACAGCGTGATCCAGGTGTTCGCGCCGTCGAGCGAGGCGGGCGCGAAGGGGTTCTCGACGACGTGCGCCGCGGCGTCCGCCGCCGACAGCGTGATCGTGATCATGAAGTCCGTGGCGGCGAACCCGAGCAGGACAAGGACGAACAGCTTCCCCGCCCACCACGGAAGGAGCCGTTCCAGCATCGCGATGGAACCCTCGCCGTGCGGGGACTCCTTGGCGACGCGGCGGTAGACCGGCAGCGCGCCGCCGAGCGTGAGGGCGATCAGGACCAGGGTGGCCAGCGGGGAGAGCAGTCCCGCGGCGAGGGCGGCGATGCCCGGCTGGTAGCCGAGGGTCGAGAAGTAGTCCACGCCCGTCAGGCACATCACCCGCCACCAGGTGTGGCCCTTGTGCTCGGCCGGCGGCGTGCCGTGCGGACCCGGGTGCCGGGCCGTCGTCTCGCTCAGACCTTCGAGGAGCCAGGACCGCCATCGTGGGGAGGGAGGCCGGACGGCCGTGCCTTCGACGGGTTCGGCCTGCGTGCCGGTCATGGGCGGAACTGCTTTCTGTCGTGGCGGTACGGACCCTGAGGGGTGCATCCGCGCAGGAAGCCGCAGGACAGGACGTCACGCGACCGCTGCGACGACGAGCGAGTATTCACCACCGCGCGACCCGGGCGACGGGCGGGGCGGGCGAACCCCGGCACGCGGCATACGCTGGCCGGATGCAGGACGAGTACCGCACCGTGGCCCGTGAGGGCGTGCACGAGACAGAGATCAGCCGCTCCCGGTTCCTGTGCGCGCTCGCGCCCGCGGCCACCGAGCGCGAGGCCCAGGACTTCGTCGCGCGCATCCGCAAGGAGCACCCCACCGCGTCCCACAACTGCTACGCGTACGTCATCGGCGCCGACGCCTCCGTGCAGAAGGCGAGCGACGACGGCGAACCGGGCGGCACGGCGGGCGTCCCCATGCTCCAGATGCTCACGCGCCGCGAGATGCGGTACGTCGTCGCGGTCGTGACCCGCTACTACGGAGGCGTGAAGCTCGGTGCGGGCGGCCTCATCCGCGCCTACGGAGGAGCGGTCGGCGAGGCGCTCGACGCGCTGGGCACCCTCACCCGCCGCCGCTTCCGGCTCGCCACCGTCACCGTCGACCACCAGCGCGCCGGCAAGGTGCAGAACGATCTGCGGTCCACGGGACGTGAGGTGCGTGACGTCCATTACGGGGAGGCGGTCACGATCGAGATCGGCCTGCCGGACGCCGACGTGGACGCGTTCCGCGCGTGGCTGGCCGATGTCACCGCCGGCACCGCGGAGTTCGAGCTGGGGGGAGAGGCGTACGGGGACGCGTGAGCGGCGGTGGCGGCCGGGACGCGTGCGCGGCGGAGCAGGTGCCGATACGCCGGTAGCCGCCCGTGATGTCCGACCCGCCCGTTAGTCTCGGGGATCATGAGGCTGCTGCACACTTCCGACTGGCATCTCGGCCGGGCGTTCCACCGGGTGAACATGCTCGGCGCCCAGGCCGAGTTCATCGGTCACCTCGTCGCGACCGTCCGTGAGCGGGACGTCGACGCGGTGGTCGTGTCGGGCGACGTGTACGACCGCGCGGTGCCGCCTCTCGCCGCGGTCGAGCTGTTCGACGACGCCCTGCACCGCCTCGCGGAGCAGGGCATCCCCACGGTGATGATCTCCGGGAACCACGACTCGGCGCGCCGCCTCGGCGTCGGCGCCGGGCTCATCGGCCGCGCCGGCATCCACCTGCGCACCGACCCCAGAGCCTGCGCGACCCCCGTCCTGATCCCGGACACCACGGGTGACGTTGCCTTCTACGGACTGCCCTATCTCGAACCGGCGCTGGTGAAGGACGAGTTCGCGGTGTCGAAGCCGGGCCACGAGGCGGTCCTGGCCGCCGCCATGGACCGGGTGCGGGCCGATCTCGCCGAGCGCCCGGCAGGCACCCGGTCCGTCGTCCTCGCGCACGCCTTCGTCACCGGCGGCCAGGCCAGCGACAGCGAGCGCGACATCACCGTCGGCGGTGTCGCCGCCGTCCCCTCCGGCGTCTTCGACGGCGTCGACTATGTGGCGCTCGGCCATCTGCACGGCAGCCAGGTAATCTCCGAGCGCGTGCGCTACTCCGGCTCGCCGCTCCCGTACTCCTTCTCCGAGGCCGACCACCGCAAGAGCATGTGGCTCGTCGACCTGGACGCGGACGGCTTCGCGGCCGCCGAGCGCGTCGACTGCCCGGTTCCCAGGCCGTTGGCCCGGATCCGCGGGGACCTCGCGGACCTGCTCGCGCGCCCGGACCTCGCCACGCACGAGGAGGCGTGGGTCGAGGCCACCCTCACCGACCCGGTCAGGCCCGACGACCCCATGGCCCGCCTCGTCGAGCGGTTCCCGCACACCCTCAGCCTCGCCTTCGACCCGCAGCGCGCCCCCGAGGACCCCGACGTCTCGTACGCGCAGCGGCTCAAGGGGCGCGACGACCAGCAGATCGCGGAGGACTTCGTGTCCCACGTGCGCGGCGCCGGACCCGACGAGCGCGAGCGCGCCGTCCTGCGTGAGGCGCTCGACGCCGTACGCATCGACGACACCCGGCGCGAGGTCGCCCGATGAGGCTCCACCGGCTGCGGATCACCGCCTTCGGACCCTTCGGCGCAAGCCAGGAAGTCGACTTCGACGACCTGTCGTCGGCGGGCCTCTTCCTGCTCCACGGCCCTACGGGCGCCGGGAAGACCTCCGTCCTCGACGCCGTCTGCTACGCCCTGTACGGGTCGGTGCCCGGCGCCCGGCAGGGCGGCGGCCAGGGCACGTCCCTGCGCAGCGACCACGCCGAGCCCGGCACGCGCACCGAGGTCACCCTCGACCTCACCGTCGCGGGCCGCCGCCTGGAGCTGACCCGGCAGCCCCCGTGGGAGCGCCCCAAGAAGCGCGGCACGGGCACCACCACGGACAAGGCCCAGAGCTGGCTGCGCGAGTACGACGCCCCGGCGGGCACCTGGAAGGACCTCAGCCGCTCCCACCAGGAGATCGGCGAGGAGATCAGCCAGCTCCTCGGCATGAGCAAGGAGCAGTTCTGCCAGGTCGTCCTGCTGCCGCAGGGGGACTTCGCGCGGTTCCTGCGGGCCGACGCCGAAGCCCGCGGCAAGCTCCTCGGCCGGCTCTTCGACACCCGGCGCTTCGCCGCGGCCGAGCAGCGGCTCGCCGAGCGGCGCCGCGCCGCCGAGAGCGAAGTACGCGCGGCGGACGCCGAGTTGCTCGCCGACGCCCACCGCATGCAGCAGGCCGCGGGGAAGATCGTCGAACTGCCCGCGACCGACGCCGCGCCCGGTGACCCCGGGCTCGCCGACTCCGTCCTCACCTGGGCCGCCGTCGCCCGCTCCACCACCCGCGAGCGGCTCACCGTCGCGCACCTCGCGCTGACCGCCGCCGACGCGGCCCGCACCGAGGCGCAGCGCGACCTGGCCGGCGTGCAGGAAGTGCAGCGGCTGCAGTGCAGGTTCGAGGAGGCGCGGGAGCGGGCCGCTCTGCTCGACGAGCGGGCCGACGAGCACCGGCGGGTCCAGGAGCGCATGGCGCGGGGCCGCAAGGCCGAGGCCGTCGCCCCCGCACTCGCGCTGCGCGAGGCCGCGGAGAGCGAACACCGCAGGGCCACGAGCGAGGACACGCGCGCGCGTGCCGCGCTGCCCGAGTCGTACGACGGCGACGGCGCGGCGGGCCTCGCCACCGCCGCGCGGAAGGCGGCCGAGGAGCTGGGCGGCCTGGAGTCCGCCCGGCGCGCCGAGCTGCGTCTGACGGAACTCGCCGGGCAGCGCCACGGACTCGACCGCGAGGAGCGCGCCGACGACGAGCTGCTCCAGGACGCGGCGAGCTGGCTCGACGGCTGGGACAGCGCCCGGGCCGCGCTCCGGGAAGCCGTCGAGTCCGCGCAGGACGCCGCGACGCGCGCCGAGCACCTGGCGGGTCAGCTGGAGCCCGCGCAGCAGAAGCTGGAGTCCGCCCGGCGCCGCGACCGGCTCGCCGACGAGGCCGCCGACGCCCGGACCCGCACCCTGCGCGCCCGTGAGGACGCCGCGGCCGCCCATGAGCACTGGCTCGGCCTCAAGGAACAGCGGCTGAACGGAATCGCTGCCGAGCTGGCCGCGCAGCTCGTCCCCGGCGAGAGCTGCGCGGTGTGCGGGTCCACCGACCACCCCGACCCCATGCGCAAGACCGCCGAGCACGTGGGCCGCGACGCCGAGGAGTCCGCCCTCGCCGCGTACCGCCGCGCGGACGACGCGCGCACCGCGCAGGAGAGCCTGCTGGCCGCGGTGCGCGAGTCGCTCGCCGCCGCGACGGCCGCCGCCGGAGAGGCGTCCGCCCTGGAACTCGCCGATGCGGCCGAGGAGTTGCGCGCGCGACACGCCGAGGCGCGGGGCCTCGCCTCGGGGCTGCACGCCGCGCGTGAGGCACTCGGCCGGGCCGAGGGCGAGCACGACCGCAGACTCGCCGCGCAGCAGGAAGCCGCACGTCGCGCCGTCGCACGCGCCACCCTGCGTGAGAGCGTCGACCGCGAACAGGGCGTTTTGGAGCGCGAGTTGGCGCAGGCGCGCGGGACGGAGGCCAGTGTCGGCGCGCGCGCCGCGCAGCTGGAACGGCTCGCGGCGCAGCTCACGGCCGCCGCGGACGCGGCACGCGGCGCCGACGAGGCCGCCGAGCGGCTCAAGGACGCCGACGCACGACTCGCCGACGCGGCGTTCCGCGCCGGGTTCGACACGCCGGAGGCGGCCGGGGCCGCCCTGCTCGACGACGCCCAGCATCGGGACCTGCAACACAGGCTCGACGCCCGCCAGTCCGAGGAGGCCGCGGTGCGCGCCGTACTCGCCGAGGACGACACGGCGGCAGCGGCCCGGCAGGCGCCCGCCGATGTGGCCGCGGCACGGTATGCCGCCGAGGCGGCCGACCGACGGGTGCGCGAGGCGGCCTCCGCGCGCGACGACGCGGCCCGCCGCTGCACCGAGATCGACCGGCTCTCGGCCCGCTGCGCCACGGCCGTGCGACGGCTCGCACCGCTGCGCGCCGCGTACGACCGCGTGGCGCGCATGGCAGGCCTCGCCGCCGGGACGTCCGCGGACAACGAGCGCAAGATGCGCCTGGAGTCCTATGTGCTCGCGGCCCGGCTCGAACAGGTCGCGGCCGCCGCGACCGCGCGGCTGGCCCGCATGTCGTCGGGCCGCTACACGCTCGTGCACTCCGACGACCGTTCGGGGCGCGGCCGTTCGGGCCTCGGCCTGCATGTCGTCGACGCGTGGACGGGGCGCGAACGGGACACCGCGACACTCTCCGGCGGCGAGACGTTCTTCGCGTCGCTCGCTCTGGCCCTCGGCCTCGCGGACGTCGTCACGGACGAGGCGGGCGGCGTCCGCCTCGACACGCTCTTCATCGACGAGGGCTTCGGCAGCCTCGACGACCAGACCCTGGACGAGGTGCTCGACGTCCTGGACTCCCTGCGCGAGCGGGACCGCAGTGTCGGCATCGTCAGCCACGTCGCCGACCTGCGGCGCCGGGTGCACGCGCAGCTGGAGATCGTGAAGGGACGGTCGGGTTCGGCCGTACGGCAGCGGACCTGAGCCACTTCCGGCGGCGGGTCAGTGGCCGAGCGGGCGCCGCGGGAGCGGGGACGAGTAGACCACGCTGGTCGTCACCGAGCCGAGCGCGCCGATCCTGCCGGAGACCTCCTCCAGGTGCTTCATCGAGCGCGCCGCGACCTTGATGACGAAGCAGTCGTCGCCGGTGACATGGTGCGCCTCGAGGATCTCCGGAGTCACCTCGACGAGGTCGTGGAACGGCTTGTAGTGCCCGTTCGGGTAGCGCAGCCGTACGAACGCCAGGATGGGCAGGCCGATCCGCTCCGGGACGACCACCGCCGCGTACCCCGCGATCACCCCGGCCTCCTCGAGGCGCCTCACCCGCTCGGTGACGGCACTCGCGGACATGGAGACGGCCCGCGCGAGCTCGGCGTAGCTCGCCCGGCCCTCGCGCTGGAGGACGTCGAGGATGCGCCAGTCGGTGGCGTCGGGGATGTACGGGGATTCACCGGTCATGCGGCAGGAATAGCAGGGACATCCCCGGCAGATCAAGGGTGATGCCGGGGATCGTCACTTCAGGAAGATCGCCGGGAACCGTAGATTTCTGGTCGAGGGCGGCACGGTCGTGCGGCCCGCAGAGATCCGCCCGGGAGGCCGACATCATGACCGCGACCACCACCGTCACCCCCAACTCCGTACTCCGTGTGCCCCCGGCGTCCCCCGCCGCGGCCGCCGCGTACTTCGGCGCGAGCCTCGCCTTCCACGCCGACGTGTCCGACGTCGCCTCGGCGCTCGCCGCGGGCGGCGACCCGGGTTTCGTCGTCATCGACACCCGCTCCACCGCCTCGTGGGACCAGGGGCACGTACCCGGCGCCGTCCACCTGCCCACCGCGCTCATCGCCGAGCAGGCCGAACAGCTCCTCGACAAGTCCGTGCCCGTCGTCACGTACTGCTGGGGCCCGGGCTGCAACGGCGCCACACGCGCCGCTCTCGCCCTCGCCGAACTCGGCTTCCAGGTCAAGGAGATGCTCGGCGGCTTCGAGTACTGGGCGCGGGAGGGCTTCGCGTACGAGACGTGGGAGGGGCCCGCGCAGCGCGACGCCGACCCGCTGACGGCGCCGGTGGACTCGGACGACTGCGGCTGCTGAGCGAGTGCCGGGAGCGTGGGTGTGCGGGCGGCAGCCGCCAAGTGCCGCCGCCCGCGATCGAGCTACAGCTGGGACAGCTCGTCCACCAGGTCGTCGAGGCCGAGCGATCCCTGTGAGAGAGCCGCCATGTGCCAGGCCTTCGCGTCGAACGCGTCCCCGTGCCTGGCCTGCGCGCCCGCCCGGCCGAGCAGCCACGCGCGCTCGCCCAGCTTGTAGCCGATCGCCTGCCCGGGGATGGACAGATAGCGGGTCAGCTCGCTCTCCACGAAGTCCGCGGGCCGGCTGCTGTGCGCGCCGAAGAACTCCTGCGCGAGGGCGGGCGTCCACCGCTCGCCCGGGTGGAACGGCGAGTCCGCCGGGATCTCCAGCTCCAGATGCATGCCGATGTCGACGATGACGCGGGTCGCGCGCATCATCTGCGCGTCCAGATATCCGAGCCGCCGCTCGGCGTCCGTGAGGAAGCCCAGCTCGTCCATCAGACGCTCCGCGTACAGCGCCCACCCCTCGGCGTTGGCGCTCACCATGCCGACGCTCGCCTGGTAGCGGGAGAGGCTGTCCGCGACGTGCGTCCACTGCGCGATCTGGAGATGGTGACCGGGTACGCCCTCGTGGTACCAGGTCGAGACCAGGTCGTAGACGGGGAACCGGGTCTGGCCCATCGTCGGCAGCCAGGTGCGCCCCGGCCGCGTGAAGTCCTCCGACGGCGCCGTGTAGTAGGGCGCCGCGGCGCTGCCCGCCGGGGCGATCATGGACTCCACCTTCCGTACCCGCTCCGCGAGTTCGAAGTGCGTGCCGTCGAGGGCGTCGATCGCCTCGTCCATCACGCCCTGGAGCCAGCGCTGCACCTCCTCCACGCCCTCGATGTGCGTGCCGTGCTCGTCGAGGTGCGCGAGCGCCACCCACGGCGTCGCGGCGCCGGGCAGGATCTTCTCCGCCTCGGTCCTCATCTCGCCGAGCAGGCGGTGGTACTCCGCCCAGCCGTACGCGTACGCCTCGTCGAGGTCGAGGTCCGTGCCGTTGTAGTAGCGCGACCAGCGGGCGTACCGCTCGCGGCCCACCGTGTCGGGCGAGCCCTCGATCGCGGGCGCGTACACGTCGCGCATCCAGTCGCGCAGCTCGACCACCGCGGCCGTCGCGGCGCTGCCGGCCCCGTCGAGCTCGGCGCGCAGCGCGTCGGGCCCGGCCGCGGTGAAGTCCTCGAACCAGCCGCGTCCCTCGCCCGCCCACTCGGTGAGCTGCTCGATGAACGTGGCGGTCGGCCGCGGTCCGCCGTGGAGCTTCTTCTCCAGGCCCAGCGACAGCGTCTCGCGGTACCCGGCGAGCGCCCCCGGCACGGCGCGCAGCCGCTCCGCGACGGCCGCCCAGTCCGCGTCGGTCGCGGTGGGCGTGAGGGTGAACACCTCCCGCACGTTGTGGACTGGCCCGCCCAGATTGGTGACGGCCCGCAGGTTCTCCTCGGCGTCGTGCACGGCGAGTTCGGCCGTGAGCCGCTCCCGCAGGAGGCGGCCGCAGCGGCGCTCGGCCGCGCTGTCGGCCCCGGGCCTGCGCTCGGCCTCGTCGAGCCGGGCGAGGGTCGCCCGCGCGAGATCGGCGAGGGCCTCCTGACCGGCGGGCGAGAGGTCGGGCAGCCTGCTGTGGCTCTCGGGCACGCCGAGGTAGGTGCCGGTGACGGGGTCGAGGGCGATGAGTTCGTCGACGTAGGCGTCGGCGACTTCGCGCGGGAGCGGTCCGGTGACGGATGCTGCTGTGACTGACGAATCTGACATGCCGCCATCGTCGTACGGGGTGGGGGGCCGCGTCATCAGGATTCGCCGACGGCGTCGGCGGACGGGGGCAGCAGCGGGCCGCACTCCCACTGCTGGAAGATCAGCCGCGTCTCGACGCGCGCCACCTCGCGGTGCGCCGTGAACTCGTCGAGCACCAGCCGCTGGAGGTCGGCGGTGTCACGCACGGCGACATGCACCAAGTAGTCGTCGGGGCCCGTCAGATGGAAGACCGACCGCGCTTCCGGCAGCGCCCGGATCCGCTCCACGAAGGGGCCGACCAGCTCGCGCCGGTGCGGCCGCACCTGCACCGAGAGCAGCGCCTGGAGCCCGCGGCCCAGCTTCGCCGGGTCGAGGCGCAGCTGATGCCCGAGGATCACGCCGGACCGGCGCAGCCGGGTCACGCGGTCGAGGCACGTGGAGGGCGCGACGCCGACCTGCGCGGCGAGGTCCCGGTAGGTGATGCGGGCATCGTTCTGGAGGAGGCGCAGTATGTGCAGATCAACCGGATCAAGTGCGACGGAATCGGCCATTGGCCGAACGTAGCACGGGGTCCGCCCGAAGAACCCCGGCCCTTGTTCAGGCTGTCACCCATGGACAACGACCTGTACGCAGCGATGCGCCCGGGCCCCGCCCACCGGCGGGCCCTGGCCACCGAAGCCGTGCACGCCGGCCGCGACGACCTCGCCGGACTCGGTCTGCACGCCCCGCCCATCGATCTGTCCACCACCTACCCGTCGTACGACAGCCGCGGCGAGGCCGCCCGCATCGACGCGTTCGCGGCGGACGGCGTCGTCGACGAGGGCCCGCCGGTGTACGCCCGGCTCGGCAACCCGACCGTCGGCCGCTTCGAGACCGCGCTCGCCCGGCTCGAAGGGACCGAGAGCGCGGTCGCCTTCGCGAGCGGCATGGCGGCCCTGACCGCGGTGCTGCTCGTACGCAACGGCGCCGGGCTGCGCCATGTCGTCGCCGTCCGGCCGCTGTACGGATGCAGCGACCACCTCCTCACCGCGGGGGCCCTCGGCACGGAGGTGACCTGGGTGGACCCGGCGGGCATCGCGGACGCGATCCGGCCCGACACCGGGCTCGTGATGGTGGAGTCACCCGCCAATCCGACGCTCGCCGAGCTCGATCTGCGGGCGCTGGCCCACTCGTGCGGAACGGTGCCGCTCCTCGCCGACAACACCTTCGCCACGCCGGTGCTCCAGCGGCCCGTCGAGCACGGCGCGCGGCTGGTGCTGCACAGCGCGACCAAGTTCCTCGGCGGGCACGGGGACGTCATGGGCGGGGTCGTGGCCTGCGACGAGGCGTTCGCCCGCCGGCTGCGCCAGGTGCGGTTCGCGACGGGCGGCGTGCTGCACCCGCTCGCCGGCTATCTGCTCCTGCGCGGTCTCGCGACCCTGCCGGTGCGCGTCCGGGCGGCGTCGGCGACGGCGGCCGAACTGGCGGCGCGCCTGTCGGGGGACCCGCGCATCGCGCGCGTGCACTATCCGCGGATCGGCGGCGCGATGGTCGCCTTCGAGACCGTGGGCGACCCGCACGAGGTGATCCGTACGGTCCGCCTGGTCACGCCCGCCGTCAGCCTCGGCAGCGTCGACTCGCTCATCCAGCACCCGGCGTCCATCAGCCACCGCATCGTCGACGCCGGCGACCGCAGGTCGGCGGGCGTGAGTGACCGGCTGCTGCGGCTTTCGGTGGGTCTTGAGGACGTCGAGGACCTGTGGGCGGACCTGGACCAGGCATTGGGGGAGCCGGGTGCGGTGACCGGGCGTGCGGCCGAGGCGCGTCTGCGGGTCCCGGAGTGACGTAGAGGTGCTTGCCCGGACCGGACAGAAGCAGGAGGGGACCGGTCCGGGTCGGACAGACGCAGGACCGGACCGGACCGGACCGGACCGGACCGGACCGGACCGGTCCGGGCCGGCTCGCGCGGAGCAGGTCCCGGCCGGCCAGGCCGTCAGCGCCGGCCGGCCCGGACCTCAAAGCCGGCCGGCAAGGACCTCAGTGCCGGTCGGCCCGCTCGTACGCCGCGCGGGGCCCCTCGTACGGAAGCCGCGACCTGACCGCGGTCGCCTCCAGGCGCGCCGTGATCACCAGCGTGCCCTCCTCGATCTGGTAGTCGAGGGGCAGTCCGAGGCCGCGCATCGCCGCGACCATCCCGGTGTTGGACGCCTGCGTGACGGCGTACACGCTCTCGCAGCCCGCCTCGATCGCCATCGCGACCAGGCGGCCGAGCAGTTCGGTGCCGATGCCGCGGCGCTGCCAGTCGTCCTCGACGAGCAGTGCGATCTCCGTCTCGTCGCCGTCCCAGAGCAGATGCCCGAGGGCGACGATGCGGCCCGACGCGGTCTGCGCGGCGAGCGTGCGGCCGAAGCGGGGGCTGAGGAGGTGGTTGAGGTAGCGGTCCGCGTCGCCGACGGGCCCGTGGTAGCGCTTGCTCAGGGTCGCGCGGGAGCAGCGCTCCTGCATGGCCTTGGCGGCCTCCACGTCGTGCGAGTCGGCCCGGCGCACGGTGATCGCGTTGCCCTCGGGGAGCGTCAGGACGTCCTGGCTGCGCGGGATGCGCGGGCCGAGCCGCGCGTCGAGCTCGACCAGGGCGCGGGCGCGCGCGAACTCGGTGGGCGTGAACGGCAGATACGGCCGCTCCACGGTGATCACGCCGCCTTCCGGGGCCCGGAGCCGTATCACGGTCCCTTCGAGTGCCCCCTCCACGGGCGCGCTCTCACTCCTTCGGCCGCTCATCGTCGTGGCCGGGAGTGACCTGATGGTGCAGCGGCCGAGCAACTGGCGCAGGGCGAGCGGGAGTTCGGCGGCGTCCAGGGCCGTGCGCGTGGCGAGACCGAGGATGCGGGTGGGCGCGTCCACGAGGTCGTGGGCGTCGGCCCGCTCGATCCAGGTACCGGAGCCGCCGGCCAGGGACACGGCCCGGGTGAGTTCGGCGGCGGGCAGGTCCTGCGGCGCGCGCAGCAGGAACTCGTCCACGGTGCCCTCGCCCAGCGGATGCGTCTGGAGGCTCAGGATGTCGACCCGCAGCGGGGCGAGCGCCGTGCACAGTGCCGCGAGCGACCCCGGCTCGTCACGGACCGTCGTCCGCATGCGCCACAGCGCGGTGGCCGTGGCTTCGTTCGTCGCCTGCGGGCCGGCGCCCGCGGTGACCTCTGTGTCGGGCCGTTCCGACTGCCCGGCGGGCTCCGTGGGGAGCCGCCGGGCGTCGGTATCGCCTGTCGGGGGTGCGTGGTTGTGGCGGCGTGCCCACCATGTGTGGAAGCCGGCCGTGGCGAGGAGCGCGACCGCCGAGATGGCGAGCAGCGCGGGGCCGTCGGGGCCGTGACCGACGAGGTTCGCCACGGCGTCCGCGACGGCCACGGCCGTGAACAGGGCGGCGAGCTCGACGACGTCGCGCCGCCAGTGGTGGACGGGGCGGCCGTTCCTGGCCCGCCTCACATCAGACATGTCTGGACTCATGCAGCCACTGTGAAGGAACGGTGTTGCGTGATCACGAACGCTTTGTGACCGATGGGTAAAGCCTGCTTATGTCCTCTTTGGCTGCCTTGGTCCCCTACTGGCCGACCCGCCCCGGCTGAAGCACCTTGGAGAACAGCACGTCGCCGCCCTGCTGCCGCAGCCGTACCGTCAGCTCGCCGCTGCCTCCGTCGATGTCGACCTCGCCGAAGTACTGCGGGGTCTCCATCGGCGACGTGTTGGCCCGGTCCGGCGCCTTGACGAAGCTCTGCTCGGGACCGAAGGTGGCGTCCAGCTTCACCGCCTGGAATCCGCCCGCCGCCAGCGGGCCCGAGACGAACTCCCAGAACGGCTCGAAGTCCTGGAACGCGGCGCGCGAGGGGTCGTAGTGCTGCGCCGACGTGTAGTGCACGTCCGCGGTGAGCCACAGCGTGCCCGTGATCCGGTCGTGCTTGATGTGCCGCAGCAGCTCGGCGATCTGCAGCTCGCGGCCGAGCGGTGCTCCCGGATCGCCCTGCGCGACGGCCTCGAAGTTCACCGCGCCGTCGGCCACGACCAGGCCGAGCGGCATGTCGGAGGCGATCACCTTCCAGACGGCCCGCGACCGGGACAGCTCACGCTTCAGCCAGGCCAGCTGCCGCGCGCCGAGGATCCCGGTCGCGTCGTCGGGCTGCCGGCCCGGGGAGTTGGCGTTGCGGTACGAGCGCATGTCGAGCACGAACACATCGAGCAGGGGGCCGTGCCGCAGGACCCGGTACACGCGGCCCTCGTCGTCGCCCGGCGGCAGCGTGGAGACGGGGAAGTACTCGCTGAACGCCCGCAGGGACCGGGCGGCCAGGACGTTCGTGTCCTTCTCCGTGTAGCGGGCGTCGTCCAGGATCTGGCCCGGATACCAGTTGTTGTGCACCTCGTGGTCGTCCCACTGGACGATCGACGGCACCTGCGCGTTGAAGCGGCGCACGTTCTCGTCGAGGAGGTTGTAGCGGAACGCGCCGCGGAACTCGGCCAGCGTCTCGGCGACCTTGGACTTCTCCTCGGTCGTGACGTTCCGCCACACCCGGCCGTCCGGCAGCGTGACGCTGGGCAGGATCGGGCCGTCGGCGTAGATGTTGTCGCCGCTGCACAGGAAGAAGTCCGGGTTCAGGGCGCGCATGTCCTCATACACGCGGTAGCCGCCGATGTCCGGGTTGATGCCCCAGCCCTGGCCCGCGATGTCGCCCGACCAGAGGAAGCGCACCCCGTCACGGCGGCCCACGGGGGTGGTGCGGAAGGTGCCGGTGACGGGTTCGCCCGTGCGGCGGGGGTCGTCGGGGTCGGCGAGCGTCACGCGGTAGTGGATCTGCTCGCCCGGCGGCAGGCCGCGCAGGCGGGTGGTGCCCGTGAAGTCCGTGCCCGCGCCGAGCAGCGGCCCGTGCCACCTGGTGGACCGGCGGAACGACTCCGTCGCGGAGGTCTCCACGATCATGCGGGCGGGCCGGTCGGAGCGCGTCCAGATCAGCCCCGAGTGCGCGCCGACGTCCCCTGCCTGAACACCCCACGCCGCCTTCGGGCGACCCGACAGGGCGAAGGCCGGCGCGGCGGCCGCGACCGCGGCGGGCAGCGCCAGCGCGGCCGACGCGGCGAGCGAACCGCGCAGCACCCCGCGGCGGCCGGGCAGAGAACTCGGCGGACGGTGTGACATGAATACGCCTCCAGAAACGGGTTCCGACGACAGTGCGGTGCCACCCTGCGTGGACGCCGCGGCGAAGCCACACCTACGGGCTCACCACGGCGCACACGCGAACCCCAAGTGAACAACTGCCCCTGCAGATCGGGGAACCCGGCGCGCTGTCGCCTCACACGCCCATGACGCCGTTCACGCGTGCGTGGCCCTCCCATGCGCCGCGCGCGCCAGGAGACGTACGCCTTCCGCGATCCGGGCCGGCGGCAGATGCGCGTAACCGAGGACCAGCCGCACCCCGCCGTCGCCCCTGTCCGACGTGCCGTAGTGGCTCAGCGGGCGGACGGTGACCCCGGCCGCCGAGGCCCGTTCGAGGAGCGCCTCCTGCGGTCCGTAGCGCTCGGGGAGGCAGGCGATCACATGCAGTCCGGCGGCGATCCCCGTCACCTCAGTGCCCGGCAGATGTTCCCGCAGCGCGGCCACGAGGGTGTCGCGCCGCTCTCGATAGGCGCGCTGACAGCGCCTCAACTGGCGGTCGTAGTCGCCGCGCTCGATGAAACGGGCCAGGAGCGCCTGGTCGAGGGCGGGGTTGCCGAGGTCCATGTAGCGCTTGCGCTCGACGACCTCGTCGGTCAGCCTCGCGGGTACGACCATCCAGCCGAGCCGCAGCCCGGGAGCGAGCGACTTGCTCACCGAGCCCGCGTACGCGACGTGCTCCGGGTCGAGCCACTGGAGCGCTCCTACCGGCGCGCGGTCGTAACGGAAGTCGCCGTCGTAGTCGTCCTCCACCACGAGGCCGTCCACCGACCGTGCCCAGTCGAGGAGTTGAGTGCGGCGCGCCGGTGAGTAGGCGATACCGGAGGGGAACTGGTGGGACGGCGTGGTCACCGCGGAGCGCACACCCGCGGCCCGCAGCGGTCCGAGGGCCGGTCCGTCGCCGTCCAGGGGGAGCGCGGTCGTGCCGATACCGGCCGAGGCGAACAGTGAAGCGAGGTCGGGGCTCCCGGGGTCCTCGACGCCCACCGACCGCTCCCCGCGCGCGTGGAGCACGAACCCGAGCAGCGTCACCGCCTGTGCCACCCCGGAGCAGACGACGATCCGCTCCGGATCGGCGACCACGCCCCGCCGGCGCGCGAGGAGTTCCGCCAGCGCGGTACGCAGCCGGGGGATACCCCGCGGATCCGGGTAGCCCAGCATCTGGTGCGGCAGTTCGGCCAGCACGCCGCGCTGCGCCGCCGACCACGCGGCCTGCGGGAACAGCGACAGATCGGGGCTGCCCGCCACGAAGTCGGCGCGCGTGCCCGGCGGGCGGGGCGCCAGGTCCCGCACACCGGCCGCCGCCGCGGCGCGCACCGCCCCGCCCACCCACGTACCCGCCCCGCGCCCGCTGCGCAGATACCCCTCGGCGGTCAACTGCTCGTACGCCTCGGTGATCAGCCCGCGCGAGACACCCAGATCCGCCGCGAGATCTCGGCTCGACGGCATCCGTGTCCCGGGGGCGAGCCGCCCTGACCTGACGGCGTCCCGCAGCGCGGCCTGGAGACCGCGGCCACGCGCGCGTGCGGGCGCCGATGCGGCGGGAAGCAGTAACTCCCAGGCGGCGGACCATGGTTGGCCGCCACCGCTTCCTGCGCGCGGATTGGTCCCCGATGGCGTCATGAACGTGGACCTTAATCCGGGCCGCCGCTCTCCCTAGCGTCAGGGCCATGAACGCGCACCCGATCCGAGGGGCCCTGCCGACCGCCCTCGCCTGCGTCCTCGTCGGTGCCTCCTTCACCGCCAACAGCGTCCTGGGCGACTATCCGTACGCGGGCGGCCAGTTCCTCCGATACGCCCTCGCCTGCCTGCTTCTGCTGCCGCTCCTGGGCCGGGGCGGCACGGCGCCGCTGCGCCACCTCACCGGCCGCCGATGGGGGCGTCTCGCCGTGCTGGCGGCCGTCGGGATGGTCGGCTTCAACCTCGCGGTGCTCGCCGCCGAGCGCGGCGCCGAACCGGCCGTCCCCGGGGTCTTCGTCGGCTGCGCCCCGGTCGTCGTGGCCGTACTCGTACCCCTGCTTGCGGGCCGTCGGCCCCGATGGGTCGTCCTCAACGGGGCGTTGCTGGTCGCCGCAGGCGCGTTCACCGTGCAGGGCTGGGGGCGCACGGACACGGCCGGTCTCCTGTTCTCCGTGGGAGCCCTCATCGGGGAGGTCGGTTTCGCCGTCCTCGCGGTGCCGGTGCTGCGGGCCCTCGGCCCGAAGCTGCTCTCCTGCACGGTCTGCGGGGTCGCGGCCCTGGAATCGGCCGCGGTCGGCGCGGTGCTCGACGGCACGGACATGCTCCGCGTACCCGACGCCACCGAGGCGACGGCACTGTTGTGGCAGGCCGCCGTCGTCACAGTGATCGGCTTCGTGTGCTGGTACATCGGCATGCAGCGCATCGGCGCCGAGCGCGCCACGCTGTTCTCCGGCCTCATCCCCGTGGCGGCGGCGTGCACCGCGCCACTCGTCGGCACCGGGACGTACGGCGCCGCGCAGGCCGTCGGCAGCGCGCTCGTCGGCGCCGGAGTGGCGCTGGGCTCCGGCGTGTTCGGCGCGCGGTCAGCGGCTGGTGTCCAGGATGACGCGGGAGACGAGCGCCGGGTCGTCGCTCATGGGGACGTGACCGCAGCCGGGCAGCCGCACGAGGCGGGCCCCGGGGACGGCGTGCTTGGCCCTGATGCCCTGGCGGCGCAGCAGCAGCCGGTCGCGGGTGCCCCAGGCGACGGTCACCGGGAGGTCCGGAACGTCGTCCGTGAACTGCACGTCCAGGCCCGCGGCGAGGGTCTGCGCGAACCCGGGGGCGTGGCGCAGGGCCAGGGTCTCCGCGACGACCGCATCGGGTGAACGGCGGCCGGGGCGGGCGTAGATGGTGCTCGTCAGGGCCGCCCGGCCCGCGGCCGAACGGGACAGCCGCTCGATCGCGGGAACGGGCAGCACCCGCGCCCCCTGCCGCATCGCGCGGAGCGTGCCGAACGCGTAACGGCGCTCGGTCTGCGACCAGAACCCGCCGGGCGACAGCGCGGTGACCGACCGTACGAGCTTCTCGCGGCCGAGCTCCAGGGCAAGCAGACCGCCGAGGGAGTTGCCCGCCACGTGCGGCCGCTCGATGCCGAGGGCCGCGCAGAGCGAGCCGAGCGTCGCCGTCACCGTCGGCAGGTCGTAGGAGACGCCGTCGGGCAGTGCGGGAGAGGCGCCGAAGCCCGGCAGGTCGATGGCGATCACGTCGCGTTCGGCGGCCAGGACCGGGATCACGGGGGCCCAGGCCTGCCAGTGGTGGCCGATCCCGTGCAGGAGGAGCAGAGGTTCCCCGGTGCCCACGCGTTCGTACGCGACGGTCACCTCGCGGGGGCCATCGGGGGTTTCGATGCTGAAGGACACCTCTGTGGCCATGTCGCTCCCTGTCCCCGACGCCGGCGCGACGGTTCCTTAGACTGCTTGTCAGCAACAATTACCGCTCAGTAGCCTCCAGTTCAAGGGGGACGGGGGAGCGAAGCCCGGCGCGGGGACGTTTGTGGCCGGCGACGCACCGAATTCACCTGGACACGTGCCGCCGCGTCCGTTGGGATGGAGGGGTGGCAACCGACACCGTGACTGAGGTCTTCGAAGAACACCGGCCGGTCCTGATGGGGGTCGCCTATCGCATGCTGGGCCGCGTGGCCGACGCCGAGGACGTCGTCCAGGACGCCTGGCTGCGCTGGGCGCAGGCCGACCGCGACGAGGTGCGCGAACCACGCGCCTACCTCGTCCGCGTCGCCACCCGCCTGGCCATCGACCGGCTGCGGCAGGCGCAGACCCGGCGCGAGGCGTACGTGGGTCCCTGGCTGCCGGAGCCGCTGGTCACCGACTTCGGGCCGACCGCGCCCGACACCGCGGAGGCGGCCGTGCTCGCCGAGTCGGTGTCGCTCGCCGTTCTCGTCGTCCTGGAGTCGCTCTCTCCGCTGGAGCGCGCCGTGTTCGTGCTCCGCGAGGCGTTCGGGTTCCCGTTCGCCGAGATCGCCACCACGCTCGAACGCAGCGAGTCCGCCGTGCGTCAGCTCGCGGGACGTGCCCGCAAGCACGTGGACGAGCGCCGGCCGCGCTTCGACGTCGACCCCGTCGAGCAGCGCGACCTCACCGAGCGCTTCCTCGCGGCCGCGACGGGCGGGGACCTGGAGGGCCTGATGGTGCTCCTCGCGCCCGACGCGCGCCTCGTCGGCGACAGCGGCGGCAAGTCCAAGGCGCCGCTGCGCGTCATCGAGTCCGCCGACAAGGTGGGCCGTTTCCTGCTCGGGGCCGCCAAGGGCGGCGGCGCCGGATTCACCTTCCGGTTCGTGGAGCTCAACGGAGGGCCTGCCGTGCTCGCCCTCGTCGACGGCAAGCCGGACGGCGTCTTCCAGGTCGATGTCGCCGACGGTCACGTGCAGTGCGTATACATCGTGCGCAACCCGGACAAACTGGTGTCGCTCGCCTGACGCTGTTCCCGCGGCCCTCTTCGCGGCCGTCTTCGCGGCCCTTTCCATGGCCGTCCTTGTGGCCACCGAAGCCCCCGCCCCGACCGGGCGGGGGCCTTCGTCGTTTCGCGAACGCGGCGTGAACGCTCTGCTGACCGCCATGAACGCTCTGCGGCAGAGGCCCCGCGGGCCCCGGAGCGGACCGACGATTGGTCTTGACCAAGTCGGAGGGCGGGCCTACCCTCGCAGAGATAGTGCAGGAACCTTTAATAAACAAGGGCGCTAAACGCAGCCGGGACACGGCGATTGCGGAGGACAGGGTGGGGACCACGCAGTTGGAAACGGCGCCGGAGCCGAAGTACTGGCACCTCAAGACCGTGCTGACCGAGGCACTCGACTCCGAGTTCGCCGTGGGAGAGATCCTGCCGAACGAGCGGGACCTCGCGGCCCGCTTCGGAGTCGCCCGTGCCACGCTCCGCCAGGCGCTCGAACAGCTCGAACTCGAAGGCAGGCTCCAGCGCCGCCGTGGCGTGGGCACCACCGTCGCGCCGCCCCGTGTGGGCGTGGCGGTCGACTCGTCCGACGACCAGGAGTGGCCCGGCGCCGCCGACGGTGACGCCTGGCAGGCCGTCGACAGCGAGCTCGCGGTGCCGCCGCCCGCTGTGGCCCGCATCCTCGGCTCCGCGCCCGACGAGCGCGTCCACATGGTGCGCCGTACGCGCGTGTCGCACGGCCAGCCCGTCGCCGCCGAACTGCTGTACGTACCGTCGTCGTCCGTGCCCGAACTCTCCGCCATAGACGCCCCGTCGGGGCCCTCCCGCGCGCGTTCCGTGCTGCGTGAGCTGCGGCGGCTCGGGCTCGAAGGACAGGACCGCGCCGTCGAGCTGGGCTCGGCCCGCGCCGACGACGCGAAGGAGCTCGACCGGCTGCCGGGCGCGCCCGTCCTCGTCGTCACGACCCGGTTCTTCAGCGAGGGCGAGACCGCCGCGGTCTCCGTGGCCACCTACCGAGCCGACACCTGCCGCCTCACCTTCGGCGACTCGGGCGGCGTCGAGATCCACCACGGCCCGGACCGCCGCGCCTCCTGACCCGGGCACGCCGCCATCCGGGCACGCTGCAATCCGCGCACGCCGAGCGTGCCGCAATCCGTAAGGCCCACCGTGATCCTGCACGGTGGGCCTTTCGATGTCCGGCGCGTTCTGGCTAGCGGCGCGCCGTGACCGTGCCCTCGACGGCGAACAGCTGCTCTTCGACATGGTCCAGCGCGAGCCGCAGCGCCCCGGTCGAGACCGCCGCCTCGCCCAGCACCGACAGGGCCACGCGCGGCGGCCGCAGGCAGTAGCGGGCCAACTCCCGGCGCAGCGGCTCCAGTACGCCGTCCAGGCCGGCCGCCCAGCCGCCCACGACGACCAGTTCCGGATCGAGGGCGAGCACCAGCGCCGCCACGTCGTGCACCAGCCGCTGGAGGAACCGGTCGACGGCCGCGCCCGCCCGCTCGTCGCCCTGGCGAGCGAGAGCGAAGACCTGCGCGACGGCCTGCTCGTCGAGCGGGTGCAGCGGCTCGTCCGTCGTCGAGAGCAGCGTCTCGGGGCGCACCTCGCGTCCCAGCAGGTGCAGCGCCCCGATCTCCCCGGCCGCGCCGCCGTACCCGCGGTGCAGCCGGCCGCCGATCAGCGCGCCCGCGCCCGGGCTGAGCCCCGCCAGGACGAACACGACGTCGTCGGACTCGGTCGCCGCGCCCTTCCAGTGCTCGGCCACCGCCGCGGCGTTCGCGTCGTTCTCCACCAGGACCGGGCACTTGAAGGAGCGCCGCAGCCGCTCGCCCAGCTGAAGGCCCGTCCACTCGGGAAGGGCGGTGCCGAGGCGCACGGTGCCGTCGGCCTCCACGATGCCGGGGCTGCCGACGCCGACCGCCCGCAGCGAGTTGCGGGCGACGCCCGCGCGGCGCAGCAGGTCCGCGACCGCGATGCGCAGCCGCTCGATCCGCTCGTCGGCCGGAGCGGTCTCGTCGACGTCCCTGGCGGCCGTGCCGAGCACCTTGCCGTCCAGGTCCGACAGGACCGCGGCCACGCGGTGCGGGCCGATCTCCAGACCGAGCAGATGCCCCGCCTCGGCCCGGAAGCGGAACCGGCGCGCGGGCCGCCCCTGGCGCCGCGTACCGCTGTCGTCGACGGCCGTCTCCACGACGAGCCCCGCCGTGATGAGCCCTTCGACGACGCCCTCGACCGTGGGCCGGGACAGCCCGGTGACCCGGGTGATCTCGGTGAGCGTCGCGAGATCCGTGGCGCGCAGGGCATGCAGCACCACCGCGGAGTTGATCCGCCGTAGCAGGGAGGGGTCCCCGCCGGTCAGCCGCCCCAACGTCCGTCCTCCCAGCTCGCGCGCGTGTTGGGCGGATCGTACTCGCCGCCGCGCAGCCCGGCGAGCGCGGGTGCACTTCTGGGACGGGGGACGCTCAGCCGGGCGAGACGAAACCGGATTCGTAGGCGGCGATGACCGCCTGCGTCCGGTCCCGCGCCCCGAGCTTGGCGAGGACGGCGCTTACATGCGACTTGACCGTCTCCGTGCCCACGACGAGCCGGCCGGCGATCTCCGAGTTGGACAGGCCCCGCGTCATGAGGCGCAGTACGTCCGCCTCCCGCTCCGTGAGCGCCGCGCGCTCCATCGCCTCCCGCGCCGATGTGTTGCCGTACTCGGCCGCGAGGCGCCGCACGGCCGCGGGGAACAGCAGCGAGTCGCCCTCGGCCACCAGCCGGACCGCGTTCACGATCTCGGCCGGCCGCGAACGCTTCAACAGGAACCCGTCGGCGCCCGCCCGCAGCGCCCCGTACACGTACTCGTCGTTCTCGAACGTCGTGATCACGAGGATCTTGGGCGGTTCGGACACGCTGCGCAGCACTGCGCGCGTGGCCTCGATGCCGTCCAGGAGAGGCATGCGCACATCCATGGCGACCACGTCCGGACGCAGCTGCCGGACGAGCGGAATGACGGCGGCGCCGTCGGCCGCCTCGCCCACGACCTCGATGTCCGGCTGCGCCGAGAGCACGGCGCGCAACCCCGCGCGGACCAGCGGTTCATCGTCGACGAGGAGCACGGTGAGCGGCATCCGGACAGCCTAGGCGAGCGGGTCAGGGCGTACGCGAGGGGCGGGGATCAGCCGAGCAGGACAGGGCGTATGTGAGGGGCGGGGATCAGCCGAGCGGGTCGGGGCGTGCGTGAGGGGCGGGGATCAGCCGAGCAGGACAGGGCGTATGTGAGGGGCGGGGATCAGCCGAGCGGGTCAGGGCGTACGCGAGGGGCGGGGATCAGCCGAGCGGCAGCTCGACATGCACCCGCCACTGCCCCTCGTCGGGCCCCGTCCGCGCCCGTCCGCCGAGAAGAGCCGCCCTCTCGCGGATGCCCCGCAAACCGCTGCCGGTCCCGCTGCCCCGGCCGTTCACCGGCGCGCCCACGGGAAGCGGATTGCGTACGTCGAGCCACAGGCGGGCGTCGTCGACCGTGACGGCGACCCGGATCGGGACGGTGCCCGAGTGGCGCAGCACGTTCGTCAGCGCCTCCTGAAGGATGCGGTAGCCCTCTCTGGAGACGGGACCGGGCACCGTGTCCAGCGCACCGAGCACCTCCGCGTCGACCTCCGCGCCCGAGGCGCGCGCCGAGTCCAGAAGGCGGTCCGCCTCGGTGAGCGTGGGCCGGCGGTTCGCGGGCTGCCCCGACTCGCGTAGCACCAACAGGACACGCTCCAGGTCCTCCAGGGCTGCCCTGCCCGTCTCCTCGATGGCGTCCAGGGCCCGGTCGGTGAACGCCGGGTCGGCGGCCGCCCGTGCCGCGCCCGCCTGCACGACGGCGACGGTCAGCGCGTGCCCGATGGAGTCGTGGAGTTCGCGGGCGATGCGATTGCGCTCGAGCAGCTGCTCGGTGCGCTCCTCCAGGGCGGCCAGACGCTCCGCCGCGGACGGCCCGAGCAGGCCGAGGGCGGCCGACGCCATCAGGCGCCCGGCGAGCGCGACCACTGCCAGAAGCACCAGCGGCGGCACCGGCACGAGGAACGCGTACGCCCAGCCGTGCCCCGGTACGGGGACGAGGGACTCGGCCTCGGCGGGGCCGCCCGACGTGGCGTCCACCAACTCCAGTGCCAGCGCCATGAGTTGGCCGGTCGTGAACGCGACCGCGCAGCCTGCCCACAGACGCAGCACCAGCCACACCGCGGTCCTGCCCCGGTCTCGCCACGACGCGGACGGTGTCACGGACACCCCCGCCTCCCGTGGACCCGAACCGTCCTCCACGCGCGCGTGGGCACCCGGGAATAGCATGAGGCGGGCCTGAAGACCCTCGGCCCTGCGCACCACGGGGATCACGGCGGCCGCCATGAGCAGCGGGACCGGAATCAGCAGCATCAAGGCCCAGTCCCCGTACCCCGGCCGGGTGAGCCCCGGGTACACGGACCCGCACACCAGAGCGATGATCGCGCCGACGAGGAGGTGCAGCCAGCGGGTGTACGTGACCGCGCGGGTCAGCGGCGCGAGGAGGCGGGACATGCCGCCATCGTGCCAGCGGTGCGGGTGCGGACGGCTCCCCCTCATGGGGGAGACGCTCTCCACGCCCGGGGGAGGACCCGGCGGGGCGCGGCCGGAAGGCTGGGGCCATGACCAGCATCGACGTCCAAGAGCTCACCAAGGAGTACGGCTCGACCCGCGCGGTGGACCGCCTGACGTTCCGCGTCGGGCCCGGCCGGGTCACCGGATTCCTCGGCCCGAACGGCGCCGGGAAGTCCACCACCATGCGCCTCGTCCTCGGCCTCGACCGGCCCACATCGGGCACCGCCACACTCGGCGGCCGCCCTTACGCCACGCTCGGCGAACCCCTGCGCGAGGTCGGCGCCCTCCTCGACGCCCAGGCCGCCCACGGCTCCCGTACCGCCCGCGACCACCTCCGCGCGCTCGCCGCCTCCAACCGCATCCCGGTGCGGCGGGTCGACGAGGTCCTGGAGCTCGCCGGGATCGCGGCCGTCGCCGGGCGGCGGATCAAGACGTTCTCGCTGGGTATGCGCCAGCGCCTCGGCATCGCCGCCGCACTCCTCGGCGACCCGCGGGTCGTGATGCTCGACGAGCCGTCGAACGGCCTGGACCCCGAAGGCATCATCTGGATCCGTGAACTGATGCGCGGGCTCGCCCGCGAAGGCCGTACGGTCCTCGTCTCCAGCCACCTCATGAACGAGACCGCCACGTTCGCCGACCACCTCGTCGTCCTCGGACGGGGCAGGCTGCTCGCCGACACCCCGATGCAGGACTTCATCGACGCGCACAGCGAACGGCGCGTCCGCGTGCGCACCACCGATCCCGCGAGCCTGCACGCCGTGCTTCGCCGCAAAGGACTCGAAGCCGTGGCCACCGGCGACGGCCGCTGGACCGTCGCCGGGGCGCGCGCAGAGGAGATCGGCGCGCTCGCCGCCACGGACGGCATCCCCGTCCTCGAACTCGCCGACGAATCGGCCTCCTTGGAGGAGGCCTACCTCGCCCTCACCGCGGACACCACCGAGTTCGCGTCCGCCGCGACGCCCCTCCAGGAGGCCTGACGATGTCGACCACCGCCGTGCTGCGTTCCGAATGGATCAAGGTGAGATCGGTGCGCGCCGGCGCCGGCTCACTCGTGGCGGTCTTCGTCACGACCGTCGCCATCACCGTCCTGGCCTCTGCCACGGTCGGACAGGCCGAGGCGGACAACGAAGGAGCCGACCTCCTCTTCGGTGCCTTCTACGCACTCAACTTCGGCCAGATCGCGGCCATCGCCTTCGGCACGACCGCCGTGTCGTCGGAGTACCTGGGCGGCGCCCTGCGCGTGTCCCTCGCGGCGGTCCCCAACAGAAATCTCCTCTACGCCGCGAAGATGACGGTCGTCGGTGCCCTCGCCGTCGTCGCGGGCCTTCTCACCTCGTTCGTCACGTTCCTCTCGGGGCAGGCGTTCATGGGGTCCTACGCCCTCGGTCTCGGCGACCCGGGCGCGCTGCGCGCCTGCGTCGGAGGCGGCCTCTACCTCGCGCTGATGTCCCTGTTCGCAGCGGGTCTCACCGTCGTCCTGCGCAGCGCGGTCGCCGTACTGAGTCTGCTCATCCCGTTCATCCTGATCGTGTCCTTCGTCGTGGGCGACATGGCCGCCTCCGTCGCCGACTTCCTGCCCGACCACGCCGGACAGCAGGTCCTGCGCCAGGACCCGGCCGGCACGCTCGGGCCGTGGACGGGGCTCGCCGTGACCGCGGCCTGGGCGGCGGCCGCGCTCCTCGCCGGCTGGTGGGCGTTGCGCCGCAGGGACGCGTGACGGCAGGGGCTCGTAACCGCCGGACGCCCCGGCAAATGTCAGTGGTGGCCGCTTTACTGGACATCATGAGCACCGCACAGCATCTCGCGACGATCGACCTGCTGCGCTCCCGTGAGTTCCCCGCGGAGCACGGCAGATCGGACGCGGGCTCCGGCGGACCGGGTTACCACATCGCGGAGTTGGCGACGTGCGGCGAACTCGGGGAGCCGGGCCCCGAGGGCGCGGCTCAGGACCAGTGGGTCGCCGACCGGGACGGGCTCTCCTCGGTGCTCACCGAGCGCTGGGGGGAGCCGCAGTGGTTCAGCCTGTGGAGCGTCAGCCTGCGCGCGGTCGAGGGCGGGGAGGACATACCGGAGCCCTGGGCCGCGCTCAGCGCGTATGTTCCGGACGTCCAGTTGTGGCAGGCGGACGGGCGGTGGATCGTGCTGGGCATCCCGCTCGGCGCGGAGGACCTGCCCTTCCGGCTCGTCGCCGCCGTCACGGACGTGGACCCGCCCTGACGACGCGCCTGGGCCCCGTATACGGGAACTCCCGTGCCACCATGGGACCTTGGCAGCGGATCATGGCACGACCGAGGCGAGGGAGAGCACGTGAGCGAGCAGAGCGGGCAGGACCCGGGGGAGCGGAGCGCGAGCCACATCGCACACAACGCCCGCGTGTGGAACTACTGGCTCGGCGGCAAGGACCACTACGAGGTGGACCAGCAGGTCGGCGACCAGGTCACCTCCATGTATCCCAGCATCGGCGAAGTGGCCCGCGCCGACCGGGCCTTCCTCGGCCGCGTCGTGACCTACCTCGCCGGCCGGGCAGGCATCCGCCAGTACCTCGACATCGGCACGGGCCTGCCCACCGCCGAGAACACCCACGAGGTCGCCCAGCGCATCGCCCCCGACTCCCGCGTCGTCTACGTCGACAACGACCCGATCGTGCTCACGCACGCCCGCGCGCTCCTCACCAGCACGGACGAGGGCGCCACCAGCTATGTGGACGCGGACGCGCACGACCCCGCGGCCATCCTCCGCGCCGCGTCCGGCACCCTCGACCTGGGCCGGCCGGTCGCGGTCATGATGCTCGGCATTCTGAACTTCATCCTTGACACCGCCGAGGCCACGTCCATCGTGCGCCACCTCCTGGACGCGGTCCCCTCCGGCAGTTGTCTCGTGGTCACGCACCCCACGCTGGAACTGGGCGGGGAGGGGAACGAGGAGGCGATGCGCTTCTGGAACGAGAACGCGACGCCGCCGATCACCGCCCGCGGCCGGGCCGAGATCGAGGGCTTCCTCGAAGGGCTGGAGATCCTTGAGCCCGGCCTCGTCTCGTGCGCGCGCTGGCGGACGGACTGCTCCGACGAGGGGCCGGTCGTCGCCCAGTTCGGCGTCGTGGCCCGCAAGCCCTGACGCAAGCCGTCCTCAACGCGAGCCGTCCCCAACGCAAGCCGTCCCCGAGGCAAGCCGTGAAGCAGGCTCTAGCGCGCCGTGTCGGCCGAGGCGGCGGCGCGCAGCCGCCCGTACTCCTCGGCCATCGTCGCCGCCGTCCAATGCGCGTTCAGACCACTGGGGTTGGGCAACGCCCACACCCGCGTACCGCCGATCATCCGCTCCTGCGGGCCGATCCTCGCCTTCGGCTCCTGGAAGGCCGTTCGGTACGCCGTCACGCCCACGACCGCGAGCCAGCGCGGTCGCAGCCGCTCCACCTTGGCGGTGAGCAGACGGCCGCCGTCGCGGTACTCCTGCGTGCTCAGCTCGTCCGCCCGCGCCGTGGCCCGCGCGACGACGTTCGTGATCCCGAGCCCGTACGACAGGAGTTCCTCCTGCTCGGCGGGGGCCAGCCGGCGGGGCGTGAACCCGGACAGGTGGAGCACCGGCCAGAAACGGTTGCCGGGGCGCGCGAAGTGGTGGCCGGTCGCGGCCGTCGTCAGGCCCGGGTTGATCCCGCAGAAAAGCACGGAGAGGCCGCTCGCGACCACATCGGGAACGATGCGGTCGCGAGCGGCCTCCAGGTCCGCGGGGGTCAGCCGGGTCAGAGGATCGCTCCGGGCGCGTAACCGGCGGCCTCCGGGTGCTGCTTGACGATCTCCTCGACACGCGCGACGACGGTGGCGACCTGGTCGCTCGCCGCGCCCGTGAAGGACAGCTTGTCGGCCATCAGCTCGTCGAGCCCGGCGCGGTCCAGCGGGATCCGGGAGTCCGCGGCGAGCTTGTCGAGCAGCTCGTTGCGCTCGGCGCCCTGCTCGCGCATGGCCAGGGCCGACGCGACGGCGTTCTCCTTGATGGCCTCGTGGGCCTCCTCGCGGCCGACGCCCGCCCGCACCGACGCCATCAGGACCTTCGTCGTGGCGAGGAACGGCAGGTAACGGTCCAGCTCGCGGGCGACGACGGCCGGGAAGGCGCCGAACTCGTCGAGCACCGTCAGGAACGTCTCCAGAAGACCGTCGAGCGCGAAGAACGCGTCCGGCAGCGCGACGCGGCGCACCACGGAGCAGGAGACGTCGCCCTCGTTCCACTGGTCGCCCGACAGTTCACCGGTCATCGACGCGTAGCCGCGCAGGATGACCATGAGGCCGTTGACGCGCTCGCAGGAGCGGGTGTTCATCTTGTGCGGCATCGCGGACGAGCCGACCTGGCCCGGCTTGAAGCCCTCGGTGACGAGCTCGTGCCCGGCCATCAGACGGATCGTCTTGGCGGTCGAGGACGGCGCGGCCGCGAGCTGCACGAGCGCGGTGACGACCTCGTAGTCGAGGGAGCGCGGGTACACCTGGCCGACCGAGGTGAACGCCTGCGCGAAGCCCAGGTGGCCCGCGATGCGCTGCTCAAGATCGTCGAGCTTCGCCGCGTCGCCGCCGAGCAGGTCCAGCATGTCCTGCGCGGTGCCGACGGGGCCCTTGATGCCGCGCAGCGGGTAGCGGGAGAGCAGCTCCTCGATCCGGGCGTACGCGACGAGCAGCTCGTCGGCGGCGGTCGCGAAGCGCTTGCCGAGGGTCGTGGCCTGCGCCGCGACGTTGTGCGAGCGGCCGGCGATCACCAGCTCGCCGTACTCACCGGCCAGCTTGCCCAGGCGCGCGAGGACGGCGACGGCGCGGTCGCGGACCAGTTCGAGGGAGAGCCGGATCTGGAGCTGCTCGACGTTCTCCGTCAGGTCGCGGGACGTCATGCCCTTGTGGACCTGCTCGTGGCCGGCGAGGGCGTTGAACTCCTCGATGCGGGCCTTCACGTCGTGGCGCGTGACCTTCTCGCGCTCGGCGATGGAGGCCAGGTCGACCTGGTCGAGGACGCGCTCGTAGTCGGCGAAAGCGGCGTCCGGCACCTCGATCCCGAGGTCCTTCTGCGCGCGCAGCACGGCGAGCCAGAGCTGACGCTCCAGCTTCACCTTCTGCTCGGGGGACCAGAGAGTGGCGAGCTCGGCGGAGGCGTAGCGTCCGGCGAGAACATTCGGGATACGGGGCTTTGCAGGCGCAGCAGTCACGTGTACGGAGTTTACCGGGCGTCCGTACAGGCTCCGCACCATCCACATGATGTAGGAACCTACAGGTCAGAGGCTCCTTGGCCGTGCTCGCCGCATCACGTCCGGGAGCGGCGCGTGAGACGTGTGTGAGGCGACGGCGCCGGCGGATGCGAGGGTCACAGGCCCTGGGGCCGCCTGCCGGGTTGGCTCTTGCTGCACGAGGAGCGTTTCCAGGATGACGCGCCGGGCCTCTTCGAATCGCCGCATGGCCAGGTCCGGCAGAGAGGCGACGTGGCACCCCATGGCGCGGGCGACGGCCGGCGGCAGGGTGCCGATGGAGGCCGGCCGGCCGACGTCCAGGCCGAGGAAGACGTCGATGTCGCTGGTGTCGATCACGTGGCTTCAACGCCGATTCCGGCCTCTCGCCCGTCGATGGCTTGAACGTATGAGCAACGCTGTGATCGTGGCCCGGGACCGTGTCGAGTCCTTGCTGAGACTCCACTCTCCGGCTACGCCGGTGCCGCCTCCGACGAACTGATGGCTGAGGCGGAAGCCGCACTCGGGTTCAGCCTCCCCGCCGATCTGCGGACGCTCTGGCAACAATGCGGCGGGCCGGTCGGGCCGTTGACACCCGACGGCGAGGTGCTGCTCGGAGTGCGGCAGGCCTTGGAGACCTCCGCCCTGCTGAGTCACCCGGAGCGAACCCCGCCCGCAGGTCAGCCTCGCGGAGCCTCGTACGGGAGCAGCTCGGGGCGCTTCGCCGGGCGGCCGTCGCCGGAGGAGCGGCCCGTCAGGCGGCGGCCGATCCAGGGGACCAGGTGCTGCTTGGCGAAGCGGGCGTCGGCGAGGCGGCGCGCGCCCCAGCCCGGCGGCACGGTCGGCGGGAGCACGGCCTGCCAGTCGTCCGCGGGCTCGTGGCCGAGCGCCTGCCAGACAGCCTCGGCGACCCGGCGGTGCCCTTCGGGGGTCAGGTGCAGCCGGTCCACGTCCCACATGCGGGGGTCACCGAGGACGGGCGGCCCGTACAGGTCGACGACCACCGCGCCGTGCCGCGCCGCGAGGTCGTCGATGCAGGTGAACAGCTCCTCCATGCGGGGCCGGAAACGCTCCATCACCGGGCCGTTGCGGCCGGGGCTGCGCATCAGGACGAGCTGCTCGCAGGCCGGCGCGAGCTTCTCGACGGCCTCTTCGAGGAGCCCGCGCACCCGGCCCATGTCGACCTTGGGGCGCAGGGTGTCGTTGAGGCCGCCCACCAGCGTGATGACATCGGCGCCCATCGCGGCCGCGACGTCCACCTGCTCGTCGACGATCTGGCCGATGAGCTTGCCTCGCACGGCGAGGTTCGCGTAGCGGAAGCCGGGAGTGCGGGCCGCCATCCGGCCGGCCAGTACATCGGCCCAGCCTCGGTAGGAGCCGTCGGGCAGCAGGTCGGACATGCCTTCGGTGAACGAGTCACCGACCGTGACGAGGCTGCTGTAACTGGTGTGGTTGGCATTTTTCTGCATGGCGAAAGCGATGGTAACCCGGGCCCCGCGAGGGCCGACGGGGCGCCGTGTGCCCGACGTCGGGCACACGGCGCGGAGATCACACGGGCTGGCCGAACAGCTCTCGCAGGACGTCCTCCATCGTCACCAGACCCGCGAGCCGCCCGTCCGAGCCGAGGACCGCCGCCACATGCGTACGGCTGTCCCGCATCGCCGAAAGGACGTCGTCGAGCGGCGTCGTCTCGCGGACGCGCGCGATCGGCCGCATGTCCGGGATCCGGAACGGCAGATCGCGCGGCGAGGCGTCCAGGGCGTCCTTCACGTGCAGATAGCCGACGATGCGGCGGTTGTCGTCGACCACGGGGAAGCGCGAGAACCCCGACCGGGCCGACAGCTGCTCCAGCTGCTCGGGCGTGACGCCCACATGCGCGTAGACCACCTGCTCCAGTGGCAGGACGACGTCCCTGACCGGGCGGCGGCCCAGTTCGAGCGCGTCGCGCAGGCGCTCCTGGGCGCGGTCGTCGATCAGTCCCGCGTCGCCCGAGTCCTTGACGAGACGGGCCAGCTCGTCGTCCGAGAACGTCGCGGACACCTCGTCCTTGACGTCGACACGCAACAGCTTGAGCAGCCCGTTCGCGAAGGCGTTGACCGTGAAGATCACCGGACGCAGCGCCTTCGCGAGGGTCACGAGCGGCGGGCCGAGCACCAGCGCGCTGCGCACCGGCTCGGCGAGCGCGACGTTCTTCGGGATCATCTCGCCGAGCAGCATGTGCAGATACGTGGCCACGGTCAGCGCGATCACGAACGAGATCGGGTGGATCAGACCGTGCGGCACGCCGACCGCGTCGAACACCGGCTCGAGGAGATGGGCGATGGCGGGTTCGGCGACGATGCCGAGCACCAGGGTGCACAGCGTGATGCCGAGCTGCGCCGCGGCCAGCAGGGCCGACACGTGCTGAAGGCCCCACAGGACGCTCTTCGCCCGCCGGTCGCCCTCGTCGGCGTGCGGTTCGATCTGGCTGCGGCGTACGGAGATCAGGGCGAACTCGGCGCCCACGAAGAAGGCGTTGACGACCAGCGTCGCCAGACCGATCAGGAGCTGGATCGCGGTCATCGGTCCCCCTCCGGGGCGTCGTCGGACTGCCCGGTCAGGGGCGCGTGCAGCAGGACGCGGGCCGCGCGGTGACCCGCGGCGTCCACGACGTCGAGCCGCCATCCGGCCACCTCGACGCTGTCGCCGACGGCCGGGATCCTGCCGAGCTCGGTCGCGACCAGGCCGGCGAGCGTCTCGTAGGGGCCGTTGGGGGCGCGCAGTCCGACCCGCTGGAGCTGGTCGGTGCGGGCGGCGCCGTCGGCCGAGTAGAGACCGCGGCCCTCGTCGTCGATACCGGCAGGCGCGAGGTCCGGCGTTTCGTGCGGATCGTGCTCGTCCCGCACCTCGCCCACGACCTCCTCGACGATGTCCTCGACGGTCGCGACGCCCGCGGTGCCGCCGTACTCGTCGATGACGACGGCCATCGTGCGCTTCCCGGACAGCCGGTCGAGGAGCCGGTCGACGGTCAGGGTCTCGGGTACGAGGAGCGGCTCGCGCATGAGATCGGACACGGAACGGCGGCCGCGGAGTTCGGCGGGCACGGCCAGGACGTCCTTGATGTGGGCGACGCCGACGACCGAGTCGAGATTGCCGCGGTAGACGGGGAACCGGGACAGGCCCGTGGCCCGCGTCGCGTTCGCCACGTCCTCGCAGGTGGCCTGCGCGTCGAGCGCCACGACCTGGACGCGCGGCGTCATCACGTTCTCGGCGGTCAGATCCGCGAGGTTCAGGGTCCGCATGAACAGCTCGGCGGTGTCCGCCTCGAGTGCGCCCTCCTTGGCGGAGTGGCGGGCCAGGGCCACCAGCTCCTGCGGTCCGCGCGCGGAGGCCAGTTCCTCGGCGGGCTCGATGCCGAAGCGGCGCACAGCCCGGTTCGCGGTGTTGTTCAGGTGCGTGATGAAGGGGCGGAACGCGGCGCTGAACCAGCGCTGCGGCGTCGCGACGCGCTTGGCGACGGCCAGCGGCGACGAGATCGCCCAGTTCTTGGGGACGAGCTCGCCGACGACCATCAGGAAGACGGTGGAAAGGCCCGTGCCGATGACCAGCGCGGCCGAGGAGGCGGCACCGCGGGAGAGCCCGAGACTCTCCAGGGGGCCCGCGATCAGTGTCGCGATGGACGGCTGGGCGAGCATGCCGACGACCAGATTGGTCACGGTGATCCCGAGCTGGGCGCCGGAGAGCTGGAAGGTCAGGTTCCGTACGGCCTTGAGGGCGCCGGCGGCGCCGCGCTCACCGCGCTCGACGGCGCGCTCGAGGCCGGAACGCTCGACCGTGGTGAGGGAGAACTCGGCCGCGACGAACGCACCGCAAGCCAGCGAGAGCAGCACCGCCACGGCGAGCAGAAGCACTTCGGTCATCGGGTCACCTCCGTCCCATGATCGGGCAGGGCGGTGGGTATCGCGCGATGTCGCAGGCGCCGGGTACTGGGAGGCTCGCCCATGGGCGGACGCTCACACCTTTCAAGAGAGGAAGCAGAACAACAGCAGGACAGGTGGAGCAACCATGGTAAAGGATCGGCAAAACGGATCGGCAAAGCTGATCGGCGCGGCCGGTGGGGCCGGGACGCCCTGGCCCCGGCCCCGGATGGTGTCAGTTCGGACTGTGTCTGTTCGGACCGTGTCAGTCCGGATGGTGTCGGTCCGGACCCTGTCTGTTCGGGAGAGGCCCGTCCGGTAGGGGCACGTCCGGCAGGGGTCCGTCCGGAGCGTGAGCCCGGTACGGATCAGTCCGTGAGGTGCTTGACCCAGCGGGTCCACTGCGGCTCCGGCGCGTAACCACCGGCACGCCACGCGTGCTGCGCGCGCTCGTTGCGGTCCAGGACCATCGCGTCGCCCCGCCGCCCACCGAGCCGTACGAACCGCTCCTCCGCGGCCGCCAACAGCGCCGACCCCACGCCCTGCCGTCGCGCGTCCGGATGCACCGCGAGGCGGTACAGATGGCAGCGCCACCCGTCGAAGCCGGCGATGACGGTCCCCACCAGTTCCCCGTCGCGCTCGGCGAGCAGCAGCGACTCGGGGTCGCGGGTGACGAGCCGCTCCACGCCCGCCCGGTCGTCACTGATGCTCGTGCCCTCGGCGGCCACCTTCCAGAAGGCGAGGGCGGCATCGAGGTCGTCGGGCGTCGCGGCCCGTATCCGAAGATCACTCATGGGTCCCGATCCCATCACCGAGCGGCCGGGCCGGTGCGCCATTTCAGTATGCGGACCGCCTCATCCCCCTCGCAGCTCCTCGATGACCGGACCGAACGCCTCCATGTACGGCTCCAGGACCGTGAGGTACGTGAACCCGTAGCGCTCGCGCTGCGCGCGCACCTGGTCGGCGATCTCGCGGACCGTGCCGACGAGCAGCAGCGGAAGCTCCAGCGCCTCGTCCTGCGTGAACTGCGGGATGTGTTCGAGAACCGGCCGGATCGCGGCCCGCCGGTCGTCGGTCACCGTGACCATCTGGATCAGCAGATTGAGCTCGGCGGGCTCCGCGCGACCCGTGGCGAAACGGTGGTAGGCGGCGACGCGCTCGTCGAGTTCCCCGGGGGCGAGGTGCTGGAGCTTCCCGCTCGGGTCGCCGGGGACGGAGCGCGCCCCGGTGAACGCCGCGATCTCCGCGTGCTCGGCCGCCAGCTTCAGGAGCCGGTCGCCGTTGCCGCCGATCAGCAGCGGCGGGCGGGGGCGCTGCGCGGGCCGCGGCTGATGCTCGTCCGACCCGAGCAGCCGGTCCAGCTCCTCGACGAGGCGCCGCAGCCGGTCCACACGCTCCCCGGGTGAACCCCACGGCAGCCCGGCCGCTTCGTGCTCCGCCTGTACGTAGCCCGTGCCCAGGCCGAGTTCGAGCCTTCCGCCGGTGAGCGCGTCCGTGGTCGCCACCTCCCGGGCGAGGAGCACCGGGTTCCAGAAGCCGGCGTTGAGGACGAACGTGCCCACACGTGGGCGTTCGGTCGCCTCGGCGGCGGCGACCAGGGAGGGGAACGGGGAGGGCATGCCCAGGTGGTCGGCGACGAGGATCACGTCGTAGCCGAGTTCCTCGGCCCTGCGGCAGCGCCTGCGCCACTCGTCGCCGGTCGCGGGGGTGACCATGTTGACGCCGAACCGGAACGCGCGACTCATGAACTCTCCTCACTCTCGGGCGAGTTGAACCAGCGGGAGTCGAACTCGGGCGAGATGACGTCGGACGAGTTGAACGGCCGGGAGGCCGTATGGCGAGTACATCATTCGTGCGCGATGGCCGCCAGCACGTTCATGCGCGAGGCGCGCAGCGCGGGAAGGAGCGCCGCCGCGAGTCCCACGACGACCGAGCCGACCACGACCGCGACGATCGTCCCCCACGGGATGGCGAGCGCCTCCATGCCCTGGAGGGCCAGGACCTTGTGGATCGCGAGGCCCCACACGACGCCGAGCGTGAGCCCGAGCACCGCGCCGAACACGGCGATCACCACGGACTCCAGGCGGATCATCCGTCGCAGCTGGCGCCGGGAGAGCCCGATGGCGCGGAGCAGACCGATCTCGCGTGTCCGCTCCACGACCGACAGGGCAAGGGTGTTGACGACGCCCAGGACAGCGATCACGATCGCGAGCCCGACCAGCGCGTACACCAGGTACAGCAGCACCGCGATCTGATCGTGCACGAGCTTCTTGTAGTCGGCCAGGTCGCGCACCTGTACCTGTGGGTACGGATCGAGGGCCTTCTCCAGACGGGCGCGCAGCACGTCCGCGCCCGTACCGGGGGAGGCGTTCACGTACACCGCCGAGTCCTGGCCGTCGGGCAGGAACTTCTCCAGCGTCCCCATCCCCATGAACAGGCCGCCGGACATACCGAATCCGTCCCCGCCGCCCTGGTCGGTGAGGGCCGCGACGGTGAGCCGGCCCGTGCGCCCGCCCGGCAGGTCCACCGGCACCACCGTGCCCACGCGCGCGTGGTGCTCCTTCGCGAACTCCGCGTCCATCGCGACCTTCCCGGGCGCGAGCGCGGCCGCCGAGTCGCCCTGGGAGTACGTGACGTGCGCGACGTCGTCGAGCCGTGCCTCGTAGCCGGCGGCGGTCGTCTTCACGCGCTTGCCGTCCGGCAGGCGCACCGCGAGCGGCACGAACCGCTGGCGCACCACGAGTCCCGCACCCTCCGTGGCGCGGATCCTGTCGGTCACTTCTTCAGGAAAGGGCATGAAGTTGGAATTCTGGACTGTGAAGTCGGCGCCGAGGGTCTTGTCGATCTGCTCGTCGAACGACTTGCTCATCGACGCGCTCGCCACGGACATGCTCGCCACCAGGGCGAGCCCCACCATCAGTGCGGCGGCCGTGGCCCCGGTGCGCCGCGGGTTGCGCAGCGCGTTGCGCTGGCTCAGCCGTCCCGCCGAGCCGAACACGGCGGGGAAGGCGCCGCCCAGGACGCGGATCACGGGACGTACGAGCAAAGGGCCCGCGATCACGGTGGCCAGCAGCGTCAGGACGATGCCGACGATGAGGAGCAGCGAGGCGCTCGCCGTCTTCGTGGCCCCGGCACAGCCGGCGAGAGCGGCCACCCCCGCCACGCCGACCACCGCTCCTGCCACTGCGCGCACCCGCAGCGGCCGCCCCGCACCCGCGATCTCGGCGTCCGCGAGCGCCGCCATGGGGGAGACCCGGGACGCCCGCCGCGACGGCAGATACGCGGCCACGAACGTGACTCCGACCCCGACCGCGAAGGCCGCGACGGGTGTCCCCCAGCCGATCACCATCTCGGTCGACTTCAGGTTCATCCCGAACGCGCTCATGAGTCTGATGAGGCCGAGCGCGAGCCCGATGCCCGCCGCTAGGCCGAGCACCGAGCCCACCAGGCCGAGCAGCACGGCCTCCGTCAGGACGGAGCGGCGCACCTGCCGCCGGTCGGCCCCGAGCGCACGGAGCAGTCCCAGCTCGCGGGTGCGCTGAGCGATCAGCATCGAGAACGTGTTCACGATCAGGAAGATCCCGACCAGGACCGCGATCCCGGCGAAGCCGAGCATCACGTACTTGATCACGTCGAGGAACGAGCCGAGGGCCGCCGCGTCCGATGTGGCCTGTTCGTCGGCGGTCTTCAAGTCGTAGCCCGAGCCCAGCTGTCGGGCGATCCGTTGCTTCAGGGCGGCGTCGCTCACGCCGGGGGCCGCGTCCACGGAGATGCTCGTCGCGCGGTCCGCACTGCCGAGCAGCTTCTCCTGCGCCGTCGCCGTGTCGAGGAAGACGAGCGCGGCGCCGGGGTTGGTGGTGCGGAAGGTCGCGATGCCGACGATCCGTACGGTGAAGGAGCCCGGCTGTGCGAGGACGGTGAGCGAGTCGCCGACACGGAGGTGCTTCTTGTCGGCGGTGTCGGCGTCGAGCAGCGCCTCGCCACTGCCGCGCGGGGCGTGCCCCGAGGTCAGGCGGACCGGACTGCGGTCCGTCACATACCAGTTGGTGGCGATGGTGGGGGCGCCGCTGGTCGGGCCGACCGATCTGTTCTTGTCGTCCACGACGGTGATGTTCTCGGCGGCGGCGTCGACCCTCGCCGCGGCGACGCCGTCGATGGACCTGATCTGCCGGGCGAGGCGGGCCGGGACGGTCTCGACCGCCCCGGTCGGCACCGACTCGCTGAGGGAGTCCTGCTTCGGATTCACCTGGACGTCGGCAGACGTGGACGCGAACAGCCGGTCGAAGGTGCGGGTCACCGTGTCCGAGAAGACCAGACTGCCCGTCACGAACGCCACCGAGAGGACGATGGCAAGCCCCGACAGGACCAGTCGGCCCTTGTGCGCGAGGAAACTCCTGAGCGTCGCCTTCAGCACAACGGCCTCTCTACGGCTGCGAGTTGTGGGGGTTTCCCCCGGTGAACAGGCGCATGCGCTCCAGGACCGCCTCCGCCGTGGGCTGCGGCATCTCGTCCACGAGGCGGCCGTCACCGAGGAAGAGCACCAGGTCGGAGTGGCCCGCCGCGCCGGGGTCGTGCGTCACCATCACGACGGTCTGCCCGAGCTCGTCCACCGCCTCGCGCAGAAACCCGAGGACCTCCAGGCCCGCGCGCGAGTCCAGGTTCCCCGTCGGCTCGTCCGCGAAGATCAGTTCCGGCCGCGACGCGAGGGCCCTGGCGCAGGCCACCCGCTGCTGCTGCCCTCCGGAGAGCTGCGCGGGACGGTGCTTGAGCCGGTCACCCAGGCCCAGCGTGTCGATGACCTGTTTCAGCCACTCCGCGTCCGGGGTGCGGCCCGCGATGTCCATCGGCAACGTGATGTTCTCCGCCGCGTTCAGCGTCGGAATGAGGTTGAACGACTGGAACATGAAGCCGATCCGGTCGCGCCGCAGCCGCGTCAGCTCCTTGTCGCGCAGGCCCGTGATCTCGGTGCCCCCGAGCCACACCTGCCCCGCGGAGACCGAGTCGAGCCCGGCCAGGCAGTGCATCAGTGTGGACTTGCCCGACCCCGAGGGGCCCATGACCGCGGTGAACCGGCCGCGCGCGATGTCCACATCGACCGAGTCGAGCGCGAGGACCGCGGTCTCGCCGGACCCGTACGCCTTGGTCAGGCCGCGGGCGCGCGCGGCGACGTCGCCCGCCTCCGTCAGGCCGTAGGGCTGTTCTGCTGCCGCTGTGGACAAGGCCGCCTCCTGGATCCCGCCGTCGTCCTGGCCGTCACGACTCCCGTGTCGCGTACGAGGGTAGTGGGGCGCGTCACACCCGCGGTATCCCTCCGAGGTCGGGCTCCCGATACGCGTGTAAGGGACACCTTCGGTGTCTCCTTGCCGGTGCTAGCGCGTCGGCGCTAGCGTGAAGTCATGGCGAAGACTCAGCTGAACGTACGGGTGGACGAGGACACCGCCCGAGCCGCGCGCGAGCGTGCGCTCGCGCGCGGCGTGAGTGTGAACCGGTACATCGAGGAGCTGGTCAGACAGGACGCGGGCGAGCTCGGCCGGACGTTCGTCGAGGCAGCCGCCGACTTCATGAAGCAGTACGAATCCGTGTTCGCCGAGGAATTCGGCGCGGAGCGCGAAGGCCGACGCTGAGCACTTGAGCGAATCGAAGAACGTGCGCATCGACCTGGCCTGGCTTCTCATGATCGCCGAACAGAAGACCCCCGGAGACCCTCAGGTGACCGACTGGGGCGCGCTCGTAGCCGCCGTCAGCCGGCACGAGGCGGAGATATTCGGGACCGCCGTCTACGACAGCCCGCACGCGCGGGCCGCCGCACTGCTCCAGCTGCTTCTCCACGTCCCGGCCCTCGAACGCTCGAACGCCATGTTCGCGTCGGCCGTCGCCTACGCCTATCTCGTCGCCAGCGGCTTCAAGGTCGCCACGTCGCCCGACCAGGTCAGGGAACTGGCCCGCCTGGTCAAGGACGGCGGGGCGACCGTGCACGACATCGCGGAGGAACTCCGCAGATGGACCCTGTGAGCCGCTCGGCGCCGTCCGGGGCTACCCGGCGACGCTCGCGGCGAAGGCCGTCGCGTCCCATGTTCCGTCCAGCTCCGGTGCCAGCCAACTCGGCGCGGATGCACGGAAGTCGGGATGTGTACCCGCTCCTTCGGGAATCGCGCCGAGGAGCTTCGTACCCGAGACCTCCGGGAAGTCCGCGAGATTGCAGCGGGTCGCGAGGTCGGGGCGCTCCGGCCAGCTGCCGACGACGACGCCGAGCGGCGTCAGGTCACGGGCGCGCAGTGCCTCCGTCGTCAGGGCCGTCGAGTTGAGCGTGCCGAGCCCCGCCGCCGCGACGACGAGAACCGGCGCTCCGAGCTGCCTGGCGGCGTCCGCGAGGGTGCCCCCGTCCGCGTCGAAGCGCACGAGCAGGCCGCCCGCGCCCTCGACCAGGACGAGGTCGTGGTCCGTGGCCAGTTTCGCCGCCGCGTCGGCCACCTCGTGCGGGCGCACCGGGGGGAGGCCGGCGCGCAGCGCGGCCGTCGCGGGCGCCAACGGCTCGGGGTACCGCGCCAGTTCGACGGCCGTCACCCCGCCGCCGACCAGACGCGTCACCTCGTCCGCGTCCCCGCACTCACCGGGTCCGACCCCGGTCTGAGCCGGCTTCAGGACGGCCACCGACCGCCCCGCGGCCAGCGCAGCGGCCGCCACGGCCGCCGTCGTGACCGTCTTGCCGATCTCGGTTCCGGTCCCCGTGACCACCAGTACCGTCATGCCGTTCAGCCCTCCCGCGCCGCCGCGCACACCGCGCGGCCGATCCGTGCCAGATCCTCGTCCCCCGTGATGTACGGGGGCATCGTGTACACGAGGTCGCGGAACGGCCGCAGCCACACGCCCTCGCGCACCGCCGCCCGAGTGGCGGCCGCCATGTCGATCTCGTGGTCCAGCTGTACGACGCCGATCGCGCCGAGCACGCGCACGTCGCGCACCCCGGGCAACTCCGAGGCCGCGGCGAGCGACTCCCGCAGACCCGACTCGATCCGCTTGACCTCCGTGGCCCAGTCCTGCCCGAGCAGGAGGTCGATCGAGGCGCAGGCCACCGCGGCGGCGAGCGGGTTCCCCATGAACGTGGGCCCGTGCGCGAGCACCGGCACCTCGCCGCGCGAGATCCCTTCCGCCACGCGCGCCGTGCACAGCGTCGCTGCCAGCGTCATGTAGCCGCCGGTCAGCGCCTTGCCGACACACATCACATCGGGTGTCACCGACGCGTGCTCCGCGGCGAACAGCGCCCCGGTCCGCCCGAACCCGGTGGCGATCTCGTCGAACACGAGGAGCACGTCGTGCGCGTCGCAGGCCTCGCGCAGGACCCGCAGATACGCGGGGGAGTGGAAGCGCATCCCGCCCGCGCCCTGGACCACGGGTTCCACGATCACGGCCGCCAGCTCATGGGCATGACGCCCGATCAGCTCGTGCAAATGATCCGCGTAGGCCTCCTCGTACGCGGCCGGCGGGGCATCGGCGAACACGTGCTGCGGCAGCGCACCCGACCACAGCTCGTGCATACCGCCCTCGGGGTCGCAGACCGCCATCGGCTGCCAGGTGTCGCCGTGGTAGCCACCGCGCCAGGTCAGCAGGCGGCGCTTCTCCGGCCGCCCGAGGGAGCGCCAGTGCTGGAGGCACATCTTGATCGCGACCTCGACGGACACGGAGCCCGAGTCGGCGAGGAACACATGCTCCAGACCTTCGGGCGACATGTCGACAAGGCGCTTCGCGAGCCCGACGGCGGGCTCGTGCGTGAGCCCGCCGAACATGACGTGGCTCATCCGGCCGAGCTGGTCGCGCACCGCCTCGTTGAGCACGGGGTGGTTGTAGCCGTGGACAGCCGACCACCAGGACGACATCCCGTCGACCAGCTCGGTACCCTCACCGACCCCATCGCCCCCGCCGCCGAGCCGGAGCCGCACCCCGGCCGCCGACTCGACGACGAGCGGCTCCTGCCGCCCCGGCATCGGACCGTACGGATGCCAGACGTGCCGCCGGTCGAGGTCGAGCAGCTCCGCCACGGGCAGCCCCGACACCGGCAGTACCGGCCCCTCAGGCATTGGGCGCGAGATCCGTACCGGCACCCCGGCGGCGTACGGCGACGAGGTCCGTACGTGCCTCGGGGACCTCGGCGACCGGGGACTCCGCAGCGTCTTCGTGCGAGCCGCAGCCCCCTTCCTCATGGGAGCCGCAGCCACCGCCGGAACCGCAGGCCGAGCCCGCGCCGGAACCGCAGGCCGCCTCGGCCCCGGAACCGCAGGGCCCGCCCCGGTGTTCGGGCAGCGTCACCTGGTCGGTGCCCTCGACCTCGAACCCGGCGTCCGTGATCATGTCCAGGTCCGCCTTGCCCGCCTGGCCCTCACTCGTCAGGTAGTCGCCGAGGAAGATGGAGTTGGCGAGGTGGAGCGCCAGCGGCTGCATCGAGCGCAGGTGCACCTCGCGCCCGCCCGCGATCCGCACCTCGACGTCGGGGCAGACGAAGCGGACCATCGCGAGGATCCGCAGGCAGCGCTGCGGCGTCAGGTTCCACTCCTTGGCGAGGGGCGTGCCCTCGAAGGGGATGAGGAAGTTGACCGGCACCGAGTCCGGGTCGAGTTCGCGCAGGGAGTAGACGACGTCGACCAGGTCCTCGTCGCTCTCGCCCATGCCCGCGATGAGACCGGAGCAGGCGGACAGACCGGCCGCGTGGGCCTTCTGCACCGTGTCGACGCGGTCCGCGTAGGTGTGCGTCGTCGTGATGTCGCCGTACGTGCTCTCGGAGGTGTTGAGGTTGTGGTTGTACGCGTCGGCGCCCGCGCCGCGCAGCCGTTCGGCCTGGCCCTCGGAGAGCAGACCGAGGCAGGCGCACACCTCGACGCCCTCGTTCTGCTCCTTGATCGCGCCGATGGTCTCCGACACGCGGTCGACGTCCCGGTCCGTCGGGCCGCGCCCGGACGCCACCAGACAGACCCGCTTCGCGCCGCCCGCGACACCGGCGGCCGCGGCCTTCGACGCCTCGTCGGGCTTCAGCCACGTGTACTTGAGGATCTCCGCCTTGGACCCGAGCCGCTGCGAGCAGTACGAGCAGTCCTCGGGGCACAGGCCCGACTTGAGGTTGACCAGATAGTTGAGTTTCACCCGCCGGCCGAACCACTGCCGCCGCACCTTGCCGGCCGCGGCCACCACATCGAGCAGTTCGTCGTCGGAAGTCGCCAGAACGGCGAGCGCTTCTTCACGGCTCGGCAGCTCGCGCCGCAGCCCCTTGTCCACCAGCGTGTTCAGCAGGTCCATGGCCCGATCCTGACCTACGTCCCCTGCTCAGGCCAAGGAGGCTTCGGACAACTCTGCCGGTTCGGCGTGTGGGTATTGCCACATCCTGGGTGGCTGGATGTCCCGCTAGTGTCTGTGCACTGCCTACAAAACTGTCTACAAAGCAGCAGCGGGCACGGGACAGCACACCCCACTCGAGAACCGGCCGCGACGTGGCCGTCGGAGGGACTCACATGGCGGGATCGCCGTTCGGCTGGATCGACGAGCAGGAGCGCGTGCGCCGCGGCGCCGGACTCGTCCGCACGCTGCGTCCCCGCCCCTCCGAGAGCCCGCTCCTCGATCTCGCGAGCAACGACTACCTCGGTCTCACCCGCCACCCCGAGATCACCAGGGGAGCGGCGGACGCGGCGCTGCGCTGGGGCGGCGGGGCCACCGGCTCGCGGCTCGTCACGGGCACCACGGAGCTGCACACCGAACTCGAGCGTGAACTGGCCGAGTTCTGCGGCTTCGAGGCGGCGCTCGTCCTGTCGTCCGGCTACGCTGCCAATCTCGCCGCCGTGACCGCGCTCGCCCCGCACGGTTCCCTGATCGTCTCGGACGCGAGCAATCACGCCTCCCTCATCGACGGCTGCCGGCTCGCCCGCGGCGCCGCGCAGGTCGTCCCGCACGCCGACCCGGACGCCGTACGTAAGGCCCTCGACACGCATCAGGGACAGGCGGTCGTCGTCAGCGACTCCGTCTTCTCGGTGGACGGAGATTCGGCCCCACTGGCCGAACTGGCTGGAGCTGCACGGGAGTTCGGGGCCGGCTTGATCGTCGACGACGCACACGGGCTCGGAGTGCTCGGTGACGGTGGCAGGGGGGCGCCGCAGGCTGCGGGGCTCTCGGGCGCCGACGACACCGTCGTCACCGTCACGCTGTCCAAGTCGTTCGGCAGCCAGGGCGGCGCCGTCCTCGGTCCCGCCCGGGTGATCGACCATCTCGTCAACACCGCACGGACGTTCATCTTCGACACGGGCCTCGCGCCCGCGGCGGCCGGCGCCGCCCTCGCGGCCCTGCGCCTGCTGCGCCGTGAGCCCGAGCGCGCCGAACGGGCGCGCGCCGTCGCCTCCTCACTGCACGAACTCCTCACGGCCGCCGGGCTCCAGGCCGTACGGCCGGACGCCGCCGTCGTCTCCGTGCGCGCGCCGTCGCCCGAAGAGGCCGTGCGCTGGGCGGCCGACTGCCGCGAAGCCGGCCTCGCCGTCGGCTGCTTCCGGCCGCCCTCCGTGCCGGACGGCATCTCGCGGCTGCGGCTGACCGCCCGCGCCGATCTGACCGACGATCAAATCGCCGAAGCCGTACGGGTGATCAGCCGCAACGCTCCCGACTCGGCTTTCACCGCAAGGAGTTGAGGAACCCCTCCCAGGCGGAGGGCGTGAACAGCAGGGCGGGTCCGGCCGTGCGCTTGGAATCGCGCACGGCGAGCAGTCCGGCCGAAGGTCCGCGGTGCAGCGGAGCGGTCTCGACACAGTTGTTCATTCCGGTGCTGCGGCTGCTTCGCCGCCATGGCGCGTCGTGCAGAGAGGTGCTGGGAACCGCGGCGGATGGTACGTACCGAGGCAGAGCTGACATGGTGCCTCCTTACGTGCGTTCACTGTCCGGAGGAGGATGCGCTCCGGCGATCCCGGCGATGAAATCCAGCGTGTCCCCGGGCGAAAGGGCGTGGATCCGAAGGGTGTCGAAGGCGTCCGTGTACGCCTTGAGGTCTTCTTTCCGTTCGAGGTAGAGGCTACTCGTCAAATGGTCGAGAACTACTACGTCCAGATCGGAAGTGTTCGGAAATGAGAACACAACGAAAGGGCCGGTTAGTCCGACATGCTCCCCCGCGGCGAACGGCAATACCTGTAGCCGCACATGAGGAAGCTTCGCCACGGCCGCGAGATGGCGCAGCTGCTCCGCCATCACCCGGGGACCGCCCACGGGCCGCCGCAGCACCGCCTCGTCGAGTACCGCGCTGAGCCGCAGCGGCGACGCCGAACGCAGCACGTCCTGCCGGGCGATCCGCACCTCGACCAGGGCGTCGACCTGCCCCTCCGGCAGCCCGTCGAGCGCGGCCCTGGTCACCGCACGCGCGTAGTCGGGCGTCTGGAGGAGGCCCGGCACGACGGACGTCTCGACCGTCCTGACCCGGCACGCCTGCGACTCCAGGCTGATGAAGTCCCGGTAGGCGGGCGGCAGTAGACCCCGGTAGGCGTGCCACCAGTGCTGGCCGCCGTCGTCCCCCGACCCGGCCAGCGCGACCAGCAGATCCCGTATGCCGGGGTCCGTGACCTCGAACGCGTCGAGCAGGAGGCGTACGTCCGACGCCTTCACGCCGCTGCGGCCGGTCTCGATACGGCTCACTTTCGACTGGTGCCAGCCGACGAGCCGGGCCGTCTCGCCACTGGTGAGCCCCGCGCGGTCGCGCAGCGCGCGCAGCTCCGCGCCGAGCCTGCGGCGGCGCACCGCCGGACCGTGTTTCATTCTGTCTCCTCGGACCTGTGGCCCGGCTCCTTCCGGCCCGGCGGATCGTGTTCCGAGCCGACGGTAGAGGAAGTCGGCGGCGTACGCCCAAATGTGGTGCGCCGACGCAGAGTTCACCGCTTCGAGCGACAGATATATGCATATCTCGGGGGATCGGCTCCACCGGCGGAGCGGGAGTGGCACTCTGGCGCGAAGCACCAGTCCGGGGGTTGCCTCGAGTCATCCGCCATGTGTCGGATTCAGGCCCCGGCGAAAAAAGGGACGACGTCGCCATGGCAGATCACCAGGAAGCATCCGTCACTCTGCCGAGCGATCCTGCCTCGGTCTCCTCGGCCCGCACATATGTCGGCGACGTACTCGCCGAATGGGGCATGCCGCGCGACGCGGAAACGGCCGACACGGTCCGGCTCATCGTCTCCGAACTCGCCACGAACGCCGTGATGCACACCCGCGGGCAGTCGCCGGTCTTCACCGTCGACGTACAGCTGGAGCGCGACGAACACCTGCGTATCGGCGTCACGGACAGCCACCCGCGCCACCCGAAGCGGCTCCCGGCCGCCGTCCAGCAGGACAACGGGCGCGGCATGGTGATCATCCGCTGTCTGACGGCCGAGTGCGGCGGAAGCCTGTCGGTCAGGCCCACTCCCGAGGGCGGCAAGACCGTGTGGATCGCCCTGCCGTGGACGGTCCCTGTCCAGTCGCTGTGAAGGCCGGCGGTGGTGGCGCGGCTACGGGGACGGTGTGTCCGTCCCCTTCACCGCGCCCGCGTGAGTGAGCGCCGCACCAGACGCGGCAGCACGCCCCACAGGCCCGCACAGACCGTGAACGTGCCCGCCCCGGCCGCGATGCCCGCGGCCCGCCCCGCGGTGAAGTCCACGACGAGCAGCACGGACCCGGCCAGGGCAAGTGCCAGAACGCCCAGGCCGGCCGCGGCGAGCCACGAGGACATCCGCACGATCTGCGGCTTGGCACCCCGCCCGAACAGCGCGCGGTGCAGTGCCGCGGGCGCCGTGAACAGCGCGGCGGCGAGCACCGCGAGCAACAGCGTCGCGATGTACGTCGCGCGCTGCACGCCGTCCAGCGCCGGGAACCTGGGAGTGAACGCCAGCGTCAGCAGGAACGCGAAGAGGATCTGCACGCCCGTCTGCGTGACGCGCAGCTCCTGGAGCAGCTCGCCGAAGTTCCGGTCCGCGCGCTCCAGCGGCGTCTCGTGCCGGTCCTGCCCCACGCTCCTTGAGCCCGAGTTGCGTGGGGCGTCCTCGTCGCCGGCCGGTCGGTCCTCGTTCATACGACCACGAGTACCCCGTCGCGCGGCTCCGAGACGGCCGGGCAGGCGCGTACGCCCGGTGACGACGCCTGACGGGTCCCCGGGGTCCCCGAGGCCCCCGGGGACCTGTCAGGTGGCGCTACCGCACACGCCCGTACCAGACGCTCCTCGTCCAGATCCGCTCGAGCCGCACCACGGCACCGGTCTTCGGCGAGTGCCAGATCCTTCCCTTCCCGGCGTAGATGCCGACGTGGTAGACGCCGCGGCCCGAATGGAAGAAGACCAGGTCACCGCGTTTGCGATGGGACGCCGAGACATGGCGGGTCTTGTTGTACTGCTGGGCGGCGGTACGGGGCAGTTTCTTGCCCACACGCTTGAACGAGTAGACGGTCAGGCCCGAACAGTCGAACCTGTGCGGTCCTGTGGCGCCCCACTGGTAGGGGCTTCCTTTCCTTGAGGCCGCGATCTGGAGGGCCTTCGTCGCAGGTGGCGAGGCCTCCGCTTCGGGCGTGGCTCCTGGCACCAGCAGGCTGCCGCCCGCTACGGCGAGCGTGAGGGCCGAGGCGGTGCCGGCCCGGGTCAGCAGCGACGGGACACGATTGAGCGCAGTCATGCGCAACCCTTCGTCAGCCGCCTGTGAAGGATGACCTGTCGGATTCGGGCTGGCGAAGTTGCCCGGCCGCGAAGTGCGGCTTCACCCCAAGGGCCGGCCCGGAAAAAAGCTCCGGCGGCCCGTCGTGCTCGGGTCCTCCACTCCTGCCGATCCACTTCTGTCGACCTGGCATCCGTACGGCGGCAGGACTCGGCGTCCGCACGGACCGCCCCGCCGCGGCGGCGGGGGCTTGTCGTCGGAAGGGATCTTCACGCACAAACGTCGAGAACGCAGCGCCGAATCGGCGTTGTGTGAGTGTCCTCACGAGTGATCCATTCGGGTGGACAGCGCACTTTTCCACCCCGGCGCGGGGGTCCCAACGAGGCCCGCACCAGCAGCGGAAGGCGGAATTCCCGATTTGGCGTAGGCGTTCCGCGCAACTTTTCCGGTTCGCAAAACGGGTGCCGGCTACGCCGTATGTGGGTACCTCTTCTGGTCCGTTTCGACCTCGGCGCGGACGGTTCGGATCGATCGCTTCGGATTTGAACGGTCCGTCAATTGACCGACCCCGGCGGCACCGTGACCCGTTGTGTCCTCCTTTCTCCGTCCAGGACCCGCAAAGCGCGAGCCAGCGTCGTCGCGTGGAGCTCGGTCTCGCCCCGCTGATGCATGAGCGTCAGGGCGTCCCTGAGCGCCGTCGCCCCGCCGACGAGTGCTTGCGCGGCCCGCAGTCCGCCATATGTGCGGTCGCTCCTGGCCGGGTTGATCCTTCCGAGCAGGTCGACCACTTCCAGATAGCGGGCGAGGAGTTCGCACTCGGCGCGCGTCAGCGCGGGCAGCGGGGGCAGCTCGGGCGGCAGCATCGCCGGGTCACCTGGCGCCGTGGGCCGAACCGGACAGCTTGCGGTTCTCGATGACCCGGTCCACGAGTCCGTACTCCACGGCGTCCTGGGCCTGAAGGATCTTGTCCCGCTCGATGTCGGCGCCGATGCGCTCTCGGCTCTGCCCGGTGTGCAGCGCGAGCAGCTCCTCCAGCTGGGCGCGCATGCGCACCAGTTCACGGGCCTGGATCTCCAGGTCGCTCGGCCGGCCCTGTGCGGGCTCGGCCAGCCCCGGCTGATGGATCACCACGCGCGCGCCGGGCAGCATGGCCCGCTTCCCCGGCGTCCCGGCGGCCAGGAGTACGGCGGCGGCGGAGGCGGCCTGCCCGAGGCACACGGTCTCGACCTCGCAGCTGACGAACCGGATCGTGTCGTAGATCGCCGTCATCGCGCTGAACGAGCCGCCGGGGGAGTTGATGTACAGCGAGATGTCCCGGTCCGGCGCGGCGTACTCGAGGTGCATGAACTGCGCCATCACATCGTTCGCGGAGGTGTCGTCGATCGGTGTCCCCAGGAAGACGATCCGCTCCTCCAAGAGCTTGGAGTACGGATCGAGCGTGCGGTGCCCGGCCGAGGTGCGCTCGGTGAACTCGGGCAGGACGTAGCGGGCGGAAGGTCGGTACATGGCGCATGCCTCCGTGAGCGCGGGACTCTGTCGCTGCTTCTGTAAAAAATGTACAGGACGTACGGAAGGCGTAGGGCCAAGACTCCGAGAAACGCGAAGAAGGGGGCCGGCCCGCGCCCGATGCGCGTGGCCGGCCCCCTTTTCCGTGCTTCTGGGGCGGTGGCTACCGGTCTCCGTCGTCCGTCCGAGACAGGCGCAGCGCGAGGTGCTGAAGGAGGTCGGCGCTCTTGATGTCGGTCCTGCCCGAGTCATGCACCTCGGCGAGTTCGGAGAAGAGGAACGCGAATGCGCCCACCAGGGAGATCGTCACCGGCATCAGCGCCGCCACGGTCGCCTCCGCCGCCTCCTCCACGCTCGAATCCGCCGGGATCTCGATGGAGGGGAACGCCTCTGTCACCAGGCGCCCGAGCTGGGCGTCCTCGGTCTCGATGTCGGGCTCGGCGTCCTTGCTGAGCCTGCGCACCATTTCCTGGGTCTCGGTCAGGACGCCGATTGCGCGCAGGATGATCTCGCTCTGTTCCATGCGCGGAGCCTAGGCGGACGGTGCCCCGCCACGGGCGCTGTTCCGGGCGGGGCTTCGTCGGATCCGCGCAAGCAGCCATGCAGCACGAACAGTTGACACGTCGACGTTACGCGCAGCCACTGACAGCGGCGGCAGCCCCGAACCGTCCCGCTCGGACCGCCGCCCCACCTGCGGGTTGCCGCGCGGTCACGGACCGTGTCCGCGCCGGGGGGCCGGTCTAAGCTGGAGGACATGGCCTACGAGATTCCGGTGACGCAAGCCCGCGCTGAGCTCGCCGATCTGATCAACCGCGTCGTGTACGGCGGTGAACGCGTCGTCGTGACCCGGCACGGCAAGCCCCTCGTCGCGCTGGTCTCCGCCGCCGATCTCGAACGGCTCGAGGCCCTGGGGGAGCCGGCGGACGAGCACGTGATCAGCTCCGTCTCCGGCATCGGCCCGACCTCATCCACCGGCGGCGACCGCCACCGCTTCGGCATCGCCGCGGAGCACCGGGGGCCGGAGGTCAGGTAAGTCGGCAGGTCCGGGGGATCCGGCGGGTCTGGAGATCCGGCAGTTCCGGCAGGTCTGGAGATCCGGCAGGTCCAGCCGGTCGCCCGGATCCAGCCGGTCCGCCACGTCCAGTACGTCTCGCTGGCCTCAAGAGGCGCCCGGATCAAGCGACTTGGGTGACCGCCCCGGGCAGAAAGGGGCCGTGCGCCCCCGTCCGCTACAGCGGGGACGCACGGCTGTCATCAGGGCGCGTGGCGTCAGCCGACCGCCACCGCCTCCCGCGCCGCGGGCCCCCCGGCCCTTGCGCCGGCGCCCCGCTTCCCGCGCAGCCCGCCGAGCAGTACGCAGACGAGCCCGAGCCCTGCCCAGGCCGCCAGCGTGATCGCGGGCGTCATGGCCCGCGCCCCGTCGAAGTACGAGACCGAGCGCAGCAGCGTTCCGCCCGCGCCCGGCGGCAGGAACTGGCCGATGCGGCCGACCGGTTCGGGCAGCAGCTGCGGCGCCGACGACACCCCCGAGAACGGGTTGCCGAGCAGCACCATCAGGAGTGCGCCCACCCCTGTCCCCGCCGGGCCGATCAGCGCGGAGAGCCCGGCCACGGTGCCGCCCACGGCCAGCGCCGACAGGCCCAACACCCCTGCTTCGACCCACCAGTTGCCCGTAAGCACCCCGAGCCAGCTGTGCGTGAGCGTCGCCGCCACGACGCCTACGAGCGCGGACGCCACCACGAGGGCACCCGCCGCCCGCCATCCCCGCAGTCCGAGCAGCGTCGCCACGGTGCCGCCGGCCACGCCCGCGATCGCCAGCGGCAGCACGCTCGAACTCAGCACCGCACCGCGCGGATCCCCGGCCGGCGCGGCGACCACGTCGACCGTCGGCACCCGCGTGCCCTTCGGCGCCTCGGCGGCCACGGCCTGCTGGAGCAGCTGCGCCACGACGGGGCTCGCGGCCGTCGCGGTGAGGAGCTTCGAGCCCTGGGCCGTCGCGACCACCGCTCCGTAGACGGTCCGGTCCGCGATCGCCGCGCGCGCCGCCGCCTCATCGGCGTACCGGTGGATCTCGAACGCGCCTTTGTGGGACCGCAGTTGCTGCTCGACGGGCGCTGCGGCGGCCGCCGGCCCCGCGACGCCGAGCGGGAGATCCCGGGGCGCTGTTCTGGCCCCGGGCCAGGCGAACGCCCACAGCGCGAGGGCGGCGAGCATCGGCACGAGCAGGGCGACCGCGGCCATCCTGCGCGCCGGAGACGGCGGGGCCGGGGTGGCGGTCGGGCTGGACATGACTTCCTCCGGGAGGAGCGGGAGCTTATAGCGAAGGATCGTTCGTTTTACTTGGCAGCCACTGTCCCGGCGTGGTCGTCCCTTGTCAAGAATGAATGTTCGTTTTACTTTGTGACCATGGCTCGTGTATCCCAGGAACACCTGGACGCCCGTCGTCGGCAGATCCTCGACGGTGCGACCCTCTGCTTCGCGCTCAACGGCTTCCACGCCACGTCCATGCAGGACGTGCTGAAGTCGGTCAACCTCTCCGCGGGCGCGGTGTACCGCTACTTCAGCGGCAAGGAGGAGCTGATCGGGGCCATCGTCACCGAGGTGCTCGACGAGATACGGGGTGTCTTCGAGTCGGCCGGCGCCGAGAGCCCGCCCGCGCCGCCGGACGTGCTGGTGGGGAGGGTGCTGAGCAGGATCCTCGGGATGCGGCCGGGGCTCACGCACGAGGGCGTGTCCGTCTTCCCGCGGCTGATGGTCCAGGTGTGGACGGAGACCCTGCGCAACGAAGAACTCTCCCGGGTGATGCGTGAGGGGTACGTCGGCGTGCGCGCGGCCTGGGTGAAGATCGTCGAGGGGTATCAGGCCGCGGGGATGATGCGCGCCGACATCCCCGCCGACGCCGTCGCCCGGGTCATGATCGCCACGGCGCAGGGATTCGCCGCGCAGCAGGCCCTGTTCGGGGAAGTCCACGTCCCTGTCGAAACTTTGCAGAACGGCCTGCGGGCCCTGATGAGTATGGGCGAGGCCGGCTGACGGTCATGGGCGGGTCAAGGGGTGGTTAACCTCGTTGAAACTCCCCCCAATTACCCTGCACCGCACGTCACCAGGGGCTTTTGTAGCCGGGATGCACAAGATCATGTGCATTTATTGTGTGTTACATCTATACCCGTCGCGGTGGCCGCGGCAGCCGGACCCCGCACGGTCCGGAGCGAAGGACTGTGAGGTGGCAGCCGTGCAACTGACCCCGCACGAGCAGGAAAGACTGCTCATTCATGTGGCAGCCGACGTGGCCGAGAAGCGTCGGAGCCGGGGTCTGAAACTCAATCATCCCGAGGCGATCGCTCTCGTCACGTCGCACATTCTCGAAGGTGCACGTGACGGCCGGTCCGTAGCCGAACTCATGTCGTCCGGTCGCAAGGTGCTCACGCGCGACGACGTGATGGAGGGCATCCCCGAGATGATCCACGACGTGCAGGTCGAGGCGACGTTCCCCGACGGCACCAAGCTCGTCACCGTCCACGATCCCATCGTCTGACGGGGGAGCGCTGCCATGATTCCCGGAGAGATCCTCTTCGCGGACGAGCCCGTCGTGTTCAACGAGGGCCGCGAGGTCACCCGTCTGACCGTGCTCAACGCTGCCGACCGGCCCGTCCAGGTCGGCTCCCACTACCACTTCGCCGAGGCCAATCCCGGTCTGGAGTTCGACCGTGCCGCAGCGCACGGTCTGCGACTCAACGTCGCCGCAGGGACCGCCGTGCGCTTCGAGCCCGGAATCCCTGTCGACATCGAACTCGTGCCTCTGGCCGGCCGGCGCATCGTGCCCGGCCTGCGGGGCGAGACCGGAGGTGCCCTCGATGGCTGAACTCTCCCGCGCCGCCTACGCCGACCTGTTCGGCCCCACCACGGGCGACCGCATCCGCCTCGCGGACACCGACCTGCTGATCGAGATCGAGGAGGACCGCTCCGGCGGCCCCGGACGCTCCGGTGACGAGTCCGTGTTCGGCGGCGGCAAGGTGATCCGCGAGTCCATGGGCCAGTCACGCGCCACGCGCGCGGACGGCGCCCCCGACACCGTCATCACCGGCGCCGTGATCATCGACCACTGGGGCATCGTCAAGGCCGACATCGGTATACGGGACGGCCGGATCACCGCGATCGGCAAGTCCGGCAACCCGGACACGATGGACGGCGTCCACCCCGACCTCGTCATCGGCCCCGAGACCGAGATCCTCGCCGGCAACGGCAAGATCGTCACCGCGGGCGCCATCGACACCCACATCCACTTCATCTCGCCGACCATCGTCGACGAGGCGCTCGCCTCCGGCGTCACCACGCTGATCGGCGGCGGCACCGGCCCGGCGGAGGGCTCCAAGGCGACCACGATCACCCCTGGTTCGTGGCACCTCGCCCGCATGTTCGAGGCGATGGAGTCGAGCCCGGTCAACATCGGGTTCCTCGGCAAGGGCAACACCACGTCCGCCGAGTCCATGTACGCCCAACTACGCGGCGGCGCCGTCAGCTTCAAGATCCACGAGGACTGGGGCGCCACGCCTGCCGTCATCGACGCCTGCCTGAACGTCTGTGAGGACACCGGCGCGCAGCTCGCCGTCCACACGGACACCCTGAACGAGGCGGGTTTCGTCGACGCCACCTTCGACGCCGTGGCCGGCCGCACCCTGCACGCCTTCCACGTCGAGGGCGCGGGCGGCGGGCACGCGCCCGACATGATCACGGCGGTCTCGCTGCCCAACATGCTGCCGAGCTCGACCAACCCGACACGGCCGCACACCGTCAACACCGTCGAGGAGCACCTCGACATGCTGATGGTCTGTCACCACCTGAACCCGGCCGTTCCCGAGGACCTGGCCTTCGCCGAGTCCCGGATCCGGCCCACCACCATCGCGGCCGAGGACATCCTTCACGACATCGGCGCCATCTCGATCATGTCCTCGGACTCCCAGGCGATGGGCCGCGTCGGCGAGGTCGTCCTGCGGACCTGGCAGACCGCGCACGTCATGAAGCGCCGCCGCGGCCAACTCTCCGGCGACACCCGCGCCGACAACCGGCGCGCCCGTCGCTATGTCGCCAAATACACGATCAACGCGGCCGTCGCACAGGGTGTCGACCACGAGATCGGCTCCGTCGAGACCGGCAAGCTCGCCGACCTCGTGCTCTGGGACCCCCGGTTCTTCGGCGTCAAGCCGCAGCTCGTCATCAAGGGCGGCCAGATCGCGTACGCACAAATGGGTGACGCCAACGCGTCCATCCCGACGCCGCAGCCCGTCCTGCCCCGCCCCATGTTCGGCGCCCACGGCAGGGCCCCCGCCTCGAACTCGTTCTTCTACGTGACGCAGACCGCCCTCGACGACGGTCTGCCGGAACGCCTCGGCCTGGACAGGAAGTTCGTGCCGATCCGCTCGACGCGGGGGCGGACGAAGGCGGACATGCGGGAGAACGACGCGCTGCCGCGGGTCGAGGTCGCCTCCGACAGCTTCGCCGTCACCATCGACGGCGAACTCGTCGAACCCGCGCCCGCCGCCGAACTGCCGCTCGCCCAGCGGTACTTCCTGTTCTGACGGGCCGAGAAGAAGAGACATGACACGAGCCGCACTACTCGTCCTGGCCGACGGCCGCTTCCCCGCCGGTGGGCATGCCCACTCCGGCGGGGCGGAGGCCGCCGTCAAGGCGGGACGCATCACGGGCGCGGCGAGCCTGGAGGACTTCTGCCGGGGCCGTCTGCACACCACGGGACTGGTGTCGGCGTCCCTGGCGGCGGCCGCCGCACTCGGCCTCGATCCGGTCACCCTGGACGAGGCCGCCGACGCCCGTACACCGTCACCCGCCCTGCGCACCGCGGCGCGCAGGCTCGGCAGACAGCTCATGCGCGCCGCGCGCGCGGCCTGGCCGCATCCCGAACTCGACGCGCTGGCCCGTCGGTTCCCCAAGGGGGCCCACCAGCCGGTGGTCCTCGGCCTCACCGCGCGGGCCGCGGGCCTCGGGCCCGTCGACGCCGCCTACTGCTCCGCGTACGAGAGCGTCAGCGGGCCCGCCACCGCCACGGTCAGGCTGCTCAGCCTCGACCCCTTCGACGCGACGGCGGGGCTCGCGCGCCTCGCGGACGACATCGACCGGGTCACGACGGCGGCCGCCGAGGCGGCGGCACGAGCCGTCACCGAAGGGGCGGATTCATTGCCCGCGGCGTCCGCGCCGCTGTTGGAGGTGGGGGCCGAGGCCCACGCGGCCTGGGCTGTACGCCTGTTCGCGTCCTAGGACGCGACGCGGCGGACACGCCTCAGGGCGCCCTGCCTCCCCACTGAACGATTGGAGTCACACCATGCACCTCGACCACTCGCACGACGGCCCCGCCGCGGTCAGCGCCGACGCCTGCCGCCCCGACGGCACCCGCCGCGCCGTTCGTATCGGCCTCGGCGGCCCCGTCGGATCCGGCAAGACCGCCACCGTCGCGGCGCTCTGCCGCGCGCTGCGCGACGAACTGTCCCTCGCCGTCGTGACGAACGACATCTACACGCGCGAGGACGCCGAGTTCCTGCTCCGCGAGGCCGTGCTGCCGCCCGAGCGCATCACCGCCGTGGAGACGGGCGCCTGCCCGCACACCGCCATCCGCGACGACATCTCCGCCAACCTGGAGGCCGTGGAGGACCTGGAGGACGAGGTCGGGCCGCTCGACCTGATCCTCGTCGAGTCCGGCGGCGACAACCTCACGGCCACGTTCTCGCGCGGCCTCGTCGACGCGCAGATCTTCGTCATCGACGTCGCCGGCGGCGACGACATCCCGCGCAAGGGCGGCCCCGGCGTCACCACCGCCGACCTGCTCGTCATCAACAAGACGGACCTCGCCCCCTACGTCGGCTCCGACCTCGCCCGGATGTCCGCCGACGCCAAGGAACAGCGCGCCGAACTCCCCGTCGTCCTCCAGTCCCTGCGCTCCGCCGACGGTGTGCGCGACGTCGCCGACTGGGTGCGTGCACAGCTCACCGCGTGGACGGCATGACCGCAGGCGTACGCTCCACGGCCCGCATCACGGCGAGCGACGACGGCCGCGGCGGCACCTGTCTCCCCGTCCTCGACGCAGAGGGCTCCCTGGCCCTGCGCCGTATCCGCTCGACCGGTCCCGACGCGCGCGTCATGCTCGTCGGCGCCATGAGCGGGCCGCTCGGCGGCGACCACATGAGTGTCGAGGCGCATGCGACGGCCGGTGCCCGCCTGCGCATCGGATCCGTCGCCGCGACGATCGCCCTGCCCGGCCAGACCAAGGGCGAGGCGCGCTACGACGTCCGCCTCACGGTCGACGACGGGGCCGAACTGCACTGGCTGCCCGAGCAGTTGATCTCCGCGTGCGAGAGTGACCTGCGGGTCACCACGCGGGCCGAACTCGCTCCGGGCGCCCGGCTCGTGCTGCGTGAGGAACAGGTGCTCGGCCGCACTGCCGAGGAGCCCGGCCGGCTCACCAGCCGGCTCACCGTCCACCGCGCGGGCCGGCCGCTGCTCGACCAGGAGCTGGCCTGCGGCCCCGGCGCCCCCGGCGGCTGGGACGGCCCCGCCGTACTCGCGGGACACCGGGCGCTCGGTCAACTCGTGGTCGTGAGGCCCGAGTTCGAGAAGGACAGGCCGTCGCCCGCGCTGCTCGGCGAGAACGCCGCGCTGACGCCGCTCGCCGGGCCCGCGGTCCTGGTCACGGCCCTCGCGTCCGACGCGCTGCGGCTGCGCGGAACGCTCGACGACGCCCTGCGCCGCCTGTCCTGAGCGACGGCCCAAGGGGCCCGGCCGGTCCGAACCAAACGACCGTACGGGCCCATTCCGCTCACCGGGACGAGTTATACCGTTTATCGGATTGGTAAAGAACGTCAACTGTCCCTGTTGTCAGGGACGGTGCAGGCGCAAGGATCCCCGTACTGATCGAGAACCCGATCGAAGTAATGATCGAATCGATGTACGGAGGCCTCAGTTGAGACGGACTCGACTTACCAGTCGAAGCAGCCGGACGGCGGTGATCGGCTCCGCCGGAACCCTGGTGGCGGCGACCCTGATCGCCGGAGCGATGGCGGCGCCGGTGGCGAGCGCGGACTCCCGGACCGGCCAGGACCGTGAGGCCCGCGGTGCGGCCGTCGCGGCGGCCCGTGCCGCCAAGGCCGGCATCGACTGGAAGGACTGCCCCGCCGACTGGGGCATAGCCAAGCCCATCCAGTGCGGCTGGGTGACGGTGCCGCTGGACTACGCGAAGCCGTACGGCAAGCAGATCAAGCTCGCTGTCGACCGCATAGGCTCCACCGGCACCCAGGACGAGCGCCAGGGCGCCCTCGTCTACAACCCGGGCGGCCCCGGCGGCTCCGGCATGCGCTTCCCGACGCGCGTGACCAGCAAGAACCCGCTCTGGGCGAAGACTTCGAAGGCGTACGACTTCGTGGGCTTCGACCCGCGCGGCGTCGGCCACTCCGCGCCGATCTCCTGCATCGACCCGCAGGAGTTCGTGAAGGCCCCCAAGGCCGACCCGGTCCCCGACTCCGAGGCCGACAAGCTCGGCCAGCGCAAGCTCGCCAAGGAGTACGCGGACGGCTGCGCCGAGCGCAGCGGCGACATGCTGCCGCAGATGACCACGCCGAACACCGCGCGCGACCTCGACGTCATCCGCGCCGCCCTCGGCGAGAAGAAGCTCAACTACCTGGGCGTCTCCTACGGCACGTACCTGGGCGCCGTGTACGGCACGCTCTTCCCGGGCCACGTCCGCCGCATGGTCGTCGACAGCGTCGTCGACCCGTCGCGCGACAACATCTGGTACGAGGCCAACCTCGGCCAGGACGTCGCCTTCCAGGGCCGCTGGAACGACTGGACCTCGTGGGTGGCCAAGAACGACGCCTCCTTCCACCTCGGTGGCACGCAGGCCGAGGTCGAGGCCCAGTGGCTGAAGCTGCGCGCCGCCGCCAAGAAGAACCCCATCGGCGGCGTCGTCGGCCCCGCCGAACTGATCGGCTTCTTCCAGAGCGCCCCGTACTACGACTCGTCGTGGGTGCCGGTCGCGCAGGTGTGGAGCAAGTACGTCGCCGGGGACACCCAGGCGCTCGTCGACGCCGCGGCCCCCGACATGTCGGACACCGCGGGCAACGCCGCGTCGGAGAACGGCAACGCGGTCTACACCGCCGTCGAGTGCGCCGACGCCAAGTGGCCCACCAGCTGGAACAAGTGGGACCGCGACAACACGCGTCTGAACAAGGACTATCCGTTCATGACGTGGGCGAACGCGTGGATGAACCTGCCGTGCGCCACCTGGCCCACCAAGCAGCAGACCCCCGTGAACGTGAAGACCGGCAAGGGCCTGCCCGCCGTTCTCATCGTCCAGTCCACGCGCGACGCGGCCACCCCCTACAAGGGCGCCGTCGAGCTGCACCAGCGCTTCAAGGGCTCGCGCCTGATCACCGAGAAGGACGCGGGCTCCCACGGTGTCACCGGCCTGACCAACCCGTGCATCAACGACCGGGTCGACACCTACCTGCTCACCGGCGGGACGGACAGCAAGGATGTGACGTGCGCCCCGCACGCCACGCCCAAGCCGTAGCCACCGTCTGACGGCAGCACCTTGACGGCCCGGCCCCCGCTCGGGGGCCGGGCCGTCACCGTGCGGTCAGCCGCGCCGCGCCAGCCACGCGTCCTCGGCCGCGTAGTCGAAGAGCCCCGTCGTGTAGGTCCGCACCATCGCCGGGAACGCCTCCTCCCAGCCTCGCCCCGCGCTCAGCCGCTCGGTCAGCCAGCCCACCGTGCCCGGCAGCGACGCGCTGTACGTCGTCACCGCGCGATAGCCCAACTCCCGCTCCGCGGCAGCCATGTCGTACAGGACGGGATGCGCGATGGACCACGGGGTGTCACCCACGTTCGGCTCCGGGGGCGCACCGTCCACCAGGACGGTCTCCGTCTCGACCCCCATCACGGCGTCGATCTCCGCCCCGATCTCCGCGATCGTCGGTGCCTCGGGATCCCCGGCGTTCAGGACCCGCGAACCGGGCCGTGCCGCGGCGAGCCGCACCAGCTCGGCGAGGTTGTACACGCTGACCGGATGGAACCGGCTCCGCCCACCGTGGGCCAGCACGCGCGTACGGCGGCCGTCCAGATTCCGCTTCACGAAGTACAGCTCACGGGGCGTACGGCAGTGCGGTCCGTGCACGGCGCCCGCGCGCAGGAGCGTCGCCGGCAGCCGGCCGCCCAGCGCGAGCAGCTCCCGCTCCAGCCCGACCTTCCGTGTGCTGTACGTCGCGTCGCCGGGGGCGACCGTCCGCTGGGTCTCCGGGATGGGCACCGGATACGCGGGCGCCCCGTCCGGCTCACCCTGCGTGTCGAAGCCGCGCCCCTCGTCGTCCTCGTAGACCGCCCCGCTGGAGATCACCACCGCGGAACCGATCCGGCCGGCGAACGAGGCCAGCTGTCGGGCGTGGGCCGGGCCGTACGCCACAGTGTCCACGACCACGTCGACGCCGTCCCCGAGCACCGCGCCGAGCGCTCCGTCGTCCTCCCGGTCGGCGCGGGACTCCCGCACGTCCCCCGGCCAGCTCGCGTCGCGTCCGCCGCCGCGGGAGACCGCCGTCACCGCCCAGCCGTCCTCCGCGAGCGCCCGCACCGCCGCGCGCCCGATCTGCCCCGTCGCCCCGATCACCACCGCTGTCCTCATGACCGGACCGTACGCCGCGCGCAGGCGCCGCTCCCAGGGCGTTTCGCGGTGCGCAGAAACCCCCGGCCGCCGCTCTCAGCTCAGCGGCATCCGCGGGAACTTGCGGGCCTTGTCCTTGGCCGCTTCGGCCTCGGCCTTGACGTCGGCCGCGTACTTGTCGACGTACTCCTGACCGGACAGGCCGAGGATCGCGTAGATGATCTCGTCGGTGACCGCGCGGAGGATCGCCTTCTCGCCGTCCATGCCCGCGTAGCGCGAGAAGTCCAGGGGCTCGCCGAAGCGGATCGTCACGCGGTGGAGGTTCGGGATGACCTGGCCGGGCGGCTGCGCCTCGAACGTGCCGATCATCGCGCAGGGGATCACCGGGACCTGCCCCTTGAGCGCCATCGCGGCCACGCCGACCTTGCCCTTGTAGAGCCGCCCGTCGTGCGAGCGCGTGCCCTCCGGGTAGATGCCGAGCAGCTCGCCCTTGCTCAGCACGCCGAGGCCCTCACGGATCGCGGCCTGGCCCGCCGCTCTGCCGGAGCGGTCCACGGGGATCTGTCCGGCGCTGCGGAAGAACGCGGCCGTCAGCCGGCCCCTGATGCCGGGCCCCGTGAAGTACTCCGCCTTCGCCAGGAACGTGATGCGCCGCTTCAGGATGGCCGGCATCAGGAAGTGGTCCGAGAACGACAGGTGATTGCCCGCGACGATCGCCGCGCCCGACTCCGGCACATGGTCGAGCCCCTCGATCCGGGGCCGGAACACCAGCCGCAGCAGTGGGCCCAGAATCACGTACTTGAGCAGTCGGTAGAACATGCTGGGCCGCCTTCCCCGTGGATCCAGATGCGTGCGCACAGTAACCAATCGTCGGCCCGCACGCGAGAGCCCGTTCGGACCTCGCCCGGCCTTCGACCGGGGGACCGCACGGCGCGTCCGCTTGGCGGCCGGCCGGGACGGGGCGTCCCCTGGCCTCCGTTCGTCCCGCACCTTCACCGGAGGTCCCGTGATGCGTCCGCTCGTTCTCGCCGCCGCAGCCCTCACCGTCCTCGCCGCGGCCGGCCCCGCCGGCGCCACCGCCACCGACCCGCCCGCGCCCCAGGGGCTCTTCCTCACCGTCTCCGGGGATCAGGGCTCGTGGATGCGCGGTGAGCTGCTGCGCTGCGAGCCGGGGGCGTCGGGGCACCATCCCCACGCGGCAGCGGCGTGCGTCGCACTCGACCGGGCGCAGGGGGATCTGGACGCGCTCAACCCGGACCCGGAGATGTGCACCCAGGTCTACGCCCCCGTCACCGTGAGTGCGAACGGCACGTACCGCGGCAAGAAGATCACCTGGCAGAAGACGTTCGCCAACGCCTGCACGATGAACGCGTCGACCGGGTCCGTCTTCCGGTTCTGACGCGCGGGACCCGCTCTCGTGCGGCACCGGGCCATGTGTCAGGTGCTGCGCGACGCGGCCATCCCGACGGTGAGCAGACCGAGCACGACCCAGCCGAACCACAGCCAGCCGTTGCTCCCGAGCGCCACCGTGTAGGCGGTCACCGCGACGAGGGCGCCGACGGTGAGCACCCCCATCGTCTTCATCGATCCGGGCATGGCCCGCCTCCTCCCGGCAACCCGGACGGCGCAGCGCCCGGACCACGGCTGAACACCATGGTCACCCCTCAGGGGCGCCGGGCGCTACCGGCCGCGCGTGTTCAGTGAGGCGAGATACGCGTTGTACGCGACAAGCTCCTGGTCACCGTCGCGGTCCGCGGCGCGGTCCTTGCGGCGCGCCTGCCGGTCCTCGGACTTCTTCCACTGGAAGAGCAGCGCGAGCAGCACGAGCACCGAGGGCACCTCGCTGAACGCCCAGGCGATGCCGCCCGCCGCCGTCTGGTCCGCCAGCGCGTCGATCCCGAGCGAGGCCGGCGGGTGCTCGTACGTGCCGATCATCGGCCCGGACGCCATCATCAGCGCGATGCCGAAGAACGCGTGGAAGGGCATGCCCGCGAAGAGCTCCAGCATCCGCATCACATAGCCGGGGCGGTGCGGGCCCGGGTCCACGCCCATGATCGGCCAGAAGAAGACCAGGCCGACGGCGAGGAAGTGCACCATCATGGCGATGTGCCCGGCCTTCGAACCCATGAGGGTGTCGAAGATCGGCGTGAAGTAGAGCGCGTACAGGCTCGCGATGAACAGCGGGATGGTGAACGCGGGATGCGTGATGATCCGCATGTACCGGCTGTGCAGCAGCATCAGGAGCAGCTCGCGCGGCCCCTTCGAGCCGCGCCGCGCCACCGGCATCGCCCGCAGGGCGAGCGTGATCGGCGCGCCCATCAGGAGCAGGATCGGCGACAGCATGCTGATCACCATGTGCTGCACCATGTGCACGGAGAACATGACCATGCCGTAGTCGTTCAGCTTGGTGCACATCACCAGCATCACGGTCAGCACGCCGATGACGAACGACAGCGTGCGGCCCACCTGCCAGCTGTCACCGCGCCGCACGAGCCGTACGACACCCCAGCCGTACAGGCCGAGCGCCACCAGGCACCCGATCAGGAAGAAGGGGTCCGCCGACCATACGAGGCCTCGCCCCAGCGTGAACGGCGGCAGATCCATGTTCATGCCGTGCCCGCTGTGATCCATCCGCCGGCTCCTGATTGGTACTGGTTATGGGCTGTCTGTCCGCACCAGAGTAGAACTGCCCCCGGTCGCGGTCGCGACCGGGGGCAGACTCTTCAAGAGCGAACTAGAGAACGCACTCCGCCTCGGCGTACCGCTCCTGCGGAACCGTCTTCAGCGTCTCGACGGCCTCGGCGAGCGACACCATCACGATGTCCGTGCCGCGCAGCGCCGTCATCATGCCGAACTCGCCGCGGTGCACCGCCTCGACGGCGTGCCAGCCGAAGCGCGTGGCGAGCACACGGTCGTACGCGGTGGGGGTGCCGCCGCGCTGCACGTGACCGAGGATCACCGGGCGGGCCTCCTTGCCGAGGCGCTGCTCCAGCTCGCCGGAGAGCCGCGTGGCGATGCCCGCGAAGCGCTCGTGGCCGTACATGTCCTTGACGCCCTCGTCGAACTCCATGGAGCCGGGGGCGGGCTTGGCGCCCTCGGCGGCCACGACGATGGCGAACTTCTTGCCGGCGGAGAACCGCTCGCCGACCTTCGCGGCCAGCTCCTCGATGTCGAAGGGGCGCTCCGGCACGACGATGGCGTGGGCGCCCGCGGCCATGCCCGAGTGCAGTGCGATCCAGCCGGTGTGACGGCCCATGACCTCGACGATCAGGACGCGCTGGTGGGACTCGGCGGTCGTCTTGAGGCGGTCGAGCGCCTCGGTCGCGACGCCGACGGCCGTGTCGAAGCCGAAGGTGACGTCCGTGACGGCGATGTCGTTGTCGATCGTCTTCGGTACGCCGACGATCGGGAGGCCGCTGTCGGACAGCAGGCGGGCCGCCTTCAGCGTGCCCTCTCCGCCGATCGGGATGATCGCGTCAAGACCCAGATCCGCGACATGGCCCCTGGCCCGCTCCACGCCGTCGCGCAGATGCGCGGGCTGGACCCGCGACGAGCCGAGGATCGTGCCGCCGCGGGCGAGGATGCCGCCCACCGCGTCCAGGTCGAGCTTGCGGTAGTCGCACTCCAGCAGGCCCTTCCAGCCGTCGTGGAAGCCGATGACCTCGTCGCCGTGGTCGACGACGGCACGGTGCACGACCGAACGAATCACGGCGTTCAGGCCGGGGCAGTCTCCGCCGGAGGTGAGGACACCAATACGCATAGCCCGAGAACCTTTGCAGAGTGGGCCGATGACCGGACCACTTTGTCCGGCTGGATCCCCGCCACCCTACCGGCGGGAGGGGGCGGGGCCGCACCTGACGTCCGCCTGCTGGACTGCCCCGCTCACTTGTGCGGGACAGCGATCAGGCGGGCTGCTGAGCCGCCGTGATCCGCTCGTTGCGCAGCGCCTCGTACCAGCGGTCGTCGACCGGCGGCAGCGCGTTGACATCGAGGGCCAGCTTCAGGAGCAGGTCCGCGATCAGCGGGTTGCGGGCGAGGACGGGGCCGTGCATGTACGTGCCGAACACGGTGTCGTTGAACGCGCCCTCCGTGCCGTCACCCGTGCCGTTGCCCTTGCCGATCTGCACGCGCGCGAAGGGGCGCGCCGACGGGCCGAGGTGCGTGATGCCCTGGTGGTTCTCGAAGCCCGTCAGCGGGGGCAGCCCCAACTGCGGGTCGATGTCGCCCAGTACGTCGCCGACGCACCGCTCGCCCTCACCGCGCGTGGACACCACGTCGAGCAGGCCGAGGCCCTGCTCGCGCTCGCCCAGGTCGTTGATGAACTCGTGGCCGAGGATCTGGTAACCGGCGCAGACCGAGAAGACGATCGCGCCGTTGGCCACGGCCCGCTGGAGACCGCCGTCGCGGCGCAGCCGCTCCGCGGCGAGACGCTGCGGCCGGTCCTCACCGCCGCCGATCAGATAGATGTCGCCGGAGGTGGGCACCGGCTGGTCGCTGCGCACGTCGAGGCGGTGCACGTCGAGGCGGCGCTGGCGGGCGCGGCGCTCCACGACGAGGGCGTTGCCCTGGTCGCCGTACGTGCTCAGGAGGTCGGGGTAGACCCAGACCAGACGAAGGCCGTTGTCGCTCATGCTCATGAATCCTCTGCGGGGTCTCAGTTGCCGACGCGGCGGCGGACGTCCTGGAACGCGGTGTAGTTGGCGATCAGCTCGATCCGCCCGGGCGGGGCGGACTGCACCGCCTCGTCGACGCTCTCGCAGACCCGGAAGTCCAGGCCGGCGACCTCGAGCCGCACGGCGAGGTCGAGCCTGCGGTCGCCGATCACGAAGATCGGGTGACCGGCCAGACGCGTGTAGTCGACGTCCCACAGCCAGGAGGTGTCGGTGCCGTCGGCGCCGCGCGCGTTGACCGAAAGGATCACCGGGGTGGGCGGCGGGTCGATCAGGGAAAACGTTTCGAGCCAGCCCGCAGGGTTCTTCGCGAGCAGCAGACGCAGGTCACGGCCGAGGAACTGCACGACGTCGTAGCGTCCCGCGACCGCCTGCACCTGGTACATGCGCTCGAGGGCCACCTGGGGCGGCACGCCGAAGCACGCGGCGACGGCGGCCGACGAGGTCGCGTTCGCCTTGTTGGCACGGCCTGGGAGCTGGAGGTGGATCGGCCACGCCGAGCCGTGCGGGTCGAGGACGTAGTCGCCCTGGAGCGCCCAGCTGGGCGTCGGACGGCGGAAGCCGCACTCGCCGCAGTACCAGTCGTCGCCGGGGCGCTGCATCACGCCGCCGCACGACGGGCAGGACCACGCGTCGTCCTTCCACTCCTGGCCGGCGGCGACCCACACCACGTTCGGTGAGGAGGACGCGGCCCAGACGACCAGCGGGTCGTCCGCGTTCGCGATCACGATCGCCTTCGAACCGGCCAGGCCCTCGCGCCACTTCTCGGCGAGCATGCGGGTCTCGGCGGCACGGTCGAGCTGGTCGCGCGAGAGGTTGAGGAGCGCGATCGCCTTGGGAGCGGTGTCGCGGGCGACACCCGCGAGGTACTTCTCGTCGACCTCGATCACGCCGAACTTCGCGTCCGAGCCGCCGGCCAGCGCCGACGTGATGCCCGCGGGCATGTTCGCGCCGAGCGCGTTCGACACGACGGGGCCGGCGGCGCGCAGGGCCTCCGCGATCAGCCGCGTGGTGGTGGTCTTGCCGTTCGTCGCCGAGACGAGCACCACGTCCAGATGCTGCGCAAGCCGCCCGAGCAGCTCGGGGTCGAGCCTGAGCGCGACCTTGCCGCCGATCACCGATCCGCTGCCGCGGCCCGCCGCGCGGGACACCGCCGCGGCCGCCTTGCCCGCCGTGACGGCCAGCTTGGCCCGCGGAGTCAGCGGCTCCGAGTTGCCTGACATCGTTCTGGATCCTCCTTGCGTACGGCGCCGCGCCTGCCCCCGGCATCGCTTGGGGGAGTCAGCCTATCGAGATCCACCTTTGAGCCCGAACCGCGGCACCACCCCGGATTCGGGGTTCGCCCTGACCGTACCCTTACGCCCATGCGACACGGCTCGATCCCGGGCGCCTCCGGGCGCGTACGACCCCTGACCCTGCTCGGTGATCCCGTGCTGCACACGCCCTGCGAGGAGGTGACGGATTTCGGGCCCTCGCTCGGCCGCCTCGTGGAGGACCTGTTCGCGACGATGTACGCCGCCCAGGGCGTGGGCCTCGCGGCGAACCAGATCGGCGAGTCCGCGCGGGTGTTCGTGTACGACTGCCCCGACGACGAGGACGTCCGTCACCTCGGGCACATCGTGAACCCGCGCCTCGTCGACGCGGACGGGGTGGTCGTGCGCGGCCCGGAGGGCTGTCTGTCGCTGCCCGGCCTGGAGGCGGGCACGCCCCGCTTCGACCATGCCCGCGTCGAGGGCGTGGACCTGCGGGGCGAACCTCTGGTGGTGCACGGCACGGGCTGGTTCGCCCGCTGCCTCCAGCACGAGTGCGACCACCTGGAGGGGCGGCTCTACACGGACCACGTCACGGGGTGGCGCCGCCGCAGGGTCCTGCGCCAGGTGGCGCGGGCCCCCTGGGCGACCGACACGGCGTCCTGAGGTTCCTCGGGCTAGAAGCCCGGCCCGCCCACCTTGTCGCCCGCCGCGGCGAGCCTGCCCCACAGCAGGTCGGCGAGGCTGCGCACCAACTCGCTTCGCGAGCAGGGCCTTTCGCCGAGCCACCAGTCACCCGCGGCGTGCATCATGCCGACGATTCCATGGCCCCAGACGCGCGCGAGCTGCTGGCTGCCGGGGCCGAGATCGACGCGCTCCTCGATGACCTCCGCGAGCTCCTCGCCCATGCGGCGCAGCAGGGGCGCGGAGTGCTTGCCGACGTAGAAGCCCTGCTCGCCCGGTGCTGCGCTCTCGGAGACGCTCTCCGAGGGATGCATGAGGAAGCGGTACACCTGAGGCCGCGCCTCGATCGCCGCGAGATAGGTGTCGAGCGTCGACTCGACCCGCTCACGGCGCTCGGCCGGGGCGTCGAGCGCGGCCCGCAGCGAGGCGAGCAGCGCGTCGGTGTGGCGCTTGGCGAGTGCGGCGTAGAGGCCGCCCTTGTCGCCGAAGTGCCGGTAGAGGATCGGCTTGGTGATGCCCGCCTCGGCCGCGATGGCGTTCATGGACGCACCGGGCCCGTCGCGGAGCACCACGCGGTCCGCGGCCTCCAGCAGCTCTCGCCGCCGACGCTCGGCAGACGTCTGCTGTTCCGTCCGCTGTGTGGTCTCCATGAGGTTTCTCCCCGCCCGTGCGATGGCCTGACGCACGCGAAACGTAACACTCGACGGCCTCGGGGCATCGAACGGGCTGCCGGGAGTTGACAGGGTCTACTGGCGAGTAACAGACTGCCGTTACCGCAAGTAACGTGTGAAGTGTACGCAGTGCTGGAGGGGTCATGGCCGAGTTCACGATGGATCTGAACGACGAGCAGAAGGAAGTCAGGGACTGGCTCCACGGGTTCGCCGCCGATGTGATCCGTCCCGCGGCCGCCGAGTGGGACGAGCGCGAAGAGACGCCGTGGCCGGTCATCCAGGAAGCCGCCAAGATCGGAATCTACTCCCTGGACTTCTACGCGCAGCAGTTCTTCGACCCGACGGGTCTCGGCATCCCGATGGCCATGGAGGAGCTGTTCTGGGGCGACGCGGGCATAGCCCTGTCGATCGTCGGCACCGGGCTCGCCGCGGTCGGCGTCCTCGCCAACGGCACCGAGGAGCAGATCGGCACCTGGATCCCCCAGATGTACGGCGACGCCAACGATGTCAAGGTCGCCGCCTTCTGCTCGTCCGAGCCGGACGCCGGATCCGACGTCGCCTCCATGCGCACCCGCGCCGTCTATGACGCGGCCAAGGACGAATGGATCCTCAACGGCACCAAGACCTGGGCGACCAACGGCGGCATCGCCAACGTCCACGTCGTCGTCGCCGTCGTCGACCCCGAGCTCGGCTCCAAGGGCCACGCCTCCTTCATCGTCCCGCCGAACACGCCGGGTCTGTCCCAGGGCCAGAAGTTCAAGAAGCACGGCATCCGCGCCTCGCACACCGCCGAGGTCGTCCTCGAGGACGTACGCGTCCCCGGCTCCTGCCTGCTCGGCGGCAAGGACAAGCTCGACGAGCGCATGGCGCGCGCCCGTGAGCGCGCCAGGGCCGGCGGCGGCGAGCGTGTGAAGAACGCCGCCATGGCCACGTTCGAGGCGTCCCGCCCCGCCGTCGGCGCGATGGCGGTGGGCACGGCACGCGCCGCCTACGAGGAGGCCCTGGAGTACGCCAAGACGCGTACGCAGTTCGGCCGCCCGATCATCGACAACCAGGGCGTCGCCTTCCAGCTCGCCGACATGCGCACGCAGATCGACGCGGCGCGACTCCTGGTGTGGCGCGCCTCCTGGATGGCGACGACGGGCAAGAAGTTCGAGTCGGCCGAGGGCTCCATGTCGAAGCTCTTCGCGAGCGAGACGGCCAAGAAGGTCACCGGCCAGGCCATCCAGATCCTCGGCGGCAACGGCTTCACCCGCGAGTACCCCGTCGAGCGCATGCACCGGGACGCCGCGATCTACACGATCTTCGAGGGCACCAGCGAGATCCAGCGCCTGGTGATCGCCCGCACCCTCTCGGGTCTGCCGGTCCGCTGACCAGGTCGGCCGGTGCCCCTCGCGCGGCGCGGGGCACCGGCTTCGGCAGCCGTGCCGCAGCGGTCAGAGCCGCGCGGCGACCTTGCGGGCGACGCGCACGATGTCGCCGGAGGGCCGTGCGGAGTACGCCGGGTGGTCGCGGACCCAGCCGTCCTCCAATGCGTACCAGTCGATCTGTCGAGGGGCGGTGCCGTCGGCGAGAGCGGCCGCGAGCGCGTCGAAGCAGGTCCGCCAGCGCAGCGTGTAGAGGCCGCCGACGAGCCCGGCCCACTCGCGGTTCGCGTAGTCGTGCAGCCCGCCGTCGTCGGCACCCGAACGCGGACCCCACACCGTCACCAGAGAGACGGCGTCGTACTCGAGACGGTCCCGCTCCTCCTCGTCGGCGCCCCAGGCACGCGCGTCGGCGATCCAGCGCCCGAGCAGATGGCGCGGCTGCGTGGCGACGGTCTCCTCCAGCAGCCCGAGCCAGGTGAACCACTCACTCGTCAACTCCTCGAACGCCCCGCGGTCCTCGGCGTCGTACGCGGACTTGATCCGCGGCAGCAGGATGCGGCTGCGGTGCGAGACCGTCTGCCGGGTGACGTCCATCAGGTCGTAGGCGTACGCGGTGCTGCGGCGCAAGCGCGGTGCCACCGCGAGCAGTTCGGGCAGGGCCCGCGCGAACTCCCCGGGGTCGTAGCGAAGCGCGCCCGGTGACCAGGACGCGCCGCTGGACACGTCCAGGCCGGGCCGGGCGCCGAACAGGCCGTCGTGGCCCTCGCTCCAGCTGTCCGCGCGCGTGGTGCCGTACGCGGTGCGGCGCAGGACGTCCCAGGCGGCCACCGCGTGCGCGTCGTGCCCGCCGTAGCGCTGCACCGGCCACTGCTCGAACCAGCTCTTCAGCTCGACCGGGCCGTCCGTCCACGGCAGGTCGCTGAAGAGGGCGAACGCGGCCGGATTGTTGTCGGCGCCCTCGGGCATGAGCGCGATGCCGTCCAGGGAGCTGTTCTCCTTGGCGCGCCAACTCTCGTACAGAGCAGCCCAGTCAGGGGTGTTGGCGCCCATCGTCGTGTGGCCGCCGAAGTTCCAGATCGAGCCGAACGCGTAGGGCGTGCCCGCCCAGTCCTTTTCGCGGTCGGTCACCGAGGGGAAGCGGTCGGAGAGGCCGTCGACGATGAACATCTTCGAGCGGTCGACGGCGTCGAGGATGTCGCGGCGCGGGTTGGTCTGCCAGCCGAGGATGTTCCAGATCGCGCCGGGGTGGGCGGTGCGCAGCGCCTTCTCGACCGCCTTCGCGGCCTCGCCGACCGGCACGTCACCCGGCTTGCCGCCCTCGTGCAGCAGGTCGATCTTGTACATGGTGGTGTCGCCGAGCAGTTCGCTCTGCACGCGGTAGAACCTCTCGGCGATCCTGGCGAAGAGCGGGTCGCGGGGATCGAGCCAGTCCGGGCGCGTGAAGCCGACCCAATCGCCCTGGGGGACGACGTGCGCGCCCGGGTTCCGGTCGGCGAAGCCGGGCGGGACGGTGCCGAAGTAGCCGGGGAACACCGGGGTCATCCCCAGCTCGCGGATCCGGCGGACGATTCTGCTCGCGAGTGCCGCGCGCCGGTCGAGGAGCTGCCGCGACACGGGGCCGCCGAAGCCGGACATGTTCTGGAGCAGCCACCACGGCTGATGGGCCGGGCCCGCGATCCATCCGCGCATCTCGGCGTCGTCGTAACCGAATTCCTGGAATGTGCGGTGGTAGACGGTGTCGGCGCCGAGGTACACGAGGACCTCGTTGAAGCCGTGCAGCGCGAGGACGTCGAGCTCGCGCTCCCAGTAGTCCCAGCCGTGATACGGGCCTGTGTAGCCGTCGTTGGTGTCGTTGAAGGCGAAGCGGTGGGCGACGTTCGCGACGCGCGTCAGGGGCGTGGCGAGACCGGGCAGTCGCGCCGGCAGGGACTCCGTCTGCTCGCCGCTCCACGAGAAGTGCGCGTGGGCGTGGTGACGCAGGTAGTGGTGGAAGCCGGTCAACTGCACGGCGGGCGTGGTGCCTTCGACGAGTACGCGGCCGCTGGACCCCGACACTCTGAACGCGTCGCCGGTGCCGGCCGCGTGGGGCACGGCGCGGAAGGTGACCTGGTCGTGGTGGCGCGGCAGCAGCCGGGCCAGGGCGTCGGCGGCCGGGGTGCGGGAGGCCGTACGGCTCTCGGCGGAGGCACAGGAGGCGGACGCGGTGAGCGCGGCGGCGGAGCCGAGGGCGGTGAGCACGGTACGGCGGCCGATGTTCATGAAGCACTCCAAGCGCGTGAGTGGACTGGACCACTTGCGCCGGGGATCTTACGGAGGGCGGGGTGGGTTCGGTAGGGAGCGGGAGTGAGCGCTAGCGGGTGCTGCCCGCCCGCCCCGGCCGGTGGTCGGTCGTCCGTGGCGGTGACCGAGAGCGTGGCGGCAGGGTCGTGGGCCGCGCGCCCCAAGGGGGCCAGTGGCCGGCGGGCGTTCGCCGTTCGGGGATGGGTGCGGGTGAGCGGCCAGCTCGCCGCCCACCCGGATGTGCTGTCACGTGTCTGTACGGATGGCCGGCCGGGGCAGGTGCGCGTGTGCCCGCCCCGGTCGGCCGTCCCGTCACTCGTCCCCGGCGGCAGCCGACAGTGCCGCGGCCGGGTCGTGGGCCGCAGGACCCGCCGGGAGCCAGTGGTCGTGGTTCTTCCGGTACGGCCACCAGCGGCCGTCGCGGCCCAGGCGCGCCTGCGCTCCCGTGCCGGTGGCCGTCCACCGGTTGTGGGTCACCCGCAACGACGGGCGCTCCCCGGCGTCCCAGGCCGCTTCGACGGCGGTACGCGCGCGTGCCGCCGTCTCCGCGTCCGGCGTCCACTCGTCCTCCAGGACGGACAGGGCGGCGGTGCCTCCGTGTTCCCACGCCAGCACCGCCGCCGCGAGGCCCTCGCGGTCCCGACCCGAACCGTCCGCGAGCCGGGCCCCGATCCACGCCTCGGGCGCGCCCGCAGCCAACCGGACAGCATCCTGGTCAATCGTCAATTCGGGCTGCGGGGCGCGAAGTTCGTGACCCGGAGTGAGCGCATCCGTCAGCATCCGGTGCGCCTCGGCCGCCGCCCGCGCCCCGAGGAACTCCAGCGCCGCCACATCCGTCCCGGCGGGCGGCTCCGTCTCCGTGTCCAGCGACGGCACGACCGCCGCCTCGGGCGGCACCGGGGGAGCGGCGGGCAGCGGCGGCAGAATGCTCCCGGCCGCGAACGCCTCAGTGGCGTCCATGCCGTTCGCGTCCACCGGCCCCTCGTCCGTCTCCCGGTCCGTCTCCTCGTCCGCGGACCCGGCCGAGGCGGACGCGACACTGCGCACCTGGAGCTCGTCGAGCAGCACCCGCTCGCCGCGCCCGCGCATCAGCAGCAGGACGAACGGATCCTGGTCGAGGAGACGGGCCAGCTGATAGCAGAGCGCCGCCGTATGGGCACAGTGGTCCCACGCGTCACACCCGCAGCGCGGCTCCAAGTCACCGATACCGGGCAGCAGTTCCACGCCCGCCGCCGCCGCGTCCTCGACCAGGTGCGGCGGCATCTCGCGGTCGAGCAGCGCCGCGATGTGCCCGGCCCGCTCGACCGCCATCCCGAGGAACCGGTCCCACTCCTCCTCGCTCAGCCGTTGCAGCAGCACGTCGGCGCGGTACACGGCGCCACCCCGGTCCTTGACGAGCGCGGTGACCCGCCCCGGACGCACCGAGACGGCCCCCACGGACCCGCCGCGCGCCAGTGCGCGCCCCGCCTTCAGCTGCTGAAGGTCGAGTGCCGTGTCCTCCAGCGCCTTGAGCCAGGTCTGCCCCCACCACGACTGCGCGAAGCCGCGCCCCTGGACGGCCGCCAGAGCCGCGAAGACACGCTCCTCGTCCGATGCGCCGGCCCCGTCACTGTCGCCTTCGGTGTCGAACAGGTCGTCCTCGTACTCGTGACGGTCCGTCATCGTGCGCCCCCTCGCAGCTCGACCAGATCGGCCAGTTCGGAATCGGTGAGTTCGGTCAGGGCGGCCTCGCCGGAGCCGAGCACCGCGTCGGCCAGCTCCCGCTTGCGTACCAGCATGTCCGCGATCCGGTCCTCGATCGTCCCCTCCGCGATCAGGCGGTGCACCTGGACCGGCCTGTTCTGTCCGATCCGGTACGCGCGGTCCGTCGCCTGCGCCTCGACCGCGGGGTTCCACCAGCGGTCGTAGTGCACGACGTGTTCGGCGCGGGTGAGGTTGAGACCCGTACCCGCGGCCTTGAGGGAGAGCAGGAAGACCGGCACCTCGCCCTCCTGGAAGCGCCCCACCATCGCCTCGCGCGCGGCGACGGGCGTGCCGCCGTGGAGGAACTGCGAGGCCACGCCGCGAGCGGCCAGATGCTGCTCGATCAGGCGACCCATCTGCACGTACTGGGTGAAGACCAGCACGCTCGCGTCCTCGGAGAGGATCGTGTCGAGCAGTTCGTCGAGCAGTTCCAGCTTGCCGGAGCGGCCGGGGATGCGCGGCGCGTCCTCCTTGAGGAACTGGGCCGGGTGGTTGCAGATCTGTTTGAGCCCGGTGAGGAGTTTGACGATCAGCCCGCGCCGGGCGATGCCGTCCGCTCCGGAGATCTCGGCGAGCGTCTCGCGCACCACGGCCTCGTAGAGCCCGGCCTGTTCGGTGGTGAGCGACACGGCGCGGTCGGTCTCGGTCTTCGGCGGAAGCTCGGGCGCGATGCCGGGGTCCGACTTGCGGCGCCTGAGCAGGAAGGGGCGCACGAGTTGGGAGAGGCGCTGGGCGGCGCCGGGGTCCTTGCCCTCCTCGACCGCGCGTGCGTAACGCGTGCGGAACGTGCCGAGTTTTCCGAGCAGCCCCGGGGTCGTCCAGTCGAGGATCGCCCACAGCTCGGACAGGTTGTTCTCCACGGGGGTGCCGGTGAGCGCCACGCGCGCGCGTGCACCGATGGTCCGCAGCTCCCTCGCGGTCGCCGAGTGCGGGTTCTTGACGTGCTGCGCCTCGTCGGTGACGACCATGCCCCAGTCGACGCCCGCGAGCTGCGAGGCGTCGAGCCGCATCGTGCCGTACGTGGTGAGCACGAACTCACCGGGATCGAGGTCCTCCAGACTGCGGCGCCCGCCGTGGAAGCGGCGTACGGGGGTGCCGGGCGCGAACCTCTCGATCTCGCGCTGCCAGTTCCCCATGAGGGACGTGGGGCAGACGACGAGGGTCGGGGCGGCGGTCTCCGTGGCCGTCTGCCGGTGCAGGTGGAGGGCGATCAGCGTGATCGTCTTGCCGAGGCCCATGTCGTCGGCGAGGCAGGCGCCGAGGCCGAGGGAGGTCATCCGGGCCAGCCAGTTCAGGCCGCGCAGCTGATAGTCGCGCAGGTCGGCGGCGAGCGCGGCCGGCTGTCCGACGGGCGCCATGCCCTCCGGGTCGGCGAGCCGCTCCCGCAACTCGGCCAGCCAGCCCGTCGGGTGGACGTCGACGCGGCGGCCGTCGACCTCCGTGGAGCCCGTCAGGACCGCGCCGAGCGCGTCGATCGGCGTGACCTTGCGGTCCTGGTGCTCGCGGGCGCGCCGGGCCTCCTCGGGGTCGATGAGGACCCACTGGTCGCGCAGCCGCACGACGGGCCGGACGGCCTCGGCGAGCCGGTCGAGCTCCTCCCGGCTCAGCTCCTGGCCGCCCAGCGCGAAGCGCCAGTTGAACGTGAGGAGGGCGTCCGCGGAGAGGAACGACGAGGTGGCCGTCCGGAATCGGTCAGGGTTCTCCCCTCCGGGTGACCCCTCGCCCGGAGGGCCGATCACCGCGCGTGCGCTCAGCCGGCGCGCCAGCTGCCGGGGCCAGTGCACGTCGACACCCGCCGCCGCGAGGGCCCGCGCGCCGGCGCCCAGGAGGTCGGTGACCTCCTCGTCCGCCAGGTCGAGGGCGTCCGGGACGGCCGCCGAGAGCAGCGGCGCGAGGGGCGTCCAGGCGCGGGCGGCGCGCCGCAGCGCGAGCAGGGTGTCCATGCGGGCCCGCGGCCCGAAGGCCCTGCCCGAAGCGCCTGACGCCGCCCAGACCTCGGTGGCGTCGGCGACCACCGCGGGGTCGCTGACGCTGTGCATCTGGAGCACGGCGCGGAACGCGACGCGTTCCTCGTCCTCGGCTCCCGATGCGGCCGGGTCGAGGCCCGGCACCTCGACGCGCAGCGAGATCCGCACGCCCGCGTCGTGTCCCGCGGCGACATCGGCGGCCCACGCGCGGTGTTCGGGCACCTGCTGCGGCGCGGTCGAGGCGAAGGCCGGCGCCCCCGCCGCGAGGCTCGCCGCGGGGGAGCGGGGCAGAGTGTCGGCGACTGCGTCGAGGAAGGCGCGCAGCAGCGCCTCGGGCGCGGGGAGGCGGAGGGGCTCCGGTCCGTCCAGGGGTGTCGCGTGGGCCTCGGGCGGCATCGCGGCGGCCAGTTCCCTGACCCGCTCCAGGTCCTCGGCCCGCAACGGACCCGCGCGCCAGGCGTCGTGATCGGTCGCGGTGAGCCCGGGCAGCAGCAGGCCGCGCGCCGCGAACTGGAGGGCGAGCACGGAGGCGGCGCCCCAGAAGACGGCGGTCGGGTGCGCCTGCGCGGTGGCACGCGCGCGCGTGAGGACCGGCAGCGCGGCGCGTACGGGCAGCAGGACGGCGGGTACGGACGTGCGCTCGACACCGGCGTCTTCGGGCAGGGCGAGGCTCAGCTCCTCGGGCGTGCCGGCGTCCGTGTGCGGGGGCCGGCCGCCGTCGGGGCGCCAGAAGGCGACTCTTCCTTCGCGTGCCGGGTCGGCGGGCACGAAGACCGCGCAGCAGCGGACCAGTTCGGAGATGTCGGGGAGTGTTGCCACGGGACGCCTGTGGGCAGCGATGACGTATTCCTCAAATTTGACTACCGAGCGGAATCGCCGAGGGTACCCCAAGACTCCGCCCGACGTGCAGCGTCGCAAGGTGACGCCGGTCACTCCCGCCCGAAAGGGGTGGAGCTAGCCCCCCGCCGGTGGCGGTGCTAACCCCGTGCACAGCCGGGTGGTGGCGTCATGGTGCCCAAGGCCGCTGATTTCTAGGTTTGTTGAGGTCAGGGCGTCTCGTCAGCGGGGCGTCCGGACAGTACGTCCATCCCCACACCACTCGCCACGCCTCGCCATGCCCATTCCCGTGCCCGTCACAGGCCTATCGCCATGCCCAGAGACCGGAGACCTCGCCATGACCCTGGCCGTCGAACCCGTAGTGGACCATTCCTCAGGTACGAACGGGACGCAGCCGCAAGGAAGCGAGTTCACGCCGCTGCTGCGCACCGTCAAGAGCCAGGACCTCCTGGAGCGGCGCACCGGCTGGTACGTGCGCAACATCGCGCTGAACGCCCTGTCCCTCGCCGCCGTCGGCACGGGCATGGCCCTCATCGGCGGTTCCTGGTGGGTCCTCGCCCTCGCTCCCGTCCTCGCGGTGCTCTGCGCGCGCACCGCCTTCGTGGGGCACGACGCCGGCCACGCGCAGATCACCGGCAACCGCGCCGTGAGCCGGCTCATCGGGCTCATCCACGGAAATCTCCTGCTCGGCATGAGCTACGGCTGGTGGAACGACAAGCACAACCGGCACCACGCCAACCCGAACCACATCGACAAGGACCCCGACGTGGCCGCCGACGTCCTCGTCTTCACGAGCGAGCAGGCCGCGACGCGCTCCGGCTTCCGCCGCTGGCTCACCCGCAACCAGGCCTGGCTGTTCTTCCCGCTGACCCTCCTGGAGGGCCTCGCCCTGAAGCTGTCCGGCTTCCAGGACCTGCGCCGCCAGTCCCCGCGCGAACGCACCGTGGAAGGACTCCTCCTCGTCGCCCACGTCGTCGGCTACGTGGCCCTGCTCCTGACCACCATGCCGCTCGGCCACGCCCTCGCCTTCGCGGCGATCCACCAGGCACTCTTCGGCCTGCACCTCGGTATGGCCTTCGCGCCGAACCACAAGGGCATGGAGATGCCGGACCCGGACGGCGAGCGCTGGGGCCACCTGCGCCGGCAGGTGCTCACCTCCCGCAACATCAAGGGCGGCGCGCTGACCGACTGGTTCCTCGGAGGCCTCAACTACCAGATCGAGCACCACCTCTTCCCGAGCATGCCCCGCCCCCACTTGCGCCTGGCCCAGCCCCTCGTCAAGGCCCACTGCCGCGACCTGGGCATCCCCTTCACGGAGACCGGACTCGTCGACTCCTACCGGCAGGCGCTGCGCCACATGTACGAGGTCGGGGAGCCGCTGCGCATGGAGTGACCCACCTTCCCGGCGGGTCCTGTGCAGCCCTGAGCCCCGGGTTCCCCGCCCGGGGCTCAGGGCGTGCGTCCTGCCTGGGGCTGCGCGGGGCCGCGCCGGGCTCAGGGGTGCGTCAGGGTGGAGGCTCAGGGGTGTCTCAGGGTCGTGAACAGGAACCGCCCGGGCCGCGAGTCCGTTTCAGAGAGTAGAGGCGGGGGCCCGCCTCTCATGGCGAGGGCGGTTTGCAGCCCCCGAAGGAGGCGACGGACATGTCGAGGAACGCGAAGATCGCCGCAGGAGGTGTGGCGGCCGGACTGATCCTGTTGATCTGGCTGCCCTGGTGGGCGTCACTCCTGATCGTGCTCGGGGTGCCCACGGCGGCCTATCTGGCGCTTGACCCCTCCCAGCGGCGCAGGCTCCGCCGCGCCTCACGCAGGGAGCTGGGCCGCTGACGGGCGGCGCTACGGGCGGGTGGTCGCTGCCGCTGCCGTCGCCGAGCAGCTGTTGACGACGTCGCCGCTCGCCGGCCTGGCGATCGTGTGGTCGGCGGGCGGCCGCGCGCCGTCCTCCACCCAAGCGGTGAGCAGGTCGAACGCGGACCGGTAGCAGGGCAGCACGGGCCGGAGCCGGTCGGGATAGGTGTCGTAGAGGCCATCGGTGTGTGTGCCGTCCTGCACGGTGTACGAGCGGTGCAGGCGGCCGCGCCCCCGGTCGTCGACCATCCGCCCGTACACATCGGCGTCGGCCGCGATCGGAAGCAGGGTGTCCAGATCGCCCTGGAGCGTGATCAGCGGCTTGCCGATCCGCCCGCTCAGCGCGACCCGCGCGACGGCCCGGTGTACGGAGGCGGGGCGTGCCGCATAGTCGTAGGAGACGTCGGACGCGCACGGCGCGAGCAGCTCGTCCGTCGTCGAACCCGCCGACGGACCGGGGCACTTGGAGTCGTACGAGGGGTCGAACTCGGCGCGGTAGATCTTCTGCGTGATCCCCCAGTAGGCCTTCTGGTGGTAGGCCCACAGGAATTCGGAGCCGTGCGCGAAGCCCACGCGGTACAGATCGTCGGCGTCGGCCTTGCCGAGCCCGTAGGCGACGGCGGTCGGCAGTGAGGTGAGCAGGTTCGGGCCGTTGGCGGTCCAGAGGGTGCCCTCCCAGTCGACGCCTCCGTCGTACAGCTCGGGATGGTTCTCCAGCTGCCAGCGCGTCAGATAGCCGGCGTTGGAGATCCCGGTCATGTACGTCCGCCGCGGGGCCCGCCCGTAGCGCTGGGCCACCGCCTTCTTCGCGGCTCTGGTGAGTTGAGTGGTTCGGTTGTTCCACTCGACGATCGCGTCGCCGGGGCGCTTTCCGTCGCGGTAGAAGTCGGGCCCGGTGTTGCCCTTGTCGGTCGCCGCGTAGGCGTAACCCTGGGCCAGGACGCGGTCGGAGATCGCCGCGTCCGTCGAGTACTGCTTACGGTTTCCGGGTGAGCCGGTCACCACGAGGCCGCCGTTCCAGTGGTCGGGCAGCCTGATCACGAACTGGGCATCGTGCTGCCAGCCGTGCGTCGCGTTCGACGTGGAGTCGTCCGGGAAGTACCCGTCGATCTGCGAACCGGGGACGCCGGACGGGTTGCGGGTCCCCTTCGCGGTGAGGCCCGCCTGGTCGGCGGTGTCGGTGTACGGGGTTCCGGCCAGGGCCGAGGTCGTCAAGTCGTCCAGGCAGGCGCTCTGTTGAAGGGCGGCACCCGGGACGTGCACCCGCTCCTGGTGTGCGCAGTGGGCCCGGTCTGCGCCGCTCTCCGTGGCGGCTCCTGCGGGCGCCGACCCCGAGACGGCCAGCGCCAGCAGGGCGGTGGCGAAGAGGGGGACTGTTCCGGGCACGCGCATGGTGAGCCTCCGCGACGACGAGGGACCGGCAAGGGTGACGAGCGGGGCCATCGTGCGGGCGGGACCAGTCACCGGGCCATGGGCCGGCGCCACATGGGGGAGGGGAGCGATATGTGGGGCGAAGGGTTCGGGGCGGCCTGCGCGCGGCGGGCCGGCCGGCCCGCCGCGGGAGGGGTCAGGAGGGACGCACGGCCATCTTGTCGAGCGCTTCCAGGAGGCCGGGCAGCTCGGTGCCCCGCCCCACGGGCAGCACCTCACCGGGCTCCTCGTCCAGGAGCACGAACGCGATGTCGTCCGTCCGGGCCACCATCGACCAGCCGGGACCGTCGGCCCGGAGCGTCCTGGCGTCCCCGGACGCGAACGCCGACCGGACACGGCCCAGGGGCGGAGGGCTGTCCACGTAGGCGCGCACCTCGGCGAGGACCCGCCGGATGCCGGTGTGCGGAGCACGGGCGCTCTGCGCCTCGGGGTCGCTTGCCGCGGGAGCGGCGACGGTGGCGTCGCCGGAACCGGGGGTGGCTGTGCTGTTCGTGCTCTCGGTGTCCGGACGGTCGGAGCCCGTCCCGTCTGCCCCCTCCGGGGCCTGCGCACCAGCCGCGCCCTCGGAGCCCTCCGGGCCACCCGTGGCGTCCGCGCCGCGCGTGCTGTCCGTGGTGTCCGTGCCGTCCGTCAAGAACGCACTGTCGTCGATCTGGTCCCGCCAGGACGCCCACTGGAGGGCGATCTCGTCGGCGCCGAGGCGCCGTTGGGCGGGGCCCCACGTCTCCGTGTTCGGCGGCGTGAGGGGCGGACCGTCCATGATCTCGGGGTCGTGCTCCGGGTCGTGCGGGGCGGGGACGCCCGGCGCTGACACGGACAGGGCGAGCGGCCATCCCGGCAGGGCCGAGACCACCGTGCGCTCGTCGGGCGACAGCTCGTACTCCATGCCGCAGTCCCAGGATGCGATGGCGACGGCGACGAGGGACACGTCGTCGATGACGACGGTCCAGCGCGCCCCCGTCCCGTCCTGCCCGAGTACGAGCCCGTACCCGTCGGCGAGGGGGGCGAGCCCGAGTGCTGCGCATGCCTCCGGGTAGTCGTCCCCGAGCACACTGGGGAACTTCGCAGGGGTCAGCAACACCGCCGTCAGTACGTACAGCGCGTCGTCCCCGGCGGCGACCGCGTCGTCCGTCCCGGCCATGCCAGCCTCCCCTGAGCTTCGTCCGTCGGCGCACCCTAACCAGTCGCGGTGGAGATCGTCGAGGGCGTTGAGCTGGAAATTCTCCCCGGGGACCCGGTGTGGCGGCCCGTGGGCGGACCCTGCCAAGATCCCGTGTGCACTTCGTGTGCCTTCCATGGAGAGCCGACGGGCTTCGCGGGTCAGGTGGCGGCGGGCAGGCCGAGCAGCGCCCGCGCCACGACCTGCGGTGACTCGTCGCGTTCCCGCGCGAGTGCGACGACCGCGCGGCACGCGAGTTCGTTGATGCCGAACGTCAGGGCCTCCGGAGACACCCACGTGGCGGCCTCGGCGAGCCTGTCCTCGTCGTCCTCGACGGATGCGGAGACATAGGTGGCCGCCGCCTCGAACAGGTTGTGCGGCCGCTTGCGGGGCCGTTCGGCGACGCTTGTGCCGGCCGGTGTCCGTGTGGTCAAGGCCTTGCGGAGTCTGTCGAACATGTACGCCACCTTCCCTCTGTGTCGTGTGCGACGGTGCGTCACATGACCAACGTAGAGCTGGAGTTCGAGCGCCAGAAGGGTTCCGAAGGCGATTCGTCTACGGTGCTCGCAAGTCCGCGAGGGTGGAACGCAGCCAGACGAGTTCTGCCTGGCTCGTCGCGCGGGCGATGGTGAGGATGCCGCGGCGGAACGGGTCGTCCAACTCCTCGGCACGCAGCGGGCGTTCGCCGTCGTAGAAGAAACTGGCCGGTTCCTCGAGGAACGCGAGCCTGCGCCCGAGCACCGCCGCCTGTGCCGAGGGGTCGTCGAGGTGTCTCAGGAAGGCGAGGACCGTGAACCAGCGGTTCTCGTCGGTGATGTCGGCCCGCCCGGGCTCCGCCAGCCTGCCGCGGAGTTCCTCCCGGCCCGCGGCGGTCAGGCTGAGGACGTGGCGCTGGGCCGCGACCGACCCTGGCTGTGTCTCGCGGGTGAGCAGGCCCGCCTTCTCCAGGCGTTTGATCGCCGGATAGAGCGTGCTCTCGGCGACGGGCCGCACGTGGCCGGTCAGTGCCGTGATCCGTTTGCGCAGCTCGTAACCGTGCAGTGGGGCGTCGTGGAGGAAGCCGAGGATGGCGAGTTCCAGCATGCACTCATTGTGCCGCACCTCCTCCGAGTTCGGTGTACATCGATCTGGTAATACATCGGCACCGATGTATGCTCTACGGAGTGCCCCGTAAGAGCGGGGCTGTGCGGTTGCTGGGGAGAGGGAGTGGGGGCGCATGATGAAGCAGGCCCGGTTCGACTCGCAGGAGGGCCACATCCGCTGGGTCGAGGCCGACGGGGACGGGGCGCCGCGAGTGTACGTCCATGGGCTGGGGTCCGCCTCGACCGTCTACCACGCGCACATCGCCGGCAGGCCCGAACTCGTCGGCCGTCGTTCGCTGTTCGTCGACCTGCCGGGGCACGGCATCAGTGACCGGCCCGCCGACTTCGGGTACTCGCTGGACGGCCATGCCGACGCTCTGGCGGCCGCTCTCGACGCATCCGGCGCGTCCGGTGCCGAGCTCGTCGCGCACAGCATGGGCGGCGCCGTGGCGATCGTCCTCGCCCACCGCCGCCCCGACCTCGTGTCACGGCTCGTGCTCACCGAGGCCAACCTCGACCCGTACCCTCCCCGTGTGGAGGGCAGCAGCGGAATCGCCTCTTACGGGGAGGACGAGTACGTCACGGGCGGCGGCCACGCGCGCGTGCTCGCCAAGATCGGCCCCCTGTGGGCGGCCACCATGCGCCTCGCGGACCCCCTCGCCCTGCACCGCACCGCCGTCGGGCTCGCTCGCGGCACCCGCCCCACCATGCGGCGGATGCTCATGGACCTGGACATCGACCGCCTGTATCTGCAGGGTGCGCGCAGCGGTGAACTCGCGGACCGCGCGGGCCTGGAGGCCGCGGGCGTGCGCGTGCGCACCGTGCCCGACGCCGGGCACAACATCATGTTCGACAACGCGGAGGCCTTCGCGGCGGCGGTCGCGGGCGACCACGCCATCGCGTAACCCGGCAGCGGGGCAATGGGGCAACGGGGTCAATGCCCCTGGGGCGTCAGGCCCGGCGCTCCGCCCGCGCCAGGAAACGGTCGTCCTCGTCCACGTACGACGTCATCTGCCAGCCCGAACCGGCAAGCAGTGAGCGGAGGTTCGGTTCGGCGCGCAGGTCGTCCGGGGTGAGTTCGCGGCGCTGCCGGGTGGCCAGTGCCGCCCGCCCGATGGGGTGGAACAGTGCGAGGAGCCCGCCCGGGCGCACCACCCTCGCCAACTCGCGCAGATTTTCCCGGGGTTGGGGCAGGTGCGCGACAAGTCCGGAGCCGAAGACGGCGTCGAGCGACTCGGACCGTACCGGCAGGCGCGTCACGTCGGCGAGCATCAGCGAGCCGGCGCGATCCCGTCCCGCCCGCACGGCGGCCTCCAGCATCGCGGGCGTCAGGTCGACGCCGAGTACGGCTCCCGAAGGCCCCACAGCGTCCCTGAGCGCCGGCAGGGCGCGCCCTGTGCCGCATCCCGCGTCGAGCACCCGGTCGCCCGCGCGGAGCCCCAGCTCGGCGACGGCCGCCTCGAAGCGCGGACCGTCGTCGGGGAACCGTGTGTCCCAGTGGGCCGCGCGGGCCGAGAAGAACTCCTGTACGTGCGTGTGGTCGTCGCTCATGACTCCATGATCCCTCGCGTGTGGGCGGGCGGGCAGGCGCGTGTGGGCGATCGAAAACTCCGCATGCGACCGATGAGAACCGATGCGAACCGAAACCGCCGTATGCGCGGACGGTGCACATGTTCGAGCCTGACGCGATCGTTCAGGTGCGTCTCTCTGTCATATTCCAGCACCTTTCGAAATGCGCCCCTGCTCTGCGCCCCCGAGAGGTCTAGCGTCCCGGAGCCATGGGACACCTGGACCACGCCACCTTCGGCTGGCTTACCCCCGTGCTGTCATACGTGATGGCCTCCATCGGCGCCGCGCTCGGTCTGCGCTGCACCGTCCGCGCCCTCGGTGCCACCGGCCGTTCGCGGCGCAACTGGCTGATCACGGCGGCGTCCGCGATCGGTACCGGCATCTGGACGATGCACTTCGTGGCGATGCTCGGCTTCGGCATCACCGGTACGGAGATCCGGTACAACGTGCCGCTCACCGTCGTCAGCCTGGTCGTCGCGGTGGCCGTCGTGGGCGTCGGCGTCTTCGCCGTCGGCTACGGCCGCGACCGCAACCGGGCCCTCGCACTCGGCGGGCTCACCACGGGGCTCGGCGTCGCGAGCATGCACTACCTGGGCATGGCGGCGCTGCGCCTGCACGGCCAGGTGCGCTACGACCCGCTGCTCGTGGGGCTCTCCGTCGCCATCGCCGTCGTCGCCGCGACAGCCGCCCTCTGGGCGGGGCTCAACATCAAGTCGCCCGCCGCCGTCGCGGTCGCCTCCCTCGTCATGGGAGGCGCGGTGACCAGCATGCACTACACCGGAATGATGGCGGTGAGCGTGAAGGTCGCGCCCTCCGCAGCGACCCTGCCCGGGGCGACGGCGATGCAGTTCATCTTCCCCCTCGCCGTCGGCCTCGGGTCCTACCTGTTCCTGACCTCCGCGTTCGTCGCGCTGTCCCCCACCTCGGGGGAGCGCGAGGCCTCCGCGTCGGCCCAGCGACCCGTCGAGAGCGTCGCCCGCTGACAGCGGACCGGCACCGTCACCCTTCGCACCACGAGCGCACCACGAGCGAGGAGGCCATGCGTACACCCCGTAGGACCCCCATCAACGGCGCGCCGCCCAAGGCCGCGCCCCCGGCGCGCGGACGGCGCGCGCACGCCGGACCGCCCGCGGAAGAGCACCACACAGCGGACGGCCCGTCCGCTCCTGTCGTGCCTCCCACGCGCGCGGGCGGCCGAGGGCTGCGGCCCCGTACCGTCCGCGCCAAGATCGTGTGCCTGCTGATGGTGCCCGTCGTCTCCCTGCTCGCTCTGTGGGCGTACGCGACAGTCACCACCGCCCAGGACGTCGCCCGTATGCGGCAGTTGCAGCGAGTCGACTCCACGGTTCGCGGCCCGGTCGCCGACGCGGTCGCCGCGCTCCAGGCCGAACGCACCGCGGCCGTCGCGTACGCCGCCAAGCCCGCGGCCGACCGCGGTGACGCCCTCAGGACGCGCACCTCGGCGACCGACAAGGCCGTGGCGAAGCTCCGCCTCGGCGAAGGCAACACCGTCACGGACGGCGCCGATCTGCCCGCCCTGCTCGGTGAGCGCCTCTCGGTGTTCGTCTCCGGCGCCGAGAAGCTGCGCTCCGTGCGCAGCGCGGTGCTCGGCCGGCGGACCGGCTGGGAGGGGACGTACGAGCAGTACACGAAGACGATCGACTCGGCGTTCGCCGTCAACGGAGCGGTGACCGGGATCCAGGACGACCGACTCGGCTCCGACGCGCGCGTGCTGCTCGAGTTCTCACGGTCCGGCGAGATGCTCGCCCGCGAGGACTCCCTGCTCACCGCCGCACGGCTCGCGGGCTCGCTGGACGGCGCACGGCTGCGGCTGTTCACGGGAGCGGTCGACACCCGAAGGACCCTCGCCGAAGCGGCCGTCGCCGATCTCCCGGCACCGCAACGGACCGCCTGGCGCAGCCTCGTGGCGGGGAGCGCGTACGGCGACGTACGCGCCGTCGAGGACAAAGCGATCGCCGCACGGCCCGGTCGCGCGGCGCTCGACGAGGCGCCCGCACTCACCTGGGACAGCGCGCACACGACCGTGCAGAACCGGTTCCGCTCGATCGAGGCGGACGCGGCGCGCACAGCAGCGGTCCGGGCGGATCCGTTCGCCCGCGGACTGCTCACGCCCGCGGGCGCCGCCGTCCTCTTCGGCCTGCTGGCCGTCGCCGCCTCGCTCGTGATCTCCGTACGCATCGGCCGAGGCCTGGTCGTCGAACTGATCAGCCTGCGCAACACCGCACTGGAGATCGCCCGGCGCAAACTCCCGCACGCCATGCGGAAACTGCGCGCCGGCGAGGAGATCGACGTCCGTGCGGAAGCGCCGGAAGGCCCTCCCGCCGAGGACGAGACGGGACAGGTCGCCGAGGCACTCGGCACCGTGCACAGGGCGGCCCTGCGCGCCGCCGCCGAACGAGCGGAACTCGCCAGCGGGATCTCCGGTGTCTTCGTCAACCTCGCCCGCCGCAGCCAGGTCCTCGTCCACCGTCAGCTCGGCCTCCTCGACACCATGGAGCGCAGGGCCGAGGACCCGAACGAACTCAGCGACCTCTTCCGCCTCGACCACCTCACGACCCGCATGCGGCGCCACGCGGAAAGCCTGATCATCCTCTCCGGAGCCGCCCCGGGCCGCGCCTGGCGTACCCCCGTCTCGCTGACCAATGTGGTCCGCGCGGCCGTCTCCGAAGTCGAGGACTACGCGCGCGTGGAGGTACGGCAACTGCCCGCCGCCTCCGTACAGGGCGCCGCGGTCGCCGACCTCACCCACCTCCTGGCCGAACTCGTGGAGAACGCCGCCCAGTTCTCCCCACCGCACACCAAGGTGCGCGTCAGCGGCGAACCCGTCGGAAACGGCTACGCCCTGGAGATCGAGGACCGCGGCCTGGGCATGGGCAAGGAGACCCTCGCAGAGGCCAACAAGCGCATCGCCCACTCCGAAGCGCTCGACCTGTTCGACAGCGACCGGCTCGGGCTCTTCGTGGTCAGCCGGCTCGCCCACCGCCACGGCATCAAGGTGCACCTGCGCACTTCGCCCTATGGCGGCACCACCACGGTCGTCCTGCTGCCCACACCCCTGCTGCACGCCGGAACCCCGGAAGGGGCGGACACCACCCAGGAACACGCGACGGAGCACCACTACGCGCGCGTGCCCGACCCGGAAGCACTTCACATGAACGGCAACTCCGTGCCCGCCCAGGGGCCACGCCCCGCCATCGCCGCCGCCGTACACGCCGTGCCGGACGCCGACAAGGCTCACGACACCCCGACGCCCCCGGGCGTCACCACCCTGCGCCTGCACAGGCAGCCCGCGAACAACGCAGACGGCACCGACGACGCATCACCGGACGGACTGCCCAGGCGGGTGCGGCAGGCGAGCCTCGCGCCCCAGCTGCGCGAGCGGCCCGAGGAGCAGAACGGCGCCGCACAGCGCCAGGAATCCGACGCACGGACACCCGAAGAGGCACGACAGCGCATGGCGGCGTTCCGTGACGGCTGGGTCCGGGGCGGCGGCCGTCCACCAGGAGCCGGCTCAGGACCCGTGCCCCGCAGCGACAGCACCGAAGGAGATCCCACATGATCCAGGACCCGACCATGGACGCCGCGCCCCGGTCCGGAGAACTCGACTGGCTCCTCGACGACCTGGTGCAGCGCGTGGCCGAGCTGAGGCACGCGGTCGTCCTGTCCAACGACGGACTCGCCGTCGGCGCGTCGAGCGCACTCGGCCGCGAGGACGCCGAACACCTGGCCGCCGTCGCCTCCGGCTTCCACAGTCTCGCCAAGGGGGCGGGCCGGCACTTCGGAGCGGGCGGCGTCCGCCAGACCATGGTGGAGATGGACGACGGCTTTCTCTTCGTCGCGGCCGCGGGCGACGGTTCCTGCCTCGCCGTCCTCAGCACGGCCGACGCCGACATCGGCCTCGTGGCGTACGAGATGGCCCGCATGGTCAAGCGGGTCGGCGAACACCTCTACACCCCACCGCGGTTCGCCGCGCACCCGCCCGCCGCCGGATGACCGGACGGCCACGACGATGAACGATCACGGGCACAGGGACGACCAGGGACCGGGCAGCCCCGACCGGTCGGGCAGCCAGTGGTACGACAACGAGGCCGGGCCCCTGGTCCGCCCGTACGCGATGACCGGCGGGCGCACGTCACCCGGGCCCAGAGGGGTGCGCTTCGACCTGATCGCACTCGTCAAGCTCGACGACGCCGCGCCCGGCAAGGACGACGACACGGCGCTCGGACCCGAGCACAGGGCGCTCATCGAGCTGTGCCGCACCGAGACGCAGTCGGTCGCCGAACTCGCCGCGGGCACCGACCTCCCCGTAGGGGTGGTCAGGGTGCTCCTGGGCGACCTGCTCGACATGGGCTGCGTCAAGGTCAGCCGGCCCGTGCCGCCCGCACAGCTACCCGACGAAAAGATCTTGAGGGAAGTCATCGATGGCCTCCGAGCACTCTGAAGAGACGAACGCCGACCATGCCGACCACGCCGACAACACCGCCCTGGCTCTGAAGATCCTTGTCGCGGGCGGCTTCGGGGTGGGCAAGACCACCCTGGTCGGCGCCGTCAGCGAGATCCGGCCCCTGCGCACCGAGGAACTGCTCAGCGAACTCGGCCAGAACGTGGACGACACCGGAGCGGTGGAGCGCAAGACCACGACGACCGTCGCCATGGACTTCGGCCGCATCACCATCCGGTCCGGTCTCTCGCTCTACCTGTTCGGCACGCCCGGGCAGGACCGTTTCTGGTTCCTCTGGGACGAGCTGTCACAGGGCGCGCTGGGCGCCGTCGTCCTGGCGGACACCCGACGGCTCGAGGACAGCTTCCCCGCCGTGGACTACTTCGAGCACCGGCGCATCCCGTTCGTCGTGGCGGTCAACTGCTTCACGAACGCGCGTGCTTACGGTGCCCGCGAGGTGTCTCGCGCCCTCGACCTCGACCGCGGGACACCCGTGGTCCTGTGCGACGCCCGCGACCGCGACTCGGGAAAGGAGGTGCTGATCCGGCTCGTCGAGTACGCCGGGCGGATGCACACCGCCCGGCTTCTCGACTCCGTGAGCTGACGTGCGCCGTCGTCAGTCGGTGAGCCTCGCCAGGGCGACGACCTTCTCGATCCGTACGCGTACCAGGAGCTCGCCGGGCACGCCGTTGCGCTCGCCGAACTCCTGGGCGCGGTCCTCGCCCATGTAACGCCCGCCGATCCGTGTGGCCGACTCCCGCACCTGCCCCAGGTCCTCGATGAGTTCGGCACGGCCCTCGATCACCGTGAAGGAGAACGGCGGCCGATCGTCGTCCACGCACAGAGCCACTCGGTTGTCCCGAGCGAGGTTGCGGCCCTTCACGGTGTCGTTGCCGGTGTTGAACAGGACGTTCTCGCCGTCGAGTACGAACCAGACGGGGGCGATGTGCGGGCTGCCGTCGGGCCGCACGGTGGACAGCTTGGCGGTGCGGGTCCCCTCGGAGACGAACGCACGCCATTCCTCATCGGTCATCTTGTGTGCCATGGGGTCATCCTGCTTGCCCAGACGCCGAGGGTGGGGAAGGCTGGCGAAGCAGATCCTCCGGGTAGGGGAGCGATCGGGAACGGGGAGACGGGATCATGGTGGACAACGAGGGGCTCGGCTGGCTGCTGGACGACCTGACGGAGCGTGTCGAACATGTGCGCCACGCTCTCGTTCTGTCCAACGACGGTCTGGTCACCGGGGCGAGCAGTGACCTCAGGCGGGAGGACGCGGAGCATCTGGCTGCCGTGTCGTCCGGTCTGCACAGTCTGGCCAAGGGATCCGGGCGGCACTTCGGCGCGGGCGGGGTCCGGCAGACGATGATCGAGTTCGACGACGCCGTACTTTTCGTGACGGCGGCCGGTGACGGCAGCTGCCTGTGCGTCCTCAGCTCGGCGGAGGCCGACATCGGCCAGGTCGCGTACGAGATGACGCTGCTCGTCAATCGGGTCGGCGAGCACCTCGGCGTGGGAGCCCGTCGCGCAGAAGGCTCCTGACCTGTGCAAACGCCGGGGCCGTTCGGAGTTATCCACAGGCTCGGCGGCGCGGGCGGGTTTCGGGCTACGGTTTTTCCCGGGAGCGATCACGACTCACGGGGGAGATCAGACATGGGTGGCGACACCATCACGACACCGGCCACGCGCGTACCCGCCGCCTCGCTCGCACAGAGCAGGGCGGCTCGCGAACTCGGTCTGAAGGGGGGCGAGTTCGAGCTGGCAGTGCGGCTGGGACGCGTCCGCACCGTACCGGCCGACGCCGGCGGGCGCCGCCGCGTGGCCCGCGACGAGATCGAGCGGGTGCGTGGCACCGCGGGCTTCCCCGAATCGCTGCGGGAGCAGGTCCGGACCGTGGGGACCACGGAAGGCGCGGGCCTCATGGACATCACCACAGCCAGGTTCACGCGACTCGCCCGCGCGGGGATGCTGACGCCGGTTCGCTTCTACTTGAATCGCTACAGGGCCGTGGTCTGGCTCTATCTCGCCGAGGAGCTGAGGGAGTTCGCGGCGGCCGAGGTCAACGCACCGCTGATGACGGGACGCGCACCCGACCGTATGCGCGCCCGCCTCGACGCGGGGATCGACCTGCGGCCCCGGAACTGGCGGTCGCGCCACGCGAGCCACCTGCTCGGGCAGAGCGACGACGCATGGGAGCGCGCCGCAGCGGTCGCGTCCCTCCTCGACCCGGTGACGGTCCTGGAAGTCGTCAAGTGCCCGTACGAGCGCGGATATCTGAGCGAACTGCGGCCCGAGTCGACCGGACACGGGGCGCCCGACTCGCCATCGGCACACATCGCCGAGCGGATCATGACGGCGGACGACCCGCACGAGATCAGCTGGCTCAGGGCGAGCCTGCTCCTCAGCCTGGCGGAGGCGCGCGGCCTGCGCCCCGCGCCGCGACCGGGTGCGGGCCTCCCCGTGGTGGCCCCTCCGGCGCCGGATGTGGTGCCTGCGGAGCGGTCAAAGGGTACGGGCGAGCAGAGTCCGCCCGACACCGAACCACTCCGCCCGTCGCGCGGACTGCTCGGCTGGCTGCGCCGCAGAGGAGCCTGAACCGGGCCCGCGGCGGCGGCAGTTCGCAAGCATGGGCCTATTCGACGGCGTCGAGATCCCTGGCGTAGTGCTCGATGGCCGGCCGGTACGCGATGAGGTCCGGGTCGCCGCTCGTCTTCGCGAGGACGGTCAGCAGCAGCCGCATCCCGTCGTGCGCGCGTCCCACGTTGTACAGGGCCATGGCCAGGAACGTCTTGAGGGCGTTGTCCTCGGGGAAATCGGTGGTGCCGCCGCTCAGTGTGGCGACCGCCTCCGGGTAGCGGCCAAGAGTGCGGTACGTGCTGCCCAGGCCGAGCAGCGCGCCGCGCCGGTCGTCCGCGCTCAGGCCAGAGCCGGCGAGTGCCCGCACGTAGTAGGGGACGGCGTCGGCCTCGAGCCCGAGGGTGTCGTGGACCCAGGCTGTCTGGTACGCGACCTCGGCGTCGTCGGGGAACCGGGTGGACAGCGCGACGAGCCGCTCGCGGGCCTCTTCGCGTCGGCCGTCCTCGCGCAGCCGCACGGCCAACGCGAGTGACACGTCCCGGTCGTCGGCGCCGGTCACTCCCCGAGCTTCCGGAAGAGGCCCTCTTGCACCACGGACACGAGGAGATGTCCGTCGGCGTCGTAGATCCGGCCGCGGGCCAGACCACGGCCGCCCGTCGCGATCGGGGACTCCTGGTCGTACAGGAACCACTCGTCGGCGCGGAAGGGACGGTGGAACCACATGGCGTGGTCGAGCGAAGCCATGTCGAAACCGCGCTGCCCCCACAGCGGTTCCACGGGGATGCGCACGGCATCGAGGAGGGTCATGTCGCTCGCGTACGTGAGCGCGCAGGTGTGCACGAGTGGGTCGTCGCCGAGGGGCCCGACCGCGCGCATCCACACCGCGCTGCGCGGCTCGGCGCTCTCGACATCCTGCGGGGACCAGCGCAGCCGGTCCACATACCGGATGTCGAAGGGCTGGCGCCGCGCCATGAGCTCCAACGTCTCGGGCAGCGCGCCCAGATGGGCTTTGACCTCGTCGGCGATCGTCGGCAGGGACTCCGGATCGGGAACTTCGCGCGCCGGCGGCAGCTGGTGCTCGAAGCTCCCGTCCTCGGGCTTGTGGAAGGAGGCGGTCAGATTGAAGATCGTGCGGCCCTGCTGCACGGCGGTGACGCGGCGCGTCGTGAACGACCGGCCGTCGCGGACCCGTTCGACCTGGTACACGATGGGCACGCCGGGGCGGCCCGGACGCAGGAAGTACGCGTGCAGCGAGTGCACGGGCCGGTCGCCCTCAGTGGTGCGGCCCGCGGCGACGAGCGCCTGGCCGGCCACCTGGCCGCCGAAGACCCGCTGCAGGGACTCCTGGGGGCTGCGGCCCCGGAAGATGTTGACCTCGATCTGCTCCAGGTCGAGCAGGTCGACGAGCCGCTCAGCTGGGTTCGTCATGCGTTGTTCTCTCATCTCTGCACCGCGCTCCGGGCGCTGCGTCCGGGGTGTGCGACCGGGTCAGGACCTACAGCTGGCCGACATCCGTGACACGGACGACCGCACGGCCCTCCGCGTCGGACGCCTCGAGGTCGATCTCGGCGCTGATACCCCAGTCGTGATCGCCGTTCGGATCGGCGAACGTCTGGCGCACCCGCCACAGGCCGTGCGCGGCGTCCTCCTCGATCTGCAGCAGCTTCGGCCCGCGGGCGTCGGGACCGGTGGCGAGATCTTCGTACTCGTCCCAGTACTTGTCCATGGCCTCGCCCCAGGCGTCCGCGTCCCAGCCCGCGTCGGCGTCCAGCTCGCCCAGTTCGTCGACGTTGTCGAGGGCGGCCAGCTCGACCCGGCGGAACATGGCGTTGCGGACGAGCACACGGAACGCGCGTGCGTTCGCCGTGACCGGCTTGACCTGGTCGGCCTTCTCCTGGGCCTCCTCGGCCGTCATGACCTCGGGGTTGGCGAGCTGCTCCCACTCGTCGAGGAGGCTGGAGTCGACCTGGCGGACCATCTCGCCCAGCCAGGCGATCAGGTCCTCGAGGTCCTCGGACTTGAGGTCGTCGGGGACCGTGTGCTCAAGGGTCTTGTACGCGCCGGCGAGGTACCGCAGGACGATGCCCTCGGTGCGGGCGAGCTCGTAGAAGGACACGAACTCCGTGAAGGTCATGGCCCGTTCGTACATGTCGCGGATCACGGACTTCGGCGACAGCGGGTGGTCACCCACCCACGGGTGGCTCCTGCGGTACACGTCGTACGCGTGGAAGAGCAGCTCCTCCAGGGGCTTCGGGTACGTGACGTCCTGGAGCCGCTCCATGCGGTCCTCGTACTCGACGCCGTCGGACTTCATCGCCGCCACCGCCTCACCGCGCGCCTTGTTCTGCTGGGCGGCGAGGATCTGGCGCGGGTCGTCGAGCGTCGACTCCACGACGGACACCATGTCGAGCGCGTACGACGGCGAGTCGGCGTCGAGCAGGTCGAACGAGGCGAGGGCGAACGTCGACAGCGGCTGGTTGAGCGCGAAGTCCTGCTGGAGATCGACCGTCAGCCGGACGATCCGGCCCGTGGAGTCGGGCTCGTCGAGCTTCTCCACGATGCCGCCGTCGAGGAGCGAGCGGTAGATGGCGATCGCGCGGCGGATGTGCCGCAGCTGCTGCTTGCGCGGCTCGTGGTTGTCCTCGAGGAGATGGCGCATGGCGGCGAAGGCGTTGCCGGGCCGGGCGATGACCGCGAGCAGCATCATGTGCGTCACCCGGAAGCGGGACGTCAGCGGCTCCGGAGCCGAGCCGATCAACTTCTCGAAGGTGTTCTCGGTCCAGCCGACGAAGCCCTCGGGGGCCTTCTTGCGCACCACCTTGCGACGCTTCTTCGGGTCGTCCCCCGCCTTCGTGAGCGCTTTCTCGTTCTCGATGACGTGCTCGGGCGCCTGCGCCACGACGAGGCCCGCCGTGTCGAAGCCGGCCCGCCCGGCCCGGCCCGCGATCTGGTGGAACTCCCGCGCGCGCAGCGTCCGCACCCGCGTCCCGTCGTACTTCGTCAGAGCGGTGAACAGGACGGTACGGATGGGCACGTTGACCCCCACGCCCAGGGTGTCCGTGCCGCAGATGACCTTCAAGAGGCCCGCCTGCGCGAGCTTCTCCACCAGACGCCGGTACTTGGGCAGCATGCCCGCGTGGTGCACGCCGATCCCGTGCCGCACGTAGCGCGACAGATTCCGGCCGAACTTGGTGGTGAAGCGGAAGTTGCCGATCAGGTCGGCGATCTTCTCCTTCTCCTCGCGCGTGCACATGTTGATGCTCATGAGCGCCTGCGCGCGCTCGACGGCCTGCGCCTGTGTGAAGTGCACGATGTAGACCGGGGCCTGCCGGGTGTCGAGCAGCTCGGTCAGCGTCTCCGTGAGCGGCGTGAGCCGGTACTCGTAGGAAAGGGGAACCGGACGCGTCGCGGAGCTGACCACGGACGTGGGGCGGCCGGTGCGCCGGGTCAGGTCCTTCTCGAACATGGCGACGTCGCCGAGCGTCGCCGACATGAGGATGAACTGCGCCTGGGGGAGTTCGAGCAGGGGAATCTGCCAGGCCCAGCCGCGGTCGCCCTCCGCGTAGAAGTGGAACTCGTCCATCACGACCTGGCCGATGTCGGCCCGCGCCCCGTCGCGCAGCGCGATGGACGCGAGGATCTCGGCGGTGCAGCAGATCACGGGGGCGTCGGCGTTGACCGACGCGTCACCCGTGAGCATGCCGACGTTCTCCGTGCCGAAGAGCTTGCACAGCTCGAAGAACTTCTCGGAGACCAGCGCCTTGATCGGTGCGGTGTAGAAGGTGACCTCGTCCCGCGCGAGCGCCGCGAAGTGCGCACCGGCGGCGATCATGCTCTTTCCGGACCCCGTGGGCGTCGAGACGATCACGTTCGCCCCCGACACCACCTCGATCAGCGCCTCCTCCTGGTGGGGATAGAGGGTGATCCCGCGCTCCACGGCCCACGACTCGAAAGCCTCGTAGAGGGCGTCGGGGTCGGCGGTCTGCGGCAGCTGATCGATAAGGGTCACGCCCCCATCTTGCCTGCCTTCCGACCCGATCCGGGAATCGGTTGCCTGCACGAAGATCACGAAAGGTACGCTGTGGCGCCGACGGAGCGTCAGCACGTGGTGGCCCGGGTGGGGACAACTGGGCGCCGACACAAGTGGAATGGGGCGGAACGCAGCCATGATGGGACCGGCACATTCGCTGTCAGGAGCAGCGGCCTGGCTGGGGGTGGGTGCGGCCGCGGCCGCCGCCGGACACCCCATGCCCTGGCCCGTCGTGCTCGTCGGGGCACTGATCTGCGCGGGCGCGGCCCTCGCCCCCGACCTGGACCACAAGGCGGCCACCATCTCGCGGGCCTTCGGCCCGGTGTCGCGCGGCCTGTGCGAGATCGTCGACAAGCTGTCGTACGCGGTCTACAAGGCAACCCGCATGAAGGGCGACCCGCGCCGTTCCGGCGGACACCGTACCCTCACGCACACCTGGCTGTGGGCGGTCCTCATCGGCGCCGGCGCCTCCGCCGCGGCGATATTCGGCGGACGCTGGGCGGTCCTCGCCCTCCTCTTCGTCCACATGGTGCTGGCCATCGAGGGCCTGCTGTGGCGGGCGGCACGCGGCTCCAGCAGCGACGTCCTGGTGTGGCTGCTCGCCGGTACCAGCGCCTGGATCCTCGCCGGAGTCCTCGACAAGCCGGGCAACGGGTCGGACTGGCTGTTCACACAGCCCGGCCAGGAGTACCTGTGGCTGGGCCTGCCCATCGTCCTGGGCGCCCTGGTGCACGACATCGGGGACGCGCTCACGGTCTCCGGCTGCCCGGTGCTGTGGCCCATCCCCATCGGCCGCAAGCGCTGGTACCCGATCGGCCCGCCCAAGGCGATGCGCTTCCGAGCGGGCAGCTGGGTCGAGCTCAAGGTGCTGATGCCGGTGTTCATGCTGCTCGGCGGAGTGGGGTGCGCGGCCGCGCTCAACGTCATCTGAGCCGTCGCACACCCCCTGCCCCGCCCGCGCGGTCACCCGTGCCAGGACCGCCACAGCGCCGCGTACGCGCCGTCGGCAGCCACCAGCTGGTCATGGCTGCCGAGCTCCCTGATCCGCCCCTCCTCGACCACGGCGATCACATCCGCGTCGTGCGCGGTGTGCAGCCGGTGGGCGATGGCGACGACCGTGCGGCCGTCCAGGACCCTGCCGAGCGAACGCTCCAGATTCCTGGCCGCCCGGGGATCGAGCAGCGAGGTCGCCTCGTCCAGGACCAGGGTGTGCGGATCGGCGAGGACCAGGCGGGCCAGGGCGATCTGCTGGGCCTGTGCCGGGGTCAGGGCCACCGAGCCCGAGCCGACCTCGGTGTCGAGGCCCCCGTCCAGCGCCCGCGCCCAGCCGTCCGCGTCGACCGCCCCCAGGGCCGCCCACAGCTCGGCGTCCTCGGCCCCGGTGCGGGCCAGCCGCAGATTGTCGCGCAGGGAGCCGACGAACACGTGGTGCTCCTGGTTGACCAGCGCCACGTGCGAGCGCACGCGCTCGGCGGGCATCCGGGAGAGCTCGGCGCCCCCCAACGTGACCTGCCCGGCCCGCGGCGCATAGATCCCCGCGAGGAGCCGGCCGAGCGTGGACTTGCCCGCTCCGGACGGCCCTACCAGGGCGAGCCGCGTCCCCGGCCGCACGTCGAGCGACACCTCGCGCAACACGTCGACACCTGCCCGGTACCCGAAGTGAACGTCGTCGGCCTGCACGTGCCGTCCGTCCGGCGCCACCGAGGCGTCGCCCGCGTCCGGCTCGATGTCCCGGACCCCCACGAGCCGGGCCAGCGACACCTGGGCGACCTGGAGCTCGTCGTACCAGCGCAGGATCAGGCCCAGCGGGTCGACCAGCATCTGGGCGATCAGCGCGCCCGTGGTCAGCTGCCCGACGCCGATCCAGCCCTGAAGTACGAAGACCCCGCCGATCAGGAGCACCGAGCACAGGACCGTCACATGCGTGGCGTTGATGACCGGGAAGAACACCGACCGCAGATAGAGCGTGTAGCGCTCCCACGCCGTCCACTCCTTGACCCGCTGGTCGGACATCCCCACGCGGCGGGCGCCGAGCCGGTGCGCCTCGATGGTGCGCCCGGCGTCGACGGTCTCCGCGAGGGCCGCGGCCACCGCCGCGTAGCCGGCGGCCTCCGAGCGGTACGCGGACGGGGCCCGCTTGAAGTACCAGCGGCAGCCCACGACGAGCAGTGGTACCGCCACGAGGACCGCCGGTGCCAGCGGCGGAGCGGTCACGGCGAGACCGCCGAGCAGCAGCCCCACCCACACGACGCCGATGGACAGCTGGGGAACGGCCTCGCGCATCGCGTTGGCCAGCCGGTCGATGTCGGTGGTGATGCGCGAAAGGAGATCACCGGTACCGGCCCGTTCGAGCACGCCGGGCGGCAGGCCCACCGCGCGCACGAGGAAGTCCTCGCGCAGGTCCGCCAGCATCCGCTCGCCGAGCATCGCGCCCCGCAGCCGCACCTGCCGTACGAACACGGCCTGGACGACGAGCGCGACGACGAACACGGTGATGGTGGTGCCCAGGTGCTCCACGCGCAGCCGGTCCGTGCCGTCCGAGACGTCCTGGACCAGGGCGCCGAGCAGATAGGGGCCGACCATCGACGCCACGACGGCGATCGTGTTCACACCGATGAGCAGCAGAAACGCTCGCCGGTGCCGCTGGTACAGCTCGCGGACGTAGGACCGTACGGTCGCCGGGGCACCGACGGGCAGTGTGTTCGCCGTGGTCGGGGCCGCCGGGTCGTAGGCCGGTGGCGCCAGGCCGATCATGCCGTCTCCTCGATCTCGGTGAGTTCTTCGATGCCGGGGTCGCCGATGGCGGGTTCGCCGCGCAGAGGGGTGCCACCGTTCTGGGACAGGGCCGCCGACGCCGCCTCCTCGTCGGTCTCGCGGGTCACGACGGCCCGGTACCGGGGCTCGGTGAGCACCAGTTCCCGGTGCTCACCGACCGCCGCGACCGTGCCCTCGTGGACCAGGACGACCCGATCGGCACGATCGAGCAGCAGCGGGGACGAGGTGAGCACCACGGTCGTACGTCCACGGCGCAGCGCCCGCAGGCCGTCGGCGATCCTGGCCTCGGTGTGGGAGTCGACGGCGGACGTCGGCTCGTCGAGGACCAGCGCCTCCGGGTCGGTGACCAGGGACCGCGCAAGAGCGAGCCGCTGCCGCTGGCCTCCGGAGAGCGAACGGCCGCGCTCGGTGATCCGCGCGTTCATCGGGTCGTCGTCCAGCGACGCCTGCGAGAGCGCGTCCAGTACGTCGGCGCACTGCGCCGCGGTCAGTGCCTCCTCGGGGGGTACGGATCCCGAGGAGGGGACGTCGAGCAGTTCGGCGAGCGTGCCGGACAGCAGTACGGGGTCCTTGTCCTGGACGAGCACGGCGGTGCGGGCCGTGTCCAGGGGCAGCTCGTCGAGCGGCACCCCGCCGAGCAGCACGGAGGGCAGGGAATCCGGATCCGAACCCGGATCCGGCCCGGTCCCGCTGTCCGCGTCCGTGGGGTGTCCCCCGAGCCGGTCCGCGAGCCGGCCTGCGAGGTCCGGGTCGCCGCACACCACGGCGGTGAGCAGGCCCGCGGGGGCCAGCAGGCCCGTCACCGGGTCGTACAGGTCTCCGGCCGGTGCTTCGGCGGTGCGGAGTCCGCCCGGCTCCGTGACCCGTTCGATGGAGAGGACGCGTGCCGCGCGCTGGGCCGAGGGGCGCGAGAAGGAGTACGCCATGGCGATCTCCTCGAAGTGCCGCAGCGGGTAGTTGAGGATCATCACGGCGCTGTAGACGGTGACGAGTTCACCGACGGTGATCCGGCCCTGGCGGGCCAGCTCGATGCCGTACCAGACGACCGCGATCAGCAGCAGGCCCGGCAGCAGTACCTGGACCGCGGAGATCAGGGACCACATGCGGGCGCTGCGGACGGCGGCCGTACGGACCTCCTGCGAGGCGCTGCGGTAGCGGTCGAGGAAGAGTTCCTCGCCGCCGATGCCGCGCAGGACACGCAGCCCCGCGACGGTGTCCGAAGCGAGTTCCGTGGCACGGCCCGCCTTCTCGCGCTGGTGGTCGGCACGGCGGGTGGCGCGGGGGAGGAGGGGGAGGACTGAGAGCGCGAGGACCGGCATGCCGATGGCGACGACGATGCCGAGCGCCGGTTGGTAGATGACGAGCCCGACACAGACCACGACGACGGTGAGCGCGGCGGCGGCGAAGCGCGAGAGCGCCTCGACGAACCAGCCGATCTTCTCGACGTCGCCCGTGGAGACGGCGACGACCTCACCGGCGGCGACCCGCCGGGTCAGCGCGGCGCCCAGGGCCGCGGTCCTGCGGGCGAGGAGCTGCTGCACCCGGGCCGCCGCGGTGATCCAGTTGGTGACCGCCGTCCGGTGCAGCATCGTGTCGCCGAGGGCGAGCAAGGCGCCGAGGAGCACGATCAGCCCGCCCGCGAGAGCGAGCCGAGAGCCGTTGCCGTCGACCACGGCCTGCACGGCGAAGCCGACGCCGTAGGGAAGCGAGGCGACGGACAGGAAGTGGAGGAGTCCCCAGGAGAGGGACTTGAGCTGGCCGCCGAGCTGGTTCCGGCCGAGCCAGAGCAGGAAACGGGGGCCCGAGCGGGCATCAGGCCGGCCCGGGTCGGGATACGGAAGATCGTGGATCTGCATGACGTCCCAGGGCTCGGAAGGGGGAGCGAAGTCGGGGGGTACGGATGGAACAAACCGTGCAAGGTTCGCGGGATTCAGGCACTGGAGGCAAACGGTTTTCCGCCGTGGGGCAAAGTTTCGGCCCGCGTTCGACGTCCGGGGCAGGGCCGGTCGGGGTCACCTGGTGCGTGGTGCGACCATGGACCGTATGCGTAACGCGGGTGCGGTTCGAACGGCGGTCGCTGCGGCGGCCTGCAGCGTCCTTCTCATGACCCTGTCCGCTTGCGGAGGTTCGAGCGGGGGCGACGGGACCGGGCGCGAGGCGGGGTCGGGCTCGGCCGACAATCGGCAGGAGGACCGCCCCGCCGTCGACCTCAGACGCATTCCCGACGTCGGCGATCAGCTCCAGTCGAAGATCCCGCAGAACGCGGGACAGGTCATCGCGGTCTACGGTGACGGCAAGAACTCCGGTGACTCGACCGTCGTGCTCTACACGAAGTCCGGTTCCACCTGGGACAAGACGCGCAGCTGGCCCGCGCACAACGGCAAGAAGGGCTGGACCGCCGACCATCGCGAGGGCGACAAGCGCAGCCCCATAGGGGTGTTCACCCTCACCGACGCGGGCGGGGTGCTCGCCGACCCGGGCGCGAAGCTGCCGTACACGCAGGCCGCGTCGTTCCAGGCCCCGCACTACTGGGCCGAGTCGCACTGGCACGATTTCGACTACGTCATCGCCATCGACTACAACCGGGTGAAGGGCAGCGCGCCGAACGACCCCACCCGGCCCGAGGGGCAGACCAAGGGCGGCAGCATCTGGCTCCACATGGACCACGGCAGCGGCACGTCGGCGTGCGTGAGCCTGTCGAAGTCCGGCATGGAGTACCTGCTGCGCACGATCGACCCGAAGCAGCACCCGGTCGTGGTTATGGGCGACAAGGCGTCGCTGAAGAGCTGACGCGACACCAGGCACCGGCGTCTGCCCGGCCCGGCCTTGCATCGGGCCGGCATGAGGGTGGGCGCTGTTGCGGGCGTCGCGTCCGCGCCGTACAACACCCGTCATGAGTAGACGCATCATGTCCATGCTCGCCGTGGTGACCCTCGCGGCCGGCGCCTTCGCCGGACAGGCCACCGCGGCCTCCGCCGAGCCCCCTCGCGCCGTGGCATCCGCCGACAGCCGTTCCGTGGAGCCCCAACCCACCGACCCGCCGGCCGAGTTCGGCACCGACTGGCACGACCCGATCACGGCCACACCGCCCGTGGCCAAGCCCGCCACCAAGTCCTGCCGCGTGACGCTCGCGGAGACCGAGTTCCGTGACTTCACGCCCTACAAGGGCAGTTACACCCCGCCCAAGGGCTGCGGCGACCGGTGGAGCAAGGTCGTCCTGCGCCTCGAAGGCAAGGTGAAGGGACGGCAGTTCGACCGTCTCGGCTATCTGCACATCGGCGGCGTGGAAGTCCTGCGCACCTCCACCCCCGAGCCCTCGCCCGACGGCATCGCCTGGAATGTGGAAAAGGACGTCACCCGCTACAGCGACACCCTGCGGGCCGACCAGCCGGTCGAGATGCTGATAGGCAACGTTGTCGACGACACGTACACCGGCGTCATCGAGGTCAAGGCCACTCTCACCTTCTACGCCGCCGAGCCGCACGTGAAGCGGCAGCCCGCCACGGACACCCCCGACCGCGTGCTCACCCTCGACCAGGGCAGACTCACCACCCCGCGCAACAGCGAGCGCATCGTCGCCGAGGTGTACGCCACCGGATCGGGCGGTGGCTGCGAGGAGTTCTGGTACCTGGCGGTGCCGAACGAGGTCCCGTACTCGTGCAAGGCGGACGGCGGCCCGTACCGCGAGGTGCAGATCTCCGTAGACGGCCAACTGGCCGGCATCGCCTCGCCGTTCCCGAACGTCTGGACGGGCGGCTGGTCCAACCCCTTCCTCTGGTACGTGATTCCGGCTCCCGGAGCCTTCGACGTCCGGCCCCTCCAGTACGACCTGACGCCGTTCGCCGGGCTCCTCGACGACGGCCGTCCGCACCAGGTCGACGTCTCCGTCAAGGGTGTCCCGAAGGGGCAGAGCGGCTGGAGCGTCCCGGTCAACGTGCTCGTCTGGCAGGACAGCGGGAGTTCGCACGTCACCGGCGCGCTGACCGGCCACAAGGAGACCGAGCCGGAGAGCTCGACGACGTACACGCCCGGCACGGACGAGTACCGCCTCGACGCGCTGGGCGGGCACAGGCTGACGGTGTCCGGCTACGTGAACACCTCGCACGGCCGCGTCGCCACCACCGTCACCCGCGAACTCACCAGCACGTCCACGCACCGCTGGTCCGAGGGCGAGAACAACGACGCGCTGAAGGGGACTTGGACGGATCGCCAGACCGTCGTCTCCGGCCACCACACCCTTCGCACGAACCGGGCCTACACGATGGACGGCGCCACCACGCTCGACGCGGACAACCGGCTGCGGACCGTGATCGACCTCGGTGACCGGGCCGAGACGGGGCGGGCCACGGGCTCGGGCCGCACGGCGTGGACGGTCCTCGACGACACCTACGCGGGTGACGCCTCGTACACGGCGAACGTTCCGCGTGACCAACGGCACGCTGTGGGTACCAGCCGTGAGCGATACCGTCTGACCAGCCCCGATGGCTGCTACGACCGCGAGCTGGCCACGGCACAGGGTGCGCTGACGGTGGACCGCAGGCACTGCTGAGGGCAGGGCCGCAGGTACCGGCGCCGAGGTCTTGGAGCAATATCCAAGATTTACGCCGATGTGACATCGGGGTCTTCTACGGAAGCCGCTACTCCGACATAGTGACGCTTCGCGGAACAGGAATTGGAATCCAACTTCCGCATAGCAGAATCCGCACAAGTCACTGACGTTGCTCCGGAGGAATGCCCCGTGCCGCAGTCCGTACCGTCCCTACCGCGACGCGCCGCACGCGTACTACGTACCTCGTTGTTCGCGCAGGTCGCCTGCGCACTCGTGATCGGAGTCGTCGTCGGACGGCTGTGGCCCCACGCGGGCACAGCCGTCCAACCGCTCGGCGACGGCTTCGTTCGCCTCATCAAGGCGATGATCGCGCCCCTCGTCTTCTGCGTGGTCGTCGCCGGAATCACCAAGGCCGGAGACCTCAAGGCCTTCGGCCGCATCGGGCTCAAGGCCCTCCTGTGGTTCGAGGTGGCGACGACCGTCGCCCTCGTCGTCGGCCTGCTCGCCGGAAACCTGGCGGGTCCCGGCGTCGGCATGAACGTCGATCCGTCCAAGCTGGACGCGTCCGCCGTCGAGGACAAGACAGGCGGCGGCTCGCTCCCGTCCACCGGCGACTTCATCCTGCACTCGCTCCCCGACAGCGCGGTCGGCGCCTTCGCCGAGAACTCGCTGCTCCAGGTGCTCGTCCTCGCCTGCCTCGTGGGAGCCGCACTGCTGCACCTCGGCAACACCAAGGTCCCCGCGATCCTGCCCGCCATCGAACAGGGTCAGGAAGTGGTCTTCGCCGTCGTCGGCTTCATCATGAAGCTGGCCCCGCTCGCCGTGTTCGGCGCAACGGCGCACCTCGTGGGCGAGTACGGCCTCGGCGCCCTGTCGACGTACGGCAAGCTCATCGGCGTCTGTTACGCCGTCGCCGTGATCTTCCTCGTGCTCCTCGGCCTCGCCATGAAGGCGGTCACCGGACTGAGCCTGTGGAAGTTCGTCCGCTACACGCGCGAGGAACTGCTCCTCGCGCTCGGCACCGCCTCCAGCGAGACGGTCATGCCCCGCATGATGCAGAAGCTGCGCCACGCCGGCTGCCGCGACGACGCCGTGGGCCTGGTCCTGCCGACGGGGTACTCATTCAACCTCGACGGAGCGTCGATCTACCTCTCCATCGGTACGTTGTTCATCGCGCAGGCCGTCGGCGTGGACCTCTCGCTCGGCCAGCAGATCACCGTCGTGATCGTCCTGATGCTCACCAGCAAGGGCATGGCGGGGGTGCCCGGTTCGGCCTTCCTCGCGCTGTCGGCCACCGCGTCCGCACTCGGGGTCATCCCGGCGGGCGCCGTCGCCCTGCTGCTCGGCGTCGACCGCATCATGGACGCCATGCGCGTCTCCACGAACCTGCTCGGCAACTGCGTGGCCGTCTTCGTGGTCTCCCGCTGGGAAGGCGCGCTCGACATGGCCAGGGCCAAGAAGGTATTGGGTGGCGAGATCGCGTTCGTACCGGAGGAGGACCGGGCCGAGCCGGTCAGGTCGCCGGAGCTCGCGAAGCCCCAGGACCCTGAGTCCGCTGCGGAGACGGTGGGCTGAGCCCGGGTGGGGGCCCGGCGGCAAGCGCGCCGCCGCCGGGCCCCCGCGCCGTCTCAGGCCTCCTCGGGCTTCTCGGAATCCGCCCCGGGCCGCGCCTTCTTCCACATCCCGCGCGTGAAGTCGGGGATCGCCTGAGGCGCCCCCTTCGCCTTGATGGACAAGTGGCTCAGCGGCACCGGCGACGTCCACGTCGCCGCGTCGTACACATCGAAGTCCGGTACCAGGCCAACCCGCAGACACTGCATCAGACGGAACACCATGATGTAGTCCATGCCGCCGTGGCCGCCCGGCGGGTTGGAGTGCTCCTTCCACAGCCAGTGATCGAAGTCGGTGTACTTGGAGAAGTCACCCCAGGAGTCGTTCGTGTGGTCCGGCTCTATGTAGATCCGCTCCGGGTAGTCCTCGAACACACCCTTCGTGCCGCCGAGGCTGTTGATCCGCGAGTACGGGTGGGGCGTGGACACATCGTGTTCGAGCCGGATGACGCGCCCCTTCGCCGTCTGGACCAGGCTGATGGTGCGGTCCGACTCGATGTACGTCTCCTTCCAGCTCGGGTCGCCCTTCGGCATATGGGCCTCGCGGTACTGGGCGAGGCCGAGCGAGGGCGTGCCGAAGCTGGAGATGTGCGTGACGCGGTCGCCGCGGTTGATGTCCATGTAGTTGGCGACCGGGCCGAAGCCGTGGTTGGGGTACAGATCGCCGCGCAGCCGCGTGTGCCACAGCCGCCGCCACGGGCCCTCGTAGTAGTCGGGGTCGAACATCAGGCCGCGCAGGTCATGGTTGTATGCGCCCGCTCCGTGCAGCAGGTCGCCGAACTTGCCGGCGTGCGCCATCCGCAGAACCCGCATTTCGTTCCTGCCGTAGCAGCAGTTCTCCAGCTGCATGCAGTGCCTGCGGGTGCGCTCGGAGAGATCGACCAACTCCCAGAGCTGGTCGAGCTGGAGGGCGATCGGACACTCCACACCGACGTGCTTGCCGTTGAGCATCGCCGTCTTGGCCATCTCGAAGTGCCAGTCCCAGGGCGTCGCCGCGTACACGAAGTCGACGTCGCCCCGCTTGCACAGGTTCTCGAAGTCGTGGTCGCCCTTGGTGTACGTCGCCGGGGCCGGCTGGCCCGCGGCCGTCACCTTGGCCGCCGCTCTCGCGGTCTTGTCCTTCACCGGATCGCAGAGCGCGACCACTTGGACGCCTGGGATCGCCAGGAACAGGTCGATCATGCTGCCGCCGCGGTTGCCGAGCCCGATGATGCCGACCCGCACGGTGGAACGCCCCTCGAAGGGCACGCCGACCATCGTCACGCCCTTCCGGGCCGGAGCCCCGGCGGCCGTCGCCCCGGCCTGCCCGGCCCCGCTCCGCCCGGCCTCGGCCTGCCCGCCCGCGGCCTGCGCCGTGCCACCGGTGAACGCACCGAGCCCGAGCCCCGCCCCGGCGATGCCGGCCGTCCGCAGGACGGACCTGCGGGACTGCGCGGCGGCGTCGTGTTCGGGGTGCTCGGGCTGCTCGTGGCTCGCGTCGGGTGCCGGTGTCGCGTTGTCGTCGTGCATCGGACCTCCATCGATGGGTGGGTGCGCTGCAAGCGCTTGCCACCCTGGAGGGGGACGACACGGGGACGCAAGGGGCAGAAGTGGTCAGGGAGTTGGACTTTTCTTTACGGAGTCTTTGGGACCTGCGGGTAGCGGCGAGGCGGAATTTGGCGTGACAAGACCCTTGGGGCTGGGCGTGATTGACCTAGGGACGCGTCGCGCGCTCCAGCTCCACGAGCACGGAGTAATAGCTGCGGCCCGTCGCGTGATCCATGCCCACCTCGCACATCCGGTTCGCCGACAGATGCGCGTCGAAGTCGCGGGCGGTCACCTCGGCCGCCTCCTTCAGGGTGGCCGACTCGGTGAGCTCCTTGTGGAGCATGCCTCGGTCGCCCGCGAACGCGCAGCACCCGGCGTCGTCCGGGACGACGACCTCGTCGGCACAGGCCTCGGCGACGGCCCGCAACTGCGCCACATCGCCGAGGTGTTCCATGGAGCACGTCGGATGAAGGACCGCCGAACCCACCCTCCGGTGCACCGTCAGGTGCGGCAGCAGCTCGTCCGCCGCCCACACGATCGAGTCGACGATGGTGAGCTCCTTGTGCAACTCCCTGTTGTCGTCGGTCAGATAGGGAACGACCTCATGGGCGATGCCGAGCGTGCACGACGAGGCGTCGACGACGAGCGGCAGTCTGCCGCCGGCGGTCCAGCCCCAGGCCGCCTCGACGATCCGGTTCGCCATGACGGTATTGCCCTCGTCGTACCCCTTCGAGTGCCAGATGGTGGCGCAGCACGTCCCCGCGACATCGTCCGGAATCCAGACCGGCCGTCCCGCGCGCGCGGACACGGCGACCATGGCCTGCGCGAGGGACACGTCTCCGGGGCTGCCGAAGATGCGGTTCACACAGGCCGGGTAGTAGACCGCGGCAGCCCCCACGCGCGCGGTGCGCGGGAGCTTCCGCGCGGCGGCGGCGGGGATCTCCGGCAGCCACTCCGGTACGAGGTCGGGGCGGACGGCCTTGCGGGCGGCCTGGGTCACGGAGGTCAGGAGCCGGTCGCCGATCTTGCCGGCGGCCGCCACGGCGAGCCGCGCCGACGCCTCGACGGCCTTGAAGTTCCTCGCCGTGAAGGCGGCCACCTTCTCCTCGCGCGGGGTGTGCCGCGCGTGCCGGAACTCCTTCATGAAGGCGCCCGTGTCGATGCCGACCGGACACGCCAGCTTGCACGTCGAGTCGCCCGCGCACGTGTCCACGGCGTCGTACCCGTACGCCTCGACAAGCCCGTCCTCGACCGGCGAACCGGACGGCTGGCGCATCATCTCGCGGCGCAGGACGATCCGTTGGCGTGGCGTGGTCGTCAGGTCCTCACTGGGACACGTCGGCTCGCAGAAGCCGCACTCGATGCACGGGTCGGCGATCAGCTCCACCTTGGGGATCGTCTTGAGGCCGCGCAGATGGGCCCTGGGATCGCGGTCGAGGACGATACGCGGCGCGAGGACGCCGTCCGGGTCGATGACCTGCTTGGTGCGCCACATCAACTCCGTGGCCTTCGCGCCCCATTCGAGCTCCAGGAACGGCGCGATATTGCGCCCTGTGGCGTGCTCGGCCTTGAGCGATCCGTCGAAACGCTCGACCGTGAGGCGGCAGAACTCGTCCATGAAGGCGGCGTACCGCTCGACGTCCTCGGGCCTGCCCGCGTCGAAGGCGAGCAGGAAGTGCAGATTGCCGTGCGCCGCATGACCGGCGACGGCGGCGTCGAAGCCGTGCCGCGTCTGGAGTTCGAGGAGCGCCTCGCACGCCTCGGCCAGGCGCGAGGGCGGCACTGCGAAGTCCTCGGTGATCAGCGTCGTCCCGGAGGGGCGCGATCCGCCGACCGCCGTCACGAACGCCTTGCGTGCCTTCCAGTAGCCACCGATCGTCTTCGCGTCCCGCGTGAACGTGTTGGTCACCGAGGCCACGGGCGCCACCAGTTCGAGCCCTTCGAGCACCTCGGCGGCCGCCGCCTCGTAACGCTCCTGGGCGGCCTCGTCCGGCGCGCGGAACTCCACCAGGAGCGCCGTCGTCGACTTGGGCAGGCTCGCCCAGTCGGCGGGCACCCCCTCCACGCGCACCGAGGCCCGCAGCGTATTGCCGTCCATCACCTCGACGGCGATCGCGCCCGCCTCGTTGAACAGCGGGACCGCCGCTGCCGCCGCGGGCAGCGAGGGGAAGAACAGCAGCGCCGTGGAGACCATCCGGTCGAGGGGCAGCGTGTCGAACACGACCTCGGAGATGAAGCCGAACGTCCCCTCGGACCCCACCATGAGGCCGCGCAGGATCTCCACGGGTGTCGCGCCGTCCAGGAAGGCATCCAGGCGGTAGCCGTTGGTGTTCTTGATCTCGTACTTGGCGCGGATGCGGGCGACGAGCTCCGCGTCGGCCTCGATCTCGCTCTTGATCTCCAACAGACCTACGCAGAGGGCCGGTTCGGCGTGCTCGAGGAACGCTTCGGCATCGGGGTCGGCCGTGTCCACCACGGTGCCCGAGGGCAGCACGAAGGTGAGCGAGGCGACCGTCCGGTACGAGTTCCTGGTGGTGCCCGCCGTCATGCCCGAGGCGTTGTTGGCGACGACCCCGCCGATGGTGCAGGCAATGGCGCTCGCCGGGTCGGGGCCGAGCACTCGCCCGTGCCGCGCGAGCGTGATGTTGGCGCGCACGACGGTCGTACCGGGGCCGATCCTGGCCCGCTCGCCGTCTCCGATGACCTCGATGCCCGCCCAGTGCTTGCGGACGTCCACGAGGATGTCCTCGCCCTGTGCCTGCCCGTTGAGCGACGTGCCCGCCGCCCGGAAGACCACCTCGCGGCCCTTGCCGTGCGCGTACGACAGGACGGCCGACACGTCGTCGACGTCCTCGGCGACCACCACGACCTGCGGCACGAAACGGTAGGGACTCGCATCCGACGCGTACCGCACGAGGTCCGAGATGTGCGTGAGGACCTTGTCCGCCCCCAGAAGCCCGGACAGCTCGGAGCGGAGCGGCTCCGGGGTCCCGCCGGCCTGCGCGTCCGGCACCCGGTCGGGCGCCGGACCTCCCGCGTGCGGTCCCGGGCGCAGCGCTTCCGGCTTCGGCTCCAGCAGGGGCATGCTTCTCCAACCTCTCCTCGGCTGCTGTCGGCCGTGGGCTAACAGCGGTGGTCGTGCGGCGTCTCGAACAGCGCGTTCATCAGGACGCCCAGCTGGGCGCGCTGGTCGGGGCTCAATGGAGCCAGGATGTCCTCTGCGGCGGTCCTGCGCGCGCTGCGCAGCTCACGCAGCGCCTTGCGGCCCAGTTCGGTGAGCTCGATGCGGATCACCCTGCGGTTCGTGGGGTCGGGCACCCGGCGCACCAGTTCGGCCGTCTCCAGACCGTCGACCAGGGTCGTCACGGCGCGGGGCACGACTTCGAGGCGCTCGGCCAGGTCGGCCATCCGCGGCGGGGTGTCGTAGTGCACGAGGGTGCGCAGAAGCCGGGACTGGGCGGGCGTGATCCCGACCGGCTCCAGATAGCGCTTCTGGATCCGCTGCAGCCGCCGGGTCAGGCGGAGCAGCTGCTCCGCGAGAAGGCCGTCGGCGTCCGGGGTACTCATGTGCGGAACAATATCAGGACCTTGTTCATTGTGAGTATAGGTAACAATGAGCTATGCTCCCTGAGACCTTGAATCACGACTCGTAGGAGGCTCATGCGTCACGACGAACCCGGCTGGACGCCGTCGCCCTCCGACACCACGTCGCCGGAGCCGCGGCAGATGCGCCGCATCCTGGCCCTCTTCCGTCCCTATCGCGCCCGCCTCGCCCTGGTCGGCCTGCTCGTCGGCGCCGCCTCGCTCGTCTCGGTCGCCACACCCTTCCTGCTCAAGGAGATCCTCGACACCGCGATCCCGCAGGGCCGCACGGGGCTGCTCAGCCTGCTCGCCCTGGGCATGATCCTCAGCGCCGTCGTGACCAGCGTCTTCGGCGTCCTGCAGACCCTGATCTCCACGACCGTCGGCCAGCGCGTCATGCACGACCTGCGCACCGCCGTGTACGGCCGGCTCCAGCGCATGTCGCTCGCCTTCTTCACCAGGACCCGCACGGGCGAGGTCCAGTCCCGCATCGCCAACGACATCGGCGGCATGCAGGCGACGGTCACCTCCACCGCCACGTCCCTGGTCTCGAACCTCACCAGTGTGGTCGCCACCATCGTGGCGATGGTCGCGCTCGACTGGCGGCTCACGGCCGTCTCGCTGCTCCTGCTGCCCGTCTTCGTGTGGATCAGCCGTCGCGTCGGCCGCGAGCGCAAGAAGATCGCCACGGAACGCCAGAAGCAGATGGCCGCGATGGCCGCCACCGTCACCGAGTCCCTCTCCGTGAGCGGCATCCTCCTCGGCCGCACGATGGGCCGCGCGGACTCGCTCACCCGCTCGTTCGCCGACGAGTCCGACCGGCTCGTCGGGCTCGAGGTCCGGTCGAACATGGCGGGGCGCTGGCGCATGGCCGTCATCACGGTCGTCATGGCCGCCATGCCCGCCGTCATCTACTGGGTCGCGGGCGTCGCGCTCCAGCTCGGCGGCCCCTCCATCTCGATCGGCACCCTGGTCGCCTTCGTCTCGCTCCAGCAGGGCCTGTTCCGGCCGACCGTGAGCCTGCTCGCCACCGGCGTCCAGATCCAGACCTCGCTGGCGCTCTTCCAGCGCATCTTCGAGTACCTCGATCTGCCGATCGACATCACCGAGCCCGAGCGGCCCGTCCGCCTCGACACGATCAAGGGCGAAGTCCGCTTCGAGGACGTCGAGTTCCGTTACGACGCCGCCGACGGCAAGAGCGCGGCGATACTCGACGGGATCGACATCACCGTCCCCGCGGGCGGCAGCCTGGCCGTCGTCGGCCCCACCGGCTCCGGCAAGTCCACGCTCAGCTACCTGGTGCCGCGTCTGTACGACGTCACGGGCGGGCGCGTCACCCTCGACGGGGTGGATGTGCGCGACCTGGACTTCGACACCCTCGCCCGTGCCGTCGGTGTCGTCTCCCAGGAGACGTACCTCTTCCACGCCTCGGTCGCGGAGAACCTCCGGTTCGCCAAGCCCGACGCCACCGAGGAGGAGCTGCACGCTGCGGCCAGGGCGGCCCAGATCCACGAGCACATCGCCTCCCTGCCCGACGGGTACGAGACCGTCGTCGGCGAGCGTGGCCACCGGTTCTCCGGCGGCGAGAAGCAGCGCCTCGCCATCGCCCGCACGATCCTGCGCGACCCGCCGATCCTCATCCTCGACGAGGCGACGAGCGCCCTGGACACCCGCACCGAGTTCGCCGTGCAGGAAGCCATCGACGCCCTGTCGGCCAACCGCACGACCGTGACCATCGCCCACCGGCTGTCCACCATCCGGGGTGCCGACCAGATCGTCGTCCTGGACGGCGGGCGGGTGGCCGAGCGCGGCACCCACGAGGAGCTTCTGGAGCGGGACGGTCGCTATGCCGCCCTGGTCCGCAGAGACTCCCAACTGGAGCCCGCGAGTCCAGCCTGATCCAGACGAAATGCTCTGGGCCGTGACCGGGCATGCGGGTGACGCCCAAGTGGAGCCACCGAGGCTAAGATATGCCCGGTTTGTCATCCTCTGCGGGTTAGCGTTCGGCCATGCTGAACGAGACTCCGCAAAGGAGCGCGACACGACTGACGCGCCGGGGCCGCGCCTCACTGATCGCTGGTGGAGCCCTCGTGGCGGGGGCCGCCGCAGTGGTGGTGCCGCTCCTGCTCCCGCACCACGGGGGCGGTGACAAGCGCCCGCAGACGCTGACCGTCCCCGAAGGCTGGCGCGCGGGCCAGGTCTACGAGGCCCTGGACAAGGCCCTCGGTGTCCCGGCAGGCACGAGCAAGAAGGCCGTCCCCAAGGCCGGCCTCAATCTCCCGGGGGACGCGGGGGGAAACCCGGAGGGCTACCTCTTCCCGGCGACGTATCCGATCAGCGACAAGTCGACTCCGGCGGGCCTGCTGTCCTACATGGTCAACACGGCCAACACGAAGTTGAACGGCAGCCAGGTGACGGCGGGAGCCGAACGGGACTCGGTGAACCCCTACCAGACCCTCACCATCGCGAGCATCGTCGAGGCCGAGGCGGCCACCAAGGAAGACATGGGGAAGGTGGCCCGCGTCATCTACAACCGGCTCGACCGCGGCATGCCGCTCCAGATGGACTCGACCATCAACTACGGGCTCAACCGCTCCACGCTCGACACCACGACCAAGGACACCCGGGCCGAGAACCCGTACAACACCTATATCCGGATGGGGCTGCCGCCCACCCCCATCGCCAACCCCGGGGCCCAGGCCATGAAGGCCGCGATCAGCCCGCCGCAGGGGGACTGGGTGTACTTCGTGACGGTCAAGCCCGGCGACACCCGCTTCACGGCGGACTTCGACGAACAGCAGAAGAACGTCGCGGAGTTCAACAAGCTGCGCGCGAGCGGCAAGCCGTCGTCCGACTGAACGGTTCGCGACTGACGCGCCCGCGACTGATCGGGGCGCGCCTGATCGCACGCCGCCTGATCGGGCCGCGCCGGAGCGTCACGTTCGGGAGCGTCAGGCGGCGACCGGCGCCCCGGCCAGCAGGCGCTTGATGTCCCGTACGGCCGCGCGCCCCGCCCGGTTGGCGCCGATGGTGCTGGCCGAAGGCCCGTAGCCCACCAGATGGATCCGCGGATCGGCGACCACCCGGGTGTCCTCGGCCTGGATGCCGCCGCCGGGCCCGCGCAGCTTCAGCGGTGCCAGATGCTCGATCGCGGGCCGGAAGCCCGTCGCCCACAGGATGACGTCCGCGTCGACCCGCCGGCCGTCGTCCCACTCGACGCCGGACGGCGTGATCCGGTCGAACATCGGCAGCCGGTCGAGCACACCGTCGGCGCGGGCCTGCCGGATCGCGTCGTTCAGCGGCAGCCCCGTCACCGACACCACGCTCTGCGGGGGCAGCCCTGCCCGGACCCGCTCGTCGACGAGGGCGACCGCCGCGCGGCCGAAGTCCTCGTCGAAGGGCCCCTCGTTGAAGACGGGCGGCCGGCGCGTCACCCAGGTCGTCGCGGCCGCGTACGGTGCGATCTCCATCAGGTGCTGCGTCCCGGATGCCCCGCCGCCCACCACGATCACCCGCTGTCCGCGAAACGCCTCCGGGCCCGGGTAGACCGCGGTGTGGAGCTGACGCCCGCGGAACGTCTCCTGCCCCGGGTAGCGCGGCCAGAACGGCCGGTCCCAGGTGCCCGTCGCATTGATCAGCGCACGCGTCGACCACGTCCCGGCAGACGTCTCGACGAGCAGCCTCCCTCCCCCAAGGGCTCCGACAGGCTCCGTCCAGGGGGGACCCCCACCCCCCTCGCGTACGGCGCGCACATCGACTGGACGCAGTACCCGCAGGTCGAACGTCTCCTCGTACGAGGCGAAGTACGCCGCGATCACCTCTGACGACGGCCGGGCCGGGTCCGCGCCGGTCAGTTCCATGCCCGGCAGCGAGTGCATGCCGTGCACCCTGCCGTACGTCAGCGAGGGCCAGCGGAACTGCCAGGCGCCGCCAGGGCGCGGGGAGTGGTCGAGCACGACGAAGTCCCGCTCCGGCTCGAAGCCGGCCCGGCGCAGGTGATAGGCGCTGGACAGTCCCGCCTGCCCAGCGCCTACGACTACCACGTCGACCTCGCGTACATCCGCTGTGTCCCGCACCCCGATATCGTTCACGCTTCTACTAACTGCACCGGGGTCGTGGATCTTCCCGCAGGGACCGCGCGACGACTCAGCGGCCCCCGGCGACCAGAAGCGGCGCGCCTCGGACGCCGGACCCCGTGAGCGGGGACGCCGGAATCCGCGGCAGCAGCCCGCGCGCCGCCAGGTCCGGGATCACGCCCTCCCCGAACCAGTACGCCTCCTCCAGATGGGGGTCTTCAACTGCTTGCCGTCGAAGTCGGGTAAGTGAGCGTAACCATGTACGAGTGAGTGTCGTTGGCAGAGCATGAATCTCACGGAATGGGCGAAGACGCAGGGCGTGCATCCGCAGACCGCGTATCGCTGGTTCCGCGAGGGGACGTTGCCGGTACCGGCCCAGCGGGTCGGCCCGCGCACGATCCTCGTGAACGTGGAGGCCAACGCCGGGCCCGAGGCGATCGGCGGGCTGGGTCTGTATGCCCGCGTCTCCTCACACGATCAGAAGGACGATCTGGAGCGTCAGGTCGCCCGGCTGGCCCGGTGGGCTGCCACTGCAGGTCACCACGT
>NZ_JBVJPM010000016.1:0-196955 GCF_055582645.1 Streptomyces sp. NPDC107517 | reverse complement strand
TGGTCAGCGAAAAAGTCCGACTCCAGTTCGACATCTCCGCCATCCGCTCCACACCCATCGCATAGCCACACCACCCCGCACGAAAGCCCCCGCTCCCCCACCACGACAGGCGGAAGGGCTGCGAGGCCTGGGGATTGTGGGCCCGACCGACAAACCCCCGCCCCCGCTACGACGCTTGTGGCATTCGGTAGACGGAGACGTGCGAGGGCGACTCGGCGGTGAAGGCGCTGCCCGCCCAGTCCGCATGCCTGCTTTCCAGTTCGAATCCGGCAAGCTGGGCCATGAGGTCGAGTTCCGCCGGCCAGATGTAGCGGTGGGGGCTGCGGAACAATTGAGCCTGTGTGGTCTCGTCGAACCGGAAGTGGTGTGACACGACGCGCTGACGCAGCACGTCATAGGTGTCCAAACCGATGTAGCCGACATCGGCCTGCCAGACCATGGCCGTCTGGCCCGGCGGCAGCTTGCGCAGCTCTGGTACCCAGAGCTCGATCACGAACCGGCCACCGGGTTCGAGGTGTCGGGCCGCATTGCGGAAGCACTCGACCTGCTCAGCCTGGGTGAGCAGGTTGGAGATCGTGTTGTAGACGAGATAGACCAAGGTGTATTTCCCCGGCACGACGATGGTCGCCATGTCACCCGTGATCACCGGGATCGTTGCTTCGTCCGCCTTGGTGCGCAGTTGCTCCACCATCGGCAAGGACAATTCGACACCGGTGACAGGGATCCCTCGCTCGGCGAGCGGGACGGCTACGCGGCCGGTTCCGATGGCGAACTCAAGCGCGGCTCCCTCCCCTGCGAGCTCGGCGAGGCGGTTCACGGTCGGACCCAGTACCTCAGGCGCGAACATGCCGGATCCCGGCGTGTCGTAGCGCTTGGCAGCGTCCGCGTCCCAGATTTTCGCCTGTTCCATTCCGCTAACGCTCGCCCCTGGCCTACGCGATGTCCAGTGAATAACTACGGTGCTCCGCGAGGGGGTCGGCGTTTCACTGACACCTGCTGTGCCGGAGCCAGGCACGCTGCCGGATCCCGTGCTCGGTGGTGGTGCCGAGCACGGGCGGAACGTCAGGCGGGCTCCGCGAATACGGGCGTCGGCCGGAGGGTCACCCGTACCGGTGTTGCGGGCGAGAGGGCGGCGGCCTCCTCGGCCGACAGCTGGGCGACGACCGGGTCCTGCCCGGCGACCTCGATACGGGCGCGGCACAGAGAACCCAGGAAGCTGACCGACAGGACCCTCCCGTTCGGCTCACCGGCCTGGTCCGGTTCCACCAGGACGGATTCGGGACGCACGAACGCCCTGGCCGGGCCGTCGGACGCGCTGCCGGGCAGCAGCGGCAGCCGGGTCCCCAGGGCTGTCATCTCTCCTGAGCGGGACTGCCCGACGAGGCGGTTGGTGAGGCCGACGAACTCGGCGACGAAGGCCGTGGCGGGACGGTGGTACAGGTCCCCCGGCGCCGCGATCTGCTCCAGGCGACCGGAGTTCAGCACGCCGACCCGGTCGGCGATCGCGAGTGCCTCCTCCTGGTCATGGGTGACGAACAACGTGGTGATGCCGATGTCGAGTTGCACCCTGCGGATCTCGTCCCGCAGCTGCGCGCGCACCTTCGCGTCCAGGGCGGACAGCGGCTCGTCCAGGAGCAGCACCCGCGGCTGGATGGCGAGAGCGCGGGCCAGCGCCACGCGCTGTTGCTGTCCGCCGGAGAGCTGGTGCGGATAGTGCCCGGCGTGGCTCGCGAGCCCTACGAGCTCCAGGAGGTCCTCGGCGCGGCGCCGGCGTGTGCGGGCGTCGACGCCGCGCAGTCGCAGCCCGTAGGCGACGTTGTCGCGTGCCGTCATGGTCGGGAAGAGGCTGTACGCCTGGAAGACCATGCCCATGTCCCGGCGGTTCGCACTGAGGCCGGTGATGTCGCGGTCGTCGACGACGATCCGGCCGGAGTCCAGTTCGTCGAGCCCGGCGACCGCGCGCAGAGCGGTGGTCTTGCCGCAGCCCGAAGGGCCGAGGAGGGCGACGAACTCTCCTGGCGCGATGTCCACGGACAGGCCGCCGAGGGCGAGCTCCTTGCCGTAGGCGCGGTGCAGGTCGGCCAGCCGGACCGACGCCCCGGAACGGTCGAGACGACTGGTGGGCAGCACGTCCGCGGTTTCGGTGGTCACGATGTGCTCCTTTCCTCGGGGGCGTGTTCGGAGGCGTCCTCGGACGGCGCGTTGCGGCGGCGGGGCGCCGCTTGTGCCAGCGCGTAGAGAAGGAAGAACGCGAACACGAGGGCCGCCACCGACACGGCGACGGACACGGCGGCATCGCGCTTGCCCAGCAGGTTGATGACGACCTGCAAGGTGTCGAAGTTCAGCAGGGAGGAGACGGTGAACTCGCCGAGCACCAGGGCCACCGAGATGATCGATGCCGAGATCATCGCGCCGCGTATGTGGGGCAGAACGATGTTCACCAGCACCCGGGGCCAGCTCGCCCCGAGGCTGCGCGCCGCCTCGGCGAGAGTCACGATGTCGGTGCCGCCGAGCCCCGCGTCGATGGCTCGGTATGCGTAGGGCAGCACCAGGACGACGTAGACGAAGGTGAGGGTGAGGGGCGAGTCCCCGAGCAGATAGGTGACCCAGGCGTAGATCGGGCTGATGCCGACGACCAGCACGATCGCGGGGATGGCCAGGGGCAACAGGCAGGCGAACTCCACGAGTCGGCGCATCCGCGGCACCCTCAGGTGCACCCACGCCATCGTGGGGACGAGCAGAATCAGCATGAACACCACGGTGAGCGCGGCGAGTTCGAGGGAGACGGTGATCGCGCCGAGCAGGTCCTCGTTGGTGCCGATCGCCCGCCAGGCGCCGAGCGCCCGGCCGCCTGCCGCGCCCCGCGTGGAGAAGTCGACCATGGCGAGGACGGGCAGCAGCAGATAGCCGCCGATGCAGAGCAGTACGACCCAGCGCAGCGGCGACGCCCAGGATCTGCGCACTGTCTCCGGTTCGGTCGCCGGTGGCCCGGTGCGCCTCATGCGTTGCGGGGCCGTGGTGTTCAGCGCAGCCATGTCGCCGCCTTCCGTTGCACCAGCGCGTACAGCGCCATGACCACCGTCACCACCAGGACCATGCCGAGGGCGAGCGCCTTGCCCGCCCCCGCCTGTCCGAGGACGACCTCGCTGGTGAGGAAGGTGCGGATCTGCAGCGGCACGATCGGGCTGCCCTGGCTGACCAGGGCGGCTGCCGTCGCGTAGGCGGAGAAGGCGTTGGAGAACAGCAGCAGGGCCGCGCCGAGGAAGCTCGGGAAGAGGGCCGGTCCCCCGACATGGCGCCAGTACGTCCAGGTGGTTCCGCCGAGGCTGTCGGACGCTTCGCGCCACTGGGGCCGCAGTGTGTCGACGGCGGGGAGGAAGACGATGAGCATCAGCGGGATCTGGAAGTACGTGTAGACGACGACCAGTCCGGTGAGGCCGTACAGCCAGGAGCCTCCGGAGAACAGGTGCACGCCCAGGTGGTCCTGGAGGAACAGGGTGACGACGCCGTTGAACCCGAGCGTGGCGAGGAAGGCGAAGGCGAGCATGACGCCGCCGAACTGGGCGAGGACACCGGACGCGGCGACCGTGACCCGGCGCAGCCGGCCGTCCGGCCTGCCCTCCGCCACCGCCCAGGCGAGCAGCGCGCCCAACAGGGAACCGGTGAGGGCCGTGAGAGCGGAGAGTTCGATGGACCGGGCGAATCCACTGAGGTAGGTGCCGGTCGTGACAGCGCGGACATTGCCGAGGGTGGCGTGGCCCGAGCCGTCCACGAAGGCGCCGGCGAGGACCAAGTACGTCGGCCAGAACAGGAAGACTGCCAGGTAGCCGAAGAAGGGCAGGAGCCCGAGGTGGGGCAGCAGCCGGTGCAGCCGTCGGCGTCCCGCGCCGTGTGGGGCGGGCCCGGTGGGGGGTGATCCCTCGGTGAGGGTGCGGGGTGGGTGGGTGCTCAATTCACGGCCTTTCGCCAGTGTGCCTCGAGGTACTTCTGGCCCGCCTCCAGTTGGGGCTCGGTGAGGATCACCGGTTTCCCGGTCACTCTCGGCAGCTTCACGAAGGCACGTCGGTCGACGGTCCCGTTCTCCCGCAGCTTGTCGGTGAGCACCGGGCGGGCGTAGCCGCGCAGCCAGGTGTTCTGGCCCTCGGCGGAGTAGAGGTACTCCTGCCAGAGCCGCGCGGCCGCCGGATGGGGGGCATCCTTGTTGATCGCCTGCATGTAGTAGGCGCCCACGACCGCGTTCTCGGGAACGGCGACCTTCCAGTCCACCTTGCCCTTGAGGGCGTCGGCCTGGGCGACATTGAGGTAGTCCCAGTCGAGGACCACGGGGGTCTGCCCGGAGGAGATCGTCGCGGGCGTGGGGTCGACGGGGATCAGATTGCCCTCGTCCTTGAGCCGCTTGAAGAAGGCCACTCCGGGGCCGAGGTCTCCGGCCGAACCGCCGTTGCCGAGCGAGGCCGCGGCCACTCCGTGGAACCCGGCGGACGCCTGGGTCGGATCGCCGTTGAGCGCGATCCTCCCGTGGTAGACGGGCTTCAGCAGGTCGTTCATCGTCGTCGGGGCGGGCACTTTGGAAGCGTCGTAGCCGATGGACATATAGCCGGTGTAGTCGCTGGTCCAGCGCCCTTTGGGGTCCTTGAGGGCATCGGGCACGTCCTTCCAACCTGCCGTCCGGTACGGCGCGAACAGGTCCGTGTTGGCCAGCGCGACATTGCTGCCGAGGTCGAACACGTCGGGTGCGCGGTGTCCGCCCTTGAGCTGCTTGGCCGCGTTGATCTCGTCCTGGCTGCTGGCGTCGGGCTGCGCGGAACTGACCTTGACGCCGTACTTCGACTCGAAGCCCGCGATCATGTCGCCGTAGTCGGCCCAGTCCGGCGGCAGCGCGATCACATTGAGCGTGCCTTCCTTCTTCGCCGCGGCGACGAGCCCGTCCATGCCGCCGAAGTCGGCCACGGACTGGGCCGTCGCGGCCGTGCCGGACGTCTTCGCCGCCGCTGCCTGGGCGGGTGGCGGCGGGAGCGTCGCGCAGCCGGTGGCCAGCAGCAGGGTGGCACCGGCACCGCAGGCGGCCAGTGTTCTCCTTGTACGCACGGGATACCTCTCTTGTGACGGTCTCCAGGTGGCCGGGGCCCGACAGTGACCCGCCATCAGCCGGGCAGCTTCACCATCACGTGCTTGGCCTCGGTGAACTCCTGCAGAGATTGGACGGAACGCTCCTTGCCGTGCCCCGACTCCTTGAAGCCGCCCCAGGGCATCTCGGAGGCGGACACCCCGTGGTCGTTGATCCAGACCGTGCCGAAGCGGAGCCGGCGGGCGGCGTCCATGGCCTGTCCGATGTCGCGGGTGAACACGGACGCGCCGAGGCCGTACGCCACGTCGTTCGCCATCTCGTACGCGGTGTCGGCATCTGCCGCGCGCTGCACCGAGATCACCGGTCCGAAGACCTCCCGCTGCACGATCTCGCTGCGCTGGTCGACATCGGTCACCACGGTCGGAGCGACGTAGCATCCGCCGGGTCCGGTGGGGCCGCCGCCGGTGTGGAAGCGGGCTCCCGCGTCGGCGGCGCGGTCCAGGAAGCCGAGGACGCGTTCCGCGTGCGCCGGGTGGGCCAGGGGGCCCATCTCGGTCGCGGGATCGGCGGGGTCGCCGACGTTCAGTGAGGAGACAGCTCGTAGCAGCTCCTCGACGACGCGGTCGTGGGCACAGTCCGTGACGATGAGGCGGGACGCCGCACCGCAGTCCTGACCTGCGTTGTAGAAGGCGGCGCCGCGCAGGGCCGTCGCGACCTCGACCGGATCCGCGTCGTCGAGGACGACGGCGGGTGCTTTGCCGCCGAGTTCGAGGTGCACACGCTTGAGGCTGTCGGCCGCCGCCCGGGCGACCTCCTTGCCGGTCGCGGAGTCACCGGTCAGCGAGACGATGCCGACGTCGGGGTGGCGGACGATCGGGACTCCGGCCGTCTGGCCCGTGCCGTTGACCACGTTGAGTACGCCGCGCGGCAGGATGCCCTCCGTGAGGGCCGCGAGCCGCAGCGCGGTCAGCGGGGTCTGCTCGGACGGCTTGAGGACGACCGTGTTGCCGGCGGCGAGTGCCGGGGCCAGCTTGGTCACCATCGCGAGCAGCGGGTAGTTCCATGGGGTGATCAGGCCGGCGACGCCGATGGCCTCGCGGCGGACCATGGACGTGTGTCCGGGTACGTACTCGCCGGCTGCCGGGCCGTCCAGGCAGCGCGCTGCTCCGGCGAAGAACCGCAGCCGTTCCACCGCGCCTCCCGTCTCCGCCCGAGCGGCGCCGATCGGCTTGCCCGCGTTGCGCGACTCGATCGTGGCGAACGCCTCGGCGTCCCGGAGCAGCAGGTCGGCGAGGGCGAGGAGCATCTCGGCGCGCTCGCGGGGCGTCGTCCGCGCCCAGCCGTCCGCCGCACGGCCGGCGGCGCCGACGGCCCGGTCGACGTCGTCGGCACAGCTGTCGGGAACGGTGGCGATCGTCGCTCCGGTGGCGGGATCGAGGACGTGGGTCTTGCCGCCGTCGGCGGTGTCGGTCCACTCGCCGTCGATGTAGTTGTCGTTGTGCTCGATCAGCACGGGCGTCACCTTTCGTCTTGGATGCGGATCGGTGGGCGCTGGAGCTCCATGGGGTGCGGGCCGCTCGGTTTCAGTCGAGGACGAGCACGCTGCGCGCACCGTCCCCGGCCCGCAGCTGATCGAACGCCTCGGTCAAGTCCTCGAGACCGACACGTCGGCTGATGATCTCGTCGAGCAGCAGTTCTCCGGCAAGGTGGCGTCCGACCAGTTCCGGAACGTCACGGCTCAGGTCGGACGAGCCGAAGTAGCAGCCTCCGATGCGCTTCTCGGAGACGAACGGATCTGCGTCCAGGGTGAGTTGGGCGCCGTGCCGCATCAGGCCGACGATCACGGCCTCGCCGCCGACGTCGAGGCTGTCCCACGCCTGACGGACCGTCTGCTCGCGGCCGAGCGCCTCGAAGGCGTAGTCGGCGCCGTCGGTGAGCTCGCGGATGGCCGCGACGGGGTCCTGCTCCCCCGCGTGCACGACGTCCGTCGCGCCGAGTCGCTCGGCCAGCCGCAGCTTCTCGGGCTGGACGTCGACAGCGACGATCCGTGACGCGCCGGCGATCCTGGCGCCCTGCACGACGTTGAGACCCACGCCACCGCACCCGAACACCGCGACGCGCGAACCCGGGCGCACCCGGGCGGTGTTGTGCACCGCTCCGTACCCGGTGAGCACCGCGCAACTCACCAGTGCCGCCCGGTCCAGGGGCATCGCCGGATCGATGGCGACCGCTCCGGACTCGGGGACGACCGCGTACTCGGCGAAACCGGAGACGGTCAGGAAGTGGTTGAGCCGTTGCCCGCGACGTGAGAGCCGGCTCGTCCCGTCGAAGAGGTTGCCGCCGCTCATGGCCTCACCTGCCGCAGTGCAGTAGTTCGGGCGTCCGCGCTTGCAGGAGGGGCAGTCGCCGCAGGACGGGACGATCGACATCACGACCGGGTCGCCGGGCTTCAGACGGGTGACTCCGGGGCCGGTCTCCACCACGACGCCCGACGCCTCGTGACCGAGGACCGCAGGGAAGGGGGCGAGGCCGCGCTTGCCGTCGATGGCGTTGAGATCGCTGGCGCACAGCCCGGCCGCCGCGACCTTGACGAGCACCTCACCCGCCTTCGGGCCGGCGAGTTCGACCTCGTCGATCTCGAACGGCCGGCCGGTGCCGGTGAGTACCGCAGCCTTCATCCGCATGTCGCACTTCCTTCCGCGGCCAGGGAGCCGCAGTCGCCGCGTTCGATGGTGTGGACTGTGTGGTGCGCGATCAGGTCCTCGTCCAGGAGGAATCCGAAGCCCGGCCGATCAGGCACCCGGACGCGCCCCTGCTTGTCGACCGTGAGCGGCTCGGTGAGCATCCGGTCGCGGGCGGCGGCCGTGAGTCCGCTCGGCGGGTCGTGCGGGTACTCGAGGTAGCCGCAGTTGGGCAGTGACGCGGCCAGGTGCAGATGGACGAGCATGCCCAGGCCGTTGCCCCAGGTGTGCGGGACGACGTCGACACCCGACAGTTCGGCGAAGGCCGCGAGGTGGCGAATTCCGGAGAGGGTCTCCGACTTGACGGCGTCGGGCTGGAGGATGTCGAAGCAGCCGCGGTCGAGCAGCTGCCGGAACTCGTGCAGGCCGTGATTGTCCTCGCCGCCCGCGAGCTTGATGGAGTCCATTCGGTCGCGCAGCCGGGTGAGCCCGGCCAAGTCGTGTCGGGGCAGCGGCTCTTCCAGCCATGTGTACTCCAGGCGCTCCAGCTCCCGCCCCACGCGCAGCGCCGTACGGAAGTCCCACACCCGGTGGCCGCCGACGCCCGGGTCGGCGCCCGCCTGATTCGCGTCCACCATCAGCTCCACGTCGCCGCCCGCGGCGGCGCGCACCGCTTCGGCGACGGCGATGTCATCACGCGGATCGTCGTGGTGGAAGCGGAGTTTGACGGCCGTGAAGCCCTCCTCGACAAGCCGGGCCACGTCGTCCGCGCGCTGCTCAGGACTGCGCAGTTCACCGGTCGAGCAGTAGGCACGTACGTGATCGGAGGCGCCACCCCACAGACGGCTGACGGGCTGCCCCGCGACCTTGCCGAGGATGTCCCACAGCGGGATCTCCATGCAGTAGGGCGGCGGGCCGAGGATCTCGGCGTCCCGGATCATCGCGGACAGGCTGTCGATGCGGGTCGGATCCCGGCCGATCAGATGCGGGGTGATGAAACGGTCGACGGCGATCTGGGACTCCGCCCCGCCGTGGGCGGCCCCGAGCCCCACCACGCCCTCGTCGGTGCCCACTTCGAAGACGACCAGGACGAGCGTGGTCTGCACTCGTCCGCGCCCCCACGCGGGACGGAACGGCGCGTCGAGCGGAAGTTCTACGAGCCGGCTACGGACACCGGTGATGCGCACTGTTGCTCACCAGCCCTCTCTCACAAGGGAATTGAGAAGCTCCGCACTGCACCGCTGCTATGCTGCAACGGCAGTTGCACGTTAGCAGCGCATGATCACCGGATCATAGGGGCGTGCATATGAAGGCTTTGCGGAGGCGTTCGTGACCGATCGTGTGCAGTCCGTGGAACGCGCTCTGCGGCTGCTCGAGGAAATCGCCGCCGCTCAAGTGCCGCCCACGGCCCCGGAGATCGCCCAGCGCGCAGGAATCAACCGGGCCACCGCATGGCGGCTGCTCAGCACCCTGGAACACTTCGACCTCGTCGAGCGGGACGCGCACTCCGGCCGGTACTCGATCGCCTACGGCACTGTGCGCCTGGCGACCGCCACCGACGCCTCGCTCCTGATCCGCCGGGCCAGGCCCGTACTGGAGCGCCTCGCGGCACACACCGACGGCAGCGTCTTCCTGGAGGTCGCCAGCCGGGGCGCCGTCGTCGTCCTGGACGAGGCCAGACCGTCGAGCCCCGTCCACATCGATCTCGCGGGCCTCGACATTCCGCTGCACTGCGGTTCCGTCGGCAAGCTCTACCTGGCCTCGCTGCCCGAGGAGGAACTCGACGAGTACCTCAGCCGCCCTCTCGAGCACCCCACGCCCCACACGATCACCGATCCCGCTGCGCTCCGCGCCGATCTCGACGCGTGCCGACGCGCCGGCGTCGCACTGAACTACAAGGAACACCAGGAAGAGTGGTGCGGCATCTCGGCGGCGCTCCGGGACCGGGCCGGCCGGGACCTGGCGTACGTGAACATCACGCTGCCCACGTACCGCTGGACCGAGAGCGAACTGCGTGCGCTCTCCCCCGTACTCAAAGAGGCGGCCGACGACATCGAGACCCGGCTGCATCCGCGTCACACGGACTGACGCTGTTCGGATCGGTACACGGGGCGTTCGTGTTGACCTGATGTCCGGTGTTGAGCCCTTGGGGCCTGCAGTCGCCTGCTGCGGTTGTGACCTGCGCCGCTTCCCCCGCCGGCGGCCACTTGACGGGGGTGTGGTCCGGTCGCCGGCGGGGGCGCTGCGTTGATGCTTCGGGGGTACCTGCTCGGTGATCGCCTCGGCAGCCGGGGCTACGGCCGGAGCACGATCTTGCCGTGAGTGTGTCCCCGTTCGAGCTCGCGGAACGCGTCTCGCACCCGCTCCAGGGGGTAGGTGCGGGCGATCGGCACCTCCAGTTCCCCGCACGCGGCGAGCCGGGCCAGCTCACCGAGCACGACCGCGCATGCCGCCGAGCCTTCTCCGTACGTCCGCGCACCGACTCCGGCCGCGGCCTGCCAGTCCCGGATCGTGTTGATCCGCTCGGGCCGCACGCCCAACTCCACCGCCAGTTCCACGTATCCGTCGCCGAACGTGTCGATGAACGCGTCGACGTTCCCGTCGGCGGCCTGTCGGATCCGCTCGGCCACGCCTTCCCCGTACGCGACCGGGACGACACCACGGTCCTTCAACCAGGCATGGTTTCGCTCGCTCGCGAGGCCGATCACCGTGGCGCCGCGCCGCCGCGCGAGTTGCACGGCGAGCGACCCGACGCCGCCCGCCGCACCGGACACCACGACCGTGTCGGCCGGCCCGGGGTCGACCGCGAACACGGTGGCGTACGCGGTCGTGCCGGCCACGTACAGCGACCCGGCCACGTCCCAGGACAGTCCCTGCGGACGGGCGACCACGTTCACGTCGTCGACCAGGACGAACTCCGCGTGGCTCGCTCTGTTGTGGGTGAAGCCCAGGACGTCATCACCCACCGCGAAGCCACGCGCCTGCGCACCGACCTCCACCACGGTGCCGGCCAGGTCGCTGCCCTGCCCGGAGGGGAACGCGGCCGGCCAGCGTTCGTGTCGCGCGCCCTTGCGGATCATCACCTCGCCGGGCTGGATCCCGGCCGCGCGGACCTCGACCAGCAGTTGCCCGGGGCCGGGCGCCGGGCGCTCCACCTCCTCCACCCTCAGCACATCGATCTCGCCGTACTCGTGGAACCGCACTGCCTTCATGGCGTGATCACCGCATTCGTCGCTCGGACAGGGTCCTGGACGGCCACGCGCGGTTGCCACACGTCGACCGTGCCATCGCCTTCAACCACGCGGGAACGGTGCCGACTTCCCAGGCGCGCGCAATGGGGCGGCAGCAGCGGACCGTCCCGTCAGTCCGCTGCTGCCGTCGCCTCGTGCACAGCCGTGGCCGGGACGCCGGCGCGTGACGAACCGCTGAGCAGCGCCCCATGGCCATGCGCGAGTCGTCCGTGCCGTGCGGTGCGGTGCGATGCCGCGGTGCCGTGCTCACCGGCCCGCGCGGCCGCCAGGGAATGGGGACCAGGGCTCGGCGGGCCCCGCACGCGGTTCCGCCAGCCCGTTCAGCGCCCTGCCGCCCCTCGCCCCCCGATCCCGTTGCCGTTCCCAGGCGACCGGTCACGTGCCAGGCCGGTACCTCCGCTCGACATGCCCGGCGAGATCCTCGGGATAGAAGTAGACGGGCCGCAGGGCGCCCCGCGCATAGCGCTCGGCCTGGTCGCCGAAGTGCGGCGAGTCGGGGTGTCCGCTCACTCCGCCCGCCGTCACCGCCCAGGCGCGAAGTCGGGGCCCGAACTCCACGACCGCCACGAAACTGTTGCCACTGGTGCCGTAGTAACGCTTGGTTCCCGGGTAGGCCATCGCGCCGAACGAGGCGAGCGAGCCCCAGCGCGAGGAGGTGAAGGGCACCGGGATGCTGGGCTTGTCGTCGCTGAACTTCTGCACGATCGCGGCGTCGTTGCGCTGGTAGCGATTGATGTCGCCCCACGGCACCTGCCAGCTGCCGAAGTCCCGCTGCAGCCGCCGCACCGCCGTCTCGAGGGCTCCGAGCTTCTGCGCGTCCGAGGCACGGTCGGCGATGTAGTCCCACACCGACATTCCGGCGTCCGCCGCCGCCTGGGAGGTGAGCGCCCATGTGTCTTCGCCCCAGAACACGGCCATCGACGTCGCAGTCGAGTCCGCGGACCACCGGTGGTCCCAGCCGCGCAGCAGACCGATCGGACCGGCCAGGTCCTTCTTCTGCCCGCTCCCCTCGGGCAGTTGGTCCCACGCCGCCACGAGCCCCGGCAGCAGCCGTGCGAAGGCGGTGAGATAGGGGTCGAACGCGGCCTCGATCAGCGTCTGCGGGGTGAAGTCGTCGCGCGCGCTCAGTACCCGGACGGCCTGCGGCCCGCGCGGGTTCTCACCGAACCGGTCGAAGTAGCGCGGATAGTCGGCCTTGTCGGGGCTGTCCGCGCCGGCGGCGGTCCACGGCCAGTTGTTGGTGTTGAACGCCCAGCCGTTCTTCGGGTTCACAGCCTGCGGCATGCTGTCCAGGCTGTGCAGTCCACGCCAGTCGGTCTTCGGGTCACTGCCGTTGACCGGCTTGAGATAGTCGAACCGGTCGTCCCTCACCGGCATGAACTGCGGCATCAGGAAGGCGATCTCGCCCTTCGAGTCCGCGAAGAGCGTGTTGTTCGAGCTGTTCGCCTTGAGGCCCGCGACCCGGAGATAGCCCGCGTAGTCCCGCGTCGTGGTGCGCAGGAAGCTCTGCTGGAGCGCCTCGACGGGCTTGTTCATCAGCGCACACGCGATCCACTTGCCGTCCGTCTCGCGCACGATCGGGCCGTGGTGCGTCGCGTACGTCGTGAAGGTGCGCTTCTTCTGCCCGCCCTCCGCGGTACGGAAGGAGAGCGTGACCTTCTTCGTCGTGACGGGGCGCAGTTCGTCACCGTAACGGTAGGAGCGGGCTCCGTCGGCCCCGGCTACGATCGTCTCGGCGAACTCGTCGATGTTGTCGACACCGCTCGACGTGTGCATCCACCCCGTCTCCGCGTTGAAGCCCTGGTAGATGAAGAACTGGCCCCAGGTGGCGGCACCGTAGGTGTTGAGTCCCTCGCGGCTCGTCACATGCTGTTCCGCGCGGAAGAAGAAGCTGGTGTGCGGGTTGATCAGCAGCAGTGCGTGGCCGTCCCGCGTGTGACTGGGGGCGATCGCGAAGCCGTTGGACCCCGTGGGTTCGCGCTGCACGAGGCCGCGCTCCTCGTCGGTCATCGGTACGTCACGCTTGTCGTAGAACGCTTCGAGCTGGGTGAGCAGCACCGACTCGATGTCGCCTCCGATGCTGCCTTCGGAGAAGCTGAGCGGCATCCACGGCTCGAACCGGTCGAGCACCCGCGGGCGCACCTCGGGGTGTGTCGCGAGGTAGTGGTTGAGTCCGTCCGCCCAGGCCCGCATCAACGCGCGCAGCCACGCAGGGCACTTCGCGTAGTCCTTCTTCAGCTCCTCCGGGTCGAGGAACAACCGCTGACGCAGGTCCTGCCATATCGCGCTCTCGCCCTCGGCCTCGGCGAGACGGCCCAGGGCGACGAGGTAATTCTGCTCGATCCGGTTGAAGTCGTCCTCCGCCTGGGCGTACATCATCCCGAACACCGCGTCGGCATCGGTCTCGCCCACGATGTGGGAAACACCCCAGTCGTCCCGGGTGATCGTGACCCGGTCCGCATGTCTGCGCCGGCGGTCCTCGTCGGACAGTTCCGGTTTCGCGTACGCGGTGCCGGTCTGCAGCCCCGCCGCGGCGGCGGCCAGCCCGGCCGCACCGCCCAGGACGCGGCGCCGGCTCACCCCGGAGTTCTGCGCATGGCTCATGAGTTGCTCCACTCTCCTTCGAGATCAGGGGATCGTTCGGCTTCACCCGGGTGGTGAGCGGTGGTCCACGTGCCGGCCCCGAAGCGATGACTCCTTCGGCCATCACCCTGATCGTCACCACCTACCGCGCAGCCGGCACCCACGACCGAGGTGACCCCCTGGACGGCACCCGCACGTTCCGGTGATCACCTACGCGGACAGTCCTATCCAGGAAGCAGCCCTCTGACAAGGCTTCACCCCGCCACAATCGGAAGTACTTCGTCCGGTGGGGAGCGGCTGTCCCACCTGTCGCCCGAGAAGTCCCGTCGTACCGCCACCCTTTTGCCACCCGCCGCCCCTGGGAGGTCGGTTGCATCGACGAGTTGCCCCGCGGCATCGCCGACGACGAGGTGGCCGGAGTTCTCATCACCGACACCGGATGCAGCGCATCCACCTGCTCCGACTCGTCCTCCAGTGGGGGGCCGCAAGTGCGGAGGTGCCGAGGGTCTGGGCGGCGGACCACCTGGGGAGTGGTCCGGCCCGGTTGAGCATCTGCCCGGCTGAGCATGCGTCTGCCCGGGCGGCGCCGACGCCCGAGGCCCGGCCCGGGGAGAAATGCGGTGGCGTGCCATCTCGGGGGTAGGCATGCTCCAAGACGTGGCCACCGAAGACGACTTCACCGATGCAACCGTCATCCTGCCGGTCAGTGTGCGCGATCTGCTGCCACGGGATCTGCCGAGGTGCACTTGGTCCGGCTCGGGCGCCCACCTGCGCAGCGTGGAACGAGAACTGGCTCGCGCCGCGTCGGGCGAGGTGGACTACCTGGCTGTGTGCACTCCCGAGGACTTGCCGGTGGCGATCGGCGGCATCGACTTCCAGGTCTCCGAGGACTCCGGATTCCTGTGGCAGCTCGCCGTGCACCCGGCGCTGCGGTCCCGCGGCCTGGGAACGCTGCTCGTCCACGCTGCCGAACAGCGGATCCGGGACCGCGGGCTGCGCAGGGCCGAACTCGCGGTGGAGGAAAGCAACCCGCGGGCCCGCGCCCTGTACGAACGACTGGGCTATGTCGCTTACGGCCGCAAACAGGACGCGTGGGACGAGGAAGGGCCCGACGGGTCGATCCGCAGCCACGAGACGATGTGCGTTCTCATGCGAAGGGGTCTTTGAGCCGCGGTCAGTGGCACAGGTTCAACGGGCGTGACGGCGGGGCTGGTCCTGGCTTCGCGTGGTGCGACGGCATTTCTCAGGCGGCGAAGGCGTCCACGCCCGTCAGTTCGGCGGACAGTGCCCACAGGCGGGCCGCTTGCTCCGGGTCCGTGGCCCACTCCTTGACGCCGACCCGGGACCCGTCCGCCGGGGCGGGCTCGGCGATGTCGCAGTCCTCCAGGTAGACGCCGCCCATGCCGTCCAGCTGGGGGGAGGTCGCCGCCCAGACCTGCGTGGCCGCGCCCTGCTGCGGTGTCTTGAACGCCTCGGGGTGGAGCAGGTTGCCGTCCTCGTCGATCCAGCCCCGCTCGACCATCTCCTGCCTCGGCAGGTGCCGCTGAAGGGGCGTCAGGATGCCACCGGGGTGCAGCGAGAAGGCCCGCACGCCCAGGCCCTTGCCGCGGCGGTCGAGTTCCACGGCGAACAGCGCGTTCGCCGTCTTGGCCTGGCCGTACGCCTCCCACTTGTCGTAGCCGTGGCGCCAGTGAACGTCGTCCCAGCGGATCCCGGAGGCGTGGTGTCCGGTCGAGGAGACCGAGACAACGCGGGCGCCACCCGGCTCGAGCGCCGGCCGAAGACGGTTGACGAGAGCGAAGTGGCCCAGGTGGTTGGTCGCGAACTGGGCCTCCCAGCCCGGCCCGACGCGCGTCTCGGGGCAGGCCATGATCCCCGCGCTGTCGATGACGATGTCCAGGGGCCGGCCCGTGGCAAGGAAACGCTCGGCGAAGGCACGCACGCTGTCCAGGTCACCGAGGTCCATTTCTTCCACCTCGACACCGTCGATCCCGGCCAGGTTCTCCTGTGCCGCGCCGACCCGGCGGGCCGGGACCACGACCCGGGCACCGGCCTTCGCCAGTGCGCGTGTGCTCTCGGCGCCGATGCCCGAGTAACCGCCCGTCACCAGGGCGAGCCGACCCGTGAGATCGATGCCCGCGAGAACGTCGTCGGCGGAGCTCCGGGCGCCGAAACCCGAACCGATCTTGTGCTGCGGTGTGCTGCTGTCGTTCATGAGGGCACCGTACGAATTCGAGTGCCCTCGAAGTCAAGCTCACCCCGCGGCCGCCGTCCGAACAGGCTCGAAACGGGGAAGCAGCCCCGACCGGACGGGCGCATCATGCCGCCACGATGCCGCTGCACCGAGTGGCCCTCCCCCGCCGAACGACCACCGCCCCTGAGCGGGCCGACTGCGGCGGTCGCTCAGGTCACTACGGAGATCCGAAGGCCGGGATACGGCGGGCCGTCCGACTCTGTCCAAGCGAGCGCCTCGACTGCGTCGGCAGCACAGTGCGCCGCAGGCGAGAGCGGGGGCGGCGGCAACGTGTGCGGGGTGCGACCACGTACGTACGAAGGACGGGCTCGCTGCCTCAGACGTCGCTGCGCAGCAGCCGGTAGGCCGCCCCGGCCAGCGCCAGTGCCGTCCAGCCGAGGAAGACCAGGAGCCCGGCGGCCGGCGACAGGGTGGTGGAGTCGTGCGCCAGGGCGAACGTCGCCTCGCCTGCGTTGCTCGGGAGGTACGGGTCGATGTCGCCCTGCCACGAACTGGGCAACAGGGAGATCAGCCCCGGTACGAGCATGAGGGTGGCGACCAGGACCGAGATGCCGCCCGCCACCGACCGCAGCAGCGCGCCCAGGGCGGTGCCGATCACACCGACCAGACCGAGGTAGAGCCCGGCGCCCAGCAGGCTGCGTACGACGCCGGCGTGGCCGAGGCCCATGGCAGCGGGCGTGCCCGAGACGATCTGGCTTCCGGCGAGGAAGGCGACGAACGCGCCGACCGTGGCGACCACGAGCGTGACCAGTCCGTACACCACGGCCTTGGACCACAGCACGGGCAGTCGGCGGGGAACCGCGGCCAGGGTCGAGCGGATCAGGCCGGTGGAGTACTCGCCCGCCGTGACCAGCACACCGAGCACGCCCAGGGCCAGCTGGGCGAAGTTCGTGCCGAAGAGGGACAGGCTCAAGGCCGTCGCGGAGTCGAAGCCACGTTCCATCGGACGGCCGGTGCCGATCTCGGACTTGTAGTGGCTCGCGGCGATGACGCCGAAGGCGATGAGGAACAGCAGGCCCAGACCGAGGGTGATCCAGGTCGATCGCACGGACCAGAGTTTGGCCCACTCCGAGGACAGCACACGCCGTCCGGTCACCCGGTAGACGGGCCCGCCCTGAGTGGCCTGGGCGGGCCCGGGGGTCTCGGGGATCTCGGGGGTTGCCGTGAGGGTGCTCATGCTGTGCTCCCGAAGGTGTCGGCGCCGGTCGTGGAACCGTGGTACTCCACGGCGTCCCTGGTCAGTTCCATGAAGGCTTCCTCCAGCGACACCACTTGCGCAGTCAGCTCGAACAGGGGGATTCCGTGCTCGGCCGCCTTCAGCCCGATCTCGCGGGCGCTCATCCCGGTCACCTGCAGTTCCTCGGATCCGGCGCGGCCGGTGACCTCCACGCCGGGCCCGGACAGCACGTCCCGCAGCGTGGTCGGGTCCTGCGTCGCGACCTTCACGGTGTCACCGCCCGCTTCGCGGACGAGGTCCCGTACGGTCGTGTCGGCCAGCAGCTGTCCCCTGCCGACGATGATCAGGTGGTCAGCCACCAGGGCGACCTCACTCATCAGGTGCGAGGAGACGAACACGGTCCGGCCCTCCGCCGCGAGCGAGGTCAGCAGATTACGGATCCACAGCACTCCCTCGGGGTCCAGACCGTTGACGGGCTCGTCCAGCATCACCGTCTGCGGATCGCCCAGCAGCGCGGCGGCGATGCCGAGCCGCTGCCCCATGCCGAGAGAGAAGGCACCGGCCCGCTTCTTCGCGACGGTGCCGAGACCGGCGAGTTCGATGACCTCGTCGACGCGGCGGCGCGGAATGCCGTGGGTGAGCGCGAGCGCCCGGAGGTGGTTGCATGCCGACCGGCCCGGGTGGACCGACGTGGCCTCCAGAAGCGCTCCGACCTCCTGCAGGGGTGCCTGGTGGCGGGCGTAGCGGTGGCCGTTCACCGTCACAGAGCCCCTCGTCGGCGCGTCGAGCCCGACGACCATGCGCATGGTCGTGGACTTGCCCGCTCCGTTGGGTCCCAGGAAGCCCGTCACCGTGCCCGGCTTCACGGTGAAGTCCAGACCGTCGACGGCTGTCTTCTCCCCGTACCTCTTGGTGAGCTGCTGTGCGTCGATCATTCACTTCTCTCTCTTTTTCGGGCTGAGCCGTTGGACACGCCTGACGCCTCCTCCGCAACGCTAAGACCGCGATGTCCCCGATCCGGTGGTATCGGGGGCCGAAGGGGGCCAGGCGGGTGGTACCGGGCGCCATGCCCCGCCACCGTGTGTGTCCGGACTCTGCGGTTGCTGTCCCGGCCGACCGCTGGTCAGGGGGTGTGAGCCATGGGGTGCGTGCCGTCGGTGCGTATCCGATGTCTGCGGACGACCCGGCCGGCGGCCGTCTTCTGCAGCAGTCCGTAGGCCAGGACCGGCAGGAGCAGGTGCGGTTTGTCGGGAAGCGTGGTGGTGATCAGGACCGCGCTCGCGCTGCTGTTGTTCATGCCGCACGCGAGTGTGAGTGACGATGCCGCGGGAGCGTCAAGTCCCAGCAGGCGTGCGGCTCCGCGGCCGACCATGAACGACAGCAGGCAGACGCCGGCCGCCACGGCCGCCGCGGCGGCCAGCAGCAGGGGACGTGGGTGGGCCAGGAACGAGTCGAGGGCGCCGCTGGCGTTGACGTAGGTGAGGAGGAGTGAGCCGACCAGGGCAACGGGTACGCCGATGCCGATGACCCGGCGCAGCCACGGTGCCGGCAGTGCCAGGCGGCACAGGATGCCTGCTGCGCACGGCAGGACCACGCCGACCAGAGCGAATCCGCCGTCGCCGGCGTGCAGGGCCCTGATGAGTCTGTCGGCGTAGCCGCCTGCGAGCAGCGGCACCAGGGCGCTGGTGACCAGCGGAACGGTGAGCGGGCTGAGGAGGGTGGACGCGAGGACGAGCCCGACCATGGTCGGCTGGTCGCCGCCTCCCTTGCCGGTCCACACGGTCGACCCGGCGGCGACGGGCATGGCAACGATCAGGATCATCGCGGTGACCAGGCCGCTGCCGCCGTCGGTGTCGGGCGTCCGGCGCAGCAGGAACGCGACGGCGGGGATGGCCAGCAGCGGAATCGACAGGTGCAGAACGAGCCCGGCCAGCAGCGCGACCGGACGGCGCAACAGGGTCCCCAGCGTGTGTACCGGAACCTGGAGTCCGGCCGAGAAGAGCACCAGAGAGAGCAGGAGCGGTGCGGTGGCCAGGGGCAGTCGCCCTGCCGCGCCGAGGGGCAGGGAGTGTGCTCGGCGCAGCCACAGTCCGGGGCCCGGCAGGAGCAGGGCAACTGCGTAGGACAGGACGGCTCCGCGGCCGAGCCGGCTTCGCAGCCAGTCGGTTGTCCTGTCAGTCCGGGCAGCGCTTCGGGGGTTCAGGGCGGCATTCTTCCGTCGCAGGAGCAGGGGCGGGAAGGAACGCCGGTATGCGCCGGGCCGGGCAACTGTTCATTCCGTCCATGGTGCTCCCGCGATTCGAGTGGTGCGCGCTGCGCCGCACGGCAGTCAGGATCCGTTCAGGTTCCCTTCGGTGCGGGCTGTGCCAGGCCTCGGTCCGAAGGACGGCGACGGCGGCCGCGCCGTCGCCGTGGCCTGCTCAGGCGTTGAGGATTCCGGTGCCGAGCAGCGCGAACAGGAGGACGCCGATGATGACCCGGTAGATGACGAACGCGTTGAAGCTGTGCCGCGCGACGTACTTCAGCAGCCAGGCGATGGATGCGTACGCGACGACGAAAGAGACCACGGTCCCCACGACGAGGGGCGCAGTGTCCGTGCCGGCCCCCACGGCGTCCTTGAGTTCGTACAGGCCGGCGCCGGTGAGTGCGGGGATGCCGAGGAAGAAGGACAGGCGCGTGGCGGCGACGCGGTCCAGGTCGAGGATGAGCCCGGTGGACATGGTGGCGCCGGACCGCGAGAAGCCGGGGAAGAGGAGGGCGAGGATCTGCGAGGAGCCGACGAGCATGGCGTCCTTCAGGCTGGTGTCGTCCTCGCCGCGCTTGTGCCGGCCCATCTGGTCGGCGGCCCACATCAGTCCACTGCCGACGATCAACGATCCGGCCACGACCCAGAGCGAGGCGAGCGGGCCCTCGATCAGCGGTTTGGCGGCCAGTCCGACGATGACGACGGGAATGGTGGCGTAGATGACCCACCAGGCGAATTTGTAGTCGTGATGGTAGCGCTGCTCCCTGTCGCGCAGACCGCGTCCCCATGCGCCCAGGATCCGGACGATGTCCTTGAAGAAGTAGAGCAGTACCGCGGCGATGGCGCCGACCTGGATCACCGCGGTGAACGCGACGACGGACTTGTCGTCCACGGGGATGTTCATCAGCCCTTCGGTGATCTTCAGGTGACCGGTGGAGGAGACGGGCAGAAACTCCGTCACTCCCTCCACCACGCCGAGGATCACGGCCTGTCCGATGCTGATGGCGCTCACGTGTGCTGCCTTTCCATCGAGGGTGCGTGGGCGGCCAGGCGCCGCCACACGAGAACAAGGAGTGTTGCCGACGCGGCCCAGCAGCCCGCCAGTAGCCACCCGGCCGCGACGTCGGTCGGCCAGTGCATGCCCAGGTACATGCGAGTGAGGCCCACGATAGTTGCCCAGATCACGGGAACAGCGAGCAGGAACGGCCGCGCCCGGCCATGCACCCTGCGGTGTACGGCGAGGGTGAACACGAGGGCCACCACCATGGACGTCGTGGTGTGCCCGGAAGGCATGGACCACCCGTCGGCGCTCGCCGCCCAGTCCGCGGACGGTGGTCTGGGCCTTGCCAGTGCCGAGGCCAACGCCATACGCAGCAGTTGCGCCGAGGCCAGGGCGAGTGCCCCCGCAAGCGCGCCTCGCCAGTCCGCGGTGCGCCGCGCGAGCGTTCCGGCACCAGCCGCCAGCGCATAGGCCGGCACTCCACTGCCTGTATCGGTCACGACGATGGCCCACTGCCGCGCCCAGGCCGGACGGTGGTCCACCATCCACGCGTGCAGGGCCGCATCCAGGGCGAAGGGCGACGCCCGGGTCGCGACCGCGGCAACCAGGATCCCGAGCAGAACACCGCAGACCGCCAGGACGGACACGGCAGGCCGGAACGGCATGCTCTCGCGCCGAGGGCTGTGGGCAGGCGAAGGAGGCATCAGGCATCCTGTGAGCAGGGTCCACCGCACCTGGGACGTGACGGCGGGGCTGGGGAGACACTATCTTCTATTCGCGAATAGAAGATACGGGTCACTGTAGAGCACGAAGGCAGGAGGACAGCGTTGGGTGCTCAGGAACAGGCATCTGGGACCGGTGGCAGGCGCCGGGCCAACGGCGCGCTGGAGGCCGAGATCCTCACCATGCTGCACTCGGCCGGACGCGCCCTGACGCCCGGGGACGTGGCTGAACTCCTGACGGCGTCCCCCGCGCACACCACCGTGGCCACCACGCTGGCCCGTCTGCACAGCCGAGGCGTCCTCGAACGAACGCCGCTGGGCCGCAGTTACGCCTACGAACCCGTCTCCGACGAGTCGGGGCTGACGGCCAGGCACATGCACCAGGTGATGGAGGCAGGCACCGACCGCGCCTCGGTTCTGACCCATTTCGTGGACGAGCTGTCCGACGACGACGAAGACCTGCTGCGCCGCCTGTTGGGCAGCGACGGGTAGCGGAGAAACGTACCGATGCACCTGGCCGTCTACTTGCCGCTGCTGCTGCCCGCCCTGGCCGGTTGGAGCGCGGGGCCGCTGGCCCGCCGCCTCGAACCGCGACTGGCGACATGGCTGCTGACAGCAGCCGGACTGATCCTGGCCGTGTCCAGCACGGTGGTCCTCGGCCTGTTGGCCGTGGCGGGACTGGTGCGTCTCCCGCTGATCGAGGCGCTCAAGGGCTACTCGCCCACGGTGATCGCCCGCGACGACCCGGCAGCCTGGCCCGCGGCCGTGGCAGGAGCGGTCCTGCTCACGCTCGCCGTCGCGGCCACCGTCCGCCTCACCGTGCGCCGGGCCGGAGCGCTGTGGTCAGCCGCTCTCGAAGCGGCCTGCCTCCCCGGGAGGGAGTCGGTCGTCGTCACCGACGACCCGCACGCCGACGCGTACACCATGCCCGGCCTGCCCGGCCGGATCGTGATCTCCCACGGCATGCTCGACGCTCTCGACCCCACCGGTCACGACATCATCCTGGCCCATGAGCGGGCACACCTGAACCACCATCACTACGCGTTCGTCACGCTCGCCCAGATCTCAGCCGCCGCGAACCCGCTGCTCCGCCCGCTGGCCACGTCCGTCGCCTACACCGTCGAGCGGTGGGCCGATGAGTACGCCGCACTGCACACCGGCGACCGGCGCGCGGTCGCCGAAACCGTGGCCAGAGCGGCCGTGGCCACCAAACGAACCCGCGGGCTGCGCCTGCCGTCAGCGGCCCTGGGGGTCCTCGGCCGCAGCCCGGCCCCGGGCATCATCCCCCGCCGAGTCGCAGCCCTGCTCGAACCTCCCCCGCGCAGACCAGCACACCTCCTCGCCGCGGCCGGGGCACTGGTGGGAGTAAGCAGCGTCTGCGTGCTGGAAGCCGCTCATGACTTGCACGAGTTCCTGGAACTCGCGCACCTACGCTGACGACCGCGCTCCGACATGGGCGAGCGCGGCCTGCATGCTCGCGCCCTCACAGTCGTGCGCCAAGGGGCCCGGGTTCCTGAAGTCGCTTAATTTCAGGGGCTCTTCGCGTCTGGGCGGAACAGGCGCCGTCGAGCGATGAGCTCGACGGTCACGGCGACTGCGATGGCCTGCACGGCCATGAGGGCGATCAGCACGAACAGCTGCACCGCCCCGGCCATCACCGGACTCGCACCGCCCAACAGCATGCCCACGAACGCTCCGGGGAGCGTGACCAGGCCGACCGTACGCGTCTGGTCCAGGCCCGGGAGCAGGGCGTCCGAAGCCGCGGGCCGGGCGATCTCCATGCGCGCGTCCCGGTCGAGGAAGCCCAGCGCCATCGCCGCCTCGACCTCGCCTCGGCGCTGTTCCAGTTCGGCCAGGGCGCGGCGCCCGGCGAGCACCGTCACCGTCAGGGCTCCACCGATGAGAATGCCGGTGATCGGAACAAGGGCGATCCCCTTGAGGGGAATCAGTCCCGTGAGCAGAAGTGCGGCCACCGTGGGGACGACACCGGCGGCAATGGGCGCGGCGGTCAGCCACCAGGTGCGGTTGGTGGTCAGCCTGCGGCCTGCCGTGCGTACGGCGACGGTGAACATCACGACCAGGAACGCGACCAGGCCGGCCACCGTGGTGACTGCCCAGGTGATGACCACGGACACCGCGGCGAGCTGAGCCGCAGCACGCACGCCCGCGACCAGGATCTCCCTCGGCCTGTCTCCCGACGCGTCGGGAGACAGGCGAAACCAGTAGGCAACTCCCGCCGCCACCGCGAGAAGCACGACCAGCAGCACGCCGAGCGTGATGTCGACCGGGAGAAGAGATCTTGCGCTCAGCGTCACATGTCTCACCGTAGATGCCGCGTACCGCAGGCACGGCAGTCAGCCCGGCGCGTACTGGCGGGCGCTCAGCGATGGCTACTTACTGAGGTGCACTCACTGAGGTGCACTCACTGACTTACTGAGGTGCACTTACTGACGTGCATTTTCTCGTGGGCGCTGATCACACCGCCGGCGCTGCGCACGACGAGTGGTCATTGGTGGAGCCCTCGTGGAATGTCAGGATGCGGCACGTCCGCCTGCTTTCGCGGGGCGACCGGCCGGATCTGCTGTTCGGTACAGCCCCTGAGCCGCGGCGACTTCCGGGTCGTCCCGGATGAGCAGATCACTGCCGCACTACACTAAGGCAGACTTATAAGTTAGCCTTAGCACTATGCCTGAGGATCCGACCCCCGATGAAGTTGGCGCAGCCCTGCTGGCGAGCGTCGGTCTGCTGGTTCGCCGGGTGCGCCAGGTGCGCGTCGAAGGAGGCGAACTCTCCGAGCCCGAGCGCTCGGCGCTGAAGCAGCTCGACCGCACGGGCCCGGCAACCTCCTCGGAACTGGCCCGTCAGGCGCACATCACCCCGCAGGCCATGGGGGCGACGCTCCGCGCACTGCAGGCTGCCGGCCTGATCCAGCGGCGTCCGGACCCCCAGGACGGCAGGCGCAAGGTCTTGTCCCTGACCGAGGCCGGAGCTCGTGTCCTTCAAGAGAAGCGCAGCGCCCGGACCGATCTGCTGGCGCGAGCCCTCGCGGAAGCCCTGACGCAGGACGAACTGACACACCTCGCGGCGGCCGCTCCGCTGATCAGACGACTCGCCGAGAACATCTGACCGCAGCAGCGTCGAGGACGTCGTCGCCTCCCCGAACTCGGCGAAACAGGCACCGCACCAACCACCAACCACTGACACGGAGATTCTCGACATGCCCAGGGCCACCCGATGAACCTTCTAGGCCGACTTCTCAGCAACCGCCGGGCAGGCCAGGCCCACATAGCCTGGACCCTGCCGAACCTCCAGGGTCCCGAGCTCCTGAGACTGACCAGCGAGCACTTCACCGACAGCGGGGCGATCCCGCTGGAGCACGCCGGCAAGCGCGTCGGCGGCAGCGACCTGTCGCCCCACCTGTCCTGGAGCCCTCCACCTCCCGGCACCGCGCAGCTCCTCCTGGTCGTGGAGGACACCGACGTCCCCATGCCCAAGCCCGCCGTGCACTGCGTCGCCCTCATCGACCCGGCGCGGCTCGACGCACCTGACCAGCTTCCGGCCGGCGCCCTGTCCGCCCGGCAGCCCGCGGCCGGAGTCCAGGTGCTGCGCTCAACCATCGGACGCGGGTACCTGGGTCCCGCTCCGATCAAGGGACACGGCCCGCACCACTACACCTTCCAGCTGTTCGCCCTGGACGCCGACGTCCGCGACTCTGCAGCCGGAATCGCACCGGAGCGCGCGCGACCCCGCTCCCTGCTCTCCTCCATCCGCCCAGCGGTCCTGGCCCGAGGCCGACTCACCGGCACCTTCGAACGCTGAGCAGGTGTTGTCAGGGGACGACGATGGCCACTTCGCTCGAACCCAGTTACACGCTCCCCCTGCAGGACAAGAAGCGCTCGGCCCCACGCAGTGGCTCAACCCCCGGTTGGTCATGGGCCTGCTCGCCCGGCTATCGGCGGAGGCAGGTGGGTTCGACGTCGGTCAGGTCGCAGCTGGCGTCCCACAGCCTCGCCGCGACGGCGGAGTCGGCGAGATGACTCCATACCGCTTCTTGTCGAGGTGCGCCGCGCAGGCCGAACAGGCGCGGCCCCCACAGCTGTCCTCCGCGCGCCGCCGGGTCGAGCACGGCGCGGACCGCCGGCCAGGCGCCCGCGTGCTTGCCCTGGACGAGTAGAGCGGCGGGTGCCACGCGCAACCGCGCACCGAGGCTTCCCACATGGACCGGCGGCCGTGACGGGGTGAGGGCGTCCAGGGCACCACCGGGATGGACGACTGCGCTCTCCACCGAACTGCCGAGGGTCCGCAAGCGGCGGTCGAGTTCGAGCCCGAAGTACATCTGGGCCAGCTTGGTTCGTCCGTAGGTGCGTTTGGCCTGGTAGTCCCGCCGGGACTGGAGGTCGTCCAGGTCGAGCCGTTCCGACTTCGCCGCGAAACTGCCGACGGTCACGACACGCGCCGCAGATGCGGCCGACAGCAGCGGCATCAGCAGGCCGGTCAGCGCGAAATGCCCGAGGTGATTCGTGCCGAACATGAGTTCATGACCATCCCCCGTCTCGCGGCGAGGCGGGGTGTCGAGCGCGACGCCCGCATTGTGGACGACCGCATGCAGAGCACTCACCTCCAGGGATTCCACTGCCGCGCTGAGCGACGACAGGTCGGCGAGGTCCATCCGGATTGCCCGTACCTGCGCGCCGGGCACGCGAGAGCGGATCGACGTCACGGCGGCTTCGGCTCTCGACGGATCCCGACAGCCCAGTACGACCGTGGCTCCGGTCGCTGAAAGCTGCTCCGCGATGAAGTACCCGATACCGGCGTTGCCGCCGGTGACCAAGAAGACGCGGCCCTCTGCGCGCGGCAGTCGGTGAACATCCCAGAGCGGAGTGGAGGAAGTGGGCGACATGACGGGAGGCTCCCTGGATCCGGAGGGGCGAGACGGTTACGGCCGCTCCCGAGGGAGCAGCTCGCCATCCACAGTTCCAGCGCGAACCGACACATCGCCTACGGATCGCCGACCGCCGCGACGGATGCCGACACCCCGCCGACAGACGGCCGGTCCGCCGACCGAGGGTTGCGTACTGCCGACTCGGATTCAGATGCGGAGTCGGACCTACCCACCGTGAAGACGCAGGTGTGTCGTGGCACGGTCGTTGTCACTGACACGCATCGCGACTTCGAAATCGGCTGGCCCAGTTACCCATCGGCGAGCCAGAATCATCCCGTGACGCGCCAAGCCCACGAGGAAGTCGAACTCCACCAGTCCGTAACCGAGTTGGCGGCCGAGACCGGCGGGATGCGGCGGTTCTCCTCGAAGATCCTGCCACCGTGGTGCCGCAAGTCGCCGAAGGGGGCCGAGGTACTGCCATGAGTCATCACGACGCCCGGCAGGAGGAGGAACCCCCGGAGCACCTGCGCTTCTGGACTTATCTGAGGGAGTTTGAGCAGGTCACGGAGGCCGACGAGGTCGGACTGGTCAGCGAGGTACTCACCGACCCGGACGAGACGATGGCCCAGTCCGCCGTCCTGCGACATCTGGACAGCCGAGCCGCCGACCTTCACTCCGGACCCGCCTACGAGTCCTGGGCCGCGAAGATGACCCGGGCCACGGCCCGCTACCCGTTCCTGACCGGGCGCCTTCACGAATGGTCTCTCTTCCGGGCCGTCACGCTCAGGCAGCCGTGGCGTCCGGATGCTTTGCTCGACTCATCTGACTGGCTCCAGCGCAAAACGGCCGAAGCGTCGAACGCCGCCGCCCTGGAAGTCCTCGCCGACCGAGGTCGCACCAAGCGCATCCGCAACGCCGCCCGCGCCAATCTGAAGCAGCAGAGTCAAGGCTGATCGCAGTCCCCAGGTGTGTGACACACCCAAGGTCTGGAACATTACTCGCCGTTCGATGCGGGCGGCGGTCCGCAAGAGCGTGACACGGCGCGGGTCTGCCGAGGGAAGCGTGTTCCTGATCTACGGTGCTGGCATGGTGCGTGCCGGTGGTTCCCAGCCCCATGGACCGGACAGGTCTGCGGCTTCGGCCCGCTCCCTGGCCCCGCTGCTCGCTGTCTGCACGGGCTACTTCATGGTCATCCTGGACGTGACCGTCATCAACGTCGCCGTTCCGGTGATGGGGCGGGAACTGTCGGCATCGCTGACAGGCATTCAGTGGATCACCAACAGCTACACCCTGATCTTCGCCGGCCTCCTGCTCACCGGCGGCGCGCTGGGAGACCGGTTGGGCAACCGCCAGATCTTCTGCACCGGTGTACTGGTGTTCACCGTCGCCTCTGCCGGCTGCGGACTGGCCCCGAGCACTGGGACTCTGATCGCCGCCCGCCTGCTGGAAGGCTCAGGCGCGGCACTGATCGTGCCCGCCTCCCTCGCTCTCCTCCAACAGGCGTATCCCTCCCCCGTCGAGCGTTCCCGGGCCTTCGGCCTGTGGGGCTCCATGGCAGGTATCGCCGCCTCGGCCGGGCCCCTCCTGGGCGGCCTCCTCGTCACGACCGTGGGCTGGCGCTGGGTGTTCTTCATCAATCTTCCCGTCGGATGCGTCTGCCTGCTGCTCACGCTGCGCCGCGTGCCCCCTTCGGCCCGACGCGCGGACCGCCCCGTGGACTGGCCGGCCCAGTGCGCGATCATCGCGATGGTGGCTCTGCTGACCGCCGTACTCAACGAGGCCGGACGACGCGGCTGGACGGACCCACTGATCCTGACCGGGGCCGGCCTGTGCCTGCTGGCAGCAGCCGCTTTCGTGCTGCGGGAGCACCTGGCCCGCACCCCCGTGCTGCCCCTGCGGCTGCTGCGCTCCCGCGCGATGAGCGGAGGAGCGATGATCGGCCTGCTGTTCAACTTCGCCTTCTACGGGATGATCTTCACCGCCAGCCTGTACTTCCAGCATCAGCGCGGCCTGACCGCGCTGCGCACCGGGTTCGCCCTTTTCCCGGCAGTGGCCATGACGATGTTCGCCTCTGTCCTGTCCGGACGGCTGGCACGCCGTACCGGACACCGCCCCCTTGTGGTCACCGGCTTGCTTCTTGGAGCGGCCGGCCTGGCCGGCTGGGCCGCGGCCGGAGCGAACCCGGCCTACGCACTGCTCGTGGCGCCGATGATGGCCGCGGGCTTCGGTACGTCCTTCGCCCTCACCGGGTCAACGGCCACCGTGATGGCGGCCGCCCCTGACAAGTACTCCGGCACCGCCTCCGCCCTGTTCAACACCACCCGGCAGGTCGGCAGTGCCACAGGCGTCGCGCTGGGAGGCTCCCTGCTGGCCGCCACGGCCAACTTCACCACCGGGCTGCGGACCAGCATGGCCGTCGGTGCGGCCGCTTACCTGACGGCCGCCGCCCTTGCGCTCTTCTGCATCCCGCGGAAAGCACCCGGCCACGAACCCGGCCACGCCACCGACTGAATGGCGGCGGGGCGACGAGCCAAGGCATGGCAGGTACGCCGATGGGCCGGCCGGAGTGGAAAAGCCACCCCGCGCGTCAAACACCCGCCGGCCCCGCCGCAAAGCGACGCCACACGGCCCCGACCCGACGCGCCGCATCAGAAGTGCGTGGTGATTCCGAAGGCGCGGCGCAGTTGTGCCATGTCGTGCCGATCGCGTTCCGACGGTTCGTATCCCTGGTGGAAGTAGACCTGCTGCTCGGCGGACAAGCACGGGACGGACATTCCCTTGATGGTGCCGGTCACGAAACACGAGAAGGGATAGGTGAAAGGGCGCTGCGGTTCAGGTGATGCCTGCACTGCCGAGCCGTCGTCGGAAAAGGCCAGCGGGTGAAGGTCGATCTCCCGTCCGTCCGCAGCTGTCATGACGAATCGGATGGGCCTCCCATCCACACTCTCCACGAAGCCCGCCTCAGCAAGTGCCCCCAGGGCGGCGGCTTCCTGGTCTCGCCGGTGCATCAAGTCCAGGTCGCGGTGCTCTCGGGTCTGCTCGCCGAGCAGGGCATCGATTCCCCACCCTCCACCGATCCAGGCGTCAACGTTCGCCCGTCGCAAAAGAGTTAGAACGCACAGCACGTCCTCAGCTGTCATCACCCGACGCAGATTAGAAGCATCCGCCTGTGGCAGCGAATGAATTCCATGTCCCCTGCTGCGTTGTGGACAGCACACCAAGGGCTCACCCGGCGTGTGCGACCGTTACCCCCGCGGATGCCGCACTCGCGCTGTGTGGGCGGGTTCGGAAGTGAGGCGGTGTGCGGCCCCGGCACTGGACCGGGGCCGCACACCGCTCTCTCGGAAGGCAGACGGTCACCGTCCGCCGCCACCGCCTCCGCCGTAGCCGCCGCCACCGCCACCGCCGTAGCCGCCGCCACCGCCGCCGCCGTAGCCACCGCCACCGCCGCCGTAGCCACCGCCGCCGTAACCACCGTGGTCACCGCCGCCGTAACCACCGCCGCCGTAACCGCCGTAGCCGCCGTAGCCGCCATAGCCGCCGTAGCCGCCGTAGCCGTAGTTGTTGTAACCACGACCGTAGCCGTAGTTGTTGTAACCGCGGCCGTAGCCGTAGTTGTTGTAGTAGCCGCGGTTATAGCGGCAGTCGTTGTGCCGCCAGCTCCAGTTCCAGCCCCAGCCACGGTTGTAGCAGTCGTTGTAGCGGGAGTGGGTTTGGATCGTCCCCGTGTTGGCCGAGGCCGTCCCCGCTGTGCCGATCGCGGCGCCACCCGCCATCAGAACTCCGGTGGCGGTCACCGCGAAGAGGCGCTTCACGCGAAGTGCTCGCATGAGAATTTTCTCCCTTCCATCGTCTCGCGCACCCGAACGCGAGATGGATGGCCGCGCACGCCAGAAGGATCCGGGCGCACGGTCGAAATGTCACCGCTCTGGAAATTGAAAGACACGCCGTGGCCATTCACCAGCCGTGCCGGCCGTGTACGGCTCCACGCACGAACCCCGCAGCAACAGTCGTGCTGTCCACCGCGAGAAGACTTCGCCGAAGTGGCGCGTCCCGGGTTGCGGTCTCAGTCATAAACGCTACTCCGTATCCGCTCCACGTCATCTTGAGCGGGCATTCATCTCGGCGCCGGACTCGGTCGACCGGCTCGACCGAGCGCCTCACGGCGGGCAAATCTGCTGGTGACACAGCCTTCGGACCACCCACCTGATGTTCCGGCCGCAACCGCGGCACAACCTCACGCGGGCGGGCCTGAAGCGAACGGACTGCCCCGACCGGGGCAACCGTTGCCGTCCTCGCGGAGCCCGGGGGCACCGCTTCCCCGCCAACCCTGACCTGCAGCAGTGACCCAGGAAATGCGCGCGCTTCCAGTCGGTCACCGAACCCCGCGTCAAGGGTCGCCGTGCTCGTCGCCGCCGTGGCGACGCCGGCTGCCGCGCGGCCGGCCACGGCGGTGAACCGAGCGCGGTGAGCACTTCCGCGTCCAGGTCAGAGGCGCCGTCCTGATCACCGGTGTCGGCGGCATTCTGCTGGGCGGGTGTGTGGGCGGCCGTGTGCGCGGGTGTACAGCGCAACTTCTGCCGAGGCACGAGCTCAGGAGCAGGGGCCACCCGGTTCGAAGTCGCCGCCGGCGCCTTTGCTGCCGCTGTCACGCTGGTGGCCGCGGCGGGCGTCGCGGTCGAAGATGCCCAGGATTTCGCAGGGGCCGCCCTCGGCGCCGATGGCGTGCGGGAGCATGGTGGGAAACTCGGCGGCCTGGTTGGTCTCGACGCGGAACCTGCGGTGGCCCAGCATGAGGATCGCGGTGCCGGACAGGACGACGAGCCATTCCCGGCCGGGGTGCGCGCGCATGCGTGAGGGGTTGTCCGGCGGTGGTTCGGTCATGCGCTGGCGCACGACGCTCATGCCCGGATCGCCCTTGACGGGCCAGCGCATCATGCCGTGGGCCGCGTCGATCACGGGACTCGTGATGACGTCGTCGGAGGCGTTCTCCACGAGCTGGTCGAGAGATGTGTCCAGAGCGCGGGCGAGGGTGACCAGCTGATCCAGGGCGAGGCGGCGCTGGCCGTTCTCGATGCGGGAGAGCGTTGACTGGCTGACGTTGGCGCGGGTGGCCAGTTCCTCCAGGGACCAGCCCTGTGCCACGCGCAGGGCGCGGATCCGTTTGCGTACGAGACTGTCCAGCTCGCCGTCGCTTTGCGTCATAGGCAAAATTCTATGCTCTTCATGCAAGTGAGGTTTACGTTCTCTCACGAGGTGCCCCGGAAAGCCCGGCGGCACGCCCGAGCGAAGGGGTGCGAGGACATGGCCGTGAAGGCTTCCGTGTACGCAACCGACGCACCGCCCCAGGGACTGTCGACATCGCGGCATCGGCTGCGGTGCCGCCGGCTCGAACGGTGCCCAGTGCAGCGACCGCGCATCGGAAGCGGACCGCCTCGGAGGCTTCCCCCGCGGGTTGCCCGCGCCCAACCATGCCCAGAATTACCCTTGATGACAGAACGTCAGGGGTCGTCACCCGACGGGACCTGACGTCTTCGACCGGCTCTGCCCACGTCGCCGGCGACTGGCAGCGGGCCTGCCGCTCGGTGGCCCATCGCACCGCCGCAGACCCGCCGAGTACCGCACCGGTGCGGGACTCCGCCCGAGGCCTGTGTGAGCATGGCGTGCGCATCTGTTTCGAGCGCCGGAGGGGCTTTGATGGACACCCACGACATGGACCATTTGCGCCGGTGCGTCGAGTTGGCCGCCGAAGCGCTGGAAGCCGGGGACGAGCCGTTCGGCTCGGTGCTTGTGGACGGCGCCGGAGCCGTCCGCGCCGAGGACCGCAACCGGGTGGCCGACGGCGACGCCACCCTCCACCCCGAGTTCGAACTCGCCCGCTGGGCGGCAGCGAACCTCTCACCCCAGGAGCGGGCCGCCGCCACCGTCTACACCTCCGGTGAGCACTGCCCGATGTGCTCGGCCGCACACGCCTGGGTCGGGCTGGGCCGCATCGTGTACGTGGCCTCTGCGGCCCAGTTGTCCGGGTGGCTCGCCGACTGGGGCCGCCCCCAGGCGCCCGTGCGCAGCCTGACCATCCAGGAGGTCGCTCCCTCGGTCGAGGTCGAGGGGCCGGTCGACGAACTCGTACCCGCGGTCAACGAGTTGCACCGGCGCCTCGCACTACGGGCATCCAACGCCTGACCGACCGCCTCTGCCGTCTCGGCGGCCCGGCACGCGCCGGGGCCCACCCGCACCAGCCGGTGTAACCCGGAGGCGCCGTTGCGACGAGCACCCCCCGCTCCGGGCCGAGCTCTCCGAGTGGTCAACCGGTCCGTCGAAGCACTCATCCCGACCGTGCTGTCGTGATCCGCTTCTCGAACCAATGGTGCGCGTACGGCTCGTCGTTGAAGGCCGCGACTTCCTGGAATCCACAGGAGTGGTACAGGCCGATCGCGGCCGTGAGCGCCTTGTTGGTGTCCAGGCGCAGTACGTCGCAGCCGTTCCGGGCGGCCCGCGCCTCCAGCTCCGCCAGGAACCGGCGGCCGAGACCGAGGCCGCGGGTGCGGGGATCGACCCACATGCGTTTGATCTCGGCCGGGGCGCCGGGCGGCAGCTTCAGACCGGCGCAGCCGACAGGCTCGCCGTGGAGCCGGGCCACCAGGAACAGGCCGTGCGGTGGGCGGAGTTCACCCGCGTCGGGCAGCAGGCTCCGCGCGGGATCGAATCCGGTCTCGAAGCGTTCCCGCATCTCCGCGAAGTAGGACCGCAGGCAGTGCTGGGCGTCCGGGCGTTCCGGATCAACCACGTCCAGCGTGACCGTCGCGGCCGTCAGGAGCCGGTCGACCTCGGCCATCGCGGCGACGAGCCGGGCGCGCTGGTCGGCATTGAGCGGCTCCAGGAGAGAGCCGGCCAACTCGTCGCTACGCCGGTCGAGCACGGCGAATTCCGCGCGGCCCGCATCGGTGAGACGTACGGTGCGCACGCGCCTGTCCCCGGGCTGCGGCTCCACCGTCACGAGGCCGTCCGTCTCCAAGGAGCGCAGCAGCCGGCTGACGTATCCGGAGTCGAGCCCGAGGCGCTCGCGCAGCCACCGTACGTCCCGGCCCTGTACGCCGATCTCCCAGAGCAGCCGCGCCTCGGCGACAGGCCGGTCGAGGCCCAGGTAGTGGTCGTGAAGCACGCCCACACGTTCGGTGACCGTGCGGTTGAACCGCCGCACCCCGTCGATCTGCGTCGCATCCATATCTCTGACTTTAGTCAGCTAATCACGGTCGGGTCAGCCGGAGGTTCCAGGCTTCGTGCGCCGGCCGGGCCGCCCACCAATGGCTGCTCGTCACGGAACGTGTGCCCCGCTCGCCTGACGATGGGTTCCCGTAGTCCCCGAAGTCCTACCTGGCAGATTCCGCGCCTATGTAAGAGGAGAAGCCGTGCCGGACGATGTCTGGGCAAGGGTGCACGCCGAGCGTGAGGCGCTGATCGACGACCTCTCGCACCTCAGTGACGATCAGTGGCGGAAGCCGTCGCTCTGTGACGGGTGGACCGTGCACGACGTGCTCGCCCATCTGATCGACACGGCCCGCACGACTCGCCTCGGCTTCGTGAAAGACCTGGCCCTGGCGGTTGCTCCTTGCCGGGCTGACGGACACGGCGGTCGCCGGGCAGGTGCAGCTGTCGGCGCGGAACGCACAGCGCCGCCTGCAGGCCCTGATGACGCGGGCCGAAGCGACCACGCGCCTTCAACTGGGCTGGTACGCCCGGCATCACGACTGGGTGTGATGCCGGGCGCACGGTCTCACTTCTTCAGTGCGACCGCCCCGATCACCTCCTGCTCGACCGTCAGCCCGCCCGGCGCCCCGGCCGAGGCGCGCAGCGACACCGACCCCGCGGGCCCCGGCACGTCGAGCACCGTCGTCCGGCGGCCGTCGCCGATCCGCTTGAACTTCGCTTCCTGCCACGTCTTCCCGTCGTCGTAGGAGACCTGCAACGCCGCCGACGCGGCGGCAGTCCTGCCGTCGTACGTCGCCGAGCGCAGGCCCAGTTCGAGACGGTGGCCCGCCCTGGCCTGTCCCTGCAGATCGGTGTCGACGTCGAAGGAGACGTTCAGGAGCGGCAGATCGGCACGCCCCGTGCAGTTGGGCCGCGGGCGCAGCGGTGATCGCTGGCGAATTCCCGCCATGACGAGAACCGGATGTTCGGAGACTGTCGGCGGACGTCGAACGGCCCGCCTCTCCGGCACGAATGCCGGAGAGGCGGGCCGCTGTCGGTCGCGGTCGCGTCCGTCCGTCGTCAGACGGCCGGCAGCTTGGCCACCACGATCTTCGTCGAGCCCTGCGCCGTGATGTCGGTCGCGTAGAACGCCACCTCACCGCGGTTGTTGACGGCGATGCCCTCGGTGGGCACCCAGTGGTTGCGGTCCACCATCGCGCCGAGGTCGTACATCCGGCCCTGCGGGTCCCACACCACGGCCGTGGTGGCGTCGGGCTCGAGTTCGGCGGTGCCGACGATCCAGCCGTCGTCGTTCACCTTCAGCGCCTTGGCGCTGAACCCGAAGTCGGGCAGCCGCGTCATGGTGCCGCCCGGCTTCAGGACGAACGCGTCGTCGCCGCTGGTGCCGACGATCTCACCGGAGGAGTTGACCGACTCGGCCGTGCTGTCGACCATGCCGGGCAGTGTTCCCAGGTCACTGATCGTGCCGTCCGCGCTCCACTTGACGGCGCGGCGCCTGCCGTCCTTGGAGGAGTGGCCGACGGCGACACCGGCGTCGTTGATGGCGATCGGCTCGGTCAGCGTGCGGGAGTCGGTCAGGTGCGGCAGCTTGCGGAAGCCGTCCTTCGCGGACCAAGTGAAGGCGTCGTTGACTTGCAGGTTGCCGCCGGTCGCCGGGTTCTTGATGTACCCGGTGGCGTTGCCGACGACCGTGCCCGCGTCGTTGACGGCGAAGCCCCGGTCGTAGCTGTACGTCTCCCAGTCGGGCAGCGGCAGCGTGGTGAGCTTGCCGTCCGCGTCCCACACGCCGGCACGGGTGCCGCCCTCCGTAAGGGTCACCTGGCCGGTGCCCCACGTCCCCGAGCCGCTCTGCCCCAAGACGTATCCGCTGCGCAGGCCGGTGTTGTCGAGGAGGGTGACGCCGTGCTCGGCGTCCCAGCGCATCGGCCGGGTGGCGCCGGACACCTGCTGGGAGCCCACAATGTGACCCTGGTCGTCCATGCCGAACGCGACGGCGGGGCCGAACGACGCCGTGACGTCGGCCGTCGGCTGGGTGACCTTGCCGAGCAGCACGTCCGCGCTGCCCAGCGGTGTACCGGCGTCGCTCGCCAGCGAGAAGCGGCCGACGAGACGCCTGCCCGAAGGGGGCGCGGTCTCGGCGACGAGCCGCCCGGCGACCTTCAGCGACCGGCCGGAGGCCAGCTTCACCGGCTTGTCGTCGTCCACCGTCACCGCGCCCAGCGACTTCGAGAACATCGTGTCCTGGATGTCGAACGCGGTGGAACCGGACGGCACATCGGTGCCCGCGATGTACAGGAAGTAGAAGCCGGGCTTCGGGTCCTTCACGGTCAGCGACTCACGGAAGCCGCCGTTGGTGGAGGAGGCGACGAGCGCGCCGGACTGGGCGATCAGGTACAGGTCGAGGTCGGCGTCCGGGTCGGAGGCGTTGCCCATCGACACCTCGAGACGGGTCGCGTCGCGCGGCACCGTGATCTGCTTGCCCGTCATCGACTGGTCGGTGACGGTCGGGTGGGCCTGTGACAGTGCGCCCAGGGCGCCGCCCGTGGCGTGCGCGGTCACCGGCGCGAACCGGTTGACGGCGGTGAACGCCTTCTCGGTGGGCGCATGGACGGCGGCCTCGTCGATCACCGACGACGCGGGGTCGAACGTGGCCCCCAGCACGGTGGCGGTCAGGCGGTACGGGTTCTCCTGGACCGGCGACGTGCGCCGTGACTCCACCTCGAACTCCCAGACGCCGGGCATCGGTTGCTCGTACGTGCGCGAGTTCGCGTTGCAGTCCGCGGGGTCGGAGAAGTGTGTGTAGCAACGGCTGACCGCGCTGTCCTCCACGGGCATGCCCTGCGGGTCGACAGCGAGGAAGCGGGTCTGGCTGTCGCCCTCGACGCCGCTCAGGTCGACCTTGAGCGCCGCCGCGCCCTCGGGCACCGTGACGAACACCGACCGCGTCGCGTTGCGCGCGACCCGCCCCTGGCCGGAGACCGAGTACGACGGCTTCGCCGGGTCTGCGCCGGCCACGACGGTCACCGGGACGAACCGGTCGACACCGGGTGTTGCCGGGTCGTCGACGCGCAGCAGCGCCGAGTGGGCGCCGGCCGACTTGGCGTGCGCCCGCACGGTGACCGTGGCGGCCTTGCCGTCGTTGAGCCCCACCGACTTGGGCGCACTGAACGTCCCGTCGTTGCCCACCCACGACAGCTCGGCGCGGCCACTGCCCGGGCCGGTGCGGGTCAGCTGGACGTCGTAGTTCTTGACCCGGTCGACCTGCTGGCCGCCGTCGCTCGCCGCGCACCGGTTGTACACACCGGTGCCGGACTTCGGGGTGGCGAGCATCCCGGCGAGCGCACCACAGACGGGGGCCCGCACGGTGTACGCGGTCGGGTCGACGCGCTTCGCGAGCAGCTTCCACGCCGCCGGAACGGAGACGAGACCCGCGCCCTGTGCGTACGCGGGCTGGTCGTCGAGGAACGTCGCCGAGCTCATCAGCGCGGTGCGCACCGCGGCGGGCGTCACCTTCGTGCCGGTGGCGGAGGCGGCCGACAGCAGCAGCGCGACGTCACCCGTCACCTGCGGCGACGCCATCGACGTACCGTTGAACATGCCATATCCCGCAGGAAGTTCGTAGCCTGCCTCCGGGACGCCCTCGCCCGGCATCCACGTCGGTATGGACGACACCGCGGCACCCGGGGCGACGATTTCCGGCTTCATGCCGCCGTCCTCACGCGGTCCGCGCGCCGAGAACGGGAACAGGGACTGACGCGCCGTCACCCGCGAGCCGTAGTCGGCCCACCAGGTGTCCTTGCTGACGGACGCGCCCACCGCGAGCACCTTGTCGGACACGGCAGGGTCGGCGACGGTGTTCATCCCCGGACCGTCGTTGCCCGCCGACGACACGATCTGGACGCCGTAGTCGTCGATGAGCCGGTTGTAGAGCACGGCCCGGACGTTGTTGCCGTCGTTGAGCGCGGGCAGGCCGCCGATCGACAGGTTGACGACGTCGACGTGCTGGTTCACGACGGCGTCGATCATGCCCTCAGCGAGGGCGTAGGACGTACAGCCCGAGGCGAACAGGCAGACACGCTCGGAGACGATCTGCGCGCCCGGCGCGGCACCGTTCATGCGGCCGCCGAACAGGCCGTTGCCGGCCGTGATCCCGGCGACGTGCGTGGCGTGCGAGCCGGCGACGATGCCTATGTTCACGAAGTCGGCGCTCTTGCCGACGCTGGTGCCGCCGCGGGCCGACAGGTCCACGTCGTCCCGGTACTCGACGGTGAACGGCATGGACTCGGCGACGGCTGTGTCCGGATCGTCCTCACCGAAGGAGGCGAACCTTCCGCTCTTCGCGTACGGCTCGACGACGTCGCCGTCACCGAAGGTGCGGTCGAGGTCGGCGTCGACCCAGATCCTGTGATCCGACTTGCGGTACAGGACGCCGAAGCTGTCCTTGTAGTCGCCGTCCCGGTTGATGTCGCCCCGCAGCTCACTGCTGTAGGTGGTGTCCTCGTCGAAGATCTGGAACTCGTAGGTGCCGTCGGCAGCCTTGTAGTCCACACCGCCGTAGCGGAATGTCCCGCCGACCGCGGTGACGTTGTGGCTCATCTGGAGCCACGTCGGGTCCGCGTCGGTCACCGGGTCGGTCGCCGTCACCCAGTTCTTGATCTTCGCGCTGCCGGTCGAGGTCTTCTGCAGCGCAGGATGTGCGCCGTCGACACCGGTGTCGAGGATGCCGACCGTCACCCCTCGGCCGTCCCAGGCGGGGTGCGCGGCGGCGAAGTCGGTGGCGCCGGTCTCGCCGGTGGGCAGATAGGGGTTGTCGGCGGGGGTGTTCTCGCCGGGAGCGGCCGGGGTGATTCCGGTGCTCGCCCGGGACTTCTCGTCGGCTGCGGTGACCGGCGACGGATCGGGAATCCTGAACGTCTCGTTGAGGTCGACGGCGCGCACCGAGGACAGGCCGGCGAGGGCGGTGACCTTGCCCGTCGGCAGGGTGGCGCGTACGTAGCCCAGACGGTCGGAGAACTCACCCACCCGGCCGCCGAGTTGGGTCACCTTCTCACGCAGGGCCTCGGTGTCTCCCTGGGCGGTGGCGACCAGCACGGTGACCGACTTCGCCTTCTTGCTCTCGGCCTTCTGCAACAGCGTGCGGTCGTGCGAACCGAGCTTGTCGTGGCGGGACTTGAGTGCCTTCTTGGGGCTGTCGGCCACACCCGTCCCCAACGGGTGGGGCACGGTGGCCGCTTGGGCCGGCAGTGCCGACAGACCCATCAGGGAACCGGTCATGGCGGCCGCAAGCACTGAGGCGGTCAACCCGCGTCTGCGGCGGGTCAGTTGACGGGGCATACAGATGTCCTTCCCAGGGTGCACATGTGTCCCCCGGGTCTACCAGCCGGACGCACCCGGCGCAGCAATGCGTGGTGACGGCTTCTCGCCACGTCGCTAAGCCGCCACTCCTCGTGGGGCGACGCCGACGGCCGTAGGCCCTGGCACCTGCGACCGGAGGTGTGCCGGACGGGATGGCGGCCCGACTGATCGCCGGCCGGGTATGACCGCAGAAGGGTCCATCACACCAATGGGACCTGGGCCTGTCTGTCGGATGGGAGCGGTACCCAGAACACGACTGGTGTCCCAGCCCGAAAACCGGAGTACCGGCCGGAACCGTGGATCTTGAGGCGCCGGACCACGGCACGCGGGCGGCGCCGCCCCGGCTCACCTGGGCATGTGGGCTGCCCGGTACTCGCTCGGCCGCATGCGTCGGAGCTCCAGGAAGCGGCGGTTGAAGTTGGAGAGGTTCTGATATCCGCTGCGCGCCGCCACCTCCGTGACGGGCAGCTCGGTTGTCGCCAGCAGTCGGCAAGCGGTCTCGGTACGCAGCTGGTTGACGTAGTCGGTGAGGGTGCGGCCCATGGTGCGACGGAAGAAGCGGCTGAACGAGGTCGGCGCCATGTGCGCGATCGCGGCGATCTCGACGAGCTCGACCGGCCGGGTGTGCGCCCGCTGCAGGTGGCGGCAGACGTCGTCGACGCGTCGGCGCGCCTCGGTGTCGGGCGCGGGTGCGTACCCCGGCCTGGTCAACGGGGTGGCTTCGTCGGCCCGGTGGGCGAGACGGCACAGGACATCGAGCAGGGCGACCGTGGCCGCCGCGCTGTCGTGCAGTTCCGGCAGGCCGATGAGCCGCGTGCGCACGACGTCCGGGGTCCGGGTGAACAGGAGGCCGCGAGCGGATCGCTCCAGCAGTGTGCGCACTGCGCGGAATTGCGGCAGGGCGAAGAAGTCGGGACCGAGGAAGTCGTAGCGGAACTGGGCGACGGCGGCCTCGGCGACGCGGTCGGGGTGCGGCCGGGAGACGAAGGTGTGGGGCACGTCGGGGCCGATGAACATCAGGTCCCCGGGTGCGTACGGCTCGACGGTGGTACCCACGTAGCGCGTGCCTGATCCCTCGGTCATCAGCACGAGTTCGTACTCGGCGTGATAGTGCCAGCCGAAGTCGAAGGCGCTCTCGCGCCGGATGAAGCATGTGAAGGTGGTGTCTTCCGGGAGGCTCCATTGTTCCTGGCGCGGTTTCACGGCGGGCAGGCTAGCGCAGGCGGGGGCTCGCCGCTTGCGGGGCAACCGAGTACCGGAACAGGGCATTGGTGGCGTAGCCCCCGCAGGCATCCGCTGCGACCGTGGAGACCTGCCTCCCGCGGGACCAGCCGGGACCAGCACCACATCGATACAGCGAGGAGAAGTCCGCCATGACCGTGAGGACCGTTACGACGACGTCGGCGATGCCGGAGCTCGACCGCCCCTACGACGGCCTGGCCTCGACCGCCGTGGCGGACTTCAACCGGGACGGCTTCGTGCATCTGCGGAACGTGCTCACACCCGAGACGATCGCCGCGTACGAGCCGACGGTCACCTCGGAGGTGATCCGGCTCAACACCCAGAACCTGCCGCTGGCGGAGCGTGACACCTACGGCAAGGCGTTCCTCCAGGTGACAAATCTTTGGGAACACAGCGGGAAGGTGCAGGAGTTGGTGTTCTCCCGGCGTCTCGCACGCATCGCCGCCGAACTGCTCGGTGTGCACGCGGTGCGGCTCTACCACGACCAGGCGCTGTACAAGGAGCCGTCCGGCGGCATCACACCCTGGCACGCCGATCAGTACTACTGGCCGCTGTCCTCCGACCGCTGCCTGACCGTGTGGCTGCCGCTGCAGGAAACCCCCATGGAGATGGGCCCGCTCGCCTTCGCCCGCGGCAGCCACCACTTCGCGTACGGCCGTGACCTGCCCATTTCCGATGAGTCCGAGGCCCGCCTCAAGGAGATCGTCACGGAGCAGAACTTCGAGGACGTCACGGAGCCGTTCGCGCTCGGCGACGCGAGCTTCCACCGCGGATGGACCTTCCACCACGCGGGGCCGAACCGGGCCGACGTCCCGCGCCGTGTCATGACGGTGATCTACATGGACGCCGACATCCGCGTCGCCGAGCCCACGAACGACCATCAGGCCGCCGACCGTGGCTGGATGCCCGGCACCAGGATCGGCCAGGTCCCGGACACCCATCTCAACCCCGTGCTGTACGACGCGCGCCACTGACAGCACCGCGCCCATGCGCCGAGAGATCACCGGCCGCCACCGCCCGACACCTGGTATCTTGCCCCGGCACCCGCCCCGACCGTAGGCTGAATGCGCTTTCAGGAACGATGGCGGGCAGCCGGGCACACGACGCGGTGCGGGGCGAAGGGCGAGGCGAGACAGCAAGATGACCACTCCCACGGTGTATGACGTCGCCGAACAGGCCGGCGTCTCCATCGCGACCGTGTCGCGCGTCTACCGCAGCCCCGACGCGGTCCGGGCGGCGACCCGCGACAAGGTCCTGGCCGCGGCGCGCGCACTCGGTTATGTGCCGAGCGGCAGCGCTCGCGGGCTCGCCAGCCGGGCGACCGGGGTCCTGGGACTCTGCTTCCCCGACTTCCACGACACCGAGGCGGAGCACGCCCCCGGCGCCGAGGACGCCGAGCTGGTTCTCTACTCCGACCAGGTCATCCGCGGCATGGAGCGCGCGGCGCGGCGCCATGGCTACGCGCTGCTGATCTCGGCCGCGCACGCCGACCAGGCCGGCCGGCAACTGGCCGAGGTGGCGGGGCGCGTGGACGGCCTGGCCGTGCTCGCGCAGTCGCTGACCGAGGAGGACCTCGATGTCGTGGGGCGCCGGCAGCCCGTCGTCCTGCTGGCCGGCGAGCGGCACACCGGCTACGACCATGTCGAAGTGGCCAACTTCGACGGCCAGTTGGAGCTGACGCGGCATCTGATCGTCGACCACGGACTGCGCCGTCTGGCCTTTGCCGGCGGCCCGGCGGACTCGCCGGACGGCGAGGCCCGCTTCCGCGGCTACCAGGCCGCCCACCTGGAGGCCGGACTGCCGCTGCCGCAGGCGCCCGACACCAGAGGCGACCTCACCCAGGCCGCGGGCCGCAAGGCGGCGCTGGAGCTACTGGACCGGGACGAGCCCGTACCCGACGGACTGGTCTTCGCCAACGACCAGATGGCGGTGGGCGCGCTGCACGCCCTGGAGGCGCGCGGGGTCTCCGTCCCGGACGACATCGCCGTGACCGGCTTCGACGGGATCCCGCTGAGTCGTCTGGTGCGGCCGACGCTGACGACCGTACGACAGCCCACCGGCCACCTGGGCGAGGTGGCGGTGGAGCTGCTGATCGCCCGGCTCCACGAGCGCGACCGGGCGGCCGAGCTGCGCGTGCTGCCGGTGACGGTGACCCGACGAACGAGCTGCGGTTGCGCACCGGAAAGCACCGTTTGAGGCCGGGTAACAGCCCTTTGTCAGCTCCGCGTTCACTGATGTCCGCACGTTTACGGAAGCGTTACCTCCAGACCTCTTGAGTCGGTCCGCCCAGTACTACAAGGTCATGTATGCGCTTACGTACAGCGCTTACATGAATGTGTTGGAGGGCCCCATGACACGCACCAAGTCCGTCAGCGTCGCCGCGACCGTGATGGTGACAGCGCTCGCCCTGACCTCCTGCGGAAGCGGTGGGGGCGCGCAGGTGGCAGCGGACAAGAAGCAAACGCTCACGGTGTGGGCCATGGGCGAGGAGGGCACCCGCCTCAAGGCGGTCACCGACGAGTTCACCAAGGAGCACCCGAACATCACCGTCAAGGTGACCCCGGTGGGCTGGGACGTCGTGCACCAGAAGCTGGTGTCGGCCATCGCCGGCAAGAAGCTGCCGGACGTGGCACAGATGGGCTCCACGATGATGGGCGAGTTCATCGCCCTGGACGCCCTGGAGCCGGTGGACGCCAAGACGTTCAAGAAGTCCGACTTCTTCCCCGCCACCTGGGACAGCAATGTCAAGGACGGGACCGCGTACGGCGTTCCCTGGTACGCCGACACCCGCGCGCTCTACTACCGCACCGACCTCGCCGAGAAGGCCGGGATCGACAAGGCCCCCACCACGTGGAAGGACCAGCAGGCCCTTGCCACCGCCTACAAGAAGGCGGGCGCCGAGTGGGGCACGGACCTGCAGCCCAGCAGCTCCGGTGCCTGGCAGAGCTGGGTGCAGTACCTGTACTCGGCCGGTGGCGAGCTGATCGGCAAGGACGGCAAGCCGGCCCTCGACTCCCCTGCGGCGATCCGTGCGTTCACCGAGTGGGCCGGCTACTTCAAGAAGGGCCTGGCCAAGAAGACCTTCACGCCCGGGTACGACGTCACCAAGGACTTCGCCTCCGGCAAGCGGCCGATGTTCCAGAACGGTCCATGGATGGTGCGCAACATCTCCGACCAGCAGCCGCAGCTCAAGGACAAGTACAAGGTCGTGCCCGTCCCCGCGGACAAGACCTCGACCTCCTGGGTCGGCGGCGCCTCCCTGGTCACGTTCAAGGACAGCGCGCACAAGGCGGCGGCCGAGGAGCTGACCAAGTTCCTCACCACGCCCAAGACGCAGGCCAAGTGGTACGAGGCGGACAAGGCGCTGCCGGCCGTCAAGGCCGCCTGGGACGAGCCCGCCCTCCAGAACGGCGGCGAGTCGCTCGCCACCTTCAAGTCCTCGCTCGACACGGCGAAGGCCATCCCGCCGCTGGAGAAGTGGAACGAGTTCGCCGCGGCCGTCGAGGGCGCCCTGGCGAAGATCTCGCAGGGTGCGGACCCGGCGGCGACCGCGAAGGCGCTGCAGAAGACGGCCGCGGGGCTGGTGGGCTGACCCCATGAGCACCACCACCGCACAGGCCGGTGCGCCGGGTGCCGGGCAGGACGCAGTGGTGCCGAAGGCCCAGGGGGACGGCGCCGGGCCCGCCCGGCGCCGTCGGGACCGGCTGTCCCGCCACAATCTGGCCGGCTGGCTGTTCTCCACACCGTTCCTGGTGCTGTTCCTCACCTTCATGGCGTTCCCGATCGTGGCCACGCTGTTGATGAGCTTCACCGACTTCGGCCTGCGCAACGTCACTGATCCGCTGTCGGCGCAGTTCGTGGGTCTGGACAACTACACGAAGCTGTTCCAGGACGACAAGTTCGTCACGGCGCTGTTCAACACGGCCTACTTCGTGGTGCTCGGCGTGCCGCTCACCATCGGCAGCGGCCTGGCCGCCGCGGTGCTGCTCAACTCGGGAATCGACCGGCTGCGCACCTTCTTCCGGGTCGGTTTCTACGCACCGGTCGTCACGGCCATCGTGGCGGTCGCCGTGATCTGGCGCTTCGTCCTCGATCCCAGTGAGGGCCTGATCGCGGGCCTCGGTCACCAACTCGGCTTCCAGACACCGGACTTCCTCGGCTCCGAGACCTTCGCGATGCCCTCGCTGATCGTGATGGCCGTGTGGCGGAACATGGGTTCGGCGATGGTGCTATTCCTCGCCGGCCTGCAGGCCATTCCGTCGGAGGTGCGGGAGGCGGCGCGGATCGACGGCGCCGGGATCTTCCAGGAGTTCCGAAGGATCACGGTGCCGCTGCTGCGGCCCACCATGCTCTATGTCGCCGTCATGACCACGATCGGCTTCCTCAACGTCTTCGAGGAGCCGTTCGTGATGACCGACGGCGGCCCGTCGGACAGCACCCTGACGATCTCGCTGCACATGTACCGCGAGGGCTTCGACTTCTTCCACATGGGTTACGCCAGCGCCATGGCGTACGTCCTGTTCGTGATCGTCCTTGCGATCACCACGCTCCAGCTCCGTCTCCTGAAGGACAAGACGTCATGAGCACGACTGAGACCCGGGCTCCGCTCACGGCCCCGGCGACGAAGCCGCGGCGGGATCCGGCCGCCCGGGCCCGTCGGACACTCGTGTACGTCCTGCTCACCCTCGGGCTGATCGTGACGGTCGCGCCGTTCCTGTGGATGGCGCTGTCGTCCTTCAAGACGCAGCGGGAGCTGGGCGCGAGTCCGCCGGTGTGGCTGCCGACCGAGTGGACCCTGGAGAACTTCCGGGAACTGCTCGACCGGATGGACGTGGGGCAGGCGTTCTTCAACTCCCTGCTCGTCGCCGTGTTCGTGACCGTCTGCAATCTGCTGTTCTGCTCGATGCTCGGCTACGCGCTGGCGAAGCTGAACTTCGTCGGGAAGCGGCCGATCTTCGGTGTCGTGCTCGGCGCCCTGATGGTGCCCGGCAACCTCATGCTGCTGCCCATGTTCGTGATGATGAGCGCGATGGGGCTGATCGACAGTTACGCCGCCCTGATCCTGCCGTTCGCGGCCGGTGCCTTCGGTGTCTTCCTGATGCGGCAGTTCATCCAGGCCATCCCGGACGAGCTGCTCGAGGCGGCGCGGATGGACGGGGCCCGCGAGTGGTTCATCTTCTGGCGGATCGTGCTGCCGCTGGTCAAGCCGGCCCTGGCGACGCTGTCGATCTTCGTGTTCCTCGGCTCGTGGAACAACTTCCTGTGGCCGCTGGTCGCCACCAACGACCCGGGCAAGTACACGCTGCCGGTCGCCCTCGCCACCTTCGCCACGGACCCGACCCAGGCCGACGGTTCCAACGGCGTCCTGATGGCAGGCGCCTTCCTCGTGGTGCTGCCGGTGCTGCTCGTCTTCGTCCTGCTCCAGCGCTTCTTCACTCAGGGCATCGCCACCGCCGGGCTGAAGTAGCCCTTCCCTCCGGCCGGTTCCCGTCCCACGCCACGGGGACGGGAACCGGTGAATCCGTACGCCATGAATGTATGCGCATCCATTCGAGAGGCGGACCACCATGCCACCGAGGAACGCCGCACGACACGCCCCGGACCGGCCCACGGCCGTGGCCGTCACCGTGCCACCCCCCACCGGATTGCGTGCCGAGGACGGCACCGGTCATGTGTTCCTGACGTGGGATCCGGTGCCGGGGGCCCGTGGCTACCTCGTGCACCGTTCGCCGTTCGCGGACGGCCCCTACGAGCCCCTGACCGGGCAGCCCCTCCCCCGTCCCCCGTACGCCGACACCCGGGCCGAACCCGGTCGCGGCCACTGGTACAAGGTCGCGGCCCTGACCGACGACGGCCCCGGACCGCTCACCCCGACGCCCGTCCCCGGGTGCGTCAAGGCCCGGGGCATCGCCCTCGCGACCGTGACCGTCACGGTCGACGCCACCGGCGCCGTACCGCCGCACGTCACCGGCGACGGCGCCCAGGCCCTGGTCAACGCCGTGGCGAGGCACACGGAAGACTGCTCGCACGTGTACGTCGTGGTGTGGAACACGGCCGCCGACCGCCCCGGTGTGCCGCCGGGTTCGCCGGCGCTGGACCGCACGGCCGTTGTACGGCTGACCGGCCTCGCCGCAGACACCTCGTACGCCGTCTCACTGCACCGCGCGGACACCACCGAGGCCGAAGCGACTCGCGACGCACTCACCGACACGCTGCCCCACGCGCAACTCCCCCCGCTCACGACAGCACCGGACGGCACCGCCTCCCTCTCACTCGACGTCCCGCTGCCGGGCCTGCGCTCGCTCCATCTGTCCCGTATCTGACCACCCCCACATCAATGGAAAGAGACCGGATGAAACGCCGCACCTTCCTCACCACCGCTGCGGGCGCCTCCACCGCCCTCGCTCTCGGCACCGCCACCACGGCCGCCGGCACCGACACGGACGCCCTGCTGCGCCGCTGGTTCCGCGACACGTATCGCTCCATCGAGGCCCTGACCACGGACTTCGGTCTGGCCGCGGACACCATGGACGTCACCGCGAGCACACTCACGCCGTCCGTCAACACCTCACCGACCAACATCGGTTGCGGCCTGTGGGCGACGGTCGCGGCCGGCGGACTCGGAGTCATCGACGCCACGACGATGCACCGCCGCCTCGCCCGCACCGTGAGCGCCGTGGAGCGGCTGGAGCGCGCCCACGGTTTCTGGTTCAACTGGTACGACGCCTACACCGGCGAGACTCTCACGACATGGCCGGGCAGCGGCGACCCGGTGGACCCGTTCCTGTCGTCCGTCGACAACGCGTGGCTGGTCACGGGCCTGAGGATCGCCGCCGACGCCGAACCGGAGCTGCGCCCGCGCGTGGCACGGCTGCTCGCGGACGCCGACTGGTCGTTCTACTACACGCCGTACGACGCCGCGGACCCGGCATCGGGCCCCGGGCAGCTCCACGGCGGCTACTCCACGGCCACCGAGTCCTTCACCTCCCACTGGTACGGCACGCTCAACACCGAGCCACGCATGGCCAGTTACCTCGGCATCGCCGACGGCTCGCTGCCCGGCGAGCACTACTGGCACACCTTCCGCACCCTGGAGCCCGGCGCCGATCAGGAACAACAGCCCCAAGGCCAGTGGGTGACGGTCGACGGAGTGCGGCTGTGGCGCGGGCACTACACCTACCGGGGCCGCAAGATCGTCCCCTCCTGGGGCGGGTCGATGTTCGAGGCGCTGATGGTGCCGCTGTTCGTACCGGAGGCGGCGTGGTCGCCGGGCGCGTGGGGGCTCAACCACCGGCGCTACGTACGCAGTCAGATCGAGCACGGGATGGTCGAGGAGGCGTACGGCTACTGGGGCTTCTCCCCTGCCGACGTCCCGGCGGGCGGCTATGCCACGTACGGCGTGGACGCCATCGGCATGGCGGTCGACGGCTACGCCTCCGGGGGCGTGGTCACTCCGCACGCATCCTTCCTCGCGATGCCGTTCGCACGCGACGAGGCGGTCACCAACCTGCTGCGCATCGCCCAGGACTTCGGAGCGTACGAGGACGGCCTGGGCTTCCGTGACTCGGTCGACGCGAACACCGGCCGGGTCAGCGACCACGTGCTCACGCTGGACCAGGGAATGATCGCGGCGGCGCTGGCCCAGGTGCTCAAGCCGGGACTGCTGCAAGACCCGTTCCGCACCGGAGGGTTCGCACGGCGCGTGCGGCCGCTGCTGGCGAAGGAGGATTTCGGGATATGACGGAGACGAGACACGGACAGGGCCGCCCTTTCCGGCGCCCCAACATCATCGTGATGATGACCGATGACCACGCAGTGCCCGCCATCGGCGCGTACGGCAGTGTCATCAACCGGACCCCGGCGGTGGACCGGCTCGCGGCCGAAGGCATGCGGTTCGACAACGCCTTCTGTACGAACTCGATCTGCTCGCCCGCCCGCGCGACGCTGCTCACCGGCGCGTACAGCCATGTGCACGGCATGACGACGCTGGAGCAGCGGGGGCAGAAGTTCGATGCGCGTCAGCCGTCGTTCCCCGAGATGCTGCAGGCGGCGGGCTATCAGACGGCGATCATTGGCAAGTGGCATCTGGGGCACGGCGGGGTCAGTGACCCGTGCGGCTTCGACCACTGGGAGGTCCTGCCGGAGCACGGGCAGTACCACGACCCCACGTTCGTCACCGCCGACGGTGAGCGCAAGTACGTCGGCTACGTCACCGACATCATCACCGACCTGGCACTGAACTGGCTGGACAAGCGGGACCCCGACCGGCCGTTCGCGCTGCTGATCCAGCACAAGGCACCGCATCGCGCCTTCGAGTCGGCCGAGCGCCATCGTCACCTGTACGAGCACGAGGAGATTCCGGCCCCGGCCACGCTCCACGACGACTACGCGAACCGGGCGGACGCGGCGGCCGAAGCACGGATGCGGATGTCCGATCTGCTGCCGCAGGACCTCAAGACGCCGGTGCCCGAAGGGCTGTCGGAGCGTGAGGAGCGGGAGTGGCGCTACCAGCGCTACATCAAGGAGTACCTGCGGGTCATCGCGGGGCTCGACGAGAACGTGGGCCGGGTCCTGCACTACCTCGACGTCAGCGGGCTGACCGACGACACCGCGGTCGCGTACACCTCCGACCACGGTTTCTATCTGGGTGAACACGGCTGGTTCGACAAGCGGTTCATGTATGAGCCGTCGCTGCGCATCCCGTTGGTCGTGCGCTGGCCGGGGGTGGTGCGGCCGGGGTCGTCGTGCGACGAGCTGGTGGCGAACGTCGACTACGCGCAGACGATTCTCGACCTCGCCGACGTACCCGCGCACGAGCGGATGCAGGGCAGCAGTCTGCTGCCGCTGCTGCGCGGCGAGCGGCCGGACGACTGGCGTGACGCGGTCTACTACCGCTACTTCGAGCACCTGGACGTGTGCCATGGCGTGCAGGCCAATTACGGGATCCGCACCCGGACGCACAAGCTGATCCATTATCCGGGCCACGGTTCGGGGCAGGTCGGGGCGTCGCCGGAGACCCGGACGCCGCAGTGGGAGCTGTTCGATCTGGAGCGGGATCCGGACGAGCTGCACAACCGGTACGACGACCCCGAGTACGCGCAGGTCGTCGAGGACCTCACGGCGCGGCTCACCGCGCTGCAACTGCGCTACCTGGACACACCGGAGCACGTGAGCACCGAGGAGCCTCGATGACACAGCAGTCGGTGCCGGCCGCCGCCGGCTTCGCTCCACGGCGCCGAACCGTCCTGGGCGGCCTGGGCGCCGGGGCTGCCCTGGCGGCCGCCCCCGGGTCGCTGAACTCCGCGGCGGCGGCCGTGAAGACCCAGTCTCCGGGCGATGGGTCCGCCGCCTCCGTCACCTACCGCGACAAGCAGTTCCTCATCGACGGCGAACCGGCTGTCGTCCTCGCCGGTGAGATCCACTACTTCCGCCTCAAGCGCGCGGACTGGCAGTCCCGGCTCGACAAGGCGAAGGAAGCGGGACTCAACGCGATCGCCACGTACATCCCCTGGATGTGGCACGAGACCGCGGACGGCTCGATCGACGTCACCGGCCGGACGAGGCCCGAGCGCGACCTGGGCGCCTTCCTCGACCTGTGCCGGGAGAACGGCTTCCATGTCATCGCCAGGCCCGGCCCGTTCACCATGGCCGAACTGAAGGGCGAGGGCGTCCCGCAGCGGGTGCGCACGGACCACCCGGAGATCGTGCCGACAGGCTGGAACGGCGACAAGGCCACCACGGCCGCCGTCGACTATCTGGCACCCGCGTACCTCAAGGAGGCCAGGCGCTGGTACGACGCGGTGATGCCGGTCATCGCCGAGCGCCTGCACCGCAAGGGCAGGCCCGGCGTGATCGCCTGCCAGCTCGACAACGAGATCGGCATGCTGCCGTGGGTCAGCAACGGGCCCGTCCTGACCGACCGTTGTCTGCGGAACTTCAACGCCTGGCTGGACGAGACGTACGGGAAGGATCTGGCGGAGCGCTATCCCTTCGCAGGCGGCAGCGCCGCCGAGCGTGACGCCGCGATCCGCTCCCCGAAGGACGGCTACGCACCCGCCCTCATGCACGATCTGGGGACGTACATGCGCGGTGCGATCGCCGACTACGCGGCACGGCTGCGCTCGTACGCGGAGGCGGGCGGGGTTCGCGGCATCCCGTTCCTGATCAACATCCACGGGACGGGCGGCGGCAGCGCCGAGAACTTCCCGATCGGTGTCAGCCAGTTGATGGAGTCCTACGCGGGCAAGCCCGGGATGATCTCCGGCGCTGACTTCTACCTCGGCGATCTGACCCTCGGCAATGTGACGGACCTGTATCTGGTCAATGCGTTCATGGACGCGGTCAACGACAGTGATCAGCCGTTGACGGCCCTGGAGTTCGACGCAGGGCACGCCGACTACGGGGACGACCTGAGCAATGAGACAGGGCGTGGGGCGGTCGGGCTCAAGACGCGGCTCTGTGTCGCCCAGGGCGCGAAGATGATCAACTACTACCTCTTCGCCGGCGGCTTCAACCCGAAGCTCGACAAGCCGGTCGGCGACGGCAACGACCGCATCGGCATCACCGGCGAACGCCATGGCTTCGCCGCGCCCGTCGACCCCGAGGGCAGGCCCGGCGTCAGCTTCGCCCCCACGAAGGAGACAGCGCAGGCCGTCCGCGGGCTGGCCGCGGCGCTGGCGCCGATGAAGGCGGAGTACGACGACGTGGTGCTCGGCTTCGTGCCCGACCACTACCTCACCGAGTACCGGCCGCCGGACAGCGATGCTGTGCGGGCCCTGGTCGACGATGTGACGGGCACCCGTGGCTTCGGGCCGCGTGGCGCCCTGTCGCGGGCCATGCTGCTCGGCGGCTTCCGGTACCGGAGCGTCAGCCTTCAGGCCGGCGACCTGGATCCGGCCGAGCAGCCGGTCCTCGCCCTTGCCACGGGTCAGTACCTGGCGCGCGAGGTGCAGGAGCGTCTCGTGCGGTACTTGCGGGCGGGCGGGCGGTTGCTGTTGTCGGGGCAGGTGCCGGGCAAGGACATGACGGGCGCCCCCTGCACGGTTCTGCGGGACGCGCTGGGCCTGACGCCGGGCAGGACCCTCACGGACGCGAACCAGTTCTGGCTGTCCGTCACCGCACACGGGTGGGCGGCGCCGCGGGCCGAGATCCGGGTGCCCAAGGCCCAGTTGTGCTCGGCGAGCCGGGGCGAGACGGTGCTGCGTGAGGTGTCCACGGGGGACGGCTGCGGCTTCGACATCCCTGTGGGCAAGGGGCGGGCGGTCGTGATCACTACGGCGTACCGTTGCGACCTCGACTTCTGGCTCAGCGCCTTCAAGGTTCTGGGCGCGGTACCCGCGATCAGTCACAGCTCGACCGACGCGGGCGTGTTCATGCTCACCACGAAGGACGAGGGCGGCGGCCGGCTGCTGCATGCCTTCAACGTCACCTCCGGCTACGCCGAGTCCTGCACGGTCTCCGAAAAGGGCAAGGCCCTGTTCGGTGGAGAGCGGCTGCACCTGGAGGGGGCGAGCGCGGCGATGCTGCCGCTGGGCCTCACGGCTGGCGGGCTGCGCATCGCGTACGCGACCGCCGAGATCACCGGGATCGCGGACGGCGGGGTCACCTTCCGCGCACTGGGCGGCGAGGCGGTCGTGGCCGTCGAGGGCCGGGCGCGGTGCGAGGGCGCCAAGTCCTCTTACGAGGGCGGGCGCACGATCCTGCGCGTACGCCGCGCAGAGTTCACGGTCCGCAAGGGCTGACGCCGGTGACGCAGGAGGGGCCGCACCGCCCGAGGGCGGTGCGGCCCCTCTGTTGTGGACTACAGCTCGAAGATCCCGTAGCCGAAGCCCTCCGCGCTGATCCGGCCCCCGCTCACCTTGACGCCGGACACCTCCACCGGGGTGACGGTGTCCTTCGGCGCGGCTGCGTCCGCGTGTTCGCTGCGCGGATTGACGACGACGAGGTAGCGGCCGCCGCGGATGTAGGCCAGCGGGTATCCGTCGTGCAGGACTTCGGTGCTTCCGTCGGGGCCGAGTTCCGGAGTGGCTCGACGCAGGGCGATGAGGCGTCGGACCAGGTTCAGAAGGGACTCGGGGTCGGCCTGTTGGGCAGCGACCGTGGGCCGGTCGGCGTCGGGGTCGACGGGCAGGTAGAGGCGGTCGGCCGGGGCGGTGGAGAAGCCCGCGTTGGAAGTGTCGTCCCACTGCATGGGGGTGCGTGAGCCGGCCCGGTTGTAGCGGGGGCCGAGGCGGCTGCCCTCGTGGTCGGGCAGGCCGGGGACGTAGCGCATGCCGATCTCGTCGCCGTAGTAGATCGCGGGCAGCGTGGGCCACGTGAGCTGGAACGCGAAGGCGGCGGGCAGCTGCTCGGCGGTGCGGGGCCCGCAGGCCAGGCGGGAGAAGTCGTGGTTGGCGGTGGGCAGGGCGATGAAACCGGCGTCGCCGATGGCGTCGCGGGCCGCGCGCCAGCCGTCGAGGAAGGTCCGGGGGGAGCCTTCGCCCGAGGCGTCGAAGTACGGGGCTTGCGGCGCCCAGGGCTCACTGACCGTGCCCGCGAAGTTGTTCCACAGGGAGCGCAGGTACAGGCCGTCGTTCTCGGAGCCGAACTGCAGGAAGAAGTCGGCGTGGAAGCCGGCCGGGACGGAGGTCGCCGGGTCGCCCCATTCGGACAGGAGTGCCGCGTGCGGGTGCGCGGTGTCGAGCCAGCCGCGCAGCTCCCGCCACAGTTTGGCGGTTTCGACGTGGCCGGGGTCGTCCTTGATCAGCGATGCGGCCATGTCCACGCGGAAGCCGGACAGGCCGAGGGAGAGCCAGTGGTCCATGATGTCGCGCAGGGCGCGGCGGTTGGCGCGGGGTCCTTCGGCGTCGACGGGCAGGCGCCAGGGCTCGTCGGCGTTCGTGCGGGCGTGGCCGAAGTTGAGGGCGGGCTGCGACTCGAAGAAGTTGGGCTGGTAGAAGCCGGAACGGGTGCCGGGCGAGGCGACGAAGCCCGGCGGCGCCGTCTCGGTGTCGGCCCAGATGTAGCGCTGGTCGGCGGGGTCGGCGGCCGATGCCTTGAACCAGGCGTGTTCGTCGGAGGTGTGACCGGCGACCAGGTCGAGCAGGACGCGGATACCGCGGCGCCGGGCGGCGTCGACGAGGTTGGCCAGGTCGTCGTTGGTGCCGTAGCGCGGGGCGACGGTGAGGTAGTCGCTGACGTCGTAGCCCGCGTCCCGGAACGGCGAGGCGAAGCACGGGTTGAACCAGACGGTGTTCACGCCGAGCCAGGCGAGGTGGTCCAGTTTGGCCTCGGCACCGGCGAAGTCGCCGATGCCGTCGCCGTCGGAGTCGGCGAAGGACTGCGGATAGATCTGGTACAGGACGGCGTCGGCGAGCCACTCGGTGGCGGGGCGGCGAGAGGTCATGGCGTGGGGTCCTCCGAGGACGGTCGGGGTGGTGCGGTGTGCAGAACTGCCTCGATCGGCAGGTGGTCGCTGGGGAAGCGGCCGCTGGGCGCGAAGGTGTTGGCGTGTGCCGAGCGGACCCGGACGCCTCGCGAGACGAGAATCCAGTCGATGCGCTCGCCGTCAGGGACCGGGGGCGTGTAGTCGTGGAAGGTGCCCAGGTCCGGGCCGCGTTCCTCGGCCGCGTCCCAGGCGTCCACGAGTCCCGCGCCCGCGAGCAGGCGGACGTACGGCGAACTGTCCGGTCCCGCAGGGGTGTTGAAGTCGCCGGTGACGATGGTCGGGATGCCGGGTGCGAGCGCGCTCAGCCGCTCGGCGAGCAGGGCCGCGGAGCGCTCGCGGGCGCGGGCGCTCGCATGGTCGAAGTGGGTGTTGGCGGCGTGCAGCTCGCCGCCCGTGGCCAGGTCTCGGAAGTGGGCCCAGGTGACCATGCGGGGGCAGCCGCCGCCCCAGGTGTTGGAGGCCGGGATGTCCGGTGTGCCGGAGAGCCAGAAGTTCCCGTGTGTCAGGGGGGCCAGGCGCCTACGGTCGTAGAAGATGGCCATGAACTCGCCGCCGTCACCGCCCTCCCGGCCCTCTCCGATCCAGCCGTAGTCGTCACCGTACTCGCCCAGGGCCCCCTCGACATCGTGCACTTGGTGCCGCAGGCCCTCCTGGGTGCCGATGAGGTGGGGACGCCGACGGCGCAGCAGCTCGGCGACCGTCTGTCTGCGCTCGGGCCAGGTGTGGGGCGGGTTGTCCCAGTGGACCTGCAGGTTGAAACTCATGACGTGCAGTCCGTCCCCGGCCGTCGGAATCCCGAGGTCGGCCATCAGAAACCTCCACCCCACTTGTATGCGCTTCCTGAATGCGCTTACATGACTGGCGCACACGTTAACTTCGCATGGGCGATGCGGCAATAGAGCGGTGAGGGGCTCGCATGCTTCGAGGATATGAGGACCAGGTCAAGGGGCTTCTCGACCGGATGACCACCGCGGAGAAACTGGGTCAGCTGCAACAGCTGACCTGGACCGGTGACACGGGTCCCGGCGGCGGCCAGACCGCGCACATCGAAACGGCGGCGCGCGCCGGTCTGCTCGGCTCGGTGCTCAACATCCATGGTGCGGCGCACACCAACGCCCTGCAGCGGATGGCCGTCGAGGAGTCCCGGCTCGGCATCCCGCTGCTGTTCGGCCTCGACGTCATCCACGGCTTCTGGACCACGTTCCCGATCCCGCTGGCCCAGGCGGCCTCCTTCGACCCGGACGTGGCCCGCCGCGACGCCGAGGTGTCGGCGGCGGAGACCCGATCGAACGGTGTGCACTGGACGTTCTCTCCGATGATGGACGTCACCCACGAGCCGCGCTGGGGCCGCATCGCGGAGGGCTGCGGCGAGGATCCGTACGTGAACGCCGCCTTCGCGGTGGCCAAGGTCCGCGGCTACCAGGGGGGCGACGGCGGCGGCGAGTTGGCGGACACGAAGCGCATCGCTGCGTGCGCCAAGCACTTCGTCGCCTACGGCGGGGCGGAGGGCGGTCGCGACTACAACACGGTCGATGTCTCCGAGCAGCGGCTGCGCAACCACTATCTGCCGCCCTTCAAGGCCGCCGTGGACGCGGGCGTGGCCACGGTGATGGCCGCGTTCAACACGGTCGCGGGGGTACCGGCGCACGGCAATCCGCACACGATGAACACGATCCTCAAGGAGGAGTGGGGCTTCGACGGCTTCGTCGTGAGCGACTACACGGGTGTCGAGGAACTCATCGCGCACGGCTTCGCCGAGGACGGTGCCGACGCGGCACGCCTCGCCTTCAACGCCGGGCTCGACATGGAGATGGTCTCCACCAACGTGACCGAGCACGGCGAGCGGCTCGTGGCCGACGGCCTGATCGGCGAGACCCGCCTCGACGACGCGGTCACGCGCATCCTGCGCCTCAAGTTCGCCCTCGGCCTGTTCGACCAGCCGTACACCGACGAGCCCGCCGAGATCACCGGTCCGACGCCGGCCGCACGGGAAGCGGCGCGAGCCGCCGGCGCCCGGTCGATGGTGCTGCTCAAGAACGACGACGGGGTCCTCCCCCTCGCGCGCACCACACCCTCGATCGCGGTTGTCGGCCCGCTCGCGAACTCCACTGATCTGCACGGCACTTGGGCCGGGCCCGGCGGCTACCACCTCCCGTCCGTGAGCATCCTGGACGCGGTGCGCACGGCGGCGCCCGGCGCCCGCGTCACCCACGCCGATGACGACATCACGGCCGCGGTCGCCGCGGCGCGGGAGGCCGAGGTCACGGTCGTCGTGGTCGGCGAACCCCCCGCGCTGAGCGGCGAGGCGTCCGTGCGCAGCGACATCGGGCTGCCCGGCGGGCAGGAGGAACTGATCGCCGCCGTCGCCGCGACGGGCAAGCCGTACGCCGTGGTTCTCCTCAACGGCAGGCCCCTGACGATCGGCGCCTGGCTGGACACCGCACCCGCGGTCCTCGAGGCCTGGCACCCGGGCATCGAGGCGGGGCACGCCGTGGCGGACGTGCTGTTCGGCACGGTCAACCCCGGCGGCAAGCTGCCCGTGTCCTTCCCCCGGGCGGTGGGCCAGATTCCGGTCTACTACAACCACGAGAACACCGGCCGCCCCGCGCATGTCCCCGGCGCCGACCCGAAGTTCGTCTCCAAGTACCTGGACCTGGACGAGACCCCGCAGCTCCCGTTCGGGCACGGCCTGAGCTACACGACGTTCACCACCGGCGCCCCGGAGCTGCGGCGCGCCGAGATCACCCGCGACGAGCTGACGGCGGGCGAGACGCTCGAGGTCACGGTGACGGTCACCAACACCGGCGACCGCGTCGGCGACGAGGTCGTCCAGCTCTACATCCACGACGTCGCGGCGAGCATCGCCCAGCCGGTGCGCCGGCTGCGCGGCTTCGAGCGCGTGACGCTGGAGCCGGGCGAGAGCACCACGGTCCGCTTCCGGCTCGGCGCCGATGACCTCGGCTTCTGGACGAACGACCCGGCAGGGACGTACGTCGTGGAGCGGGGCCGCGTCGACGTCTACGCGGGGACGAGCTCGACGGCGGAGGCACGCGGCACGCTGCGCGTTCTCTGACGGACCGTACGGCCTTCCCGCCGGCGCCGCGGCCGACCTCTCACAGGTGGCCGCGGCGCCGGCCCATGTGGTGACCGCCCCGCGCCGCGAGGCGTCGACGTGTCAGGGGGCCTGGAGGCCGGACACCGCGGCGGCCATGCGGTCCACCGCTTCACGAAGGATCGCCGAAGAGGTGGCGTAGTTGACCCGTACGAACCCGGCACCCCCGCTGCCGAACGCGTGCCCCGAGCTCAACGCGACGCGCGCCTGGTCGAGGAACAGCTTGGCGGGGCCGGCGATGTCACTGACCACCGGAGTGGCAGTGGTCAGCGAGGTCGTAGGGAGGCCGAGGGCGCGGCAGTCGAGCCAGGCGAGATAGGTCGCCTCCGGCCGCATCAGGGCGAGCCCGGGAAGTCGCTCGGCGACGAGTTCGGCGAGCAGCGCCCGGTTCGCATCGAGACCACTCAGCAGCGCGTCCAGCCAGCGCCGTCCCTCCTCGAAGGCAGCGGTGTGGGCGAGGACGCCGACGTGGCTGGGTCCATGGCTGACCTCCTCCGGAAGCCGGTGCAGGTCGTCGACGGCGTTCGGTCCGGCCACCAGCAGTGCTGCCTTCAGGCCGGCGAGATTCCAGGCCTTCGACGCGGAGTGCAGGGCGAACGCGTCCCCGGCGCCGGGGACGGTCAGGTAGGGGACGAACTCGGCACCGGGCAGCACCAGGGGTGCGTGAATCTCGTCGGAGACGACTCGCACTCCGAAGGACTTGGCCAGAGCAGCGACCGCGATGAGCTCGGCCCTGGTGTGCACGGTTCCGGTGGGGTTGTGGGGGTTGGCCAGCAGGAGCACGGTCCGTGCCGAGACGCGCTGGGCCGAGGCGAACGATGACCTGAGCGTCTCCATGTCGAGTCGGCCACCGGGGCCGAGCGGTGCTTCGATCACCCTCCTGCCGGAGTGGGTGACGAAGGCGTAGAACGGCGGGTAGACGGGCGGGCACACCACCACGGCATCGCCCGAGGACGTGATCAGCCGCAGCGCCTCGACGATGCCCATCATCACGTCGGGGACGATCTCGGTCCGCTCGGCCTCCAGGTCCCGCCAGCCCCAGCGGTCCGCGGCGAAGGACTGCAGGGCACGGGCGTAGGCACGGCCACTGGGATAACCGGTGTCGCCCGCCGCGATGGCCTCGTGCAGCCGGGCCGCGACCGGCTGGGCGAGCGGCACGTCCATCTCGGCCACCCAGAGGGGCAGGACGTCGGCCGGAAAAGTGGTCCACTTCATGCTGGTCCGGGCCCGCAGCTGGTCGATCGTCAGCTGTTCGAGCGGGTTCCTGATCGACGGATCCGTGTCGGATGGCATGGTCGCGATGCTAGCCACGACCCGAGGTCGGGTCGATGACGGCGCGATGTCCGCGGATGGCCCCGCTGGAGTGTCAGCTCCCTGACACGTCCCAGTCGCCGTGCCGTCGGCCGATCAGACGCAGGGCAGCGTCCATCCGGCGAGGGCCTCCGCGGCGGCCTGTCCGCAGACCCGGGCGGCTCCGTGTGTGTCGATGCGGACCGCCCCGTCCAAGCCGGGTCGTGGGACGCCGAGTTCCACGACGATCGCGTCAGGACGGCGGGTGAGCAGCGCGCGCAGCCAGTCACCCACGGCGGGGCGGCGGTGTGCGTCGCGAACGGCGATGACCAGGGGCCGGCCGGCGGCCTGGGCCACGATCGACTGGGTCCGGGCCGCGTCGTACGGGGCGGCTGCGGGCAGGGCGACACGCACCGTCCCGGGCAGGAGCGAGGCGAGGGCGGGGCCCAGGCCCCACGGAACGCCGTCTCCTTGGACGACGGTGCCCGGGATGCCGAACTCGACCAGGACCGGGGCTGTCTCCAGGGGCAGTACGGGTGCGTCGGCCGGGGTGAGGCGAAGGGCACGGCGGGCGGCCGCCAGTCCCAGCTCCCGGTCCGGCGGCGCGATGGTGGCGGTCTTGGCCAGGTCGCGTTGCCAGGCGGTGAAGTCGGCCGTGCGGTGGGCGGCTTCGGCCAGCCGGTCCTCCGGGAGTTCGCCGCGCTCCACCGCCTGCGCGACGGCGGTGCGCAGGGCGGTGAACTCGGCCTCTCCCGATGTGTTGCCGAGGCAGACGAGGTCCACGCCCGCGGCCAGCGCGCGGACGGCGGCTCCGGTCAGTCCGTAGCGGGCACGGACGGCCCTCATTTCGACGGCGTCGCTCACGACGAGTCCGTCGAATCCCAGCTCTTCACGGAGCAGTCCCGTGACCAGGCGCGGGCTCACGGTGGCGGGGTGTTCGGCGTCGTGGGCGGGGATGAGGAGGTGAGCGGTCATCACCGCACGGGCGCCGGCGGCCAGGGCGGCGTGGAACGGCGGCAGGGCCAGTTCGGCGATCCTCTCGGCGTCCATGGTGACGACGGGCAGGTCGGTGTGGGAGTCCTTGTCGGTGTCTCCATGGCCCGGGAAGTGCTTCGCGCACGCGGCGGTTCCCGCACTGTGCAGTCCGCGGATCCAGGCGGCGGTGTGCCGGGCGGCCAGTGCCGGGTCCGCGCCGAAGGACCGGGTGCCGATGACCGGGTTGTCGGGGTTGGAGTTGACGTCGGCGTCGGGTGCGTAGTCGAGGTCGATGCCGACGGCGCGCAGCTCGGCGCCGATCGAACGGGCGACGGCAGTGGTCACCGCGGTGTCGTCGATGGTGCCGAGGGCGAGGTTGCCCGGGTAGGAAGAACCGGTCGTCGCTTCGAGGCGGGTGATGTCGCCGCCTTCCTCGTCGACGGCGATCAGTACGTCGGGGTTCTCGGCGCGCAGGGCGTCGGTGAGCGCGGCGGTCTGCGCGCGATCACGGATGTTGGGGCCGAAGAGAAGGAGCGAGCGCAGCCCGTCGCCGAGCCGGCGGCGGATCCAGTCGGGGGCGGCGGTGCCGTGGAAGCCGGGCTGCAGCACCTGGTCGGCGAGGGTCAGCAGCAAGCTGGAGGGCTGGCCGGTGCGGACGGACGGCATGACGGATCCTCTCGGGTCTGGTCGTGGGGCTCAGTTGTCTTTGGAGTACGTCCAAAAGACCCGGCCGAGCCGCGCTTCCACACCGCGTGCGTAGAAGTGGACGGGTCCGGTCCAGCCGATCTCGGCCTCGTCGAGCCCGGACGCGAGCTGGTCGGCGAGGCAGCGCCTCAGCAGTACGGTTCCGACCCCCATGCCGCGCAGGGCGGCGTCGGTGCCCATCGGGCCGAACCAGGAACGGCGGTTGACGCCGTGACAGGCGAACCCCACGTAGGCGACTCCGTCGGCACCCTCGCGGACGGCGACATGACCGCGCGGCGGATCATAGGCGAGGGCGCGTGCGGCCTCACCGTCCCAGGTGCCGCCCCACCGGGTCATCCACGCGAGGAACGGCTTCTCGTCCTGCGCGGTGAGCCGGCGGATCTGCACTCCGGCTGCGGCCAGACGCGCTTCGTCGGCAGCGGTGTCCAGCGGCGCGGTGCGCAGGTCGACGCTCATGTTGAGGCCTTCGCGCCCGCGGGTGTAGCCACTGGACTCGGCGAGGCAGACGGCTCGCGTGTAGCGGATGTCGATGCCGGGCCAGGCGTAGTACGGCGGTCTGCCGCGCAGCATCAACCGGGTGGCACCGGCAGTGGTGATGAGTTCCTCGGCGCCGGAGAGCAGGGTCCGTCCGATGCCCCGGCTCTGCGCTTGGGGGTGCACTGCGATCAGGTCGATGTGGCCGGTGGCGGGGGTGTCTGCGGTAGCCGGTCCCAGCGTGCCGAGGACGAGGCCCACGGGTTGCCCGTCGGCCTCGGCCAGGAGCCGGAACTCGGGGCGGGACGCGGCCTGGGTCCACAGAAGGTCGAGCACGTCCGCGGCGTCCTGATCGTGAACGAGCGCTGCCTGGACAAGCGTTCGCAGCGCCGGAAGGTCGCTCTCGGTTGCGGTTCTGATGGAGTGAGGGGTCGTCATCGCTGCTCACCTCGGAGGTCGGTGGAGACGCGCATGTAAATCAATAACATTTGAGTTCGTTGTTGCGGCGAAAAATTACCAGCGGGATGATCGGCCTGTCAGCCCCCCGTACCCCACCGGAAGGCAGGACCATGATGTCCGTCCCTGAAGACGTCGCAGATCTCACCGCTCCGTCCGACCTCGTACGGCGTGCGGTGGAGGACGGTACGGTGCCCGGCGCCGTCCTGATCACGGGGCGAGGCGCCGCGGGTGAGGTGCACACCTCTTCCTACGGCGTCACCGCCTCTGGACCTTCGGGCCGTCCGGTCACGGCCGACACCGTCTTCGACCTGGCCTCGCTGACGAAGGTGGTGGCCACCCTGCCGGCCGTGCTGCGGCTCGCCGACCGCGGAGACCTGGGCCTGGACGACCCTGTCCGCCGTCACCTGCCCGACTTCCAGGGGAGCGGCAAGGACAAGGTGACGGTTCGCCATCTGCTGTCGCACACCTCGGGGCTGCCCCCGCACCGGGACTTCTGGCAGCTTCCCGGCGACCCGGCCGACCGTCTGGCCGCCGTGCTGCGCGAGCCCCTCGAACATCCGCCGGGCAGGGCCGTGCACTACTCCGACCTGGGGTTCATCCTGCTCGGTGAGATCGTCGCCCGAGTCGCCGACGCGCCGCTCGACAGCGTCGTACGGGACCTGGTGCTCGACCCGCTCGGCATGGGAACCGTCCGCTACCTGCCGCCCTCCGAGTGGCGTGCGCACACAGCCGCGACCGAGGCCGGACCGGACGGCGAGCCCAAGCGGGGCGTCGTCCACGACGAGAACGCCGAGAGTCTGGGAGGTGTCGCCGGACACGCGGGCCTGTTCGGCACCGCACCCGGCCTCGCCCACTACCTGAGAGCCTGCTGGCTCTCCGAGGAATCGGTGCTCTCCCGCCGGATGCGCACCGAGGCGCTGGACCTGCAGACCCGCGGCCTGAACGGCGCCCGGGGACTGGGCTGGACGCTGCCCGGAGACGCCTGGGATCACATGTCCCCCCACTGGCCCTCGTCCGGCGCCGGGCACACCGGTTTCACCGGAACCAGCCTCGCACTCGACCCGGTCAGCGGCATCTGGGTGGTGCTGCTCACCAACGCCGTGCATTACGGGCGCGGCGCGCGGGCGAAGTCATTGCGCCGCGTGGTCCACGCGGCCGTCGCCCGCACCGACTCTGCTCTTTCTCACGGCAGTTGACCGCCATGTCGCCCCCGTCGCACCAGCCGTGCATGCCACGGACGAACCCGACTCCGACAGGCGAATCCCTCGGCCCGCTCCCCGTCCCCCACCGAAACCGTAGGATTCCCACATGACTGCTTCACGTCACCGCAACCACGTACGAGGCGACACCCTTCGTCGTGTCCCGAGCGCGGAACGCACCGCACCGGCACAGTCCGTGCTCGTGCAGATCCGTGCGCTGTTGCCCTCGTTGCCACCGTCGGAGCAGCGTGTCGCCGAGGCGGCGATCGCCGATCCGGTGGGAGTGGCCGGGCGGACCATCAGCGAACTCGCCGCGGAGTGCCGGACGTCCGAGACGACGGTCATCCGGTTCTGCCGGGCCGTGGGCCTCAAGGGGTACCCCGATCTGCGGATCGCGCTGGCCACGGCCGCGGGGAGCAAGGACGGCGCTCGGGTCTGGTCGAGTGCCGGCAGCGAGATCGAGCCCGACGACTCCTTGGCCAACGTGGTGAGCAAGCTGGGGTTCGCCGACGCCCGGGCGGTGGAGGAGACCATCGCCCAGATCGACCTGGACGTCCTGGAGCGGGCCATCGAGGCGGTCGTCAGCGCAAGCGCCCTGGACCTGTACGGGGTCGGTGCGAGCGCGCTGATCGCGCTGGACCTCCAGCAGAAGCTGCACCGCATCGGGCACCGCGCGACCGCGTGGCCGGACCGGGACGGCGCCGTCACGTCGGCGGCCCTGCTCGGCCGGGGCGACCTGGCGATCGGCATCTCGCACACCGGCGAGTCGGCCGACACCGTGACGGCCATGCGGGAGGCATCGGACAACGGTGCCACCACCATCGCGATCACCAACTTCCCGCGCTCCGAGATCGCCCAGGTCGCCGATCACGTGCTCGTCACCGCGGCGCGCGAGACCACCTTCAGGACCGGTGCGATGTCCAGCCGGATCGCCGCGCTGACGCTGGTGGACTGCCTGTTCGTCGGCGTGGCCCAGCACAACAGCAGCCGCACGACGCGCGCGTTGGAGCGCACGTACAGCGCGGTGCACCGGCGGCGCTCGAAGGGGTGAACGGGACATTCCCGCCGGGCCTGCCCGGCGGGAATGTCCGGGGTGACGCGCGGGCCTCAGCCCAGGAGACGCAGCGCCGTACGGACGCGACCGTCACTGTCCGCCAACGCCGCTCGTGCCTGCTGCGGTGAGCACGGGGCGAGCAGGCCGACCAGCGCGGTCTTCAGTTCCCCGCCCGAGGCGGCCAGCGCGGCGGCGCACGTCTCCTCGTCCAGTCCGGTGGCCTCCACCAGGATGGTGATGAGGCGACCGCGCAACTTGCCGTTGGTGGCGGTCACATCGACCATCAGGTTCGAGTACGTCCGGCCCAGGGCGACCATCACCATCGTGGACAGGCTGTTGAGGACCAGCTTGTGGGCGGTGGCCGCCTTGAGCCGGGTGGATCCCGCGATGGCCTCGGGTCCGGTGTCCACGCCCAGGTGAACATCCACCTCGTCGGCGAGTTCCGCCGCGGGGTTGGCACTGACCAGAGCGGTGAAGGCACCCGCCGCCCGGGCGGCGCGCAGGGCCCCGCCGACATAGGGCGTGCGGCCGCTGGCGGCCACGCCGATCGCGACGTCCCCGGAGCCCACCGGCGCCGCATCGCTCGCGCCGGCGTCCGCGCTGTCCTCCACGCCCTCGACGGGTTCGACCAACGCACGGGTCCCGCCCGCGTGATGGGCCACGACGATGCCGGGCAGCATGCCGAACGTCGGGATCAGCTCGGCCGCGTCCATCACGGCGAGCCGGCCCGACGTCCCCGCGCCGAAGTAGTGCAACCGGCCGCCCGCCCGGATCCGCTGTGCCGTCTCGTCGACCAGCCGCGCCAGGTCGGGCAGCACGGCGGCGACGGCCTGGGCCGGGATCCGGTCCTCGGCGTTGAGCAGGCGCAACGCCTCCAGAGTGGGGATGTCGTCGATCTCACGGGTGCGGGGATTGCGGGTCTCTGTAGGAGCGTTGACACGTTCGGCGTGCGGCGGGCGCATCGTGGAGTCCTCTCGGTCAGCGAGCGGGGGATCAGCGCGGCGCAACTTTGCCACAAGGGTTGCCGGTTGTACGTAACTTTTTCACGTAAGCGTCTCGCGTATCACCCATCAGCCTCTGTCACCGCTCCACGCAGCCCGTCAGCCTGGGGCCGATGGCGGGAAGTTACGAACTGGATTCGGCCAACGCAAATTATTGACATGCCCACAGGGTCGCTCCTACGGTCTGCTCACCCTCAGGACCCTTCTTCCGCCGTGTTCTGTCATTCGATCGGAGACCACACGTATGGTCCGGTTCAAGCACTTCGTCGCAGCCTCCGCCGCACTGGCGACGCTCGGATCGCTCGCCGCTTGCGCGCCGGACTCCGGTGCCAAGAACGGCGCCAGGGGCGGTGTCTTCACCACGGTCGACGCCAACAACCCGATCACGCCCGGCGCGCCGATGAACCCGTACAACGCCAACGGCAACAGCTTCGTCAGCTTCAACACGATGCGCCTCGGCTGGGACAAGAAGAACCCGCTCAACCCCAACGACAACTTCCCCGGCCTGGCCAAGAGCTGGGAGATGAAGGGCGACTCACTGATCGTCCACCTCCAGGACGGCGCGAAGTGGTCCGACGGCACCCCGGTGACCCTCGACGACCTCAAGCTGTCGATGGCCCTCGGCTACACCCAGAGCACCGCCGCGGTCGGAGCCCGTGGTCTCACCGAGGGTCTCAACGTGTCCTCGGTGGAGTCGGCCGGTGACGGGGCCTTCGAGTTCAAGCAGGCTCCCGGCACCAAGAACCTGACCTTCACCAAGCAGGTCCTCGGCCAGGTCATCGTCAACGCCAAGGTCTACGGCCACCTGGTCCCCGCCGACATGTGGGACATCATCCACGCGAGCCAGCAGGTCGATCCGGCGAAGGCGAAGGACGCCGATGCCGCGGCCGCCAAGCTGACCGGGGTCGGCAAGCAGGTCTCGGCCTTCGCCCCCCAGAAGGACATCTCGGCGGGCCCGTTCGTGGTGCGCAAGCTCAACCCCGGCTCGGTCATCCTCGACAAGAACAAGAACTTCTACGCCGCCAAGAAGGTAGGCCCCAGCCAGGTCGTCGTCCGCCACTACTCGGGCAACGAGCAGATCTGGGGCTTCATGAAGAACGGCGAGCTGGACGCCGCGCCGTTCACCGCCATCCCCGAGAACGTGCTCAAGCAGATCGAGGGCAAGGGCTACCAGCGCACCGAGAGCGTCAGCTACGTCCAGGCGTCGCTGGCCTTCAACCAGAGCCGTGCCCCGTACGACAAGAAGGAGGTGCGCCAGGGGCTGGCGTACCTCCTGGACCGCGCGGCCGCCACCAAGGTGGGCCAGCCGGTGGGCGGCCAGACCGCCGCCGCGCCGACCGGCATGGTCGACCAGATGACCCAGGCCTGGCTGACCAAGGACCAGTCCTCCGCTCTGGAGCCCTACGCCCACGACGCGGCCAAGGCCGAGGCGCTGTTCAAGAAGGCCGGCCTGACCAAGAAGGGCGGCAAGTGGTACCTGGCCAACGGCAAGCAGTGGAAGATGACGCTGCAGACCGTCAACGGCTTCAGTGACTGGATCTCCGCCTCCACCGTCATCGCCAACCAGCTCACCTCCGCCGGCATCGACACCAAGCCGCAGCTGTCCGCCGACTTCGGCAAGTACCAGGAGGACATGGCCGCGGAGAAGTTCGACGTCGGCTGGTGGCTCACCGCCGTCGGTTCCACCGCGCGCGGCGACTTCCAGCGCCTGTACGGCGAGTCCGACGGGTTCACCGCCAACGGTGACAAGGCCTCCCACACGGACAAGAAGGGCTCGGGCAACTGGATGCACGGCCCGGTCAACGTCACCGTGGGCGGCAAGCGCGTCAACCCCGGGAACCTGACCGCCCAGCTGGCCGGCCTGGACAACGAATCGGCCAAGCCGATCATCAACCAGCTCGCCCAGGTCACCACGCAGGAAGTTCCGGTCATCCCGATCTGGGACTACACCAACGTGAAGTTCTACAACGAGAAGCACTTCACGAACTTCCCCAAGAACGGGCAGGACGACCTGCTGGGCAACTTCCCCGGCGTGTGGATGGCGCAGGGCTACATCCAGCCCAAGAAGTAGGCGATCCCAGCCGATCGGACAGGGCGGCAGCCGCACAGCCGCCGCCCTGTCCGCCTGTGTCATCCCACTACCGCAACACACACCCGGAAAGGAGGTGATGAACGTGAAGGGACTCGTCCGCGCCGTCCTGACCAAGCTGGCCGGTGGCGCGGTGATGGTCTGGGTCGTGGCCTCGTTCACGTTCTTCCTCGTCCACGCGCTGCCGGGCAGCCCCGGCAAAGTGGCCTACGAGGGCTACCTCAGCCAGGGCATGTCCCCCGACGAGGCCATGGCCAAGGTCGCCGTGATCTACGGCTACACCTCGCAGGACCCCCTGGCCACCCAGTACGTGAACTACCTGTCCGACCTGCTGCACGGCAACCTCGGCCTCTCGATCTCCTACAGCGGCGTGCCGGTGTCCCAGGTGATCGGCAACGCCCTGCCGTGGACACTGATCCCCATCCTCAGCGGCCTGGTGATCAGCTTCGCCATCGGCATCACCGCGGGTGTGGTGGCGGCCGTCAAGCGCTCCTCGCGCTGGGGCGGCGCACTCAGCCTGTCCGCCTCGCTGATCGCCGGCATCCCGTCCTTCGTGCTCGCGATCCTGCTCACCACCGTCTTCCACACCCAGCTGGGCTGGCTGCCGTACGGCGAGACCAACGACCCCTGGGTGGACTCCGGCTGGAGCGCCGCGTACATCGGCTCCGTCGCCTACTACGCGATCCTGCCCGTCGCCACCTACGTACTCATCTCCTACGGCGGCTGGATGCTCTCGATGCGCTCCTCGGTCGCCTCCGTACTCGGCGACGACTTCATCCTCGCCTCCGAACTGCGCGGCATCACCCCCCGCACACGGCTGCGCTACATCGGCCGCAACGCCATCCTGCCGCTGTTCACCACCCTGGCGATCGCCTGCGGCTATCTCTTCGGCGGCGCGATTCTGATCGAGAACGCCTTCAACTACCCGGGCCTGGGACGTCTGTTGCTGCAGAGCATCGGATCCCGCGACTACCCGCTGATGACCGGCGCGTTCCTCATCATCACCATCGCCGTCGTACTCGCCAACATCATCGCGGACCTGCTCTACTCCGTGATCGACCCCCGAGTGAGGCGCTGAGACGATGACCACCGCACCTCTCACCGCCGAACCGCGCCCCGCCCACGTCACACCGCGCCGCCGCTACTGGACCGGCATCCGGCGGGTGCTCACCCGTAAACCGGGCCGGGTCGCCGGTCTGGTCATCCTGGTGTTCTTCACCCTGATGGGCATCTTCGGCCCGATGCTCTACTCCGACAACCTCGCCGTCGACCCGAACGCGGTCTACGCGCCGCCGAGCTCCGAGCACTGGCTGGGTACCGACTTCGCCGGGTCCGACGTCTTCCAGGCCCTGGTCGTCGGCTCCCGCTACGTCCTGTTGACCTGCGCGATCGCCGGACTGTTCGCCGTCGGCATCGGTACCGCCGTAGGTCTGCTGGCCGGCTTCCACCGCGGGGTGGCCGACTCGCTGCTGATGCGCGCCACCGACTTCATCCTCACCATCCCGGGCCTCCCGGTACTGGTCGTGCTCTCCAGCGTGTGGGCCTTCGGCAGTCCGCTGGAGATGGGCCTCGTACTCGGCATCGTCGGCTGGGGCGGCATCGCCCGCGCCGTGCGCTCCCAGACGCTCAGTCTGCGCGAGCGCGGCTTCCTCGAAGCCGCACGGAGCCTGGGCCTGCCCAACCGTCACATCCTCGTCAAGGAACTCCTGCCCAACCTCGCCCCGTACGTGGCGATGAACCTGCTGCTGGCCATCGTCAGCTTCGTCGAGGCGCAGGTCGGCCTGTTCTTCCTGGGCATCGTGCCGTTCACGTCCACCAACTGGGGCGTGATGATCAACCAGGCGGTGTTCTCGGGCGGCGCGCTGCAGAGCCCGGAGGCGCTGATGTACCTCCTCGCCCCGCTGGTCTGCATCCTGCTGCTCATCACCGGCGTCGTGCTGTTCCTCGATGCGATCGACGAGCTGTTCAACCCGCGTTTGAGGGAGCGCTGATGACGCACAACACCACCACGGCGACCGCCGAGGCTGAGGTCCGGGTGCGCGACCTGACGGTCCACTACCGCATCGAAGGCACCGAGTACCCGGCCATCGCGGGCGTCACGCTCGACCTGCCCCGCGGCCGGATCACCGGCCTCGTCGGCGAGTCCGGCTCCGGCAAGTCGACGCTCGCCCTCGCCCTGATGAACGCCATCTCCGAGCCGGGCCGGGTGAGCGGCGGCACCGTCCACGTCGACGGAGTGGGCGAGGTCACCGCTCTCTCCGCCAAGCAGCTGCGCGCCGTACGCGGCTCAGCACTCGGCTACGTGTTCCAGGCGTCCCAGAACTCCATGAACCCGCTGCGCACCATCGGCCAGCAGGTCCTGGACCTCGGCCGCTCCCACGACGTCAACGACCTGCCCGCCCTCCTCCACCGCGCTCGCGAACTGGCCGAGCGCATGGGCCTGGACGGCAAGCGCGTCCTCGACTCCTACCAGCACGAGCTCTCCGGCGGCATGCGCCAGCGCCTGGGCATCGTCTTCGCGCTCGTCCTCAACGCGAAGGTCCTCATCCTCGACGAGCCGACCACGGCCCTGGACGTGCTCTCCCAGGCCGCCGTGCTGAAGATCATTCGCGAGGTGCACGAGGAGAACCACCTCAGCACCCTGATCGTCACCCATGACATGGGAGTCGTATCGGAGATCGCGGACAACCTCGCCGTGATGTACGGCGGCCGCATCGTCGAACACGGCCCGGCACTGGAACTGCTGCGCGCTCCCTCCCACCCGTACACGCAAGCGCTCATCCGTGCCACGGCCCGGATCACCGGGGACCTCGCGAGCGCCCGGGCGCTGCCCGGCCGGCCGCCGGACCTCACCACCATCCCGAAGACGGGCTGTGTGTTCCGCGAGCGCTGCGCGTTCGCCACGGACGTGTGCACCGACTCGGAACCGCAGCTGGAAGAGTTCCTGCCCGGCCACCGCCGGGCGTGCCATGCCGACGTGGCTCTCGTCCGCTCATCCCCCGCCACCCCGAAGGGAGACGCGTCGTGATCGAGGCACGCGGGCTCACCCGCACCTACCGCACCCGCGGCGCCTTCACCGGAGAGCGCACCGTCCACGCCCTGCGCGCGGTGGACTTCACCCTGCCCAAGGGCGGAGCCGTCTCCTTCATCGGTGAGTCCGGCTGCGGCAAGACCACACTGGGCAAGATCCTCACCGGGATCGAGACGTTCGACGGCGGCGAACTCCTCATCGACGGAACAGAGGTGTCGAAACTCCCGCCGCGCAAACGGGCCCCGTACTTCCGCCGCATCCAGATGATCCACCAGGATCCGTACTCCGCCCTCAACCCCACCCGCACCATCGACCAGATCCTCGGCGACCCCCTGCGGATGCGCGCGAAATTGACCGGTGCCGCGTCCTCGGAGGTCCGCGGGCGGGCCGCGGAGCTGCTGGAACTGGTCGGCCTGGAACCCGACGGCGTCCTGCCCAAGTACCCTCACCAGCTGTCCGGCGGCCAGCGCCAGCGCGTCGTCATCGCCCGCGCGCTGACCGTGGACCCGGAAGTGCTCATCGCCGACGAAGCCGTGTCGATGATCGATGTGTCCTTGCGGCTCGGCATCCTCGGGCTGCTGCACGATCTGCGCACCCGGCTGGGGATCTCCCTGGTCTTCATCACCCATGACGTGGCCACCGCGCGCTACATAGGCGCCGGGGGCGAACTGCACGTCATCTACCGGGGCCAGGTCATCGAGCGGGGGCCGACCGACGACATCATCCAGGCGCCCGTGCACCCCTACACCCAGTGTCTGCTGTCCGCCGTCCCCATCATGCGCGGACGGGAGGAGCCCGGCCCCGACCGGCTGGAGCCTCTCGCCCCGCTGGACGAGAAGGTACAGACGGACGGCTGCCTCTTCGCTCCTCGCTGCCCCTTCGCCGACGAGCGGTGCACCGCCGCCCGGCCGGTCCTCGAACAGCTCGGGGACGCGGGGCGGCACCACGCCTGCTTCCACCCCACACCACGACGCGTGGTCGGTGTGGAGATCCAGCCGGCGGGCGTCTGACGACGTCCCGGTCGGACGGGCGCCCCATGCGGCTGCCGGAGCCCCCTGTCGGGGCTCCGGCAGCCGTTCCGTTCACGCGCCGGCGGTCAGCCCGCCTTGTGCGGCGCCGGACCGGCCAGTGAGTCGGCAAGGGCCGCCGAGGTGACACCGGTGACGTGGTAGTAGCCGAGCAGGTCGCTGTGCGAGGCGACGGTGTCCTGCCGCACGTAGGTTCCGGTGTGCGAAGCATTGAGCATCAGCCCGTTGCCGATGTAGACGCCGACGTGATGCACCGTCGACGCCGAACCACCGAAGTACACCAGGTCGCCCGGGATCGCGTTGGCCGCGCTGACCTGCGCCAGTTTCGGGTTGACCACCTGGTCGCGTGTGGTCTGGCCGATGTCGCCGGCTCCGGCGCGCCAGTACAGCCACCGCGTGAAGCCCGAGCAGTCCAGGCCCACTTCCTTGTCCGCCGGGCACGGCTGGATCGACCCGCTGTAGTCGTCACAGATGCCGATCGACGGGCCGAACGAGAAGGCGCCGTCCTCATGGCCGCCGCCCCAGACGTACTGGATGTTCTGGCCGGTGGCCTGCTGCGCGTAGTCGACGACCGCGGCGTAGCGTCCCGAGCCCAGGTCGGCCGGCTGCTGCGGCGCCGGATCGCCGTAGAGCTTGGCCTTGGTCGGCGGATCCACCAGGCCGGTGGCCGCCAGCCCGTGCGACGTCTGGTAGTTGGTCACCGCGGTGACGGTGGCGGAGCCCAGATCATGGTCCACGGTCAGACCGGCCCCGTTGGCGTTGAGCTTGTTCTGCAGCTCGGTGACGCAGCCGTCGTTCTCACCCGTCTCCAGCTGCACGGGGCAGCGCAGTGAGCGCAGGTCGATCGGCACGGCCGGGTCCTCGTAGTACAGCGCGGACTTGGTGGCGGGCCCGACAAGGCCGTCCGCGGTGAGCCCCTGAGAGGTCTGGTACGCCTTGACCGCCGTGGTGGTGGCCGCTCCGAAGTCGCCGTCGACCGTCAGCGAGGCGCCGTGGGCGTTCAGCAGCGTCTGGAGCTCCGTCACACATCCGCTCACCTGCCCCTGCTGAACGGTGTTGGGACAGTCGGACGAGACCAGAATGATGCGGGCGGGCGCGGTCGCCGCGGCCGCGGGCACGAGGGTGCCCAGCGCGAGCAGTCCCGCCGCCAGGACAACCCCCAGGCCGCGGACGGCGCGGTGACGTCTGTAGTACACAGGCACGGTTCTCCCTTGGTTCGTCGTGGACCGGGGGCTACTTGCCGGCCTGGAGGGCCGACCAGGTGGCGTTCCCGACGATTCCGTCGGAGGTGAGACCCTGGGCGGTCTGGTACGCCTTGACGGCGGACGTGGTCGCGGCGCCGAAGTCGCCGTCGATGGCGAGGCTCTGTCCGCGGGCCGCGATCAGCGCCCGCTGCAGCCGCTTGACGTCGGTGCCGGTGGACCCGGACTGAAGAGTCGGCTTGGTGCCGGCCGACAGCAGCGCGGTCCAGGTGTGGGAGTCCACCGTGCCGGTGACCGGGAGGGACACGGCGCTCTGGAACGACTGCACCGCGGTCGTGGTGCCCGAGCCGAACGCGCCGTCCACCGCGCCGCTGTAGCGTCCCTGACGCAGCAGCAGACACTGCGCCGCGCTGACCAGGCCGCCGGAGGAGCCGGCCGAGATCGACGTGTACTGCGAGAAGTCGAGGTTCGCGGAGCAGGATCCGGCGAACGGCCCCGTGTCCACGTCCAGGTAGTCCCGGTCGATGTTGATGGTCACGCCGCCCCAGGTCTCGTCGGTGTCCCCGGAGAGCTGGTGGATGCGCTGGTGGTCGGCCCAGTACGCGTCGGGCACATAGGGTGTGGCGTCGGTGTCGGCGGCGCCGTTCCAGCGGGCGAACCAGATGTGGTCGGGCATCGTGTACGTACCGGCCGTGTACTCCCCGGCCAGGTCGACCATCCCGGACGCGGCGGACGAGTAGACGCCGGACAGATAGCCGCCCGCGTGCAGTTCCTCGGTCCACGCGCTGAGGAACGTCATCACCGCGTCACTGCATGCGGTGTTGGTCTGGTCGTAGGCCTCCATGTCGTTGTAGAGCACACTGCCCCCGGGAAGCCCCAGCGCCGCGGCGGCGGCCATGGACTCCTGAGCCTCGCTGCGTCCCTGACCGGCGGCGGTGGACAGGGTGTACGACACCTTGTGGCTGAAGCTGTTGCACGGCGCCTGCAGACCCACGTGGATGGGGATGATGTGCCAGCCCGCCGACGTCTGGGTCTGCACCCACGACGCCGTCAGGTTCGGCTGGTCGCACGCCGCGCTGATACCGCTGATGTACACGCCGACGGCCCGGAAGGGCGAGGCGGACCAGGCGGACATCTGCGAGGAGGAGGGTGCGGCGCAGGGGTCGAAGCCGAGCCCCGTGTACGTACCCGGCTGCGCCGCCACGGCTGCCGCCGCCGAGGTCGTCGCCCGGCCGGCTTCGGCTGTGCCCGGCGTCGCGGCCGTCGCCTTCGCGTCTCCGTCCAGACGGGCACTGTCCAGAATGCCTTGCACGGTGGCCTCGTGAGCGCCTACGGAGGCGGTCACGAGCACTCCTGCGGCGGGTACCGCCTCACGTATGCGCCCGGGGGACTCTCTTTTCGTCCTGTCGGCAGAGGCCGTCGCGGAGCCCTTGGGCGCGATGCGCGTCGAAGTGTCCATCTTCTTACGGCTCTTGGCGTCGAGCGGTTCGATGACCAACGCCTCGGTGCGGCCGACGATGCCGGACGGGCACGTGGCCTGACCGGCGTCGGAGGGATGGCCGACATACACCGCGTGCCGGTCGAGGCGCACGCAGGTGTCGGGGTTCGCGGTCAGGTCCACGACCGGCCAACTTGCGGGCACGCGTACGTGATAGCCGCGGTACGAGACGTCCTTGGCCGCGGCGGGCGACGCGGCGGCGGCCACGGCAGAGGTGCCCAGCGCGGCCAGGACGGCCAGAACGGTGGTTGCGCCGCGCAGTCGGGCACGCGAGGAACGGAGCGGTGTCATGGCACTCCAGATTCAGTCTCTGGGTTGGACAGGACTGTGCGCCTTCGGCCCGGTCAGCGGATGGGCCCAACACCGTTGGTGTGCCTGCCGTGACGGGGCAGGCGAAAGGTAGCGCGTCAATGAGTTCCGTTGCACTACCTACTACCGAATATTTTCTACGTTCCTTGCGCGAGACGGATTGTGCGCGAGAGATCAACTACGGGTATATGAGAAGAAGTTGGGCAACGTCACTTGAGCAGTGGCGGCACCGCAGGCACCTCGATCGCGTTCTCGACGTCCGCCTCCGTCAGCTTGAAGGTGTCGGGATAGGCGTCTCGCCGAGTGCGGCGGGCGGGTTCGATGGTGCGCCAGGTGTAGAGGCAGCGCCCGCACTGGACCACGTCCCACACGCCCGGGACGGGGGACGTGGCAAGCAGGGAGATCTCCTCAAAGGCGCAGCGAGGGCATTCAACAGGCAGGTGATTCACAGGAGTTGTCCTTTCGGCGAGGGTGGGCGGGTCAGCCGCGGGCCGCGATGAGGCGCTGCAGGCGGGCGGCCCACTCGGCCGTCTCGGGCAGGTCCTTGGCCGGGGTGGAGAAGTTGCCGCGGACGTCCGGGGCGACCGGCGTCGTCGCATCGATGATCATCTTGCTGGTGATCCCGGCGGGCTGCGCGGCGGGCGCCAGTTCCAGGACCGACAGGTTGGGGATGACGACGACGTCGTCCTTCGGGTTGACCTTGGCGGACATCGCCCACATGACCTGCGGCAGATTGAACGGGTCCACGTCCTCGTCGACGAGGATCACCTGGGCCACGTAGCCGAGCCCGTGGGGCGTCGTCATGGCACGCATGCCGACGGCCTTGGCGAAGCCGCCGTACCGCTTGGCCGTGGAGATGATCACCATCAGGCCGTGCGTGTACATCGCGTTGACGGCCTGCACCTCGGGGAACTCGGCGCGCAGCTGCTTGAGCAGCGGCACGCACGTGTTGGGTCCGACGAGATAGTCGCACTCGGTCCACGGCATGCCGAGGTAGAGCGACTCGAAGACCGGGTTCGTGCGGTACGAGACGCGGTCCACGCGGATGACGGGCATGCGGCGACCGCCCGAGTAGTGACCGGTGAACTCGCCGAAGGGGCCTTCTATCTGCCGCTTGCGGGACTCGATGACGCCTTCGATGACGACCTCGCTCCCCCAGGGCACGTCGAAGCCGGTTCGCGGCGCGGTGGCGATCGGCGCGGGCGCGCCGCGCAGGGCGCCCGCCATCTCGTACTCACTCTGGTCGTACGCCATCGGCATCCCGGCCACGATCGCCATCACGGGGTCGTTGCCGAGGGTGATGGCGATCGGCAGGTCCTCGCCCTTCTCCTCGGCCTTGCGCAGATGCTGGGCCACGTCGTGCATGGGCACGGGCTGGAAGGCGAGCCGGTTGGTGCCGATGACCTGGATGCGGTACGTGCCGACGTTCTGCTTGCCGAAGTCGTCCGGGTCCTCCGGGTCGCGGGAGACGACCGCGGCCTTGTCGAGATAGAAGCCACCGTCTCCGTCGTTGAGGCGGAAGAGGGGGAGCACCGAGAACAGGTCGACGTCCTCGCCCTCCCGGGTGTTCGCACGCCAGGGGGCGTCCTCGCGGCGCTCGGGCGCGACAGGGAAGGCGTCCCAGCGCCGCGCGAACTCCTCCACCTGCTCCTTGACCGGCGTGTTCTTCGGCAGCCCGAGCGCGAGCGCGTGGTTGGCCCAGGAGCCGTGCACGTTCATGGCGATCCGGGCGTCGGTGAAGCCCTTGACGTTGTCGAAGTGGAGGGCGGGGGCGTTCTCGCCGATGCGGCCCGTCGCGTTGGCGGCGGCCGCGAGATCCGGCTCGGGCAGCACCTCGTCGGTGATGCGCAGCAGCTGCCCCTCCTTCTCCAAGGTGTCGAGGAAGCTGCGCAGGTCGTCAAAGGCCATGGTGAATTCCTTTACGGGGCAGGGGACTTCAGTTACGGGGCAGGGGACTTCAGGCGGCTTCGTCGCCGAAGGACCGGGAAGCGGCACGGGCGGCGCGCATCCCGGCCCAGCGCCGGGCGGCGGGCGCGGGCAGGTCGAACTGGTCGAGGATGCGGGCCACCACGTGGTCGACGATGTCGTCGACGGTCTGCGGGTTGTTGTAGAAGGCGGGCATGGGCGGCACCAGTTGCACACCCATGCGGGCGAGTTCGAGCATGTTCTGGAGGTGGATCTCGCTCAGCGGTGTCTCGCGCGGTACGAGGACGAGCCTGCGTCGCTCCTTGAGAACCACGTCGGCGGCCCGGGCGACGAGGCCCTCGGCGTACCCGGTCCTGATCCCGGCGAGCGTCTTCATGGAGCACGGCACGATCACCATGCCGTCGGTGCGGAACGAGCCGGAGGAGATGGTGGCGCCCTGGTCCTCGGGATGGTGCGTGACGTCCGCGAGGGCGGACACCTCGGCCACGGACAGGCCCGTCTCCAGCTCGATGGTGGTGCGTGCCCAGCGGGACAGGACGAGATGCGTCTCCACGCCCGGCAACGCCTGCAGATTCTCCAGCAGACGGACACCGAACGGGGCACCCGTCGCCCCGGTCATTCCCACGACCAACCGCATAGGACCACCTCAAACACGTCGCTGACCTGTGCTTTCACGCTACGGAGCGATCTGGGCGCGGCAGCGGTACCCTCGGGACCATCGATGGGGAAAAACGGACACCCTGCAGGGCGCCCCGATGTCAGGGACCTGGAGTACACCCCGGCCGTGGGCGCACCGGCCGGAGTCGAGGTGATGGAACTCGCCGACCTGCTCGAACGCTCGCGGCGCCACGGCAATGACCCGTACGCGCCCCTGCGCCCCGCCTTCCACCAGCTGATCGGCGCCCGCGAACGGCCTCTTCGCATGTGGGTCGACTTCGTCGAGCACGAGCTGCGGCCCGGGTCGTGGCTGTGGATCCGGCCGGGTCAGGTGCAGCGGTTCGGCCCCGACCTGGTGGCCGCGGACGGGGTGATCGTGCTGTTCCAGCCCGGCTTCCTGCCGCCGGCGACCGTTTCGGCGGCACACATGGATCCGCCGTACGAGCAGCGCCCGTCGGTCCTCGTGGGCCCGGACGCGGAAGGCGTTCGCCGGGCGCTCGACCATCTCGTGTACGAGTACGGGGCGATGGCCTCGCTCCCCCTCCTCGCACACACCGAAGTGCTCCGCGCGCTGCTGTCCGTGCTCGTGGTGCGGCTCGCCCAGGCGCGCGGCCCGGCGCCGCGGCCGACCGCCGCGTCGAAGACGTTCCGTCGCTTTCACGCGGCCGTCGAGCGTGACCACGCGGTGACCCGGTGCGTCGAGGACTACGCGGCCGCTCTCGGCTACAGCCCGCGCACCCTGACCAGGGCCACGCTCGCCGCGACGGGACGTACGGCCAAGCAGTACGTCGACGACCGGGTCCTTCTGGAGGCCAAACGCCTGCTGTGGCACAGCGGCCTGACCGCGAAGGAGGTCGCCGTCCGGCTCGGGTTCACGGACGCGAGCGACTTCACGAAGTTCTTCCGGCTGCGGACGGGCACGACGCCGGGAACGTTCCGCGGAAAGTAGACCGGCAACGGACGCCCGGGCGACGACGCCCGCCGGAACAGGTCCCGCCCCCGGAGGCGCGAGAGTCCGGAAGAACGACACAGATCACAGCCACTGACCTCTTGACCTCCGACGTTCAAACCGGTTTAGTCGGCGTCGTTCAGCCACTCAAACCGGTTTAAGAACCGGTTGCGGACCGTCGTTCCGTGTCGGCTGGACAGCTCGTCGCGCTCCGGCTCGTCCAAGGCCGCACCCAGGGAGTCCCGCACCATGGCACGCAAGCCCACCATCGCGGATGTCGCACACCGTGCGGGCGTCTCGCGCGCCACCGTCTCCTTCGCGCTCAACGACCGGCCCGGCATCGCGGCGGAAACCAAGGCCCGCGTTCTCGCGGCCGCCGCCGACCTCGGCTGGACGCCGAGTCACCAGGCACGCGGCCTCTCGCTGGGCAAGGCCGGAGCTTTCGGCCTGGTCCTGGCCCGTGAGTCCGAGCAGATCGGGGCGGACCCGTTCTTCCCCGCGTTCATCGCCGGCGTCGAAGCCGTCATAGGGCGGCGTGGCGACGGACTCATGGTGCATGTGACCACTTACGAGCAGGAGCAGGGGGTGTACGAGCGCCTTGCCGCACAGCGGCAGGTGGACGGTGTCTTCCTGACCGACCTGCGCCGCGACGACCCGCGTCCCCCGCTCATGCGCGAACTCGGTCTGCCCGCCGTCGTGGTGGGCCAGCCCGAGTGGGGCGGTGGTCTGACGGCGGTGAGCCTGGACGACGAACCCGCCTACGCCGACGCGATCCGCCGGCTCGCGGACCTCGGACACCGGCGCATCGCCCACGTCGAAGGCCCCCAGGAACTGCGGCACGCCCACCGGCGCCGGACGGCCTGGGAGCAGACCCTGCGCACGCTCGGTCTGCCCGAAGGACCGGTGCTGCCCGGCGGGTTCAGCCCCGAGGGCGGCGCACGGGCCACGCGGGAACTGCTCACGCTCCCCGAACCCCCGACCGCGATCGTCTACGGCAACGATCTTGCCGCGATGGCCGGGCTCTCGGTCGCCCAGGAACTGGGCGTCCGCGTCCCCGACCAGCTGTCGGTGGTCGGCTATGACGACGCCCCCCTGACCCGATACAGCTACCCGCCGCTCGCGTCCGCCCGCGCGGACGCCCGCGGCTGGGGAGAGGCGGCGGCCCGCGCCCTGGACGAAGTGATCGTCCTCGGCACCGCGGCGCACGTAGAGCTGCCGCCCGCCCAGTACGTGCCCCGCGCGTCGATCGGGCCCGCGCCCCGCGGGTGACGCGGGGACCGCAACCCACACGCAGGGACCAAGCACCGGTCGCGCTGGCGCCGACCGGAAATTCCGCTCGGCGACGAGGCCGCGCGTGAACAGTTCGGAGATCAATCATGCTGAGGAGAACGGCGTACGCGCTGCTCGTGCTCGCACTCGCGGGCACGGCGACAGCCTGCGGCCGGTCGGCTCCGGATCCGGCCGCCGCCGCTGACGCGCGCGGTCCGATCACGGTCTGGCTTTCCAACAACGCGCAAGAGGTCCAGTGGGGCAAGGCCATGGTCGCCTCGTGGAACGAGCGCCATCCCGACCAGCACGTGACAGCGCAGCAGATCCCGGCCGGCAAGACGTCCGAGGAGGCCATCAGCGCTTCGATCATCGCGGGGACGACGGCGTGTCTCGCCTTCAACACCTCGCCCGCGGCGGTGCCCACGTTCCAGAAGCAGAACGGGCTCGTGTCCCTCAGTGACTTCCCGGACGGCGAGAAGTACATCACCGACCGCGGTGGCGCCCTCACGGACCAGTACCGGTCGACGGACGGCAAGTTCTACCAGCTGCCCTGGAAGAGCAACCCCGTCATGATCCTCTACAACAAGAAGCTCTTCGCAAAGGCCGGTCTGGATCCGGAGCACCCGAAGCTCGCGACGTACGAGGAGTTCCTGGACACGTCGCGCAAGCTCGTGCACAGCGGAGCCGCGAAGGCGGCGATCTGGCCGTCTCCCAGCAGCGACTTCTTCCAGCCCTGGTACGACTTCTACCCGGCCTTCGCCGCGCAGAGCGGCGGCAAGCAGCTGATCGAGGACGGCAAGCCGCAGTTCGACTCGTCCGCGGGCCGCCAGGTCGCGGCGTTCTGGCGCACGCTCTACGCCGAGAAGCTGGCCCCGCAGGAGGCCTACCCGGGCGATTCGCTCAACGACGGCAAGGCCGCGATGGCCACGGTCGGTCCCTGGGCGATCGCCGCGTACAAGAACAGCGTGGACATCGGAGTCGCGCCGGTGCCGACCGCGGACGGCGGCTCGGACAAGCACTCCTTCAGCGACGAGAAGTCGGCGGCGATGTTCAGCTCCTGCAAGAACCGGGCCACGGCCTGGGACGTGCTCAAGTTCGCGAGCTCCGCCGGCCAGGACGGGAAGTTCCTCGAGACGACCGGGCAGATGCCGATGCGCGAGCACCTGACCGAGAAGTACGCCGGCTACTTCAAGGCGCACCCGACGTACAAGGCCTTCGCCGACCAGGCGGAGCGCGTCGTCGAGGTGCCCAATGTGCCGGGCTCCATCGACATCTGGCAGACCTTCCGCGACGAGTGGACGAAGTCGGTCGTCTTCGGCCGGGAATCCACGCCGGCCGGCCTGCGCAACGCCTCGTCCGAGATCACCGACCTGCTGAACGAGTACGGGGACCCGTCATGAGCGTGAATCTCCAGTCAGCGCCCGCCGCCGTGAGGGACAACGCTCCCACCCGGCGAGAGGGCCCGCGCAAGGCCCGTGGCCTGTCCCGTGTCGGCGCCCTGTTCGTGTCGCCGTACGTGCTGTTCCTCGTGGTGGTCTTCGCCGTCCCGCTCGGCTACACGGTGTGGATCTCCTTCCACCGCTTCTACTTCACGGCTCCGGGCACCGATGTCGACTCGCCCTGGGTGGGCCTGTCGAACTACAAGGACGTCTTCACCGACCCCGTCGTCGGTCAGGCGTTCCTCAACATCCTGATCTTCCTGGTCATCAACGTGCCGCTCACGGTCGGCCTCTCGCTGGTCCTCGCCACGGCACTGAACGCGAAGATACGGGGCCGCGCGTTCTTCCGCGCCGCGTTCTACCTCCCGTACGTGACCGCGAGCGTCGCGCTGGTCGCGGTGTGGCAGTTCCTGTTCGGCTCGGACGGGTTCGTCAACCACCTGCTGGGCTCGCACGCTCCCGACCCGTCGTGGCTGGTGAACTCGCACCTCGCGATGCCGATGATCGCCGTCTTCGTGACCTGGAAACAGCTCGGCTTCTTCGTGATGCTGTACCTGGCTTCGCTGCAGAACGTCGGCAAGGAGCTGTACGAGGCGTCCGCCATGGACGGCGCGGGCCGCGTACGGCAGTTCTTCTCGGTGACCGTGCCCGGTGTGCGCCCGGCGACGACGCTCGTCGTGATCTACGCGATCATCACCGGCGCCAACCTGTTCAGCGAGCCCTACCTGCTGACCGGGGGCGGCGGTCCCGACCACGCCTCCACCTCGCCGGTGCTGCTGATGTACCAGAAGGGCATCGAGCAGGGGCACCCCGACTTCGCGGCCGCGCTCGGCGTCGTCCTCGTCGCGTTCGTCATGGTCGTCTCGCTCACCGCCCGCAAGCTCACCGAGAGGGGCAACTGACATGAGTGCCACCGCTCAGGCACCCGCCCGCCGCTTCGGCGGCAGGGCCGTGCGCTACACGCTGCTGTCGCTCGGCGCCGTCGCCTTCCTGTTCCCCTTCTACTACATGGTCGTCGGCTCGCTGCGCGGGACGACGGTCGGTGATCTGTCCGCCGCGGTCCCGTCCGGGCTGACCGGCGCCAACTACACGGCCGTCAACGGCGCGATCTCCCTGGGCCGATCCCTGCTCAACTCGGGGATCATGACCATCGGCGTCCTGGTCTGCACGCTCGTCTTCGGCGTGCTCGCCGGATACGCGCTCGCCCAACTGCGCTTCCGGGGCAAGGGCGCGGTCTTCGCCGCACTGCTCCTCGTACAGATGATCCCGTTCCAGCTGCTCACCCTGCCGTTGTACGTGCTCGTCGTCCGGGACTACGGGCTCGGCGACAACTACCTCGGCATGATCCTGCCGTTCGCGATCAACTCGACGGCCGTCTTCCTCTTCCGCCAGTTCTTCTCCCAGATGCCGCAGTCCCTCTTCGAGGCGGCGCGGATCGACGGGGCGAGCGAGCTGCGGATCCTGTGGCAGATCGCGCTGCCGATGGCCCGCCCGGCGGTGCTGACCGCGCTGCTGCTGACGTTCATCGGGCCGTGGAACGAGTTCCTGTGGCCGTTCCTCGTCACCAAGAACGCCGACATGCAGCCGCTGGCCGTGTCCCTCGCCAGCTTCCTCTCCAACCTCCAGGGCACGGTCGCCAACCCGGCCGGTGCCCTGCTGGCCGGCGCGTGTGTGCTGGCCGTCCCCGCGGTGGTCCTGTTCCTCCTGTTCCAGCGCCACTTCACCTCTACCGACATCGACTCCGGAGTAAAGGGCTAATCCCGCAATGAGCAACACCACCGCCATCCCCTACCGTCTCGTGCGCAAGGGCGTCGTCATGTCCCCCCTGGCCGGTGAGGCGAACGAGGTCGAGGGCGTACTGAACCCCGCCTCCGGGCGCACCCCGGACGGCAAGCTGCACCTCCTGCCGCGTCTGGTCTCCGAGGGCAACGTCTCCCGCGTCGGCCTCGCCGAGGTCACCTTCGACGAAGCGGGCGTCCCGGCCGGGGTCGAGCGCCGCGGCGTCGTCCTCTCTCCCGACGAGGGCTGGGAGCGCGGCAAGAACAACGCCGGCGTCGAGGACCCCCGCATCACCTGGGTCCCCTCCCTCGGCAAGCACGTCATGAGTTACGTCGCCTACGGCCCGCTCGGCCCGAAGCCGGCACTCGCCGTCTCCGAGAACCTCACCGACTGGACCCGTCTCGGCCCGATCCAGTTCCAGTACCAGGCCGACCTGGACACCGACCTCAACCTGTTCCCGAACAAGGACGTCGTCCACTTCCCCGAGCCCGTCCCGGGCCCGGACGGCGAGATGGCGTACGCGATGCTGCACCGCCCGATGTGGGACCTGGGCTGGTTCCGTCCGGGCGAGGGCGTGCACCTGCCCGCCGGTGTCACCGACGAGCGTCCCGGCATCTGGATCTCGTACGTCCCGGTCGCCGAGGTCGAGGCCGACATCCGCGCCCTGACCCGCCCGCGCGACCACCGTCTGCTGGCCCTGTCCGAGTTCCCGTGGGAGTCCCTGAAGATCGGCGGCGGCCCGGCCCCGATCCGCGTTCCCGAGGGCTGGCTGCTCATCCACCACGGTGTCTCCGGATCCATCGAGGACCCGTGGGCGCAGAACCAGAAGGTGTCGTACGCCGCCGGCGCGATGATCCTCGACCCGGCCGACCCGTCGAAGGTCCTCGCGCGCTCCGACAAGCCGCTGATGGCCCCGGAGACCGAGGAGGAGCTGTCGGGCACCGTCCCGAACGTCGTCTTCCCGACCGCGATCGAGGAGATCGACGGCGAGCTGTACGTCTTCTACGGCATGGCCGACGCGCACATCGGCGTCGCCCTCCTGGAGCGCACGGCATGACCGGCGGCGCCCTCGCACCTCTCGGTATCGGCCTGGTCGGCTGTGGCGGGTTCGCCGAGTTCGTCCTGGACGCGATCGCGGGCCTGCCGGGCCTGCGTCTCGCGGCCGTCGCCGACCCCTCGCGCGAACGCGCCGAGCGGCTCGGCCTGCGGCACGGCGTCCCGGCGCTCGCCTCTCTCGACGAGCTCCTCGAACGCGACGACGTGGCGGCCGTGCTGATCGCCACGCCGCCCGCGACCCATGCCGCGATGGCCATCACCGCGCTGCGTGCGGGGCGCCATGTCTTCTGCGAGAAGCCTCTCGCCACCACGACCGAGGACGCCTCGGCGGTCGCCCGCGCGGCGCGGCGCGCCGGGCGCGTCCTGGTCGTGGACCACGTGCTGCGCTACAACCCGCTGCTGCGGGCCGTGCAGCACCTCACCGAGCGGGGGCTGCTCGCGCCCCCGCGCCGGTTCCTGTTCGAGAACGACGCCTCCGACGAGGACCTCGGCCCCGACCACTGGTTCTGGGACCCGGCGCACAGCGGCGGCATCTTCGTCGAGCACGGCGTCCACTTCTTCGACGCCGCGCGCACACTGCTGGGCTCGGACCCGGTCAGCGTGCGGGCGACCGCCGTGGCCCGGCCCAAAGGCCCTGTCGACATGGTCAGCGCCGACGTCGTCCACCCCGGTGGCGTCCTCGCCTCCCACCTCCACTCCTTCACGCACGCCCACCGCGCCGAGCGCCAGCTCATGCGTCTGGACCACGGGTTCGCCGAGACACGGATCAGCGGCTGGATCCCCGTACGGGCGGAGATATCGGCGTGGACCGACGAGGCGGGCGCCGGGCAGTGGGAGCAACTGCCCGACCAGCTGGGCACGTTGCTGTCCGTCGACGGCTTCCGGCCGCACGGCGAGGAGCGGATCACCGTCCGAGTCGAACGGGGCGCCGGCTCCGCCGCCCCGGCGCGCGGGCGCGGCGAGCAGCGCACGGTCCCGCACCACGTGACCGCCGTCCTCGACCTGGGCGGCGAGGTCCGCAAGCCGTACGTGTACGCGCAGAGCGTGCGTGCCGCGATGGCCGATCTCGTTCGGGCCGTCCGTGAAGACACGTCGCCCGTCGCGGACGCCGTGAGCGGTCTCGCCGCGGTCGCGGTTGCCGAGGCGGCCACCATCGCCGCCTCCACCGGCACCGAACAGCACGTGCCCTCCCCCGACCTGGCCGTCGCCGAGGAAGCCTCCGCATGAGCTGGTGGCAGGACATGGTCTGCTACGAGGTCTACCCACGTGCCTTCGCCGACTCGGACGGCGACGGGATCGGTGACCTGCCGGGCCTGACCGACCGCCTTGAGCACATCAAGGATCTGGGCGCGGACGCCGTGTGGTGCACCCCGTTCTACCCGTCACCGCTGGCCGACGGCGGCTACGACATCGCGGATCACACCGGTGTGGCCGCGGACCTGGGAACGGACGACGACGCCACCCGACTGACCGTCCGCGCACACGAGTTGGGCCTCAAATTCATCATCGACGTGGTGCCCAACCACACCTCCGACCAGCATCCCTGGTTCCAGGAGGCTCTTGACGCGGGGCCCGGTTCGGCGGAGCGGGAGATGTACCTGTTCCGGCCCGGCCGGGGCGCGGACGGCGAACTGCCGCCCAACGACTGGCAGTCGGCGTTCGGCGGCCCCGCCTGGACCCGGGTCACGGACGGCGAGTGGTACTGCCACCTCCACGCCGCCGAGCAGCCCGACCTCAACTGGCGCAACCCCAAGGTGCAGGGCGCCTTCACCGAAGTACTGCGGTACTGGCTGGACCGCGGCGTGGACGGCTTCCGCGTGGACGTCGCCCACGCCCTGTTCAAGGCGGAAGGGCTGCCCGACGCGGGCCCCGGCCAGCACACCGATCCGCTGCACAACCATCTGATGCCGTACTACGACCAGGAGGAGCTGCACCCGCTCTACCGCCAGTGGCGCGCGCTGCTCGACACCCATCCCGCCCCTGCCGGCGCGGTGGCGCCCCAGGACCGGGTGATGGTCGCCGAGTCCGCCGTCTTCGACCCGGCCCGCCTCAGCCGCTACATCCGGCCCGACGAGATGCACCAGGCTTTCAACTTCGCCTTCCTGGAGGCGCCTTGGGAGGCGGCAGAGCTGCGCCGGGTCGTCGACGGCTCCTTCGCCGTGCCGGGCAGCGCGGTCACCTGGCTGCTCTCCAGCCACGACGCGGTCCGCCCGGTCACCCGGTACGGCTCCCTGGCGCGCGCCCGTGCGGCCGCCCTCCTGATGCTGGCCCTGCCCGGCTCCGCGTACCTCTTTCAGGGCGAGGAGCTGGGACTGCCGCAGGCCGACGTGCCCCTCGACCGCATCCTGGACCCGCTGTGGGAACGCTCGGGCCACACGGAGCGCGGGCGTGACGGCGCGCGTGTGCCGCTGCCGTGGACCGATGAGCACGCACCGTACGGATTCAGCACCGCGGCGCCCGAGCGAACCTGGCTGCCTCAGCCGGACGACTGGTCGCGCCTGACCGTCGCCGCACAGCAGCAGGACCCCGAATCGACGCTCGCGCTGTACCGTGCGGCACTGCGGATCCGCCGCACCCATCCGGCACCGGACCCGGCGTCCCCGCCGACCTGGCTGTCCGCACCCGACGCCCCCTACCTCGCCTTCCGCCGCGGCGCACTGGTCTGCCTGGTCAACCTGGGCGCCGAGCCCCTGCGCCTCACCTCTCTTGCTCTGCCCGGCCGACCGGTGCTCGGCAGCGGACCGTTCGACGGCGACACGTTGCCGCCCGACACCGCGCTGTGGCTCCTCGACCCGACCGCCCCGCCCATCTCGCCGAAAGCGACACCGATGACACGCGCGACTGACGCGACGCACCGCACCGACCTGTCCGGACTCGTCAAGGCGTACGACGTGCGGGGCGTGGTCCCCGACCAGTGGGACGAGACGACGGCCGAGCTCTTCGGCGCCGCGTTCGTCCAGGTCACCGGAGCGGACGCGATCGTGACGGGCCATGACATGCGCCCCTCCTCCCCCGGCCTGGCCCGCGCCTTCGCCCGCGGCGCGACCGCGCAGGGCGCCGACGTCACCGAGATCGGCCTGTGCTCGACGGACCAGCTGTACTACGCCTCCGGCTCCTTCGGCCTGCCCGGCGCGATGTTCACGGCCTCGCACAACCCGGCCCAGTACAACGGCATCAAGCTGTGCCGCGCGGGCGCCGAGCCCGTCGGCCAGGACACGGGCCTCGCCGAGATCCGCACCCTGGTCGAACTGTGGACGGACAACGGCGCGCCGGCGACGGCCGATCGGACGGCCACCGTCACCACCAGGGACACGCTCGCCGACTACGCGACGTACCTGCACTCCCTCGTGGACCTGTCGGCGATCCGCCCGCTGAAGGTCGTGGTCGACGCCGGCAACGGCATGGGCGGGCACACCGTGCCGACGGTCCTCGCCGGTCTGCCGCTGGATGTCGTCCCGATGTACTTCGAGCTGGACGGTACGTTCCCCAACCACGAGGCCAATCCGCTGGACCCCGCCAACATCGTCGACCTGCAGGCACGCGTGCGCGCCGAGGGCGCCGACATCGGCCTCGCCTTCGACGGCGACGCGGACCGCTGCTTCGTCGTCGACGAGAACGGCGACCCGGTCTCGCCCTCCGCCGTCACCGCACTGGTCGCCTCGCGGGAACTGGCGCGGCACCCCGGGGCCACCGTCATCCACAACCTCATCACCTCCCGCACGGTGCCGGAGGTGATCCGCGAGGCGGGCGGCACACCGGTCCGCACCCGCGTCGGCCACTCCTTCATCAAACGGGAAATGGCCCGCGCGGGCGCCGTCTTCGGCGGCGAGCACTCCGCCCACTACTACTTCCGCGACTTCTGGAACGCCGACACCGGCATGCTCGCGGCCCTCCACGTCCTCGCCGCCCTGGGCACACAGAGCGCCCCCCTGTCCGACCTGACCAGCAGCTTCGAGCGCTACGCCGCCTCTGGTGAGATCAACTCCGCCGTCGGCGACGCGAGCTCACGCACCGCAGCGGTGCGGGCTGCGTGGGCCAACCGCCCGGGCGTCACGGTCGACGAACTCGACGGCCTGACCGTCAGCGGAACCGACTGGTGGTTCAACGTCCGCCCCGCGAACACGGAACCGCTGCTGCGACTCAACGTCGAGGCCCCGACCGAGCCGGCCATGCGCGCCCTCCGTGACGAGGTGCTGGCGACGATCCGCGCCCAAGGATGAACGGGTGAACGGACAGGGCGGCCCTGGCACGGATACGGGACGGGGCCGGTGGCCTTCCCGGCTGAGCACGCCTCGACAAATCAGTGGTCCACCGGCACGTCACCGCCTGGGTGAGGACGCCGTCAAGCGGGCTGCCACAGCTCCACTCGATTGCCCTCAGGATCGGTGACCCAGCCGAACCGACCGACACCCTCCATGTCCTGCGTTTCCTCGGCCACATCCGCACCCTTGGCGCGCAACTGCGCGAGCATCGCGTCCAGATCGCGGACCCGGAAGTTGAGCATGGTCTGCTGGGCGCGGGACCCGAAATAGTCGGTCCCGGACTCGAACGTCGCGAACACCGTCGGCCCGGCTCCCTGACGCCACAGGCCGTGCTCATCCGCGTCCAGGCCCAGGCAATCGCGATACCACGCGCTCAAGGCCGTCGGGTCGTCGGCCCGCATGAAGTACCCGCCGATTCCAAGCACACGTTCCATGCCGCCATCTTGCCAGGGCGGCGACCGGGCGGGCGTACACCACACCATCGCCCCTTCACCCCCGGACAGGGCTTGCCTCTGATCCCCCGGGCCTTCACGGGGCGTTGTGCACGACCTGTGCCAACTCCCCGGCGGACTCGGGCGTGAGGCGGTAAAACTTGCGCAGAGCGCGGCAGGTGTCATGGGTCCACAGGACGGTGAAGACGTCAGGCATGCGGTGATCCTACGAACGGGGACTGACAAGACCCTCCGGAGCCCCCGGCGGTCGACCCATGACGATCGTCACTCGGTCCGGTGACGTCCGGGGACATGGAAATGCGGAGTAACGGCATAAGAATTTGGCTTTTTTCGGATACGTTCCGGATTGAGTGAGCAGGGGAGATTTTCATCGAAGTGCCCCATCCCCATTCGAGAGTCGGAAACTCACGGACATTCAGGGGCGCCTGTATGTCCTGACCGCGGTCACACACCCACCGTCACGGGATCCGCACCGTCCCACGCCGCGCGCAGCAACCGTCGTACGCCGTCCGGCGTGACCGGACGCGGATTGTCCGCCGGGGCCGCCTCCAGGATCGCGGGCACCGCGTCGTCGATGTCCGGCTCGGCGAGGCCGTAGTCCCGCAATGCCGTCGGCGCGTCCACGGCCCGGCGCAGCCGCTGCAGCCCCTCGAGCGCCGATCCCGTACCGAGGGCCTGCGCAATCCTGCGCTCGGCGTGCGGTGCGGCGGAGGCGTTGAAGGCGAGGACGTACGGCAGGACGACGGCGTGCGTCTGGGCGTGCGGCAGGTCGTAGCGGCCGCCGAGCACATGGCAGATCTTGTGGTGCAGGCCCGACCCCGCCGACGAGAACGCGACCGCCGACAGGTACGCCCCGTACAACATCTGCTCGCGCCCCTCGATGGCGGAGGGGTCGGTGACGACTGGAGGCAGTCCGGCAGCGAGCGCGCGGATACCCTCCCCGGCCAGTGCCTGGTCGACCGGGTCGGTGCGCGGTGCCCACATCGAATCGACGCAGTGGGCAAGGGCGTTGAGGCCGGAGGCGACGCTCATGGGTACGGGAAGCGTGCGGGTGAGCGTCGCGTCGTAGACGATCGCGCGCGGCAGGACGCGGGCGTCCACGCCCGTCGTCTTGCGGCCGCCCTCGGTGAGCCCCCAGACGCTGGTCGCCTCCGACCCCGCATATGTGGTCGGGACGGCCACGATCGGCAGCCCCGACGTGAGCGCGACGGCCTTGGCCAGGCCGGTCGTCGAGCCGCCGCCGACGCAGACCAGCACGTCCGCATCGTGCCGGGCCGCTGCCGCCCGAGCCCGTTCGGCCGTGGCGAGTGGGACGTGCATCGCCACGTCGTCGTGGTGCACGACCACCGGGGTGTCGGCGATGACGGCCTTGGCCCGTTCGGCTTCGCGGGCCGTCGCGATGACCATCACGCGGGCGCCACCGAGCCGTTCGACCTCGGCGCGCACGGCCGCGCGTGCGTCCCCGGAGGCGAAGTGGACGCGCTGCGGAAGTGTCTCGTGCTCGAATCGCATGGGTCGTTCTCCTTCTTGCTCCGACTCCTGCTCCGGTTCCTGCTCCGACGGGCGCGTCACGCGCGCCGCAGCACGATGTCGAAGCGGACGCGGGTCCAGCTCAGGTCGGTGAGGGTGCGGCCGTCGGGTGCCGGGGTGCCGGGTGCCTGCCGGTCGAACCTCTTGACGAGCGAGTCCTTGACGCCGAACACGGCGTCCCGCGCGAGTAGTTGGTCGCCTTCGACGAAGATATGGGTGATCACGGCGCGCTGTCCGGGGGCGGTCGCCTTGAAGTGCAGGTGGGAGGCGCGCAGCGGGGAGCGTCCGGTCTTGTCCAGGAGTTCACCGACCGGCCCGTCGTGCGGAATCGGGTACGGCGTGGGGGTGAGACCCCAGAACGCGAAACGTCCCTGGTCATCGGTGAAGAGATGCCCCCGGCCCGCCGTGCGGTCCGGCCCGTGCTGCACGTCGTAGAGACCGTCCTCGTCGGCTTCCCATACGTCGAGCCGGGCTCCGGCGACCGGCTTCCCGTCCGTGTCGGTGACGGTGCCCTCGACCCAGCAGGGCTCTCCCGGGGCTCCCCCCGCCAGGTCGCCGCCGAGGGGAATCTCCGGGGAGCCGTCCACGAAGAACGGCCCGACCACCGTCGCCTCGGTCGCGCTCCCGGCGGCCTCATGGTTGACGTTGATGGTCTGCATGGAGGCCCCGAGCACATCGGACAGGAGCACGAACTCCTGGCGCCGGTCGGTGGTGATGTGCCCGGCCGCGGTGAGGAAGTCGACGGCCTGCCGCCACTCCTCCTCCGTCAGTCGCACGTCACGGATGAACCCGTGCAGGTGCCTGACCAGTGACTGCATCAGTTCCTTGAGGCGCGGGTCCGGGGTGTCACGGAACGACGCCAGGACCGTATCGATCAACTCGTCCTCCACCTGGCGCTGTTGCTCCGCCACGACGGTGCGGCCTGCGGAACCCCCTTCGGAATGACCTTCGTGTCCGGATGCGGAACGGCCGTAGGGATGACCGTCGGGGTAGCCTGCGGGGTGTCCCGCGGGATCTGCTGCGTTCTGCGGCGCGGACATGGAGCGGCTCCTCCTGCTCGTTCGGCGTTGCTTCGTTCACACGGTGGCAGACTGCTCGGCGTCGGCAGAGAACATTCCACCGGAAGCCGTGGACGCCAACCCGAGCTCAGCCCCTCGGCTTCGGCGGGTCCGAGAGCGGCGTCGGCAATCCGGTGCATTCCATGGGGAGTTGACTGCACTGCAGGGGATTTCCTGTCCTCGGTTGCCTACGACGCGTCGCAGGTGGGTGCCCTCAGGCCTCGTCGCGCCGAAGCGCCGCCAGCTCCCCGCGCGAGCGGATGCCGAGTTTCGTGTAGATGTGCGTCAGGTGGTACTGCACTGTCTTGACGGAGATGAACAGTTCGGCCGCTGCCTCGCGGTTGGTCACGCCGCGGGCGACGAGTTCGGCGACGTGCTGTTCCTGCGGTGTGAGGCGGCTGAAGTCGGCGGTGGTGCGGTCGGTGAGCTGGCCGGTGACGCCGCCCGCCTTGAGTTCGCGGTCGCAGCGCTCGACGTACGCGGCGGCGCCGAGGGCAGCGAACCCGTCCCGGGCCCGCCGCAGCACGGTGTCGGCGTCTCGGCGTTTGCCGACGCGGCGCAGGGTCTGGCCGTAGGCGAAGTTGACGCGGGCCCGGTCGTACGGCATCGGTAGCGGTTCCAGCGCCGCCAGGGCCCGTTCGAAGTGCTCGCGGGCCTCGTCGATGTCGCCCCGGGCCGCCGCGATCCGGCCGCGCGGGTAGCCGAGCCTGCCGCGCGTGGAGCGGTGGCCGCGCTCGGCGGCGCGGGCTTCGAGCGGGGTGAGGAAGGCATCGGCCTCGTCGGTGCGGTGGCACATCACCAGGGCGTTGGCGTAGACGTCGTGCCACGGCCACATGCCGGGCTCGTCGACGGCGTCGCGTGACGCGAGGCGGGTGACGGGGGTGAGCGCCTCCACCACCTGCTCGTAGTCGGCACGGATCTCGGCGAGGTGGGCGCGGGCGAGGCACGCGGGGATGAGCATCATCGCGTAGTGACGGCGGTCGGCCGCGGCATTCCTGACGTGCTGCTCGGCGCGGACCCGGTCGCCGCGCAGGGCGTGGATCTGGGCGCCCGTCCAGTGAATGAGCGGACGCAGCAGTTCCATGCGGGCCGCGGCGGCGCGGCCCGCGGCCCGGTCGACCGTCTCCAGGGCCTCGTCCCAGTCTCCGAGAGTGAAGCGGGTACGGGCGAGCCAGGCCTGCGCCCACAGCGAGATGCGGGTGGAGCCCTTGCGGTACTCGGTGGGCACGGCGCTCTCCAGGTCGTGCCAGGCGCCGTACAGGTCGTCCTGGGACAGGGCCAGCCAGCCGCGGCACATCCGGACGCGCTGACGCTGCGCGCTGTCGGCGACCTCGCCGACCAGCCGGTCGACGCCCTCCAGGGCCTCGGTCACCCGACCCTGGCCGAGATACCCGAGGCCGAGAATGGCACGGGTCTCCACGACGGCAGGCGAGCTCTTCGGGGCGAGTTCGAGGGCGGTCCCCGCCCAGCGCACGAGGTCGTCGGCACGCCAGTCGGCGAGGGCGTGCAGGACCTGGCGCTGGCAGATCAGTGCGGCGGTCTCCGGATCCCGCCCCGCGTCGACCCTGTGCCAGGCAGCGTCCAGGAGGCGCTGGGTCTCGGCCGGGCGTCCGCCCAGCAGGGTCAGGTAGCCGAGCACGGCGTCCCGCAGGGCACCGGACGGGAAGCTCTCCAGGACGGCCGAGAAGCTCTGTGCACGCGGCAGGTCGCCCGCTCCGACCAGGGCGTCGACGGCCCGCAGCAGCCGGGCCTGCCGGCCGCCGGAGGACGGGCTGAGGTCGGCGGCCAGGAGCAGGGCCCGCGCGCAGGACGACCAGGCGCCGACGGCGGCTCGCCCCGCGGCGTGCGCCTCCAGGTCGGAAGCCAGTTCCTCGTTGGCGAGCGGTGGCTCGGCGGCGGCCCGATGGCGCAGCCGCTGCCCCTCGTCCTCGACCAACTCGGCCGCACTGGCGTGGAGTTGGGCGCGTTCGCCCGGGCCGAGCGAGTGGTAGACGGCCGCCGCGGTGAGGTGGTCACGGAAGGCGACGCGGCCCGCGCCCGGGCCCACGGGCGGGCTGAGCAGGCCCGCGCGGCACGCCTTGTCGAGTGCGTCCAGCGGCTCGGTGAGCGCGGCCAGGTGGGCCGCGTCCGCGAAGCGCGCGGGGCTGCCGAGGACGGCGCACGCCTCGGCGAGCCGCCGCGCCTCGTCGGCGCAGGCGCTAAGGCGGCGCTGAACGTCCGCTGCCCGGTCGCGCGGGACGGGCAGCACGGTCGGCGGGTCGGACCAGGTCTCGCGCGGCGCCTCACGCAGCAGGGCGGTGATGTCTCCGGCGACGCCGGCCGTGTGGAGGCACAGCTCCTGCGCGGCGGTGGGTGACAGGTCGACGCCGTGGAACGCGGCCAGGCGTCGCACGTCGTGCGGCTGCAGCGGTTCGAGGTGGACGACGTCGCCCGGGAACTCCGCGAGGAACCGCGCCGTGTCCGCCTCGGCCACCGCGTCGTCGTCGACCAGGTGCACGGCGAGCACGGGCACGTCCGTCATCAGCCGCAGCGCGGACGCGAGGCCCCGCAGGGAGGCGGCGTCGGCCCACTGGGTGTCCTCCACGACGATGAGCGCACAACGTCCACCGGTCCGGCGGCTGACCAGGGCCGACGCCAGCCGCTCGGCGAAGAGCAGGGGATCGGCCGCTCCAGGCGACTCGGCCTGCGGCACTCCCCGAGGGACAGTGTCCGGTTCGCCGCCCTGGAGCTCCGTCGAGCCCTCCCCACCCATCCGAAGCGACCCAGCCACCCCCTCGGCCCCGCCCTCCTCACGGGCGGAGACCGGAGAGTCGGCCCCTTCCGACGGCTCGGCCCGGGCCACGCCCTGCCCACCGGCGTTCGTGGCCCCGTGCGGCCTCGGACGCGACACCGCCCGCTCCACGCTCCGCACCAGCTGACCCGCCACCCCGCCGGCCCGGTCCGCCTCCCAGCGCAGACCGCGCACGCGCACCGTCAGAGCCTCCGGGTGCGCGGCGGCGAAGCGCTCGACCAGCGTCCGCTTGCCGCTGCCCCGGGGGCCACGCAGGAGGAGGGCCGCCGGGCCGCCCTCGGCGACGGCCGTGTACGCGGACTCCAGCTCGGCCCGTTCACGCTCCCGGCCCACCGCGTCGGCGGGTCCGTCCGGGCCTTCGGGGTGTGTCCGGTCGTCGCGGCTGTGCATGTGGCGGACGCTACGCGACGCTCCGGCGCCGCCACCAGCGGGCACCGGCGTCACCCCAGGTCGCCGCCCGCCACCGGGAGGACCGTTCCGGTGATGTACGACGCCTCGTCGGAGGCGAGGAACGTGATCGCCGCCGCCTGCTCGGCCAGCGTGCCGTAGCGCTTCATCAGTGATGATTCGACCGTCTGGTCGACGATCTGCTGGTACCAGTCCCGTTCCTGCTCGTCTCCCGCCGCCGGGCCGCGTGCGACGCGGCGCGGCGGCGCCTCGGTGCCGCCCGGCGCGGTGGCGACGACGCGCACTCCGTAAGGTGCCGCCTCCAGGGCCAGCGCGGCGGTGAGGGCGTTGACGCCGCCCTTGGCCGCCGCGTAGGGCACACGGTTGACGCCTCGGGTGGCGACCGACGAGACGTTCACGATGGTGCCGGAGCGCTGGGCGAACAGATGCGGCAGGACGGCACGGCAGGTCCACAGGGTCGGGAAGAGGGAGCGGCGGATCTCGGTCTCGATCTCCTGCGGGGTGTAGTGCTCGAAGGGTTTGGCCCAGATGGTGCCGCCGACGTTGTTGACGAGGACATCGATCCGGCCGAGCCGGTCGAGTCCCTGGGCGACGGCCGTCTCGGCGCCCGCGTACTCCTCCAGGTCGGCGACGACGGACTCGGCCTCGCCGCCGGCCTCGGTGATCTCGCCCGCCACCTCGTGGACGAGTTCCGCACGGTCGACGAGGACGACGTGGGCGGACTCGGCGGCGAGGCGGCGGGCCACGGCCTCGCCGATGCCCTGGGCCGCGCCGGTCACGACGGCGGTCCGCCCCGCGAACCGGCCCGCGTACACCTGGCCACTCATCGGCCCGCCCCCACCAGGTCGGCCGCCGCGACGGCGGGCGTGAACTTCTCGTAGTGGAAGTGCGCGGGCTCCACGCCGAGTGCGTCGATGTGGGCGCGCACGGCCTCGACCATCGCGGGCGGCCCGCACAGATACACGTCGCAGTCACCGCCATGGAGTTCGTCGGCGCCGAACAGTGCTGTCACGTAGCCCTTGTTGGCGGCCGTGCTCGCCTCGTCGGCGACGCAGTGGTCGAAGGTGAAACCGGGCAGGACGGCCGCGTAGTCGGCAAGGGTTTCGAGGTGGACGAGGTCCTGGTCGGTGGTGACTCCGTACAGCAGGTGCACGGGGTGTGCGGGCGGGGAACCCGCCGCGGCCATCGACTCCAGCATGGACAGGAGCGGGGCGAGGCCGGTTCCGCCCGCCAACAGCAGTGCGGGGCGGCCGAGTTCGCGCAGGAAGAAGCCGCCCATGGGACCCGTGAAGGTCACCCGGTCACCGGCCTGCGCCCGTTCGGTCAGATACGTCGACATGGCACCGCCCTCGACCACGCGCACCAGGAAGGAGACCTGTTCTTGGCCTGGTCCCGTGCTGAAGGAGTACGCGCGGCTCTCGCCGTCCGTGCCGGGCACGCCGACATTGACGTACTGGCCGGGCAGGAAACCGAGGGCGGCCCGGTCGTCGACGGCGAGGGTGATGCCGACGGTCGTCGGCGAGTGCCGGTCGACGGCCGTCACGGTCGCGGTGTGCGTGACCGGACCCGTCTTGCAGGCGGCCGACGTCGTCGGGATGCGCAGCACGAGATCACTGTGCGGGGTCATCTGGCACGGCAGGCAGTAGCCGCGCGCCGCCTCGTCGTCGGTGAGCGCCTCGTCGATGTAGTCGCCGCCGTCGTAACTGCCGGACTCGCAGTACGACTTGCAGGTGCCGCAGGCGCCGTCGCGGCAGTCGAGCGGGATGTTGATGCGGGCCTTGTAGGAGGCGTCGGCGACGGTCTCGGCCGGTTCACAGGCGATGAACCGGGTGGTGCCGTCCTCGAAGCCCAAGGCGACCTGGTAGCCCATGTACGTTCTCGATTCGGGGAGTTGACTGACGGGTTGCGGAGCCGGTTCGGCCGGGTGCCACTCAGAGGTGGTAGATGTCGACCACGTGGTGGATGAAGTCGTTCTTGAGGACGACCTTCTTGCGGCGGATGACCGGCTCGGGGCCCGACAGGTCGAGCGTGTAGTACGAGGTGCCGAAGTACGTGTCGGTGTGCTGGTAGCGGTAGTAGAGCGTGAACCAGTTGAAGCGCAGGTCGAGCAGTTCGCCGTCCGCACCGCCACGGCCGGTGATCTCCACGTTGCTGATGTTGTGGCCGGTGCGCGGCTCGGGCAGGCTCGTGGCGCTGGAGCGGTCGGTGCGGATGCGGAAGACCCGGTCCTCCAGACCGGCCCGGTTCGCGTAGTAGATCAGGGAGATCTCGGTCTGCGGGTCGCGGGTGAGTTCGTCGTCGTCGGCCCAGGCCGGCATCCAGAACTCGGCGTCGGGGTGGTAGCACTCCAGCCATCGCTCGAACTCGCGGTCGTCCAGATACCGGGCCTCCCGGTACAGGAACTGTCGTACGGATTCGAGGAGTTGGACCTCGGCAGCCTGTGTCGCCGCGCTCCCGCCCGGCACGGTGGTCGTCGTCATCGTGCGTCGCCCTCCCGCTCAGTACGCGTCGCCCCGGCCAGCTCGTCCTCGGCGGCGAGCGCCGCGTTCATGGTGTCCAGCCAGTAGCCGTGCTGGACGGGGTAGAGGCCCTCGTCCTCGGTGCGGACTCCGCTCGCGATCGGGTCGATGCCGAGCTTGCGGGCCTCGTCGTCGGGTCCGTCGATCCAGTGGGCGGCGCCACGGCTGAGGTCGTTCCAGGGGGCGGCGGTGGCCTGGTACGTCTTCTGGCAGGAGCGGAACTCCTCCAGGTCGTCGGGGGTGGCCATCCCGGTCGCGTTGAAGAAGTCCTCGTACTGGCGGATGCGGTTCGCGCGGGCCTCGACGCTCTCGCCCTTGGGCGCGATGCAGTAGATGGTGACCTCGGTGCGGTCCACGGACAGCGGCCTCAAGTGCCGGATCTGCGAGCTGAACTGGTCCATCAGGTAGACGTTCGGATACAGGCACAGATTGCGTGACACGCCGATCATCCAGTCGGCGCGGGCCTGGCCGTACTTCTCGACGAGTTCGTCGCGCCGCTCGTTCAGGGGGCGGTTGGCGGGATCGAGCCACTCGGTCCACAACAGCAGGTGCCCATGGTCGAAGGAGTAGAAGCCGCCGCGCTGCTTGGACCAGCCGCCCGCGTCCATGTTCCTGGTGTCGTTCTTCGATTCGCCGGAGGTGCGCCGCGCGGTGGTGGCCGCGTAGTTCCAGTGGGTGGCGGAGACGTGGTAGCCGTCGGCGCCGTTCTCGGCCTGGAGCTTCCAGTTCCCGTCGTAGGTGTACGTCGAGGAGCCGCGCAGCACCTCCAGGCCTTCCGGGGACTGGTCGACGATCATGTCGATGACCTTGGCGGCGTCACCGAGGTGGTCCACGAGCGGCTTGACGTCCGGGTTGAGGCTGCCGAAGAGGAATCCGCGGTAGTTCTCGAAGCGGGCCACCTTCGTCAGGTCGTGCGAGCCGTCCTTGTTGAACTGCTCGGGATAACCGGCGTCCCGCGGGTCCTTGACCTTGAGGAGCTTCCCGGCGTTGTTGAACGTCCAGCCGTGGAAGGGGCAGCTGAAGGTGGTCCGGTTGTCGGTCTTGCGGCGGCACAGCATCGCGCCGCGGTGGCTGCACGCGTTGATCAGCGCGGTGAGTTCGCCGTTCTTGGTGCGGGAGACGACGACCGGCTGGCGGCCCATGTAGGTGGTGAAGTAGTCGCCGATCTCCGGGATCTGGCTCTCGTGCGCGAGATAGATCCAGTTCCCCTCGAAGACGTACTTCATCTCCAGTTCGAAGAGCTGCTCGTCTGTGAAGGCGCTGCGACGCAGGCGGTACACCCCGTTTCCGGGATCCTCCACGAGTGCCTCGCTCAGCACACTGCGGGCCGCTGCCCAGGTTTCGGTCATGGCTCCTCCTGATGCCCGGCGAGGTGCCGCCCGCCGGCACGGCTCATCGGGTGCTCAGCACCATGGCAGGGCCCGGGGCGTGCCACCCCGGACATTTGCCCAGTCCCCACCCAGGGTGCTTTTCATATGCAGCAAATATGGATCATGCTGAATTCGGTATTTGTGCCATCTGAATGACGGCTCCTACGCTGTGCTGCATCGACGAAGGCACGGGCGCCCCAAGACCCCTGGCCTGGTGTCGTCAGCGCTGTCGGCGCACTCCGCGTTGTCTGCGTATCCGCCTTGTCCGCACGTCCGCGTCGCCTGCGTGTCCCTTCGTTTGTGGAGGCCCTCATGGAACTGCGCCATCTCCGGTACTTCGCCGCCGTCGCGGAGACCCGGCACTTCGGGCGGGCCGCCGAGCGGCTGCGCATGGCGCAGCCGCCGCTCTCCCAGGCGATCCGGCAGCTGGAGGCGGAACTGGGGGTCGCGCTGTTCCACCGCACCACCCGCCAGGTCGGCCTGACCGGTGCGGGCGAGGTGTTCCACACCGACGTCGTGCGCATCCTGCGCTCCGTCGACGAGGCGGCCGCCCGGGCCCGGCGGTTCGCGCAGGGCGCCGAGGGCATCCTGCGGATCGGCCTGACCGGCTCGGCCGGCTACCGGCATCTGCCGGAGCTCGCCCGGATCGTCAAGCGCGAGCTGCCCGGAGTGGCCCTGGAGGTCCACACCGAGATGTTCACTCCGGCCCAGGAGGAGGCGCTCTCCGAGTCGCGCCTGGACATCGGGGTGTTGCGGCCGCCGGTCAGGGGCGAGGGCATCACCTGCCGCGACATCGCGCAGGAGCCGCTCGTCCTGGTGCTGCCGGAGGACCACTGGCTCGCCGAGTCACCCGAGGTGCCCCTGGAGCGGCTGCGCGGCGAGGACTTCATCATGTACGCCGCCACGTCCCGCTCCATCGTCAGCGACGCGGTGATCAGCAGCTGTCTGACCGCGGGCTTCCATCCGCACACCGCCCACGAGGTGACGGAGACGTCCACGGCTCTCGCTCTCGTCGCCGCGGGTCTGGGGGTGGCGCTGCTGCCCGACTCGGTGCGGTCCGTCAACCGGGACGGGGTCGTGTTCCGGCCGGTCCCGGACGCCGAGCGGGTCCGCCTCGCCCTCGCCTGGCGCACGGGCGACACCTCACCGCTGCTCGCGGCCGTCCTCGCGGCCCTCACGGCGGCCGACGCCTTCCCCGCCGGCGACGCTGCCCCGGACGTCACCGCCCCCAGCCGGGCCGGTGCACAGAATCACAGAGGAACCACGTGAAGATCACCGCAGTGGAGGCGATCCCCTTCGCCATCCCCTACCGAAAGCCGCTGAAGTTCGCCAGCGGCGAGGTGCACACCGCCGAGCACGTCCTGGTACGGGTGCACACCGACGCCGGCCTCACCGGCACGGCCGAGGCACCGCCCCGGCCCTTCACCTACGGCGAGACCCAGCAGTCCATCGTCGCCGTGATCCGGCAGATCTTCGAGCCGCAGCTGCTCGGTATGGCGCCCACCCGGCGCGAGGCCGTGCACGCCAAGCTGAACCGGACCGTCGGGAACCCGACGGCGAAGGCCGCCGTCGACATGGCACTGTGGGACATCGTCGGCCAGGCCGCCGGCCTGCCCGTCACCGAACTCCTCGGCGGATACGGCGAGTTCATGGCCGTGTCGCACATGCTCGGCTTCGCACCCCCGGCCCAGATGGTCGAAGAGGCGCAGCAGGTCCGCGACACCTACGGCATCACGACGTTCAAGGTGAAGGTCGGCCGGCGCCCCTACCGGCTCGACGTCGAGGTCTGCAGGGCGCTGCGCGAGGCGTTCGGCGACGGCGTCGAGCTGTACGTCGACGGCAACCGCGGCTGGACCGCCTCCGAGTCGGCCCGCGCCCTGCGCGCCATGGACGACCTCGACCTCACCCTGGCCGAGGAACTGTGCCCGGCCGACGACGTGCTCGGCAGGCGCTGGCTCGTCGAACGCTGCCCGGTCCCCTTCGTCGCCGACGAGAGCGCCACCCGCCCCGGCGAGGTCACGCGTGAACTCCTCGGCGGCTCGGCCACCGCCATCAGCATCAAGACGGCCCGCACCGGCTTCAGCCACTCCCAGCGCGTGCTGTTCGAGTGCGAGGGCCTCGGCGTCGAAGTGGTGATGGGCAATCAGATCGACGGTCAGATCGGCTCGTTGTGCTCGGTCGCCTTCGGCGCGGCCTTCGAGGCCACCTCGCGCCGCGCGGGCGAGCTCTCCAACTACCTCGACATGAGCGACGACCTGCTCGCCGAGCCCCTGCAGATCCGCGACGGCACACTGCGGGTGCGCGAGGGCGCGGGCCTGGGCATCGAACTCGACCCCGAGAAGCTGACCCGCTACCGCCAGGACAGCTGAACTCCCGTTCCACACCTGCGACTTGTCACACCCCTACCGATCGGAGCCGCATCATGAGCACGTTCACCGAAGCCGAGCAGGAGCAGGCCACCGCCGCCGCGTCCGGGAACGCCGCCACCGCCGCGTTCGCCCAGAAGGCCCGCTCCGGCGCGTCCAGCAGCCAGGAGCGTGTCGACACCCTCGCCTCGGAACTCATCACGTCCGTCCACGACATCATCCGCCGCCACAAGGTCACCTACGCCGAGTACGACGCCCTCAAGGCATGGCTGATCCAGGTCGGCCAGGACGGCGAGTGGCCGCTCTTCCTCGACGTGTGGATCGAGCACGTCGTCGAGGAGGTCGCCAACGAGAGCCGCGAGGGTTCCAAGGGCACCATCGAGGGCCCCTACTACGTGCCGGACTCCCCGGAGCTGCCGGCCGAGGCGACCCTCCCGATGCGCCCGGACGAGAAGGGCACACCCCTCCTGTTCCAGGGCCAGGTCACCTCGGTCGACGGCACTCCCCTGCCCGGCGCGACGATCGAGATGTGGCACGCCGACGACGACGGCTTCTACTCGCAGTACGCCCCCGGTCTGCCCGAGTGGAACCTGCGCGGCACCGTCGCCGCCGACGACCAGGGCAACTTCAGGATCCACACGATCGAGCCGGCCCCCTACCAGATCCCCACCGACGGCGCCTGCGGCAACCTCATCTCCGCCGCCGGCTGGCACGCCTGGCGCCCGGCCCATCTGCACCTGAAGGTCGCCGCCGAGGGCCACCACCTCATCACCACGCAGCTCTACTTCAAGGGCGGCAACCATGTGGAGGACGACATCGCGCAGGCCGTCAAGCCGGAACTCGTCCTCGACCCCTCCCCGGCCGGGACCGGTAAGGGCAACGAAGTGACGTACGACTTCGTGCTCGACCGCGCCTGACGCGCCCCGCCCCGGGGGCCCGGCCTCCGGGGCGCGCCCGCCCCACCTCGTAACTCAAGGAGCCCGCCGTGCTGTTCGCCGTGAAGATGGACGTCCGCATACCCAACGATCTCGACCCCGACGTCCGCGCGGACACGATCGCCCGCGAGAAGGCGTACTCGCAGGAACTCCAGCGCAAGGGCGTCTGGCCGCACATCTGGCGCTGCGTGGGCCAGTACTCCAACCTCAGCGTCTTCGACGTCCGGGACAACGACGAGCTGCACGACATCCTGTGGGGCCTGCCGCTGTTCCCGTACATGGAGATCGAGGTCACCCCGCTGGCGCTGCACCCGTCGGACATCGCCGCGACGGGCGAGGCCGCCTGATGGACAAGGTGGTCGCGTCGGCCGGGCAGGCCGTCGCCGATGTCGGGGACCGTGCGTCCCTGGCGGTGGGCGGTTTCGGACTGAGCGGAGTGCCGAATGTACTGATCAAGGCGCTGCATGAGCAGCGCACCACCGGTCTGTCCGTGGTGTCCAACAACTGCGGCGCGATGGACTCCGGCCTCGCCGTCCTGCTCGCGGCGGGCCGGATCGCCCGGGTCACCGGCTCCTACATCGGCGCCAACAAGGAGTTCGCCCGCCAGTACCTGGCCGGCGAGATCGAGGTCGAGATGATCCCGCAAGGCACGCTCGCGGAGCGGCTGCGCGCGGGCGGCGCCGGAATCCCGGCGTTCTACACCCCGGCCGGGGTGGGCACCCAGGTCGCGGACGGCGGTCTGCCCTGGCGCTACGACGGCACCGGCGGCGTCGCACTCGCCTCCCCGCCCAAGGAGGTGCGCGTCTTCGACGGTGTCGAGTACGTGCTGGAGCGGGGCATTCGCACCGACTTCGCGCTGGTCCGCGCCGCGAAGGGCGACCGACACGGGAACCTCGTGTTCAACAAGTCCACCCGCAACTTCAACCCCCTCGCCGCGATGGCCGGACGCGTCACGATCGCCGAGGTGGAGGAGCTGGTGGAGCCCGGCGTCCTCGACCCGGACCAGGTGCATCTGCCGGGCATCTTCGTACAGCGCGTGGTCGAGCTGAGCCCGGCGCAGGCCGTCGACAAGGGCATCGAGCGGCGCACGATCTCCGCGCCTGCGGCACGAGGAACGGTGAGCAACTGACATGGCCTGGACACGCGAACAGATGGCCGCACGTGCCGCCCGTGAACTGCGCGACGGGCAGTACGTCAACCTCGGCATCGGCCTGCCGACGCTGATCCCGAACCATCTTCCGGCGGGCGTGGAGGTGATCCTGGAGTCCGAGAACGGCATCCTGGGCACCGGCCCCTACCCGGCCGACGACGAGGTCGACCCCGACCTGATCAACGCCGGCAAGGAGACCGTCACGGTCCTGCCCGGCGCCTCGTACTTCGACTCGGCGCTCTCCTTCGGCATGATCCGCGGTGGCCACATCGACGTCGCCGTCCTCGGCGCGATGCAGGTCTCCGCGACGGGGGACCTGGCCAACTGGGCCGTCCCCGGCAAGATGATCACCGGGATCGGCGGAGCCATGGACCTCGTCCACGGCGCCCGCACCGTGCTGGTCACCATGACCCACACGGCCAAGGACGGCTCGCCGAAGCTGGTCGACGCCTGCACGCTCCCCCTCACCGGCAAGGGCTGCGTCGACCGAATCATCACCGACCTGGCGGTCCTCGACATCACTGAAGACGGGGTGCACCTGGTGGAGTTGGCGCCGGACGTGACGGTGGACGAGGTCGTCGCCAAGACCGGCGCCAGGATCCACATCCCGGAGGTGGTCCGGTGAGCCGCCTGGCGGGCGTCCGCATCGTCGACGGGGTCCGCACCCCGATCGGCTGATGTCCCTCCTGAGAACGTCTCCGCACAGCCCTCCTCGAACAGCACTCAGGGATTCCGCGTGGCTCAGCCTCATCTCCTGCACCATGTACTCGACGGTCCGCCCGGCGCTCCCCCGCTCGTCCTCGGCCCGTCGCTCGGCACGTCCCTGCACGTGTGGAGTCCACAACTGGCCACTCTCGTGCGGTCACACCGCGTTCTGCGCTGGGACCTTCCGGGGCACGGGTGTTCGCGTGCGGACCTCCTTCCACACGACGGCACGGCGAGCGTCGCCGCATTGGCGACACAGGTGTTGCGGCTCGCGGACGCGCAGGGCTGGGAGTCGTTCGCGTACGCCGGTATCTCGCTGGGCGGCGCGGTCGGGGCCCATCTCGCGGTCCACCACCCGGAACGTGTCAGCTCGCTGGGACTGCTCTGCTCCTCCGCCCACTTCGGGCCACCGGAGCCTTGGCAGGAGCGTGCCGCCCTCGTGCGGCGCTATGACATCGGGCCGGTGCTGGAGACCAGCGCGGGCCGCTGGTTCGGCGATCCGAGGACTGCCGAAACCCCTCTCGGGCGTGCTCTGTTGCGGGACCTCGCCGAAACCGATCCGGTCGGCTACGCAGCCTGCTGCGACGCACTCGGCGCCTACGACCTGCGCCCCGACCTGGCCCGCATCGCCGCTCCCACTCTCGTCGTCGGCGGCTCTCTCGACATCGCCACCCCTCTCGATCACGCCCGGGAACTCGTGGACGGGATCGCCGATGCGACCCTGCGGGCATTCGCCGTCGGGCATCTCGCGGTCGAGCGGCCCGAGGCTGTCGGCGCGGCGCTGAGCACGCATCTCCGTGCGACCGGCTCCCGGCACGGGCACATGGACATCGGCATGCCCGAGGTATCAGATTCCGCCGGTGTCCCGAAAGGGCCGCAGTATTGAATGGGAAAAACTGAGGCGACCGACGCATGGAAAAAGGCGATGAATTGGACCAACAGCCCCCCTCTCAGCCGAATGTGACGGACCAGCAGAATGGTCAGCACATCAGCTCAGGGGCGGTAATAATTCGATTCCAATCCCGATACCTTCCGAATTCCTGCCGAGATCGGCTCAACGAGTGGCTTTCTCGGTCCGGACCGACACGCTCCGGCAACGTTCCGAACCAGCCCTGTATCAATTCATCGTCACGCGAGGCGACGAAAGGCTGGAGACAATGGTTGGGCGACGGAGATTCCTCATGGCCGGTGCCATGGGCGGTGCGGCCTTGCTTCCACGGGGTGCGGCCGGGCAGGCGTCCGCATCGGACGGTCACGGTCACGGCCACGGGTCAGCGGACATGCCGATTCCGCACACCCCCAAGCTGAGGAAGTTCGTCGACCCGCTGCCCATCCCGATGGAAGCCGTCTCGGATCCTTCCGCCTATCCGGGCGCCGACTTCTACGACATCACGATGCGGCCGGGCTCGTGGCGCTTCCACCGGGATCTCGGGCCGGCCAAGGTGTGGGGCTACTGGGCCGCGAACCCGCACGACCCTCACAGGCCGATCGGGATGGGATATCTGGGGCCGACCCTCAACGTGACCCGGGACCATCCGACGGTCGTCAAGTACCGCAACCACCTGCCGACCACCCACCTGTTCCAGTTCGTGATCGACAAAATTCGCAACGGGGACCCCCAGCTCACCCCGACCCCTCCGCCGCCCTACAAGCCGATGCAGCCGTTCCCCGAGAACGTCAACGTGTGGAACGTCGTACATCAGCACGGCGGTTTCACGGCGCCGCAGTCCGACGGCATGCCGCTCCAGTCGTTCAGCCCGGACGGCATCCACGCCGAGTCCTACACCACCCTGGACCCGCGGCACGTCGAACCCAACGAGGCGATCTGCGGCTACACCAACCACGACCGTTCCTGCATGCTCTGGTATCACGACCACGGCATGGGGATGACCAGTGTCAACCTCTACGCGGGCCTTGCCGGTCTCTACTTCATCCGCGACCCCGCCGACGATCGGCTCGGACTGCCGCAAGGCGAGTTCGAGGTCCCCCTCATCCTGCAGGACAGGACCTTCCACCGGGACGGCTCGCTCGCCTACACCATGACCTTGCAGCAGGGCGAGGACACCCCGGTCGTCAACGGGAAGGCATACCCCTTCCTGGCGGTCGAGAAGCGACGCTACCGGCTGCGCGTTCTCAACGCTTCGAACGAGCGCTTCTGGCGGCTGCGGTTCGACGTCCCCGAGGACGTACTGCCCCAGCCCGTCCTGCCGTTCTGGCTGATCGGCACCGATGGCGGCCTCCGCGACCCGTTGCGCATGCTCAGCTTCCTGATCTCACCGGCCGAGCGGTACGACCTGATCGTCGACTTCAGCCAGCTGCCCATGGGCACGAAGGTCACGCTGACGAACTTCAACGCGCCCGTGCACTACCCCGGCGGCGACGGACCGGAAATCTCGGAAGTCATGGAATTCCATGTCATCAAACCGTTGTCCGGAGGCGGAGACAGGACAACGCCGCCCCTGGAGCTCGAGCTGCTGAAATCCGAGCCCATCGAGGTGAAGGCGAACACGCGCCGACGGGAATGGGTCCTCTATCAGCACCAGATCTTCGGCACCATGACGTTCAACGCGGTGCCGTTCATGGAGCCGTCCGAGGACTTCATCGAGGCGGGCTCGACCGAGATCTGGGAGTACATCAATCCCAACCACGACGCCCACCCGATGCATGTCCACCTGGTCAACTTCCAGGTGCTGAACAGGCAGCCGATCGACGCGGCCGGCTACCAGGACCAATACGAAACGTGGATCGCCGGCGGCCGCAGACCGGAGGACCTGCCTGTGTTGGCGAACTACTTCACCGGTCCGCCGATTCCGCCGGACCCGGACGAAGCACTGTCCCGCAAGGACACAGTCAAGTCCTATCCGGAAACGGTGACCAGAATCGTCATCAATGAATTCGACCCGCCGACGGAAAAGATCGCGGGGCTGGCCGGCAGCGGCACCAAGTTGCCGGCGACGTACGTCCACCACTGCCACATCCTCGAACACGAAGACGACGACCTGATGCGCCCGTGGACGATCGTCGCCCACGACGACCAAGGCGCGAACGACACGGCCGGCTCGGGCCACTGACGGATCGCTCGACCGACGCTCGCCGCCCCGGGCCCGGACCGCGGGGCGGCGAGCACGTCGTTGGTGGTCGCGCACTCAACGGGGCGCCGAAGGTGCCCCGGCTCGGCTACTCTCGGCGCAACTGACGTGCACTGTGCGATCCGATCCGGACGAAGTGCCACCGGATCGTCGCTCAGGGGGCGCCAACTCATGAATACGCCGGCATCACCGCCTGGAGTGGAGCAGACCGACGGATCAGCCGTCCGGATCGGCGCTCTCGTTCCGCTGACTCGGCCCGGCTGGGTCGAGGCAGGCCAACACCTCCTCGCCGGACTCGAGTTGGCCGTTCGCGAAGTCAATGACGGCGGCGGAATCGCCGGAAAGCCTCTCGAACTGGTGGTCCGAGACACGGCCGCTGATCCGCAGAAGGCCGCGGCGGCAGTGGACGAACTGACTCGCATGGGCGTGGCGGCATTGGCGGGCGAGTATCACAGCGTCGTCGCCCGCACTGCTGCTGCCAGGGCCGACGCCCTCGGCATGCCCTACCTCTGCTCGTCAGCGGTACTCGACGCGCTCACCGACCAGCCGACGCAATGGGTCGCGCGCCTCGCTCCGGCGCAGTCCCACGGGTGGCAGATATACGCGGACTTCCTCCTCGGCGCGGGCCACAGCCGAATCGCCGTAGCAGCCCAGCCGAGTGTCTACTGGGCATCCGGCGCCCGCATTCTGCGGGACAACCTCGCTCAACGCGGCGGCACCGTCATCGAACTCGACATGCGCGAGCTCGAACCCGCGGCGCTGTGCGACGCACTCGTCGAGAATCACGCGACAGCCCTGCTTCTTCTGGTCGGCCATCCGGAACCGGCCGTGTCGATCGTCAAGTCCGTACGCCAGGACGAGCGCCTCGCCGAGATGCTGATCGGTGCTCCGGCGGGACAACCGGAGTGCGCGGAATGGGCGAAGCTGCTGGGAGACGACGGCGCCGGGATCCCGTTCCTGCGCTACCTGCCGGAGCACCTCAGCCCACTCGGTGCACGCGTCGACACGGCACTCCGTGAGCGGCTGGGCGAAGCGCCCTCCTTCGTGGCCTTCGAGGGCTTCGACACGATCGCCGTCCTCGCCGATGTGCTGCGTGCGCACGGCCCGGACCGTTCGCGCATCTCCGAATCCTGGCCGCGCGTCGCGGTCGAAGGCACCCGCGGGCAGATCAAGTTCTCCCGCACGCCTGGCATCGGCGTGTGGCAATGGGCCTGGGCGCCGGTCCAAGTGGTGGACCGGGATCCGGCGGAACCCGATCGCTTTCGGATCCTCCACGCAGGCTGACTGAGCATGGAGGACGGTTGAGGACCGGCGAACTCACGGACGCCGGCCCCGGGCACCTGCAACGGCACCCGCTCCACCGCACTGAACCCGGTCGCCCGCAGACACACCTCGTAGGCCTCGCGGCGCGCGAGGGCCAGGACAACGGGGCAGCGGGTGCGGGACCTCGATGCGGACGCGGCCCGGCGGCCGACGATCGTCCCCGTCAAGGCTGGAGCCGTGCACCGGCAGACTCCGCGAACTGTGCGTCACGCCCGTCCGGACCCTGCAGATACGGCTTCGGAGGGCCTCGGCGAAGGCCTGCCAGTGGCTTCAGGACCGCCCGGGCCGGATCAGTCGCGGCTTCGGCCTGCGCATCGCGTACGACATGGACGGCATCCTCACCCTCGGCCTCGACGGGCGGCCCGTCCAAAACGGCGCCCGGTCAGCACAAGCCCGTGAGGGACGAGGGCGTCCGGCTCACCGTCCGGCCCAGCGTGGCCGCGGCCCGGGCGAACTTCGCAGCGTCGACGACGGCCGCAGCGCCCAGGTCGTTGTTGAAGTACACGTACACGTCGTCCCGGTCCGGCCAGGCGTCGGCGATGCGTCCGGCCCAGGACTTCAACGCCTGCCGGCCATAACGGGGCGGCGGCTGGGCGATGCCGCCGTGGAAGCGCACGTACCCCCAGGACGCGGTACGCCACAGCGGCGTCACCGGCAGTGATCCCCGATCCGCCCAGCACAGCGCGCTGCCGTGCCGCTCAAGTACCGCCCGAAGCTCCCGCCCCGCGTCCCACCACGAGCTGTGCCGCAGTTCAACGGCCACCCGGACCGTGCTGGAAAAGCAGCTCAGGCACGCGTCCAGCGCCCCGAGGTCCTCCCGGAGGTGGGGCGGCAATTGCAGCAGTACGGGCCCCATGCGGTCACCAAGGCCCTCGGCCCTCTCCAGCAGACGGTGCACCGGCTCCTCGGGGTCGCGCAGCCGCTTCATATGGGTCAGATAGCGGCTGGCCTTGACCGCCATGACGAACCCCTCAGGCGTCCGCTCCCGCCAGGACCCGAAGATCTCCTTCGTCGGAAGCCGGTAGAAGGCGTTGTTGTTCTCGACGGTCGCGAACCGCCGGGCGTACTCCTCCAGCCACAGCCGCTGCGGCAGGCCGGTCGGGTAGAGAGCGCCGCGCCAGTCCTCGTACTGCCACCCCGAGGTTCCGACGAGCATGGGCATGCACGACCCCTACCCGCGAGAAATGGGTATATCCATACCGGAACGGGATGGAATCGCCGGATGAGCCGGCGCGGAGGGATTCTGGAAACTGCTGGGATCAGGGGGACCGGAGCCTGAGGAGGCACGTCATGACACACGCCGATGAGTGGAAGGTCGGTGTCTACCTGACCGAGGAGGACGGCGTCACGAGAGCCCGGGCGGTGCTCGGCGACGGCAAGTCGCAGATGGTCGGACGAGGCAAGGCGCGCTGCAATCCCCAGGACGTGGACATCCCCGCGATAGGGGACGAGCTCGCGGCGAGCCGGGCGATGCGCGACCTGGCCGGTCAGCTGATGCAGGCCGCCGACCGGGACATGGCGGCAGTGGGCGCCCTGCCCGATCCGCCACGCACGGCCTATGGCTGGCCGGACGACGTGGGCCTGACCAGGTAGGCGGCCTCGCCGCCACGGCTGAGCGTCGCAGCCTTCCGGCACACACGATCCCTCGGCACCGACAACGAGGACGCGGGCTTCGCGGCCCTGCACGACGTGGCCCCGCTCAGCGCCCTGCACGGGATGTTCGCCGGGGCCGCGCACGCCGGGCCGAGGTCCTGGGCGACCACCGCGTCCGCACCGACGCGTCCTACGACAAGGTGCCGCAGCGCATCCTCGACGGCGGCCCGATACCTACCTCGGGTGCAGGCGCTCAGTCCGGTGGAGCGCAGCTTCGTCCTGATCCGCAAGAGGACCTCGACCCCGCGTCGCTCGCCCCGCTGCCGGCCGGCTCGTCGCGACGGCCCCGGCAGTTCACCAGACCGCCGGCCATCTGCGGAGGTTCTGACGGACGTAATCGACCTGCTGGTGCGCTGACCAGCCACGTACTGCCACAGAAGCGACCGTGCCGGTCGCAGTCCTCAACGGGACGCTGTGGACCGGCACTTTCACACCACGCTCTGGAACCCCAGCGCCACGTGCCCCACCGCGCGCCCGTCCTCCCCCAGGACGCGGCCCATGCGCTTGGCGGTGCGCAGGGTGACGGTGCGGTCCTTGACGGTCAGATGGGGGAACCGCTCGTCGAGCAGTGACTCCAGGGCCGTGATGCCGTCGAGCCCGCGCAGCCACACCGAGAAGAGCAGGTTGCACGAGCCGGTCACGGAGGCGCACAGCCGGATCTGCGGAAGTCGCGCCAACGCGCCGCCGGTGGCGTCGAGTTCACCGTGCGGCACGACAGCCCGGTACGTGGCGATGCCGGGCCATCCGGCCGGCTGCTGGGCGAGATCGCAGCGCACCAGGATGTCGCGGTCGCGCAGCTCACGGGTGAGGCGGCGGCGCACGGTGGACTCGCTCAGGCCGGTGCGCGCGGCGAGTTCGGCCCAGCCGACGCGGCCGTCGGCGCCGAGGGCCTCCAGGAGCCGGCGGTCGACGTCGCCGCGGGACACGTGTGTGTACGGGCCGCCGCCGGGACCGACGGCCGAGCGGGGCGCGGCGAGCCGGGCGCGACCCGCCGGCTCCAGGGCCCGCACCTTCCAGCCGCTGCCCTCCTGGTAGATCCGCACGCCGAGCCGGGTGCGGGTCGACCGCACGCCCGGGAGCATCCCGAGGTCCGTGCCGATGCGGCGGCCGAGCGCGGGCAGGTCTTCGGCGACGACGGTCAGGAACAGGTCGAAGTCACCGACGACGTGCTCGATGCTGGCCACCCACGGCAGGGCGGTGAGCCGCTCGCTCAGCTCGGCGAGGCGCCTCGGCCGGCAGGTGACCTCCACGTAGCCGACGGTCGCGGTGGCGGGCCCGGCGTACGCCGTTACCCAGGCCAGGCCCGCCCGCTCCAGGCGCGCCCAGCGGCGGGCCGCGGTGGTGGCATCGACACCGACGGCCGGACCGATCCGGGACCAAGGGGCGCGCGGATCGGTCTGCAGGGCGTCGACGAGCGCGAGGTCGGTCTCCTCGAAGGTCGAGATCCCCTCAAGAGTCCCGACGGAATCCGGATCCACAGCCGCAGCTCTGCCCTTTTCCTGCATTTCGGATCCCGTTCCGTACGGCGGCCGGATTCTTTCCCCACTTCCGAGCCGCTCCACCGCCATCGCACGCCCACTCTAGAAGGAGTGCCCGTGGCTCCACCGCCCCCGTCCCCGTCCCGCAGCAGCGAGCGCCTCGACCGAGGCGCGAAGATCACTGTCGCACTGCTCTTCGGTGCCTGGCTGATCGACTATGTCGACCGGCTCGTCATCAATCTCGCGCTCCCCTCGATCGGCAAGGAGTTCGACCTCAGCCGGGCGGAGCAGGGACTCGCTGTCTCCGCGTTCTTCCTCGCATATGCGGCGTGCCAGATTCCCGGCGGGATGCTCGCCGACCGGTTCGGTGCCCGGCGGGTGACCTGTTGGGCGCTGCTGATCTGGTCGGCGTTCACGGCACTGACCGGGTTCGCCGGGTCGTTCGCGATCCTGCTGGTGGTGAGGTTCCTGTTCGGGGCTGCTGAGGGAATCTTCCCCGGCGCCTCGATGAAGGCGATCACCGAGCGGACCACGCCGGGGCAGCGGATGGGCGCCAACGGCGTCGTGCAGTCCGCCAACGCGGTCGGCGCGGTCGTCGCGCCGCTGGTCGCCGCTCCTCTCATCACACACTTCGGCTGGCGCTCGGCGTTCTTCACGGTCGCCGGTGTCGGCGTGTTCGTGTACGCGGCGGTCCGGCTGTGGCTGCCCGAGCCGCTCGCACGGGACGACGGGCGTGCCGCCCCGGCCGTGGGCACCCGCGCCCGCATCGTGCTGCGCTCCCCCGCCATGTGGGGCTTCGCCGCGATGTTCTTCGGCTACGACATCATCGTGTGGGGCCTGAACACGTGGGTGCCGTCCTACCTGAGCCAGGAGCGGGGCATCTCGCTGACCTCCGCCGGGGCACTCGCCGTCATCCCGGCGGCCGCCGCAGCCGGGGCCGTGATCATCGGCGGGCGGCTCGCCGACCGGCTCCAGGGCCATCACCGCAAGATCGTGGTGCCGTCGATGAGCGTGGCCGCCGTCGCCCTGATCCTGATGGCCACCGCGTCGAGCACGGTCGCGTTCATTTCGTGGATGACCCTGGCCACCGCCTCCGCGTCCCTGTCGTACATGCCGGTCTACGCGGTGCCTCTGCGCAGCCTGCCTGTCGAACTCACCGGCGCGGGCGCCGGGTTGATCACCTTCGGCGGCCAGTTCGCCGGCGTGATCGCGCCGACCGCGATGGGCCTGCTCGCGGACCGGATGGGGTTCGGTGCCGCCTTCGGCTTCCTGGTGCTCGGCGCCGTCCTGGCCGGCGTCGTCGCGATCGTCACTCCGCAGGACACCGGCGCCTTCCGCCGGTCGCTGCGGCTGCCCGAGCCCGCCGACGGCATCCCCACCCCCCGCCCCGTAGAAAGCGAGAAGGCATGACCACCCACACCCCCGTCTCCCTCACCGACGGCCTCGACGCGCTGCTGCCCGCTCTGCGTGAGCTGTACCAGGACCTGCACGCCCACCCGGAACTCTCGCTCCAGGAGACCCGCACGGCCGCCGTCGCGGCGGCCCGGCTGCGCGAGCAGTCCGGCTGGGAAGTCACCGAGAGCGTCGGCGGCACCGGCGTCGTCGGCGTGCTGCGCAACGGCGAAGGCCCGACCGTGCTGCTGCGCGCCGACATGGACGGCCTGCCGGTCCTGGAGGCGACGGGCCTGCCGTACGCGTCCGTGGACCGCGCCATCGACCGCGACGGCAACGACGTCCCCACGATGCACGCCTGCGGCCACGACATGCACGTCACCTGCCTGCTCGGCGTGACCGCGCTGCTCGCGCAGCACCGAGGCGCCTGGCGCGGCACTGTCGTCGCCGTGTTCCAGCCCGCCGAGGAGACTGCCGAGGGCGCGCGGAACATGCTCGACGACGGCTTCGCGGAGCGGTTCCCGAAGCCCGATGTCTGCCTCGGCCAGCATGTGGGCCCGTTCCCCACGGGCGTCGCGGTGACCCGCCCCGGGCCGCTCATGGCGGCGTCCGACAGTTACCGGGTGCGCCTGTTCGGCCGCGGCGGGCACGGCTCGTCGCCCGAGTCGACGGTGGACCCGGTGGTGATGGCGGCGGCCGTGGTGCTGCGCCTTCAGACCGTCGTCTCGCGTGAGGTCGGCGCCTCGCAAGCGGCTGTCGTGACGGTGGGCTCGATCCACGCCGGCACGAAGGAGAACATCATCCCGGACGAGGCGGAGCTGAAGCTCAACATCCGCTCCGTGGACCCCGTCGTACGCGAGAAGGTTCTTGCCGCCGTGCGCCGCATAGTGCAGGCCGAGGCGGCGGCGTCGGGCGCGCCCAAGGAGCCGGAGATCACCTCGCTGAACTCCTTCCCCCTCACGGTGAACACCGCGGACGCCACCGCCACCACGATCGACGGGCTGCGTGACGTCCTCGGCGAACAGGCCGTGCTGATCCTCCCGCAGCCGATCAACGGCAGCGAGGACTTCGGTCTGTTCGGCACCGAGCTGGGTGCGCCGTCGGTGTTCTGGCACTTCGGCGGCGCCGACCGGGCCGCGTTCGAGGGGCTCGACCCCGCGGCCCTCGCGACGCGCGGACTCCCGGCGGAACTCCCCATGAACCACTCGCCGCAGTACGCGCCGCTCCAGGACCCGACGATCGAGCTGGGCGTACGGGCTCTGCTGGGCGCCGCCCGCACCTGGCTCGCCGACGGGGAGTAAGAACGAGCCGGTGCTGACCGGCCACAGGTGACGGGCGGGCGCGCCCTCACCTGTGGCCGATCCACCTGCCTCGCCCCGCACGCGGCACGCCGCCCACCCGCACGCACAGGCTCGGCAGGCCACGATCGTCGCCGGAAGTCCTCTCCACCGTGTCCGGGACGCCGTACCGGCACATGACAGCGCCTTCGTCGACGAACGAGCAGACGCGAGACGGCCCCGGGCCCTTCCCGGTCACGTGCGGGCCCCTGCCGGGAAGTCGAGTTCGTCGGTGGTGCGGGCCCCGCGGGTACGGGACACCGTCAGCGCGAGCGCCTGGGCGACTGCTCCGGACAGTCCGATCCACAGGGCGAAGCGATAGCTGACCTGGTCGGCGAGTACTCCACCGAGCGGTGCCCCCACGGCCACCATTCCCCAGTTCATCGAGCGGATCGTCGCGTTCATGCGCCCGCGCAGCCGGTCGGGTGTCACCGCTTGCCGATAGCTCATCTCCACCGGGCTCTCGATGCCGATGGCCATGGACACGATGAAGAAGGCGAACGAAACGGAGGCCAGCGCCCACGGTCCGCGTCCGGCCAGGACCAGGGGCAGCCATCCGATCGCGGCGACCAGGCGGAAGACGATCAGAGTGGGGCCGACGTCCAGCCTGCCGGCCACACGTGCGGAGAGCGCGCCACCGAGCACCGCTCCGACACTCGCGAAGGCGTAGGTGGCCGCCAGGCCGAATTCGCCGATCTTGAGCTCGTTCAGGGCGAAGACCACGAAGACGGTGCTGACCATGCTGTTGAAGAGCAGCATCGCGTGTGAGGTCAGGGCGATGGATGCCAGCGTGCGATGCCGGTAGACCCATGCCACCCCCTCGCGCAGCTCGCTGCCGAGGCTGCGCCGCGCGCCGCGATCGGGGACGGGGTCGGGTGCCTTCACCGAGGCGAGCAACAAGGCCGACATCAGATAGGTGACGGCGTCCACCAGCACGGCCAGCGGCGCCCCCATGACTTTGATCAGTACCCCGCCGATCAGTGGGCCGGTCGAGCCGGCCACCGCGCTTGCCTGCTCCACACGGGCGTATCCCGCGTTGAGCAGTTCTTTGGGTACCAGCTGTGGCACGTACGACTGGTTCGCCGCGTCGAACAGCAGTGACAGCACCCCGAACGCGAAGACGAACAAGCACAGCGTGGGGATGGTGAGCCGGTCCAGCGCATACAGCACGGGTATCGCGCCGAGCAGGATCGCCCTTCCGAGGTCCGTGCCGACCATCATCGGCTTGCGTCGGCGACGGTCCACCACCACCCCGGCCACGAGTCCGAAGAGCAGATACGGGACCCAGCGGGCGGCGTTGACGATGCCGACCTCAGTGGCGGACGCGCTCAGCACCACGGCGGTGAGGATCTGCAGGGCCAGCCCCGTGACCTGAGAACCGAAGGCGGATACCGCCGAGGCGGTCCAGAAGCGTACGTACCCAGGTACTTCCACCAGGCGCGGCATGGCTGGACAGTACCAGTGGGGAATCACCGGCAGACCGAGCCGGACTCGTGGGACGCCGGAAGGGGCGAAGTCCGACGGGCGGGCCACCGGGGCCTGCAGCAGCGCCCATCGCCCCTGTGTCCGCGCGCAGTTGTCACTGGTGCTGCGGGTCGAGTCCTTCCAGCATCCGGCGCTGGTGGCGGTAGCCGATCGACTCGTAGCCGACCACGGTCACGAAGGGGGCCAGCATCACGATGAGGAGGCACACCGCCATGGCCACGCCGGCCGCGGACAGGAGCACCGCCGCGAGCAGTACCGCCAGCGTGAGCGAGATCAGCAGCACGTGGAACGGGTCGGCCGTGGACAGCAGCAGCGTGTGGAGGAGATACACCATGAGCAGGTAGAGGCCGACCGGCACGGCCAGGGACAGCACCACGGCGACGTCACTGATCTCCGAGTGGTGCTCCAGGTGCAGGCCCGCCACGTGGAGGCCGGCTCCGGCGCCGGCCACCCCGGCGAAGAGCGGGATGTGCCCGTAGCCGAAGAGATATCCGCGGCTGCGGCGGTGTACGAGGATGTCGCCGAACGGGGTGGAGAAATACACCCACCACATGCCGAAGGTCAGCCCGACGCCGGCGACGACCACGGCGATCGCGTTGCCGCTCCAATGGGTTCCGTCCACCCCGCCGAGAAGCTCGCCCGAGGACGCGACGGTCCCGACGACGCCCTCCCCGAGGACGATGATGGCGAACAGGCCGTACCGCTCCGCGACATGGTGAGGGTGCCACGGAGTTCCGCCCGCAGCGCCCTGGGTGAGGAGAGGCAATGTCAGTTCGAGCGCACCGAGGACGATGAAGGCGACGAACACCGCGTTGAGCGGCAGATGCGTGAACCCGACGACGACCCAGCCGACTTGGACGATCACCGTCCAGCGGATGTTCGCCATGCCGACGTCCCGGAATGTGGGGGACTCCCGGGCGGCACGCCACCACTGCAGCACCATCGCGATCCGCATCACGACATACCCGAGCACCATCACCCTCAGGTCGAGGTGTTCGCCCTCGTCGACCGAGTGGAACATTGCGGGCAGGCCGAGCGAGAACACGACGACGCCGATCATCTGCACCATCGTCAGCGCGCGGTAGAGCCAGTCGTCCGTGCCGAACGCCGACGCGAACCAGCTGAAGCTGATCCACGCGACGCTGATCGCGAACATCGCCAGCACGAACGCGGTGACCGCCTCTCCGGGATGCCCCTCGGCGACCATCTCGGCGAATTGGGAGGAGGCGGTTCCTACCGCGACCACAAACGTCAGGTCGAACAACAGCTCCAGCGGTGAAGAGACCCGTCCTGGTTCTTGGGGATCGCGGCCTGTCATCGGCACCCGACTGTGCGCCAGATTGCCGTCGGCACCTTGAGGGTGGGGAGAGTCGCTCATGCGGAGCATGATGCCGCATGGGTGCCGTCGAACCGAGTGATGCGGAACAGGCGCCCGAGGTGCCGTCGGTCACGGGTTCGGTCCCGAAGAAGGCATGGGCGCCACCCCTGTCCCGAACGCGTCGCCTCAGCCGGACAGAGCCTTGCCGAAGGCTCCCGAACTCTGCTGCACACCACTGCAGTTGGTGAGTGCGTCGTCCGACGAGGTGTCGGCAGAGGAGCACTGCTGGTCGCGGAACGTGGACCACATGGAGACCCACGCAAGCTCCTTCGACTCCGCGAAGGCACGCAGTTGGGCGGCATCGGAAAGGGTGAACGTCTCCTTGGCGATGTCGTTCGTGCCGAGCATCGGCGTCACGGCGAGTCCGCGCCACGCGTTCCTGTCCGACAGCCCGAAAATGTCGGCGAGTTGGGCGTGGGCCGCCTTGGCCGACGTAATGGCGTAGTCGCCCATGTCGCCGGTGTAGGACGTGCCGTAGTTCATCGTCATGATGTTGACGCTGGACACCTTGACGCCTTGGTCGTTGGCCGACTCCAGGAGCGCCACGCCGTCCGCGTCCAGCCCCGAGGGCATCACGGGAAGTGTGAAGGACACGTCGAGGTCGGTGCGCTTCTTCTGGAGCAGGGCGATCGCCTTCGAGCGCAGAGTCACCGAGTCGGAGTCCTTCAGCGCGTCACCCTCGATGTCGAAGTCGGCCCGGGTGGCGCCCGCGGCGTCGAGCGTGGCGGCGTAGGCGTCGGCCAGAGCGGACGCGCTGCCGCACGTCTCGGCCAGTTCCTTGCCGGACGCCCCGCCGAAGGAGACCCGCACGGTCGCGCCGGACGACTCGAGTGCCGAGATCCGCTTCTTCACCGTCGCGTCGCTGACGGCCTCGGTGCCGTTCCACGTGGGCGTGCAGGAGCTGCCGTCCGCGATCGTGAAGGCCAGGTTGTACGTGGAGGGAGACCCGGCCGCGTCCAGGTCCGAAGCGTCCGTGGCGCTGACGTAGGGCGCGAACGGGCTGGATGACGAGGGTGCGCTCGCGGCCTGCGAGGGCGCAGCGTGCGGTGACACGTCGGTCGAGCCCGGGCTCCCCGACGAGCACCCCGCACAGGTCACTGCCGCCACCAGCGACACGATCGCGGCGGCCGGCCGCCCCAGAACATTCCTCATCACGCATGCACCCGTTTCTTGTCGATCTCGTCCCGGAACTGAAACACGGAACCCTGTGATCCGGGTGTCATCAGGAGAATCACAGCGAACTCAGGGCCTTCTCAGGGTGCGCACAGGAATGCCTGGGATTGGCCACATGAAGATCCCTTAGCGTCCCGAGAATGCATTTCGATTCCTCCGTCGAAAAACGTGCCAGTGGGCGCGGAAGCCACCGCAAACGTGGAAATGGGGCCGATGAAGGCCCCGTATTCGTCGACAGTTCCGGACGGCGGGCCAAGCTGCTGCGCAGGTTCGGCCTTGCCGTGGTCCTCGCCTGCCTGGGCTACGCGGTCGTCCTCGGCCTGTCGTTCATGGGGTGGGGTGTGTCCGTGAGCACGACAGACCTGCTGCCCTTCGGCGGTGCGGGTGGTGGAGGTGGCGTCGCCGGCACCGGTAGTGGTCCGGCCGGCTCCGGGTACGGCGCCCCGGGCGGCGCCGGTCAGCAGCAGGGAACACCTCCGGCCACTCTTCCCTCCGTCCGCCCCAGCTCGTCAGTGGCCGCCCCCTCGGCATCCGCCACCGCAGACGCCCACTGACGCGCAGGTAAGGGAAAACATGACCAGCAACACCTCCTCGCGGCGCCGTCGCCGCGCCGCTCCCTCCCGCTTCGAGCGGGCCGGGCGTCGAGCCGCCGCTCTGCAGCGGCCACGCGTCGTCCTCGCGCTCGTTCTCGTTCTCGGACTCGTCAGCGTGATGCTGCTCGACGGATATCTGCGGGCCGAGGTCCTGGGCGACCACCGCGTCCGCACCGACGCGGCCTACGACAAGGTGCCGCAGCGCATCCTCGACGGCGGCCCGATTCTGACCTCGACCAACGGTTCCATGCGGACGCAGTCCGTTCCGAAGAAGACCATCGTGCTCACCTTCGACGACGGTCCCGACGCCACGTACACCGAGAAGGTCCTCAAGATCCTCGCGGACAACGATGTGAAGGGCACGTTCTTCCTCGTGGGTTCCATGATCGCCCGGCACCCCGGCATCGTGAAGGACATGGTCGAGCAGGGGAACGAGGTCGGCCTGCACACCTTCACCCACGTCGACCTCTCCTATCAGAGCGACGCCCGTGTCAAGCGTGAGCTCACGCAGACCCAGCTGGCCCTCGCGGGCGCGGCCGGCATCACCACGAAGCTGGTGCGCGCGCCCTACTCGTCCGAGACCGCCGCGATCGACAACTACAGCTGGCCGGTCTACAAGAAGCTCGGCGCCATGGGCTACACCAGCGTCTTCGTCGACACCGACAGCGACGACTGGAAGAAGCCGGGCGTCTCGAAGATCGTCCAGTGGGCGACGCCGAAGAAGAGCAAAGGCGCGTCGGTGCTCTTCCACGACGCCGGCGGCAACCGTGACCAGACGCTCAAGGCTCTGCCCGAATACATCAAGAAGATGAAGGCGAAGGGCTACACCTTCACCACGGTCAGCGGCGCCATGGCCAGGACGGGGGCGCGGGGAGGCTCCGCGCAGAACGGATCCGCGCAGGACAGCGGCGCACAGGCCGGCGGGACGCAGGGTGCGGGCGCTCAGCCCGGTGGAGCGCAGGGGTCCGGTCAGGCACCGGGTGGCGCGGCGCGACAGGGGACCCCTCCCTCCGCCGGCACGAACGCTCCGGGCGGCGCCCGCAACGCCGACCAGGCCGCCCACTCCAAAGCCACCGGCACCACCCTCTACGAGGGCAAGGCGCTCATCGTGGCGGTCGCGATCGCCGAGTGGACCGTGCCGACGCTGGCCGTCTTCCTCGCGGTCGTCGGAGTCGCGGTCATGGCGCGATTCGCGATGATGCTGGTCCTCGCGCGGCGCCACTACAGGCAGCGCAACAAGCGCCGGTTCAGCTGGGGGCCGCCCGTCACCAGGCCGGTCAGCGTGATCGTGCCCGCGTACAACGAGAAGGAGTGCATCGCCAACACCCTCAACTCCCTCGCGCAGAGCACGCATCCCATCGAGATCATCGTCGTGGACGACGGCTCCACCGACGGCACGAAGGAGATCGCCGAGTCCCTTGGCCTGCCCAACGTGCGAGTGATCCGTCAGGAGAACGCAGGCAAGCCCGCGGCGCTCAACAACGGGGTGCGCAACGCCAGTTACGACATCGTCGTGATGATGGACGGCGACACGGTCTTCGAGCCGGACACCGTCCGCCGGCTCGTGCAGCCTTTCGCCGCCCCGGACATCGGCGCGGTCGCGGGCAACGCCAAGGTCGGCAACCGCAACACGGTCATCGGTGCCTGGCAGCACATCGAGTACGTGATGGGCTTCAACCTGGACCGCCGCATGTACGACCTGCTGCGCTGCATGCCCACCATCCCCGGGGCGATCGGAGCCTTCCGGCGCCAGGCCGTCCTCGAGGTCGGCGGCATGAGCGAGGACACCCTCGCGGAGGACACCGACATCACCATCGCGATGCACCGCGCCGGATGGCGTGTGGTGTACCAGGAGCATGCGCGGGCCTGGACGGAGGCGCCGGCCTCGCTCAAGCAGCTGTGGAGCCAGCGCTACCGTTGGTCGTACGGCACCATGCAGGCGCTGTGGAAGCACCGCAAGTCCCTCGTGGACAAGGGGCCTTCGGGTCGCTTCGGACGGGTGGGCATGCCTCTCGTGGTGCTGTTCCAGATCGTCACGCCGGTCTTCGCGCCGCTGATCGACCTCTTCACCGTGTACTCGATGATCTTCGTCGACTTCAAGGCGTCCCTGCTCGCCTGGCTCGCCGTGCTCGGCATCCAACTCGTGTGCGCCGCCTACGCGTTCCGCCTCGACGGAGAGAAGTACCGCTATCTGTGGATGCTCCCCCTCCAGCAGATCGCGTACCGCCAGATGATGTACCTGGTCCTCATCCACTCCTCCATCACCGCCCTCACGGGCGGCCGGCTGCGCTGGCAGAAGCTCAAGCGCACCGGCGAGGTCGGGACGCCGACGGGGGTGGGGCGGTGACCTCGCAGACACAGGGGAATCGCCACAGAGCCGCTCGGCGAACGCGCGGCACGCCCGACAAGGCTGAAACACCGCAAACGCCGGGAACGCAGGGCCTTGATCAGGACACCACACCTCTGCGTGTGATCGAGCCGGGCGACGGAGAATCCGCCGCGCCCGAGCGCTCGGCGGGCCGGGCGGGCGGCCGTGACCGGTACTTCGACACGCTGCGCGCCCTCGCGCTGATACGCGTCGTGGCCTACCACACGTTCGGCTGGATGTGGGCGGGCCTCGTCTTCCCCTCCATGGGCGTCATGTTCGCGCTCGCCGGGTCACTGATGGCCAAGTCCCTTGAACGGCCGGCTCTTTCGGTGATCAGAAGCCGGATACGACGGCTGCTGCCGCCCTTCTGGCTCTGGGGAATCTTCGTCGTCCTCGCGATGCTGCTGCACGGCTGGATGCCGGGATGGCAGGTCGTGTACTGGGTGGTGCCCCTCGGCGACCCGCCGGGCAACAGCTGGGGCATGCAGGCCTGGGAGATCCTCTGGTATCTGCGCGCCTACCTGTGGTTCGTGCTCCTGTCACCGCTGCTCCTGAAGGTGTTCCGGCTGGCGCCGGTGGCGGTGCTGCTCGCTTCGCTCGCGCCGATCCTGGTGCTCCAGTTCGTGTGGCAGCCGCCGGACAGCCGGTTCGGCAGCGGTCTTCTCGACTTCGCCACGTTCCTGTTCTGCTGGCTCGTCGGATTCGCGCACCGTGAGGGCGTCCTGGCCCGTCTGCGTCCGGGACCCGTCGTCGTGCTGTCCGTCGCGGCGCTTGCCTACGGTGCCTGGTATGCCCTCACCCACCAGGCGGAGTACGGGAGCTACGACCTGGACGACATCCCGCTCGCGCAGGCTTTCTGGTCGGCCGGGTTCGTGACGCTGCTGATGTACTCGAAGGCGTACTTCAGGGTCGACTTCGCGTGGCTTGCGCGCTTCGAACGGCTCGACCGGACGGTGTCGGTCTTCAACGCGCGGGCGATGACGATCTACCTGTGGCACGAGATCGCACTGATCCTCGCGGTTCCGCTGATCGACCAGTTCTGGAACGTGCCCGCATTCGCGACGTACCTGCCGCTGGAGAGCCAGTGGTTCATGTTCGGTGTCGGCTGGGTGCTGATCGCCGCGGCGATCCCGCTGGTGGGCTGGGTGGAGGACGTGGCGGCGAAGCGACGGCCCCGGCTGCTGCCCTGAGGTGGTCGGTCGCCGGAAGCACACCTTGAGCTGTGCTTCCGGCGACACCGGCGCGACTCCAAGTCGTCCGGTAGCGGCCCGGCGCGCCTCGGCAGCGCCGGCGGCCGCCGGTAGAAGATCGGTGGGGCGGCGACCTCGGGAGGGACCGCCGCCCCACCGACTCACAGATGAAGAGGTCCGGCCTTGCAACTGCTCTACGACCCGCCGTTCCGGCCCCCGGCCGACCGGGCGCTGGTACTCATCGATGACGACGCCCACGGCGTCCCGGCCACGGCCGCGACGTGACCGCCACTCCGCACGGAGACGTGCCGGGCGGCGATCGCTATGGCGAGGCCGTCTTCCGTCCTGAGCAGGCCGGTGAGGCCGAGCGCATCGACTTCGGCGCCCTCGCCTACGACGACATCACCATGGCGCGGCTGCGGGAACTCGGCGTCGGCCCGGGGTGGCACTGCCTCGACGTGGGCGCAGGCACGGGCACGGTTTCGCGCCGGCTGCTGGAGGAGGCCGGGGTGGCACGTGTGCTCGCCGTGGACCGCGACACACGTTTCCTCGACGCACGGCTCGTGCCCGGGCTCGACGTGCTGGAAGCCGACGTCACAGCCCCGGACTTCGTCCCCGGCCGCTTCCGGCTCGTCCACGCGCGCTTCGTGCTGATGCACCTGCCCGAACGCGAGCGCCTGATCACGGCCTTGGCCGCACTCGTCGCGCCGGGCGGTGTGCTGGTACTCAGTGACGCGGTCGACCTGACGAGTGACCGGACGCCTGACACGCCGTACACCGTGATCATGCGCGCGATGTGGCAGGGGCTGCGAGCCACCATCGGCACCGATGTCTCCTGGGTTCCGTCGTACCCGCAGCTGCTGCGCGGAGCGGGGCTCGTGTCCGTGGCTGCCGAGATCCACGTGCCGCCGCTGCTGCCGGCCAGCCCCATCAGCCGCTTCTGGGCGGACACATGGGAACGCAGCAGGGCGGCGATGCTCGCCACCGACCTGATCGATGACGCGGCGGTCGACGCGGCGGTCCGGTATCTGAACTCCGACGAATGCGCCGCACTGTCGGCCGGCATGCTCACCGCCTGGGGGTGGAAAACCGCGGAGGGCCCTTGACGTCCGGACCGACGCCGGGCAGTGAGCAACCCGCCGATCTCAGCCGGCGAGAAGGCGCGTCGACAAGCCAAGGTGCGATGAGGGCGTCGGGCGGCACGTCGAATCCGAGCAGGTCGATTGCCGGTAGAACCTCAAGCCCGAGTGGGGTCGCAGCGTTCATGGGCGACTGCTTCAAGCCCTGGCTGAGCAACTGACGGACACCTACGGCCGCGAATCATGGTGCTTTCCAGCCGTGTTCAAGGAGGTCGAAGGCCACGTCGATCGCTCGCTCCCGATCGTCGGGTCCGTCGGCGAGGGCCGAGGCTTCCAGGGCGAAGCGCGCGAGCGCGGTGCAGCGCAGGTCATCGACGCCGGTCTCGTCGGCGATGGCGCGCGCGAGAGCGCCTTGGTGGCGGATCCACATTCGGTGCGCGTACTCGCTCAACGCGGGCGTGTTCCGTACGAGTTCGACGAAGGAGCCGAAGCGCGGGTCGCCGGAGTTCCCGGCACCGATGCGCGTCCGCTTGATGTGCGCGCACAGCGCCTGCGGAACGGACTGCCCGGGTGCGCGGTCGCGTACGGCGGCGACCAGGTGGGCTTCCTGGTCGGCTTCCTCGTCGAAGACCAGGGCCTCCTTACTGGGGAAGTGCTTGAGCAGCGTCGTGGTCGACACGTCCGCCGCTTCGGCGATGTCCCGGAGTGTCACCTGGTCGTAGCCGTGTTCCAGGAACAGGCTCAGGGCCGCCTCCGCCAGGGACTGACGGGTGGCGGCCTTCTTCCGCTCTCGGCGGCCGACGGGTTGTTCAGTCATGCTTGGATCATACCTTAAGTTGCCTGACATAATTAGTTGTGTCGTTGCACTTTTTTAGCGAGTGTGCTTTTTTGATTGAGGCCGCCGGTACCGCGACGGCCCCGGCCGGCTTCGCGTACCCCCTGACGTACCTCCCGACGTAGCTCCTGTCTGGGGCGAAGGCGCCGTCCGCCCGCCATGCCACGGATTTCACCCACCGATCGAGATCACCGGAGCGCCCCATGAGCACCCACACCCCACGCATCGCGATCATCGGCGCCGGACCCGGCGGCCTCACCTGCGCCCGCATCCTCCAGCGGCGCGGCATAGAGGCGACCGTCTACGACGCGGACATCTCCCGCACCGCCCGAGACCAGGGCGGCACCCTCGACATGCACCCCGAATCGGGCCAACACGCCCTGCGCGCAGCCGACTTGTGGGACGACTTCCGGAAGCTGGCGCGGCCCGAGGGACAACAGCTGCGCCTGGTCAGCCGCGACGGCCGCATCCTCTTCGAAGCCGCTCCGCCGCAGGGCGACACCCCGGACGGCAACCCCGAGATCGACCGGGGTCAGTTGCGCGGCATCCTGCTCGATTCCCTCGCCCCGGACACCGTCCAGTGGGGGCACAAGCTGGAGAAGGGCGAGCCGCTCGGAGACGGCACTCACCGCCTGCACTTCACGAACGGCACCACCGTCGAGACCGACCTGGTCACCGGCGCCGACGGCGCCTGGTCACGCGTACGGCCCCTGCTGTCCGACGCCGCGCCCGTCTACACCGGCGTCACGTTCGTCGAGACAGGCTTCGACGAGGCCGACAGCCGCCACCGTCACCTCGCCCGACTCACCGGCAGCGGCACGATGATGGCCCTCGACAACAACCTGGGCATCATCGCCCAGCGCAACAGCAGCGGCCACATCCGTACCTACCTGGGCATGCGCACCGACGAGAACTGGCACCAGCAGGCCGGCCTCGATCTGACCGAAACCCAGTCCGTGCGGGAGGCGCTGCTCAAGGAGTTCGCCGGCTGGAGCGACAGCCTGACCGGCTTCATCACCGACACCGACAGCGGCTACACGAACCGCCCGCTGTACGCCCTGCCGGTCCCCCACACCTGGCCCCACACCTCCGGCGTCACCCTCCTGGGCGACGCCGCCCACCTCATGTCCCCCTTCTCCGGCATGGGAGCCAACCTCGCCATGCGCGACGGCGCCGACCTCGCCCATGCCCTCTCCGTCCAGACCTCCATCGACGGTGCCATCACCGCGTACGAGAAGGTGATGGTGCTCCGCTCCGTGGAAGCGGCGGAAGGAGCCGCCGAAGGACTCGACAGCGCCTTCGCCCCCGACTCCGCGGACCAGACCCTCACCCACATGACGGCACACCACTGACATCTGCCCGCGAGAGCACCGCAATTCACCGTTCCGACAGGCCGGCCGGGATGCCGCCACGACCTGACCCCCGAGAGCAGTGCCGCTCATTCGCCCAGGAGCAGCGGTCCGAAAGTCCGGACCCCGATCTCCACGGCCTGCTCCTGGACGACGATCCGCCCCTTCACCTCGGGGTGTCGGCGCATCCACTGCTCGGCCGAGGCGCGGCCCGTGAAGAAGTTCAAGGCGTCGCAGCACACGGTGGCCGCCGCCCCCTCGCCGTCGCGGCGGCCGATGAACACCACCGCCTCGGCGGGCTTCCAACCCGCGGCGCCGCCAACGAAGTTGACGGTGACCGGGCGACTGTCGACCGGGTCGCTCGACAACACGGTCACGTCCTGGCCGAGCATCGCCGAGATGCCCAGGGCGTCGATCGCGCACATCGACCACACCGTCACCCCGGACGCCAGCCGTACCCGGTGCCGGGTCTCGACGGCCGAGAACGGGTAGGCGGCCCGGATGCGGCCCGCGCGGTCCAGTTGCAGGAAGTCCTCCCGGTCCAGCTCGGCGAGCACCTCACCCGCCGTGCGCCCGGCCGCGGCGGCCACCGGCTCCAGCTCACTCGCCCCGGGTGCCAGGCCCGTGGCCACGAAGTGCCGCAGCACCGCCTGATGCACCGCCAGCAACCCGCGTTCTGCGGGCGCCCGACGTCCACGGCCGGCCCGCCCGACCGGATCCAGGAGATCCGCCTCGCAGCGCTCCCGCCCGGCATCGGCCGCAGCCACGTCCGCCGCGGCGAACGCACGCCGCAGGTCTGTCACGCCGGGAGCCCCCTCGATGTGGCCGTCCCCGACTTCGTAGAGACGGCAGGACACGGTCGGCGCCGCGCCCGCGGCCGCGAATGGGTCGACGCCGTCGAGCAGAACGGTGGGCGAGCCCGTCATGCCCCATCGGGCGGCCTCGGCATCATCGCTGACCTCGATCAGCTCCACCTGCGCCGCACGCCCGTCGAGCGCCGCGCTGATCCGCTCGCGCACGACCGGCACGTTCGGGCAGTCCCGCACCGCCAGGACCGTGATCCTCATTCCGCTGCCCTCCCAGTTCAATGGCCTCGCATCGATTCGACCGTAGACCTTCCCGTCCGCTGGAAGGTCACGGCGTGGCGTGGAGGTATGCGCATGGGAGACCCGGCCTCCGCGAGCGGGGCCACGGCCGAGACCATCCGCTTCTACGAGCAGGCCGGGTTGCTGCCGGAGCCGCCCCGCACGTCGGGCGGCTACCGTGACGACGCGTCCGATGCGGCCCGCAGCACACGGGCGGCGAAAACCCGGACCTGCTCCAACACGCCCATGCCGTCGTGGCCGAGCCCGGGTACGACATCGAAGGCGACGTCGATCCCGTGGGCGCGGTAGTTGTCACGCAGTGCCGAGATGCGTTCGACGCGGGTGCGGCCGGCCTCGTCCGCTCCGTCCATCCAGTTGGAGTCGCCCGGGTTGTTGATCTCCCAGGTCTCGGTGTCCTCGGCGCCGATCACCATATGCACCGGGACGTCGCGCACTTGGTCCAGGTCGACGGGGGCGCCGAACCGTTCGGCGAACCCCTTGGTGCCCAGCCACCACTCCCGTTCCGGATCGATCAGCGTGACCCTGCCCGGGGCGCCGATGGAGACCCCGGCGAGCCGGTCCGGATGCAGCAGGAGGAACCGGTGAGCGAACTGGCCGCCGCCGGAGAAGCCGTGCAGCACGAACCGCGAGGTGTCGATGCGAACGCGCTCCGCGGCCTCGTCGACGATCGCGAGCAGCGCCAGGTCGAAGCGGATGCCCTGATGCGCGATGAACTTGAAGTTGTGGAGGTCGTCGGGGTCGTCGCCGAGCCCGGCGGGGAAGAGCGGGGCGAGCACGACGATGCCGTGCTCCTCGGCGAACTCGGCCATCGCGTCCCGGTACTGGGGCCCGGTGCGGCCGGTGCCGTGCTGCATCACCAGCAGGGGAAGCGGCCCGGCGGCCGTCTCGTGCGCGGACGGGACGTAGAGACAGTACGAGAGACGCTGGTCGTAGCGGGAGGCGAACTGTGTGGTGGCGCCGGTGACATAGAAGGCAGAGGTGGTCTTGGTTCGGGCGGTGGCGGTGACGGCAGAGCTGCTTGTCATGGGGCGTGGACCTCGATCTTCGTGGTGCGGTCCCGCTCACCCTCACCACGGGGAGGGGGCGGCTCAAGAAGATTGCCGCCCGTACGTCAATCTTCCCGGTACGAGGACGGGTTCATCGGTGCAGGGCCGCGAGCAGGTCGTGCCCCAGGGTGCGGACCGCCTCCTGGTCCAGCTGGTAGTGGACCTGGGCGCCGCGGCGGTGCGTGACCACCATCCCCGCCTCGCGCAGCCGTCGTAGGTGCCGGGACATCTGCGGGGGTGTCATCGCGTACTGCTCGGCCAGTTCGGTCGTGGTCATCGCCTCCCGCAGCAGGGTGCGGCACAGGTCGATCCGGAGCGGTTCCTGGAGAGCCCTGATGCGGTGCCGCACCAGGTCGAGGGAAGGCGGGCCCAAGCTGCCGGGTCCCCGCACCGGATACTGCACCACCACCGGAAAGCCCGGGTAGTGCTTGATCGCCAGATGCGGGTTGACGTGCAGGGACGGCGTCAGGAGGCAGTCCGTGCCGGCCAGCGGCACCCGTGCCTGGTACAGCTTCTCGAACTCGATCCGCGGCGGATCCGCCAGCAGCCGCGCGCTCGGGAACGAGGCGAGCACCGCCACCGCGTCGTTCCGGTGCTCCGCGAACCGGCCCCTGACCTCCGCCCGCAGCGGCCCGGCCAGCAGCTCCCACTCCGCGTCGAACCACTCCTCGCCCGCCGCGGTGAGGAACCCGGTGACCGTGTCGCGCAGCCCCTCCGGGTCGGACAGCAGCCGGGCGCCCAGCGTGAACCGCTCCTCGGCATGCTGGCGCAGCCGCGACAGGAACCGGTCCGGCTCCTCGAGCGGCGCCCCGGGGCGCGGCGAGTTCTTCCCGAGCAGCGCCTGTGCCGTCATCCCGGTGAACTGCTCCAGATCCAGGGCGGTGATGTCAGCGATCTCCTCCTCGAGGGAGCGCTCGACGCCCGCCGACATCGGCAGCAGATAGCGGGCCCGGAACGCGCTCCACAGCGGCGACAGCGCGGCGGCCCGGGCGAGAAGCGCGGGGTCGGCGTCCTGCCGTACCGCGTCCACCCAACGGCGACTGGCCGGATGGTGACCGGGTGTCTGCAGGGCGTGCAGACAGGCACAGAGTTCGGCGAGCGGGGAGAGCCGCGGAGCCACGGCACGGTCCGGATCAGGACCCGGTTCGATCACGACGGGCATCCGCCGACCCTCAAGGATTGATTGCTTAGTGTCAATCCCCTTGCTGCCACGACGCCGGGGCACGCAGGATCCCCCGACACCTACCCCGTACCCGCCCCCTCCGCTCTGGAGCTCATCCATGTCCCCGTTCGTTCCTGCCGGGCCGGTCCCCCGCCCGCCCGGCCCGCGCCGACTGGTGCTGTTCGCCCTGTTCGCCACCGCGCTCACGGCGGCCCTCGGCGGCTGCGCCTTCGGCCCGGTCGACTCCGGCGCCACCGTCGAGGACTACCCCGCCCGGGGACTGGCGATCCTCGCCCCCGGCAGTGTCGGCGGCGGCTTCGACTCCCGTGCCCGTGGCATCGGTTCGGCCCTGAACAAGTGTGGGATCACCGGTCAGGACATCACCGTGTCCAACGCCCCGGGAGCGGCCGGAACCATCGGTCTGGCACGGATGGCGGGCCGGGCCGACGACCCGTACCAGCTGATGACCATGGACACCGTCACCCTCCTCGGCGGTGAGATCCAGAACCACTCCCCGGTCTCTCTCACCCAGCTCACCCCGGTCGCCGGCCTCACCGTCTCGACCACCGCGATCGTCGTACCCGCCCGCTCCGCGTACCGTGACTTCGCCTCCCTGATGCGGGCCATGGCGAAGAACCCGCGCGGCACGAAGTGGGTCGGCGGGTCGCTCGGCGGCCCGGACCACATCACCGTCGCCTCGCTCGCCGATTCCGTGGGCGTGACCCCGGACAAGGTCACGTACGTGCCCACCGGCGGAGGGGGCGAGGTCCTCAACATGCTGCTCAGCGGTGTCGCCACAGCGGGGCTCTCCACGCTCTCCGAGATCCGCCCCCAGGTCGAGGCCGGCAAGCTGCGCATCCTCGCGGTCAGCGGCGGGGAGTCGCCGAAGGATCTCGGATCGCCTCCCACGCTGGAGCACCTCGGCTACGGCAAGGACACCGTGGACGCCATCGGCGGCGTGATGGCCCCGCCCGGGCTCAACCGCACGGAACAGCGCGCGGTCGTCGCACTCATCGACAGGATGCGCCACACCGACTGCTGGAAACGCACCCTGCGCGAGAACGACTGGAACGAGGTCTGGCTCCCCGGCAAGAAGTTCGGTGATCTGATTCACCGTCAGCGCGGCCAGGTCGGCGGCGTTCTGAAGGAGGTCGGGCTCGGATGACCGCCCCCGCACCCCTCCCCGACCACAGGCGTCCGCTCGCGCCCCGGATCACGGCTGTCGCCTTCCTCCTCGCCGGATTCGCCGTGCTGACCTTCGCCTTCACCATCCCCGACGCCACCCTCGCCGAAGGCACCGACGTCGGGCCGCGCGCCTTCCCCCTCCTGGTCGGCGTCGGGCTCACGGTCGTCGCCGCCCTCAACGCCGTGCAGTGCTTCCGTGGCACCGACCCCGCCCAGGACGACGCGGCCCGCGAGGAGGCCAGGGTCACCGAGTGGCGTCCGGTCGGCCTGCTGGTCGTCGCCCTCGCCGCGTACTGCCTGACCCTTGAGTTCTTCGGCTACTGGCAGACCAGCACAGTCCTGTTCGCTGTCGTCGCCCGTGTCCTCGGCAGCCGCCGCGCCGTGCGCGACGTGCTCGTCGGACTCGCCCTCGCCATGACCGCGTACCTGCTCTTCGACCGGCTCCTCGGCATCCATCTCCCGCCCGGCTACCTGCGATTGGCGTTCTGACCCATGGACGTGCTCTCCCACCTCGGCAACGGATTCGCCAACGCCTTCAGTCCGGTGCACCTGCTGCTCGCCTTCGCCGGCTGCCTGCTCGGGTCCCTGGTCGGTGTGCTGCCCGGACTCGGCCCCGCCACCACCGTCGCCCTGCTCCTGCCCGTCACCTACGTCGTCGACCCCGTCGGCGCGCTCGTGCTGTTCGCCGGGATCTACTACGGAGGCATGTACGGCGGATCGACCACCGCGATCCTCCTCAACGTGCCCGGCGAGACGGCCTCCGTTCCCACCACCCTCGAGGGCTTCCCGATGGCCCGTGCGGGCCGGGCCGGCGCGGCCCTCGCCACCGCCGCCATCGGCTCCTTCGTCGCCGGCACGGTCTCCACCGTCGGCATCACCTTCGCAGGCCCCGCCTTCTCCGCCATCGCCGAACACATACAGCCCGCCGAGTACTTCGCGGTCATGGTGCTCGCCTTCGCCACCGTCACCGCGGTCGTGGCCGAGGCCCCGCTGCGCGGATTGTGCAGTCTCTTCCTGGGGCTCGCCATCGGCCTGGTGGGCATCGACAGCCTCACCGGGCAGGCCCGCTACACCTTCGGTGTCCCCGAACTCTTCGACGGAATCGCCCTGGTGGCCGTCGCCGTCGGCCTCTTCGCCATCGCCGAGGCCCTGTACACCGCGGCCCGGCTGCGCCGGGCGCCCGACCCCGATCCGCTGCCGCTGCGCGGCCGCATCGGCATGACCCGCGACGACTGGCGACGCTCCTGGAAGCCCTGGCTGCGCGGCACCGCACTCGGCCTGCCCATCGGTGCGCTCCCGGCCGGCGGCGCGGAGATCCCCACGTTCCTCAGCTACAACCTGGAACGCCGACTCTCCAAGCACAAGCAGCAGTTCGGCAAGGGCGCCATCGAAGGCGTCGCCGGCCCGGAAGCGGCCAACAACGCCGCCTTCTCCGGTGTCCTGGTCCCGTTGCTCACCCTCGGCATCCCGACCTCGGCGACCGCTTCCATGCTGCTCATCGCCTTCCAGATGTACAACGTCCAGCCCGGACCGCAGCTCTTCGAGACCCAGCCGACGCTGGTATGGACGCTGATCGCCAGCCTCTACATAGGCAATGTGGTGCTGCTCGCCCTGAACCTGCCGATGATCCCGCTCTGGGTGAAGCTCCTGAAGATCGAACGCTCCCTGCTCACCGCCGGAATCCTGCTCTTCGCCGCGCTCGGCGTCTACGCCCTCGCCCAGAGCCCGTTCGACCTGGGCATCGCCCTCGCCTTCGGTGTCCTGGGCTTCCTGATGCGCCGCACCGGATACCCCGTGGCCCCTCTGGTCCTCGGCGCTGTCCTCGGCCCTCTGACCGAGACCCAGTTCCGCCGCGCCCTGACCCTCGCCGAGGGCGACTGGACCGTCTTCGTCACCCGGCCCCTCTCGGCAGCCATCCTTGTGCTGGCCGCACTCGCCCTGATCGGTCCGTTGTTGATGCGGCTCGTCCGCAGGCCCGCACCGGCTGACGGAGAGGCCGACGTGCCGGTGCCCGAAGGCAGCCACCATGCCGGCAATGCCGCGCCACGATGAATCCTGTCGCCCGCGACGAGCTCAGGCGCAGGGGTCGTAGGCAGTCACGACCGCGATGCCGAAGCCGATGAGTACGACGCCTGTGGTCCGCCCCGATGCTCTGCGGATCCGCGGCTTCTCCAGGGCCCTCTCCCTTCCTCGTACCTTCCGGGGAGACCCTGGTGAGGCCGACCTCGTGGCGGCCCCACGGGAACGGGCTCACCTCGGTCACCGAAGTCACCGGCCCACCGGTCAATGCGCGAAGACGGTGCTCGCGAGGATCACGTGGACCATGGTGCCGCCGAGAATGCTCAGCAGGGCGTTACGTCGCCACAGGTGCAGGCCGACGGTGACCGTCAGGGCTGCGAGTGGGGCGACGGCGCGTGACTCGTGCAAGGGGAGGTCACGCAGGCAGTAGGCAAGCAGGATGACCATGACGCCGGCCGGCATGCGGGTGCTGAGGTACCGGACGGTGGCGCTGGCGCGCATGGGGGCGAGGGCTGCGAAGGGCAGGGCTCGCAGGGCCCAGGTGATGGCGGTGGAGACGGCGACCGCGGCGAGCAGGTAGGGGGCGTCAGGCATGGCTGGTCCTCGTGCGGGCGGTGAGATGCCGGGCCAGGAGGCCGGCCGTGAAAAAGGCGAACGCGGCCGGGAGCATCTCGGCGGGGAAGAGAAGGCGGGCGGCAAGTGCGCTGAGCAGAGCCAGGACGGGCGTCGGCAGGTCATCATGCCGGTCGCGGATCGCGTCGAGGGCCAGGACGGCGAACAGGGCGGTCAGGGCGAAGTCCAGGCCGGTGACGCTGTCAGGGATGAGGGAGCCGAGCAGTCCGCCCGCGGTGGCGCCGCCGACCCAGTACAGCTGCATGAACAGCTGGAGCCACAGGATGCGTCGGCCCGACCAGGATCGGGCGTGTTCGCCGGTCGTCAGGGCGTACGCCTCGTCCGTCAGGGCGAAGGTGCTGTAGGTCTTCGCGAGGCGCCCGTTCACACGGTGCAACGGGAAGGAAAGCGTGTAGAAGACGTGGCGGATGTTGACCAGGAAGGCCGTCAGGGCGATGGTCCCCAGCGGAGCGACCGCGGCGACCAGGCCGACGAGCACGAATTCAAATGATCCGGCGTAGATGAGCGCCGTGAACGCGCTCGCCCACCACCACGCCAAGCCGGACTGGGTGACGACGACTCCGAACGCGACGCCGAGCGGCACCAGCCCCAGGCCCACGGAGGCGGAGTCCTTGAACGCGGCCGGCGCCTCGGCTTTCCGATGCGGAACCGGCAGCGATGAAGGGGACGGGGGCGCATCGGAGACCACGGTTCCGGTGGCAGGCCGAAAGGCGTCGTCGACAGCGGACGGAGGTATTCCCATGGGGAAATATTAGGACAGAAATGACCTAATATGGTTGCCGATAATGGCTCAGACATCGAGCAGGGAGCAATCAAATGCATGTCGATGCGATCGACCGTGAAATTTTGTTTCATCTGAGTCAGGACGGACGTCTCACCAACGTCGAACTCGCCAGACGAGTCGGCCTGACCCCGCCCCCGTGCCTGCGCCGGGTCAAGCGGCTGGAGGAGGCCGGCGTCATCAGCGGCTACCGGGCCGTCATCGACCCCGTAGCACTCGGCCGCGGGCTGGAAGTCCTCATCGACGTAGAGGTCAGCGCCACCGACCGCAAGACGTTCGAGGAGTTCGAGAAGACTGTCTCGTCCTACGAGGAAGTCATCGAGTTCCGGCGCTTGTTCGGCCGCCCCGACTACTTCATCCGCGTCGCCGTCGCCGACCACGCCGCCTACGAAGCCTTCCTCACCGGCAAGCTCAGCGGCCTGCCGTGCGTTCTCCGGCTCGAATCCCACCTCACCATGAAGAACGTCAAGACCAACCCCTGACGCCCTCCCGCAGGCTGCGCTGCCAGGTCTGCCCGACCAGGTCCTGACCGAAGCTGTGATGGGGCTCCTCGGCGACGAGTTCGAAGCCGTGCTTCTGGTAGATGCGCCGGGCCGAACCGAGCACGTCGTTGGTCCACAGGGTGATCGCCTCGTACCCGGCTTCCCGCGCGAAGCTCAGGCACTCCTCGACCAGGCCTGCTCCCAGGCCCAGGCCGCGCGCGCTCGGGTCGACGAGCAGCAGGCGCAGCTTCGCCGTCCGGTCGTCATGGCGGACGCAGAAGACGCAGCCGGCCCGCGCTCCGTCGACCTCGGCGATCCAGGCCGCCTGCGGACCCGGGTCCTTCCCCTCGGCGAAGTCGGTGACGATCCTGCTGACCAGCGCCTCGAAGCCGGTGTCCCAGCCGAACTCGCGGTCGTAGAACTCACCGTGCGCCATCACCACCCAGCCCAGGTCGCCGGGCCGGCCCAGCGGCCGGACAGTCACTTGACGCTCAGCCATGTCGACCCCTTCTCCCGTATCCCCACCCACTGAAACGACTGTTTCAGTAGACTAACGCGGTGAGCCGATCCGAACCAAACCCCTCCCCGCGACGGCAGGAACTGCTGGAAGCGGCCTACGCCCATGCCCTGCGCAGCGGCCTGGGCGAGCTGTCCCTGCGCCCGCTGGCCGAGGAGATCCACTCCAGCCCGCGCGTCCTGCTCTACCTGTTCGGCAGCAAGGACGGCCTGATCCGTGCCCTGCTCGCACGGGCCAGAGCCGACGAACTGGCGCACATGCGGCAGGTCGCAGAGTCACAGGACAGGGCGCAGGGTCTGCAGCCGGTCGCACGGGAGTTGTGGCGGTGGCTCTCCGACGAGGCCCACCGCGGGCTGCTGACGCTGTGGGTCGAGAGCTATGCCCGTTCCCTCATCGAACCCGACGGGCCCTGGGCCGGCTTCGCCCGCGACACGGTCGGCGACTGGCTGGCACTGCTCGCCGCCGGCCAGCCCGCCGCGCTACGTGACACCGAGGCCGCTCTCACCGAGCGCACCCTCGTCCTCGCGGTCCTGCGGGGCGCGATGCTGGACCTGCTCGCCACGGGCGAGAGCGCGCGCACCACCGCGGCGGTACATCACCAGCTGGCCGCTCTGGGGTGACTCGCGCCCGTCTCGATCACGCGGCTGCCCGCGGTGGCCTTGCCTCGGGGGCTACGTGGCCCGGGCACCGTCACCGACTGTGCGGCCAGGCCGGGTCCGGACCAGGTGTTCACGTCGCACGCGAACCGGCCGAACCGGCTCTTGGCGCCGCCGCCTCGATCGGGTCGTCGCGGGCGCTAGCTCCGCGGGACGTCCTTGACGAACACGATCCCGTCATATCCGGCCAGGTGTGCCGGGTCGAGTGGGGCGTAGCCGTAATAGGGGGACACCCGGGTGGCCGGCTGCGTTTCGCCGAGGGCCGTGGCCAGGCCGTGGGCGTCGACGACGCAGCGGTCCTCCGGAAGCGCGTGCAGGAGTCCTTCGACGGTGTCCGGGGGCGGGGTGTCCACTCCCTGATGCCGGAGCGTGCCGAGGGCCGTGGCCAGGAAGACGTACTCCTCGCCCAGTCGGGAGTTCACGAGCGCGCCGGCGCTCCACCACTCCAGCAGTCGGCCGCCCATTCGCATGCTGCTCTTGTCCCGCTGGAGATGGCCGTTGTGGGCGTGGATCAGTGCCGGGTCCCGTTCGGCGAGGGCGAGGAGGTTGGCGGCCATCATCGAATCCCGCAGACAGACCAGCCGCGTCATGCGGCTCGGTGAGGCGTCGGCCATCCAGAAGTGGTAGCGCAGCAGGCCTGTTGCCGTACGCCCGTACAGGCGCGCCCGGTCCCAGTCGTCCCGCGATGTCGCCGCGATCAGGTGCGGCGTCTGCTCGTCGAACAGCGCCGCCAGATCGTCGGCGAGCAGCCGCAGCTCCCTCGCCTCGGCCGACTGCCCCACGGACGCGGCCGGATCCATCATCGCCGCGGGGTTGGTCCACGGTTCGTCGGCGCCGAGCAGCCGGTCGAGTGCCTCCGCGGTGCAGGGAAGCAGGCCCGCGTCCACCCGGGCCGAAAGGTAGCCGTGAAGTGCGGTGAGGGCCTGCCGGGGGCTCGCGGCGCCGGTCATCTCCAGCGGGCCGTCGAACCCGGCGAAGCGGAGCCGCTCGGACTCGGGCCGAGCTTCGTTGTGGGCGCGCATCCAGCGTACGAGCTCGCGGTTGGCCGCGGACTCTCCGAAGCCGTGGCTGAATCCGTGCGCCATGACTGAGTCGAGGGTGCCCGCGCCCGTGGTGACGTAGTCGTCCACGATCAGGCCCATCATGCAGTCGCTCTCGATCGCGATGGTCCGGTAGCCCTCCTGCTCGACGAGTTGCCGAAAGAGCTCGTTGCGCATGTCGAGCAGAGCGTCCTCGCCGTGGGTGGGCTCCCCCAGGGCGAGCAGCCTCGGCCGGGACGGGAGCAGCGTCATGACGGCGGCCGCTTCGACAGCGTGGGCGGTGTCCTTGATGTCAGTGACCATGCCTTAAACGCTATCGTTGAACCTTCGGTTGAAACTTTTTCGCGGCACCGTCAGGATTCGGCAGGCTCATGGGCTCAGACCTTCAAAGCAGGGTGCGGCTCAGGCCGGTTGATCTGGCGCGCGAGCACGGCCTGTCGACCCAGGCGGTCAGAAACTACGAGGAGGCCGGCATCCTTCCGGCCGCCGGTCGCACACCTCACGGCTATCGCACCTACACCTCGCTGCACGCGGGAGCCCTGCGCGCGTTCCTCGCCCTGCTGCCCGGCCACGGTCACCAGAGGGCGACGTCGATCATGCGGGCGGTGAACGAGGACGCGGCCGAGGAGGCGTTCCGCCTCGTCGACGAGAGCCACGCCCAGCTCCTCGACGACCGCCGGACCCTCCAGGCCGTGGAGAACGCCCTTGCCGACCTGGAGTCCCCCACCGCGCCCGAGCCCGGTGAGGGGTCCGAGCCGGTCGCGGTGACCGGGGCCGGCGGCACGTTCATCGGGCCGCTGGCGGCCAAGCTCGGAATCCGGCCCGCGACCCTGCGCAAGTGGGAGGCCGCAGGGCTGGTGCACCCGCGGCGCGACCCGCGGACCGGGTACCGCGTCTACGACGACGCCGACGTACGGGACGCGCGGCTGGCCCATCAACTCAGGCGGGGCGGCTACCTGCTGGAGCAGATCGCCCCGCTGATCGCCCAGGTGCGGGCGGCCGGCGGCCTCGAGCCGCTGGAGGCGGCCCTGTACGCCTGGCGGGGCCGGCTGTCCGCACGCGGGCGGGCGATGCTCACCGGGGCCGCAGAGCTGGACGCTTACCTGCGCGAGCGAGGCTGAGCCTCCGGGCGACACCCGAGCGTTTCCGGTCAGCGTGCGACGCAACCTCGTCGACCACTTCGGCGGCCAGGACCTCACACAACTCACCGCCGCGCTTCAGCAGGTCGCGGACCTGCGAGGACGGAGCCGGCTGACGCCTGGCGTGCTTGCTGCGCCCGCCCCGGCCGTCAGCAGATCTTGCCCGACGCTGCCGCGGTAGCCCTCAACAGGTCTCGCACCAGGTCGAAGTCGATGCTCTCCGGCTTCCGGAAACGCAGGCAGCCCTTGCCCATGTCCTGCGCGGCCAGCCGCGCCGTGAACGCCTCCCGGACATCGGACCGCAGAAGATAGAACGAGATGTACTGCTTCTGGCTCGCGAAGGCGATCTCGGCAGCGCCGTCCCGCTGATATGCGGGCATTCCGTACGCCATGACCTCCTCGAACCCCTTGAGCTCCGTGCAGCACAGCTGCCGCAGCCTGGTCAGGGCTTCCCTGCGCCCCTCCACCACCTCGGCGAGATACCCGTCGACATCTTCCGCGCTGCTCTGCACCATGCGGTCGAGCGTACCCACCGGGACCCGGCCGCCGGTCCGCCCACAACTCGGCGGGCCGCACAAGGGGCGGGAAGCCGGGCTCGCACATGCCCTCCGCTTCCCGCCCCCTGTCATCCGCCGGACTTCCTGTGGCGGCGCCGACGCCAGTGCCACACCGCGCCGACCGCGACGGAGGCAGTGAACAGGAGGATGCCCACGACCGGCCAACTGCTGTCGGCGATCCGCACGCCCGTGACGAGGGTGGCCGCGACCAGGACGACCGGCACCAGAAGGGAGAGGAGAGTACGGGCGGCGCCGGCGATCGGGGCAGGGTCGAGGTGCGACCGCCGCCGGGAGACCAGCGCGGAATCGGTGAAGTAGAAGGCGGTGGCCCGGTCCGTCAACCGGGTGGTGGCCTGGTAGTACGACATCGCCATGTAGGGCAGCCAGACCAGGGGGGCGACGATGCCCACCACGAACACCAGACCCAGCAGAACCCATCGGCCTGCCTGCACCAGCCTGTGTGACCAGCCGGTGCGCTCGGACGCGGTGAGCAGTCCCAGCACCCGGGCCATGCGCAGGGTCAGGTGCCACAGCACGACGGGGTGCCGAAGCGCGGACCGATTGCCGGTGGAGGACCGTTCCCCGTGGCAGGCCGCGAGAGCCTCCCGGGCCCGGGCGGGGTTCTCGTGCACGCCCTGGAGGACCAGGAGCTCGGCGGCGCGGTCGTCGGCCGTGGGATCGCCGCCTCTCAGCGCGGCCAGCTCCAGGACCGTCAAGGCCTGCCTGAGCAACGCAGCGCAGAACGCGACAGGTACGAAAAGCAGGAACGGGCCACCGACGAAGGCACCCTCGGACACCGTGGCACGCCGCCCCCTGGCCGTCACCAGTGCGCGGAGACCTGCCGGATCCAGATCCGGGTGGTTCTTCCTGATACCGGCGACCGAGCGGGCGGCGGCCGGGCCGAGCCGCCGCACCGCGAAGGCAGCCAAGGTCTCCGGGAGGCACTCCGGATCGTCGAGCGCCATCCGGAGGAGCCACCGTACGGGCGACCGCCCCAAAGGGGTGTCAGGGAGTTCGGACCGCGAGCCTGCCACGGGGTCACCACGCTTCTGTGGCCGCGGTGGGGCCCGGCCGTAGCCGCGCTGTTCGCCGACGCGCCGCCCAGGCGGCGACGCAGGCCGGGGCCGCGTCGGCCGGCGCACTCGGAGAGGTCAGGGCGATGGTACGGGTGAAGGTGGTGACCATGAGGACCATGCGGGCGGTGAGCGAGCCCGAAACGGTCAGCTTGGCCACGCTCTTCCTCCAGCGATCAGCCGGCCCTGAGGCAGTTTGCATCAGTAAACGCCAGGGATCAAAAGGGAAACCTTGGATATGTCGTGATTGTTGCAGCCATCGACAGTTCAGTGCCGCAACGCCGTGCCCGTCCATCTGTGGCTCCGCCCCATCGCCCTGGTCGAGGCCCACATCGACCAGCCGAGCACCCGTCCCGTCGAAGACCAGTGGCCCCAGCGGCAACCTTGTAGGCAGAGGGAGTTGATGTCACCGGCAGTCAGTCCCCCGCACTACATCTCGGTGTGCGTGCGCACCGCGCCGATGATCTCGGGCCAGAGTTCGCGCGGCCGGTCGTGGCCCATGTCGGGGATCAGCAGGAGCTTCGCTCCGGGTACGAGTTCCGCGGTGCGTTCCCCTCCGCTCGGGGTGATCAGCGTGTCGTCCAAGCCGTGGATCACCAGAGTCGGTACCCGTAGGGTCCGGAGTGCCTCCGCACGCGAGCCGTCGAGGATCATCGCTCCGAGTTGACGTCCGACTCCGGCGGGATAGTACGCGCGGTCGTAGCTGCCGGCGGCCAGCTCACGCAGGAGTGCGGCGTCGCCGTATCGCCTGGAAGCCCAAACCAGTTCCCGGTCCGCCGCTGCGATGTAGCCCTCGCGGTCCGCCGGCTTCGGGCTCAGCAGTACCGCTTGGGCCTCCGGGACGGACTGGCCGTATTCGGGTTCGCCCGTCGAGGACATCATCGACGTCAGGGTGAGCACGCGGTCGGGCTCGGTGATCGCCATCTTCTGGGCGATCATTCCGCCCATCGACGTCCCGACCACATGAGCGCGTTCGATACCGAGCGCGGTGAGCAGGCCGAGGCCGTCCGCGGCCATGTCCGTCAGCGTGTACGGCACCATGGCGAGGGCGGAGGCAATGTCTCCCGAGCTCACGGCGGCGATGAACCGACCCATGTCGACGGGGTGCTCGTCGAACTTGGTGGACAGCCCGCAGTCGCGGTTGTCGTAGCGGATCACATAGAGGCCACGGTCGGCCAGCGCACGGCAGAAGTCCTCGTGCCAGGCGATCATCTGGGCGCCGAAGCCCATCACCAGCAGGACGGGCGGCTCGGCAGGATCACCGAACGTCTCGTAGGCAAGGGACATTCCGGGCGAGACTTCGACGAGTGGCATGACCTGATCTTCTCAGCCCCGGCAGTCGCGGCGCACGCGGATTGTCGGCCACCGCAGGTCGGCGGGGTCGGCGCCCGGCACCACCGGCCCGTGGCCGGGGGTGCCGGGCGCTCCCTCGGCCACCGGCCCAGCCCGTACGGTCGGTGATGTGTCTCGTCAGACCTGCGCAGTCCTCGCATGGTGTGCCGTCAGGATGCGGTGGATCAGGCGGGCGCCCGCTCGGGCGGTGCGGTGGTCCGTGTCGAGGTGCGGGTTGAGTTCCGCTACGTCGACCACGAGCGGCTTTCCGGCGGCGGCCACCTTGGCGCAGACGTGCTCGATGATCTCCATCTGCACTCCGTGGGCGGCCGGGGCGCTGACGCCGGGGGCCACCGCGGCCGGCAGTACATCGAGGTCGATGCTGAGGTGCAGGACGTCGTGGCTGTCGATGAACTCGTCGGCGAAGGCCTCGATCGCGGGCAGGTTCAGCACACCGCACTCGGTGTCCGGCAGATAGCGCACGCCGAGCCGGTCGGCGGTGCGGAACAGGTGCGCGGTGTTGCTCGGCCGGCTGACGCCGAGCACCCGGTAGTCGAGCCGGTGCCCGCGCCGCTCCTCGCTCCGCGCCATCTGAAGGAACGGTGTTCCCGAGCTCGCGCGTACGTCGTCACGGAGATCGAAGTGCGCGTCCAGGTTGAGCACTCCGATCCGTCCGCCGGCCTGGACAGCCTGGGTGGACACGAGGCCGAGATACGTGCCGTACGCCACCTCGTGACCGCCGCCGAGGACCACGACGGGAACACCCAGGTCGACGAGCGGGCCGACGACCTGCCCGAGGCGGTGCTGGCCCAACTCCAGTTCACCGTCGGTGACTTCGACGTCTCCGGCGTCGAGCGCGGTCAGCGGGGCGGGCAGGGCCATCGAGGCGAGGGCGGCGCGCAGTTCGCGCGGACCGTCCGCCGCGCCCTGGCGGCCCTTGTTGCGGCGTACCCCCTCGTCGCTGCGGAAGCCGACGAACGCCGCGTCCCACGGCCCCGTGCCGCCGGTGTCGGTGGCGCCCGCGCTGATCCCGTGGTGCCAGCGCAGGTGCTCGTCCCCGGGGCCGTCGTCCCGGCCGTGCCAGCGTTCGGGGGGCGCGTCCACGGCGAGTTCGATCGTGGTGACAGCGCTCACCGGGAGTCGTCTCCCTCGGCCATCGGGATGCGCACGCCGCGGTCACGTGCCACGGAGGCGGCGTGTTCGTAGCCGGCGTCGACGTGGCGGATGACGCCCATGCCGGGGTCGTTGGTGAGCACGCGCGACAGCTTCTGCGCGGCGAGTTCGGTGCCGTCGGCGATGCAGACCTGGCCCGCGTGGATGGAGCGGCCCATGCCGACTCCCCCTCCGTGGTGGATGGACACCCAGGAGGCGCCGGAGGAGGTGTTCACCAGGGCGTTGAGCAGCGGCCAGTCGGCGATGGCGTCGGAGCCGTCGAGCATCGACTCGGTCTCGCGGTAGGGCGAGGCGACGGAGCCGGAGTCGAGGTGGTCGCGGCCGATCGCCAGCGGGGCGGACAGCTCGCCACTCGCGACCATCTCGTTGAACTTGATGCCGGCGCGGTGGCGTTCGCCGTAGCCGAGCCAGCAGATACGCGCGGGCAGACCCTCGAACTCGACGCGCTCGGCGGCCATCTTGAGCCAGCGGTGCAGGTGCTCGTTCTCCGGGAAGAGCTCCATGATCGCGCGGTCGGTGGCCTCGATGTCCTTGGGGTCACCGGACAGGGCCGCCCAGCGGAAGGGGCCGAGCCCCTCTTCGAACAGCGGCCGGATGTGGGCCGGGACGAAGCCGGGGAAGTCGAAGGCGCGCTGGTAGCCGGCCTTGCGGGCCTCGTCCCGGATCGAGTTGCCGTAGTCGAAGACCTCGGCTCCGGCGTCGAGGAAGCCGACCATGGCCTCGACGTGGCGGGCCATCGACTCGCGGGAGCGACGGGTGAAGTCGGCGGGGTCCTTGCGCGCCTGCTCGTGCCACTCCTCGACGCTCACGCCGACGGGGAGATAGGCCAGCGGGTCGTGCGCGGAGGTCTGGTCGGTCACGATGTCGATGGGCGCGCCCGTTTCGAGGAGCTGGGGGAACACCTCGGCGGCGTTGCCGGTCAGGCCGATGGACAGCGGGCGGCGGGCCTCCTTGGCCTCGACGGCGAGGCTCAGCGCGTGGCCGAGGTCGTCGGCGGCGACGTCGAGGTAGCGGTGGGCGATGCGGCGCTCGATGCGGGTGGGGTCGACGTCGACGCAGATCGCGACGCCGTCGTTCATGGTCACCGCGAGGGGCTGGGCGCCGCCCATGCCGCCGAGTCCGGCGGTCAGGGTGATGGTGCCCGCGAGGGTGCCGTCGAACTTCTTGCGGGCGACGGCGCCGAAGGTCTCGTAGGTGCCCTGCAGAATGCCCTGGCTGCCGATGTAGATCCACGAGCCGGCGGTCATCTGCCCGTACATGGTCAGGCCGCGGGCTTCGAGGGAGCGGAACTCCTCCCAGTTGGCCCAGTCGCCCACCAGGTTGGAGTTGGCGAGCAGGACCCGGGGCGCCCACTCGCTGGTGCGCATGACGCCGACCGGCTTGCCGGACTGCACGAGCATCGTCTCGTCGTCCTTGAGCGTCTTCAGGGTGCGCACGATCGCGTCGAAGGACGCCCGGTCGCGTGCGGCCTTGCCGGTTCCGCCGTAGACGACCAGGTCTTCGGGGTGCTCGGCGACCTCGGGGTCGAGGTTGTTCATGAGCATGCGCAGGGCGCCCTCCTGCTGCCAGCCGAGGCAGTTGAGTGCACTGCCACGGGGGGCGCGGATGTGGCGGGACTCGGGGGAAACGCCGGTCATGTTCTCTCCTGGTCGACGGCGGTGCGATTGCGTGTTCCATGACAGGTGAGGCGCCGGACGCGTTCCAGCGGCGGCCGCCGAGATTCTCGGATCCGAGAACGCGGCCGGCCGACGGTGATGTGGGACCGCTCCGGGGCGCGGGCTGCGTGCGGGCCGCCTCGCCTAGGATTGCCGTGGTGTTCGCGAATCCGGCGCGACGGATCCATGGGTACGAGGACGGTGGACGGCTTGGTCGTGGACGCTGCGGAGATCGCACGCCTCTATGCGCGGCAGCCGCCCGGTTCCGCCCCGGCCTATCAGCGGATCAAGGACCTCGTGGCCGGGGAGATCACGGGTGGCCGCTGGGGCGAGGGCGAGGCGCTCCCCTCGGAGAGCCAGTTCGTGGAGTCGCTGGGCCTGTCCCGTATGACGGTCAATCGCGCCCTGCGCGAGCTGAGCGCCGACGGACTGCTCCGGCGCGTCATGGGCGTGGGCACGTTCGTGGCGCGGCGCAAGAGCAGTTCGGCGCTGGCCGGGGTGCACAACATCGCCGATGAGGTCCGCGGCCGCGGCCATGCGTACTCGGCCAGGGTGCTGTCCCTGCGCGAGGAGCTCCCCGACCCCGAGATCGCCGCACAGCTCGGCCTCGACGGGCGGCGCAGCGCGTTCCGTTCACGGGTCGTGCACCTGGAGGACGGTGCGGCGGTCCAGCTGGAGGACCGTTACGTCCACCCGGACTTCGCCCCCGGCTATCTGGACCAGGACTTCACCGCGGGTACGCCGTTCACGTTCCTGTCCGAGGTCGCCCCGCTGGGCAAGGGCGAGCACATCGTCGAGGCGGTGCTGCCGTCCGCCGAGGAGTGCGAGATCCTCGGCATCGGGGCGTCCGAGCCGTGTCTGCTGATCCAGCGCCGTACCTGGTCCGGGGACGCTGTCGTGAGCGTCGCGCGGCTGATTCATCCCGGGTCCCGGTACCGCCTGGTGGGGACGTTCGACGCGCACTGAGTCGGCCTGCCGTCAGCGTGTCCGCGTGGGGTCGGGTTTCGCGGTCGGGCGTCGGCCGGACATCGCGGCCGTCAGCCGGGCCGCCCCCCGCTCGAGGACCTCGCGGACGTGGTCGGCTTCGTGCCGGCTGTAGTGCCGCTGCCAGGTGCTGCTGAGCGCGGCGACGGGCCGTTCGTTGTGGTCGAAGGCCGCGACACCCAGCGACCGGAAGCCCTCGGAGACCAGCTCGACCTCCTCCGACCAGCCGCGTGCGCGGTCACGGGCCAGCAGGTCGAGGAGTTCGTGCAGAGAGCGGGGGCCCTTGCCGGTACGGGTGATGAGATCCGCCTGCCGGGGGAAGAGGGCCCGGAGTTGGGCCGGTGACACGTGGGCGAGAAGGGCGCGCCCGTTGGCGGTCAGGTGGGCGGGCAGCCGGACGCCGACGTCGGTGACGAGGGATATGTCCGCGTCGCCGGACCGGGTCGAGGGTGGCCGTTCCTTGAGCAGGTAGACGGTCTCCGCGCCGTGGACGATGCCCAGGTGCACGGTCTGTCCGAGGCGGGCGGAGGTGCTGCGCAGGATGGGGCGCGCGAGGCGCTCCAGGGGTTCGAGGCGCAGATAGGCCGAGCCGATCTCGAAGGACGCGACCCCGAGACCGTACGCCTGCTCCTCGGGGAGGTAGGTGACGAAGCCACGGTCCACCAGGACCGAGAGGACGTGGTACGCGGACGATCTGGGGATGTCGAGTTCGCGGGCCAGGGCCGCGGCCTGGACGGGGCCCGAGCGTCCGGCGAGGTGCAGCAGGATGTCCAGCGCACGGCCGACGGCCGGTGAGGCACTGGACGCCGTTGTCCGTTCACCCATTGGTCCACCTCTTGACTCATCTGTATATACAGGAATATACAAGGGCCTTCGCCATGCGGGAGTGCTGACGAACGCCGTCGAGCGGCACGTGATTCAGCCCCGCCACCTCACCCGGAACTCGGCGTTCCCAAGGAGGACCTGCTTTGTCCACCGACACCACGTCCCTGCAGCGCGGGCTCAAATCCCGGCACATACGCTTCATCGCCCTGGGTTCCGCGATCGGGACCGGTCTCTTCTACGGCTCCTCGGAGTCCATCAAGGCGGCGGGACCCGCCGTCCTGCTGGCCTATCTGATCGGTGGCGCCGCGGTCTTCCTCGTTCTGCGCTCGCTGGGCGAGATGGCGGTGAGCAGCCCGTGCGCCGGATCCTTCGGCGAATACGCCACAAAGTACCTCGGGCCGCTGCCGGGATTCCTCACCGGCTGGACGTACGCCCTCGAAATGGTCTTCGTCTGTCTGGCGGACATCACGGCACTCGGCGTCTACATGAGCTTCTGGTTCCCCGACGTGCCGCGGTGGATCTGGCTCCTCGCGGCCGTCGGCATCATCGGCGCGATGAACCTGTTCAGCGTCAAGGTCTTCGGTGAGCTGGAGTTCTGGCTCTCCTTCGCCAAGGTCGTCGCCATCATCGCGATGATCCTCGCCGGCCTTGCGATCATCGTCTTCGGCTTCGGCAGCAACGGCGGCGCGGGCATCTCCAACCTGTGGAGCAACGGCGGGTTCATGCCCAACGGCATCCAGGGCCTGGTCCTGTGCTTCGCCGTGGTGATGTTCGCCTTCGGCGGCACCGAGATCATCGGTGTCACCGCCGGCGAGGCGCAGAACCCGGAGAAGACCATTCCGAGCGCCGTGAACTCGATCCCCATCCGCATCGTGCTCTTCTACGTGCTGACGCTCGCGGTGCTCATGTCGCTCAACCCGTGGCAGCACATCGGCGACAAGGGCAGCCCGTTCGTCGAGATCTTCGCCGGTCTCGGCGTCGCCTCCGCGGCCGCCGTGCTGAACGTCGTCGTCATCATCGCGGCCCTGTCCGCGATCAACAGCAACATCTTCGCCGCCGGACGCATCATGTACGGCATGGCCGAGCGCAACCAGGCTCCGTCCGTCATGCGCCGCCTGTCGCGCAACGGTGTGCCGTGGATGACCGTCGTCATCATGATCGGCGCACTCCTCTGCGGCGTGGTCCTGAACTACCTCATGCCCGAGCGGGTGTTCCTCGTCATCGCCTCGATCGCGACCTTCGCCACGGTGTGGGTCTGGCTGATGATCCTCCTGTCCCAGGTCAGCGCCCGTCGCAAGATGTCCGCGCGGGAGGTCGCCGCGCTGAAGTACCCGGCGCCGTTCTGGCCCTACGGCCAGATCATCACCATCGCGTTCATGGTCGGTGTGGTGGTGCTCCTCGCGTTCTCGGACAGCACCCGGATCGCGCTGCTGGTCGGCGGTGTGTGGCTGGCCCTGATGACGTGCGTGTACTACCTGTGGCTGCGTCCCCGTGCCCGGTGGGCGGCAGTGGCCGACACCGCCCCGCAGGTCGTGCACGGGGAGGGCCGGGAACCCTCGGACGAGAACGCTTCCAGGGCCGGTTCGGAGCCAGTGCACCAGCGATAACGGCGACAGCGAGGGCCGGCGGAACCGCGAGAGCGACGGTTCCGCCGGCCCTTTTCGCGTGGTGCCGAGACCGCCCGCACAGCTGTGATCGGCCCGAAAATCCGGTTCACGCGGCAACTGTCTGGGATCCCAGACAGTAACCCTCCGCAGCCCCTGACGAAGAGGTTCCGTTTTCGGGCTTCATGGAGTCATGAACGAAACCTTCGTAGGGGTCGGCCCCCTCTCCGTCGCCGATGTCGTGTCCGTCGCCCGGCACGGGGCCCGCGTGACCCTCACCCACGAAGCCCTGGGCGAGATAGCCCAGAGCCGCAAGGTGGTCGAGAACCTCGCCAACGACGTCGTGCCCCACTACGGCGTCTCGACCGGCTTCGGCGCCCTGGCCACCCGTCACATCCCGCTCGAACTGCGCGCCCAGCTCCAGCGCAGCCTCGTGCGCTCGCACGCCGCCGGCTCCGGCGCCGAGGTCGAGCGCGAGGTCGTCCGCGCCCTCATGCTGCTGCGCCTGTCGACGCTCGCCACCGGCCGCACCGGTGTGCGCCCCGACACCGCCCAGGCCTACGCCGACCTGCTCAACGCCGGCATCACGCCGGTCGTCCACGAGTACGGCTCGCTCGGCTGCTCCGGCGACCTCGCCCCGCTCGCCCACTGCGCCCTCGCCGTCATGGGCGAAGGCCAGGTGCGTGACGCGAAGGGCGACCTGATGTCCGCCGCGGACGCGCTCGCCGCCGCCGGTCTCTCCCCCGTCACGCTGCACGAGAAGGAGGGCCTGGCCCTCATCAACGGCACCGACGGCATGCTCGGCCAACTCGTCATGGCCGCGCACGACTTGCAGATGCTGCTGCGCACCGCCGACATCGCCGCCGCCATGAGCGTCGAGGGACAGCTCGGCACCGATGCCGTGTTCGCCGCCGACCTCCAGGCCCTGCGCCCGCACCCGGGCCAGGGTTCGAGCGCCGCCAACCTCACCGCTCTCCTCAAGGGTTCGGAGATCGTCGCGAGCCACCGCGGACCTGAGTGCACCCGGGTCCAGGACGCGTACTCGCTGCGCTGCACCCCGCAGGTCCACGGCGCCGCCCGCGACACCCTGGCGCACGCCGAGACGGTCGCCTCGCGTGAGCTGGCCAGCGCCATCGACAACCCCGTCGTCACGCCCGACGGGCGCGTCGAGTCCAACGGCAACTTCCACGGCGCGCCCGTGGCCTGCGTCCTGGACTTCCTGGCCATCTCCGTCGCCGACGTCGCCTCGGTCAGCGAACGCCGCACCGACCGCTTCCTCGACGTCGCGCGCAACCACGGCCTGAACGCCTTCCTCGCCGACGACCCGGGCGTGGACTCCGGCCACATGATCGCCCAGTACACCCAGGCGGGCATCGTCTCCGAGCTCAAGCGCCTCGCCGCGCCCGCCTCGGTCGACTCCATCCCCTCCAGCGCCATGCAGGAGGACCACGTCTCCATGGGGTGGGCCGCGGCCCGCAAGCTGCGCCGCGCCATCGACGGCCTGACCCGTGTGGTGGCGGTCGAGATCCTCACCGCGGCCCGCGCGCTCGACCTTCGTGGCCCCCTGGCCCCCGCGCCCGCCACGGCGGCCGTCCTGGCCGGACTGCGCCGCGATGTCGAGGGCCCCGGCACCGACCGCTACCTCGCTCCCGAGATAGAGGCCGCCGTCCGGTTCGTGGCGACCGGCGGTGCGCTCGCGGCCGCCGAGTCGGTGACCGGTCCGCTGGGATGAACCACCCGGACCTGGTTCCTGTGACCGCCCGGGCCTGACCCGAGCAGGCCGAACTCCCGCCGCCGGCCCGTCCGGCGGCGGGAGTTCGGCTTTTATGTGAGAGGCCCCGCCGCCTGCGTACGAGCGGTCGCGTCGGCCACCCCGCCGATGCGCCGGCTCAGTTGGTTCGCCGTACGGGTCACCTGCGCGGCGATCCGCCGCTGTTGCTCGGCGCCGACCTCGTCGCCGCGAAACGTGACCGCCACCCCGGCGACGGGGTGTGCGCCGTGGTCGAGGACTGCGGCCGCCACGGACGCGAAGCCCGGTGTCACCTCGCCGTCCTCCGTGGCGTACCCGCGTCGGCGTGCCTCCACGAGGAGTTGGCGCAGCGCGGTCAGCGAGCCGGGGCCCGACTCGTTGCGCAGGACGAAGGCCGACGCGTCGGGGAACAGCGCCCGCACCTGCGCCTGCGGCAGCCGGGCCAGGACCGCCCGGCCGCTGGCGGTGAGGTGGGCCGGCAACCGCACACCCACCTCGGTCACCAAGGGGGCACGTCCCGGCGCCCGTTCCTCGATCACGTAGATGACCTCGCGGCCGTGCAGTACGGCGAGGTGCGCGTTGTGGCCCGTGCTGTCGACGAGCTTCGCCAGCGGCACCCGCGCCAGGCGCTGGAAGGGCGCCTGCCGGCTGTAACCGGAGGCGAGTTCGAAGGCGCTGACACCCAGTCCGTAGCGTCGCTCCTCGAGCAGGTGCACGACGAAGCCCTCGCGCGCCAAGGTGTCGAGCAGGTGGTACGTCGTCGAGCGGGGAAGCCCGACGTCACGGCTGATCGCCGCGGCGGGTACGGGCCCTGCCTGGCCCGCGAGATAGCGGAGGATGGCCAGCACCTGGGCGGCTGCGGGAACGGGAGACATACCGGGAGGTTACGTCCGCGCGCCGGTGCCGCCGCGGACCACCCGTGCGAAGTCTGGGATACGAGACGCATTGCGGGCGGCGGCCCTGGCACCGCCCCCGGGGCCTGGTGCTTCATGGAAGCCCCGGTGCGGACGCGCGATGGAACGCCGTCCGCGCCGGGGCACTCACTCATCCGCTGCCCGGCCGTGTGCCCACGGATCACGCCGTGCCGCCAGGACCCGGCCGCAGCATCCACGGAGAGATTCACATGCCAGTCCCCCAGCCCCTCGCCGAAGCCGACCACGCCGGCGCGGGCCGGCCCGGCGCCGCCACGCTCATCACGAACACCGGCGCCCTGGTCATCGACGGCACCGGCGTCGCCCGGGTGGATCCCCGGACCGAGGCGCCCGCGGCCGAGCGCAGCTTCGACGCCCAGGGCCTGGCGGCCATCCCCGCATTCGTCGACTCCCCGTCCCGCCCCGTCGTCGCCGCCGACCGGACCGCGGAGTTCAGCGCGCGGATGCCGGGCCGCCCCTGCAGCGTCGGCGGCATCCGTACGACCGTCGAGGCCATCCGGACCGCACCTGACAGCGCGTTCCACGTCACCGCCCGGCGCCATGTGCCGCCCTCACACCTGCACCTCGCCCACCGCGCCGGTGTTCCCCTCGTCGGCGCCGACCAGTGCGTCGTCCCGCCCACGTGAGGGATCCCGCGCCCCCCTTTCGCTCTCCGCCGTCCCGAGACACGACGCCAGAAACAAGGAAGCCACACGATGGGTGACACACCCGCCAATCCGCCTGCCGGGGCGTCCGGTTCACCGGCCGCCGGCGTGTACAGCAGCGTCCGTCAGCTGCGTGCCGATGCCTGGAGCTCACTGACCGAACTCGCACGCCAGTGGGCGTCCGACACGTCCGACGCAGCCCACCGGCAGTCGACGCAGGAGCGCTTGGACGGACTCTTCCGGCAGTTGCTGCCGATCGAGAACTGCTGGGCCTTCCCCGGCAGGACCGCCTTCGCCGAACTGCGTCGCCTGCGCACGGCCGAGGACCGGTACGGCCTGGCCCGGCGCACGGACGAACTGCATCGCGCTCTCGGCACGGAGTCGTACCGCAGCGCGACGCCCCGCCGGGCCGAACCGGCCGCTGTGGCCGGGGAGGAGCCGCTGCCTGGCGGGACAACGCCCAAGCCGTACTTCGAGGTCCTCGTCGTCGGCGAACTGACCGCGGCGGAGGAGGAGGCGCTGCGCGTCTCGCTGCGCGGGCGGCGCCGCGCCGAGGACGAGTTCGTGTACGAGATCGTCGTCGCGCCCAGCTTCGAGGACGCGGCGATGGCCGTCCTGGTCAACCCGGGCCTGCAAGCCGTGGTCATCCACCGGAGGTTCGCCGACCGGTCCCCGTACGACCTGAGCGTCGTCGCCGGCCTCGTCGAACAGCCGCCGGTCGACCCGCACGCGCAGGACGGGCCCTATGAGCAGCGGGCTCAGGCGCTCGGCGCGCGGCTCCTCGAACTGCGGCCCGAGATGGACCTCTATCTCATGACCGACGGCTCGGTGGAACGGATCGCCGGCGTGCTGAGCAGCGGATTCGCCCGGGTCTTCCACGCGCGCGAGGGGCTGCTCGAACTCCATCTGTCGATCCTGCACGGCGTCCGCGAACGCTTCCGCGCACCGTTCTTCACCGCGCTCAGGGCACACAGCAGACGCCCGACCGGTGTCTTCCACGCCCTGCCCATCTCCCGCGGAACCTCGCTGCTGACCTCGCACTGGATCCCTGAGATGGTCGAGTTCTACGGGCTGAACATCTTCCTCGCCGAGACCTCCGCGACCTCGGGCGGCCTCGACTCCCTGCTGGAGCCGACGGGCCCGCTGCGGGAAGCCCAGGACCTCGCCGCGAAGACGTTCGGCGCGCGGCAGTCGTACTTCGTCACCAACGGCACGTCCACCGCCAACAAGGTCGTCGTACAGGCCCTGGTGCGGCCGGGCGACATCGTCCTGGTGGACCGCAACTGCCACAAGTCCCACCACTACGGACTGATGCTCGCCGGCGCCCAGGTGGTCTACCTCGACGCCTATCCCCTGGACCGCTACGGGATGTACGGCGCCGTGCCCGTGAAGGAGATCAAGCGCAAGCTGCTGGAGCTGCGGCGGGCCGGGCTCCTCGACCGCGTCAAGATGCTGATGCTGACCAACTGCACCTTCGACGGCATCGTCTACAACCCGAAGCGGGTGATGGAGGAGTGCCTGGCACTCAAGCCCGATCTGGCGTTCCTCTGGGACGAGGCATGGTTCGCCTTCGCCCGCTTCCACCCGGTCTACCGCCGGCGCACCGCCATGGCCGCCGCCCGCGCCCTCACGGAGAGTCTGCGCGGCCAGGACCTCACCGACCAGTACGCCCTGCAGCAGCAGGAGTTGGGGGACGCCCCCGACGACGAGACACTCCTCGGCCACCGGCTCGTCCCCGACCCCGCCAAGGCCCGGGTCCGGGTGTACGCCACGCAGTCGACCCACAAGACCCTCACCTCGCTGCGCCAGGGTTCCATGATTCACGTCTTCGACCAGGACTTCAGCCACCGCACGGCGGAGACGTTCCGGGAGGCGTACATGACACACACCTCCACCTCCCCCAACTACCAGATCCTCGCCTCCCTCGACCTGGGCCGAAGGCAGGCCGCGCTGGAGGGCTTCGAGCTGGTGCAGAAGCAGCTCGAACAGGCAGGAGTGCTGCGCGACGCGATCGATCAGCACCCGGTGCTCAGCCGCTACCTGCGCTTCCTGACGACACCCGACCTGATCCCGGGCGAGTTCCGGGCCTCCGGAGTGGAACAGCCGCTGCGGACCGGTCTGGCGCGGATGTCCGCGGCGTGGGAGGACGACGAGTTCGTGCTCGACCCGACCCGGGCGACCCTGCACATCGGTCTCACGGGCATCGACGGGGACACGTTCAAGCACGAGCACCTGATGGACCGCTACGGGGTGCAGGTCAACAAGAGCACCCGCAACACGCTGCTGTTCATGACGAACATCGGCACCACCCGCAGCGCCGTCGCCTACCTCATCGAGGTGCTCCTCAAGATCGTCGAGGAACTGGAGGACCGCAAGGACGAGTTGGGCCCGCCCGCCCTGCGCCGGCCGGACGCCGGTGCCGCCCGCGACACGGTCGTCGCCCTGCCCGACTTCAGCGCCTTCCATGCCGCCTTCCGGCCGGGAGGCCGTACTCCCGAAGGCGACATCCGCCGGGCCTTCTACCTGGCGTACGACGAGACACAGTGCGAGTACTTGTCGGCGGACGAGGTGCGCGAGGGCATGGCCGGCGGCCGGGACGTCGTGTCGGCCACGTTCGTGACGCCGTACCCGCCCGGATTCCCCGTGCTGGTCCCCGGGCAGGTCGTCAACGAAGCCGTACTCGACTACATGAGAGCCCTCGACACCCGGGAGATCCACGGATACCGGCCGGAGACCGGATACCGGGTGTTCACCGAGCAGGCTCTGAAGGAGCAGCAGACGCTCCTCGAGTCCGGCAACGGCCCCTGGGCGGCGTCCTGACCGGTCCGGCCCCGTGCCGGAGCGCCCTTCTCGTCCGGCTTCGACGAGACCGCCCGCGGGCACGGGACCGAGGTCATTGCCTCGACACGGCAATGACCAACCGCTTAGTATCCGCAACGCAGGTCACCCATCCCTCGCGTATCCCACAACAGACAGTCGCCGGCGTCAGCCCTGGCAGACAGCGCAGACAGCCGCGACGGAGAGGCCGCCCATGAACGGCGCGCAGTCGCTGATCCGTACTCTCGTCGGTGCCGGTGTCGAAGTGTGCTTCGCCAACCCCGGCACATCGGAGATGCACTTCGTCGCCGCGCTCGACTCCGTACCCGAAATGCGCGGCGTGCTCGGCCTGTTCGAGGGCGCTGTCACCGGCGCCGCCGACGGATACGCGCGTATCGCCGACAAGCCGGCCGCCACGCTGCTCCACCTGGGCCCCGGCCTCGGCAACGGGCTGGCCAATCTCCACAACGCGCGCCGGGCCCACACCCCCATCGTGAACGTGGTGGGCGACCACGCCACGCACCACAAGAAGTACGACGCTCCCCTGGAGTCCGACATCGACCCGGTGGCCGCTTCGGTGAGCGGCTGGGTGAGGCGCAGCGACCGGGTCGCGGAGGTCGGGGCCGACGCCGCTGCCGCGGTGGCGGCGTCGATGGAGGCGCCGGGGCAGGTCGCGACGGTGATCCTGCCCGCCGACGCGTCCTGGGACGAGGGCGGTCAGGTCGCCGAACCGCAGCCCTCGCGCACTCCTGTCGCTCCCGATCCGCAGACGGTGTCATCCATCGCCGACATCCTGCGCAGCGGCGAACCCGCCGCGCTGCTGATCGGCGGCGCGGCCTGCCGTGAGCCCGGCCTCGTCGCGACCAGCCGGATCGCGAACGCCACCGGCGCGCGTGCCCTGGCGGAAACCTTTCCCGCACGGCTGGAGCGCGGCGCCGGCCTGCCCGCCATCGAGCGCCTCCGCTACCTCGCCGAGCAGGCCGTCCGCCAACTCGACGGCGTCAAGCACCTGATCGTGGCGGGCACCCGCTCGCCGGTGTCGTTCTTCGCCTACCCCGGCAAGCCGAGCGACCTGGTTCCGGAGGGCGCCCAGGTGCACACCCTCGCCGACCCGACCCAGGACGTGGTCGCCGCTCTGGAAGCGCTGGCCGAGCAGGTGGCAGCGGGCACCCTGCCGACCCTGGCCGAACCGTCCGGCCCGACGCTGCCGAGCGGCCCCCTCACCGCGAACAACTGGGCCGAGGTCGTCGGCGCCCTGCTCCCCGCCGGCGCGATCATCTCGGACGAGGCGAACACGTCCGGCGCGGCCCTGCCCGCGGCGACGGCCGGCGCTCCGCGGCACGACGTCCTCACGCTGACCGGCGGCGCGATCGGGCAGGGCATCCCGGTCGCCACCGGGGCGGCTATCGCGGCACCGGACCGGCCGGTCATCAATCTGGAGGCCGACGGCAGTGCGATGTACACGATCTCGGCCCTGTGGACCCAGGCCCGCGAGAACCTCAACGTCACCACCGTCATCCTGAACAACAGCGCCTACGCAGTACTGCGCCTCGAAATGCTGCGGGTCGGCGCGGACCTCTCGGGCCCGGCCGCGAAGACGCTGCTCGATCTCTCCTCGCCCGACCTGAACTTCGCCAAGATCGCGGAAGGCATGGGCGTCCCGTCGTCCCGGGCGACCACCTGCGAGGAACTCACCGAGCAGCTCCGCCGCGCGTTCGCGGAACCGGGTCCTCATCTGATCGACGCCGTGGTCCCGCCTCACCTGTAGGGCGCTGCTCCGCAGGGTCCCGCGGGACCGGCCGGTCAGTGCGCGCCGGGGCACCCGCACTTCGCCACGGCTACTCGGGCAGAGGCCGGTCCTGCACCACGTTCTTCATGACGAGGGTGGAGGTCAGGCGCTGCACGCCGGGGAGTTGGGCCAATTGCCGGTCGTAGAGCTGCTGGTAGGCGGCGAGGTCTGCGGTGGCGACGCGCAGCAGGTAGTCCGGATCACCGAAGAGGCGCTGCGCCTGGATGACGTGGGGGATGGCGGTCACGGCCTCCTCGAAGGCGGTGACGGTGTCGCGGTGCTCCCAGCGCAGGGTCGCGAAGACCAGGGCTTCGAAGTCCAGGCCGACGGCCGCCGGGTCGACGACGGCGCGATAGCCGCGGATGGCACCCTCGCGTTCCAGATCCCGCAACCGGCGGTGGCAGGGCGAGACGCTCAGCTGCACGCGGGCGGCCAGCTCGGTGATGGTCAGGCGGCCGTCCAACTGCAGCTCGGTAAGAATTTTCCGGTCCATGGCGTCCATGAGGAAGATTCTCCCTCAGAAGGCGCGATCATGGAGTAAAGACAGAAACACTTTCGGGCAGATCGCACCTAATCTTCCCTCTCAAGTACGGAATGCGAGAGGGATCGATTGATGGACACGACAACAGTGGCGGCGTTTCTGGCGGTGGATCTTCTGCTGGTGTTCACTCCGGGCGCGGACTGGGCTTACGCGATCTCGGCAGGGCTGCGGGACCGGTCGGTCGTCCCGGCGGTCACCGGGCTGATAGCCGGATACCTGGGCTACACCCTGCTCGCCGTCGTGGGCCTGGTGGCGATCGTGGCGAGTTCGACGACCGCCCTCACCGCGCTCACCGTCGTCGGCGCCGCCTACCTGATGTGGCTGGGCTGGGGCGTTCTGCGGCGGCCGGCGGTCCTGGGCGCGTCCACCGAGCCGATGGCCGTCTCGCGCGGGCAGATCATGCTCAAGGGCGCCGGGATCAGCGGACTCAACCCCAAGGCCCTGCTGCTGTACTTCTCACTGTTCCCGCAGTTCATCCGGCCCGCGGACGGCTGGCCGGTCGCCGCGCAGACGGGTCTGCTCAGCGCGCTCCACATGACGGCCTGCGCCGTCGTCTACCTGGGGGTCGGCGTTTTCGCCCGCACCGTCCTGAGGGCCCGGCCCTCGGCAGCCCGGACCGTCACCCGCGCCTCCGGCGCCATGATGATCGTCATCGGCGGCTTCCTCCTCGCCGAACGACTGGCCGTATGACCATGACGGCTCACAGCACTCACCCACAGAACCCGATGTCCGACGAAGGAGTACACGTGGAAGGCCACGAGCAGCAGGAGCAGGCGAGCACCGAGGTGCAGGAGCGCATCCGGGCCAGTTTTGCCCGGCAGGGCCTCATGACCCACCTCGGCGCACGGCTCAGCCGCATCGCACCGGGCGTCGTGCACATCGCGCTCCCGGCCAGGCCTGAAGTCACCCAGCAGCACGGCTACTTCCACGCCGGCGCCACCAGTTCCATCGCCGACAGCGCGGGCGGCTACGCGGCCTTCACCCTGTTCCCCGAGAACACCGAGGTGCTCACGGTCGAATACAAGATCAACCTGCTCGCGCCGGCCCTCGGGGACCACCTCGAGGCTGTCGGAACCGTCCTCAAGGCCGGCCGGACCCTGACCGTGTGTCAGCTGGAGGTCTTTGCCTCTCGGGACGACGGCACACGCAAGCTCGTGGCCAACGGACAGCAGACACTGATCCGGGTGAACAGGACCGCCGAGCAGTGATCACCCAGGGACCGTACCGCCGGCAGACCCGCCGGGCACTGCCGGCCGGCCTCGTCCGTGCCTCTCATAGCGTGTTCCTTCAACCTCATCTTTAGGGTGAGACTTCAGCGCTCTCCGGCTGCGCGACGAGGGGGCGGGGCGCCACGCACCGACCCGTCGGCCAGAGCGTCTGGCCGGATGAGGTCATCGTCGACTCGCCATCGCGACAAGCGAGTTGCCCCCTGACCGAGGCCACGAGCCGCGGTCAGATGGCGTCGCGCACAGCCCGCTCGAAACCCTCGACATGCGCACGGGCGATCTGGGCCGCCGCGCCCGCCTCACCGGCGACGATCGCGTCGATCAGCGGTCCGTGCTCCTCGACGTGGCCGGCCATGTCGGCGAGCCGGTCGATGAACAGGCACCAGATGCGCGTGGCCAGGTTGTCATGGCGGATGAGGGTGTCTTCCAGGTACGGGTTGTGCGTGGCGGCGTAGACGGCACGGTGGACCTTGAGGTCCAGGTGCATCAGCTCGGCCGCGTCGCCCTGCCGCGGGTCCACGCCTGCCAGCTCGCGCCGCACCGCCGCCAGGGCCGCACGGTCCTCGGCCGTGGCCCGCCGCGCCGCGCGGGCCGCCGCCAGGGGCTCCAACTCCAGGCGGACTTCGGAGATATGGGCCAGGTCGGTGATGTTGACGTCGGTGGCGAAGGTGCCGCGCCTGGGGTACGTCGCCACAAGGCGCTCGTACTGGAGCCGCTTGAGCGCCTCGCGCACCGGGGTACGGCCGACGCCGAGGGACTGCGCGAGCTGGTCCTCGTTGATGGGCGCGCCGGGGCGGATGTCGAGCATCACGAGCTGGTCGCGGATGGCGCGGTAGGCGCGCTCGGCGAGGGACAGCTCCTCACCACCGACCGTCGACTCGGTCGCCACGTGCTGCATGAGGCCCCCTTGACCCGTCCCGTCGAGGTCCCATACCTTACCGCACAGACTGATATATCAGTTGCTCATTAGTCGGCTCTCAGAATGGTGCGCAGATGGCAACGGACGCCCAGTCGATCACCACGACCACGACTCCCGCCTCACTCCAGGCCCTCCCGCTCAGCGAGCTCGACCCGGAGGTCGCCACCGCGGTCGCCGCCGAGCTGCACCGCCAGCAGTCGACGCTGGAAATGATCGCGTCGGAGAACTTCGCCCCGGCCGCCGTCATGGAGGCCCAGGGCTCGGTCCTCACCAACAAGTACGCCGAGGGCTACCCGGGACGCCGCTACTACGGCGGCTGTGAACACGTGGACGTCGTCGAGCAGTTGGCCATCGACCGGGTCAAGGACCTGTTCGGCGCCGAGGCCGCGAACGTGCAGCCGCACTCGGGCGCCCAGGCCAACGCCGCCGCGATGTTCGCGCTCCTCAGCCCGGGCGACACGATCCTCGGTCTCGACCTGGCACACGGCGGTCATCTCACCCACGGCATGCGCATCAACTTCTCCGGCAAGCTCTACAACGTCGTGCCGTACCACGTGGGCGAGTCAGACCTGCGCATCGACATGGACGAGGTCGAGCGGCTCGCGCGCGAGCACCGGCCCAAGCTGATCGTCGCCGGCTGGTCGGCCTACCCCCGCCGCCTGGACTTCGCCGCATTCCGGCGCATTGCCGACGAGGTGGGCGCCTACCTCATGGTGGACATGGCGCACTTCGCCGGGCTCGTCGCGGCCGGACTCCACCCAAGTCCCGTTCCGTACGCGGACGTTGTCACGACGACGACGCACAAGACTCTCGGCGGCCCACGCGGCGGGGTGATCCTCTGCCGGGCCGCTCTCGCCAAGAAGATCAACTCGGCGGTCTTCCCCGGGCAGCAGGGCGGGCCCCTTCAGCACGTCATCGCGGCGAAGGCGGTGGCCTTCAAGGTGGCGGCGAGCGAGGAGTTCAAGGAGCGCCAGCAGCGCACCCTGGACGGCGCCCGCATCCTGGCCGGACGCCTGCTCAGCGACGATGTGGCCGAGGCCGGGATCACCGTGCTCACCGGTGGCACCGAGGTCCACCTGGTCCTCGTCGACCTGCGCGACTCCGCGCTCGACGGGCAGCAGGCCGAGGACCGCCTGCACCGCGTCGGCATCACCGTCAACCGTAACGCCGTGCCGTTCGACCCGCGCCCGCCGATGGTCTCGTCCGGCCTGCGCATCGGCACACCGGCGCTGGCCACGCGCGGCTTCGGCGCCGAGGAGTTCCGTGAGGTCGCCGACATCGTCGCGGGGGCGCTCAAGCCCGAGCACCTCGGCGAGGAGCAGGCGGGCCTGCTGCGCGACCGGGTCGAGAAGCTCGCCCACGCCTTTCCCCTGTATCCGCACCTGTCCCGCCCGAACGGAGACGCGGCATGACCGCCCAGCCGCAGCCGAAGCTGCCGGAACACCCGGACTTCCTCTGGCGCAATCCCGAGCCGCGCTCCTCGTACGACGTCATCATCGTCGGCGCGGGCGGCCACGGCCTCGCCACCGCCTACTACCTCGCGAAGGAACACGGCATCACCAATGTCGCGGTCCTGGAGAAAGGCTGGCTGGCCGGCGGCAACATGGCCCGCAACACCACCATCATCCGGTCCAACTACCTGTGGGACGAGAGCGCGGCGATCTACGAGCACGCCCTCAAGCTGTGGGAAGGGCTCCCCCAGGAGCTGGACTACGACTTCCTGTTCAGCCAGCGCGGGGTCCTCAACCTCGCGCACACCCTCCAGGACGTCCGCGAGGGCATGCGCCGCGCCAACGCCAACCGGCTCAACGGAGTCGACGCCGAATGGCTCGACCCGGACCAGGTCGCCGAGGTCTGCCCCATCCTCAACGTCTCGCCGGACACCCGGTACCCGGTGCTCGGCGGCACCTTCCAGCCCCGCGCGGGCATCGCCAAGCACGACCACGTCGCCTGGGCGCTCGCCCGCCGCGCCGACGAGATGGGCGTCGACCTGATCCAGGGCTGCGAGGTCACCGGCTTCGTCAAGGACGGCGAGAAGGTCGTGGGTGTCGAGACCAACCTCGGTCGCATCAACGCCGGCCGGGTCGGGCTCGCGGCCGCCGGGCACAGCAGCGTGCTCGCCGAACGGGCCGGAATCCGCCTCCCCGTCCAGTCTCACCCCCTCCAGGCGCTCGTCTCCGAGCTGCACGAGCCGGTCCACCCCACCGTCGTCATGTCCAACCACGTCCACGTCTACGTCTCCCAGGCACACAAGGGCGAACTGGTGATGGGCGCGGGTGTCGACTCGTACAACGGCTACGGGCAGCGCGGTTCCTTCCACGTGATCGAGGAGCAGATGGCCGCAGCCGTCGAACTCTTCCCGATCTTCGCGCGGGCGCATGTGCTGCGGACCTGGGGCGGCATCGTCGACGTCACCCCGGACGCCTCGCCGATCATCAGCGCCACTCCCGTGGAGAACCTCTTCGTCAACTGCGGCTGGGGCACCGGTGGTTTCAAGGCCACGCCGGCGGCCGGCTGGACCTTCGCGCACACCATCGCAACGGGTGAGGCGCACCCGTTGAACGCCCCCTTCGCCCTGGACCGCTTCACGACGGGCGCACTGATCGACGAACACGGCGCCGCGGCCGTGGCCCACTGAGAGGACGCTGCTGCGATGCTGCTGATCGACTGCCCATGGTGCGGTCCCCACAACGAGAGCGAATACCACTACGGGGGCCAGGCCCACGTTCCGTACCCCGAGAACCCCGCCGACCTCGACGACGGGCAGTGGGCCGAGTACGTCTTCTACCGCGACAACCCGAAGGGCCCCTTCGCCGAGCGGTGGATGCACAGCCACGGCTGCCGCCGCTGGTTCAACGCCCTGCGTGACACCGTGAGTTACGAGGTGCTCGCCACCTACCGGCTCGACGAGCCGCGCCCCGAACCCCACGTCACCGACCCGGCCGGAGAGCAGCGATGACCGACCAGCAGTTCCGGCTCGGCGACGCGGGCCGCGTCGACCGCACCACCCTGCTCCACTTCACCCTTGACGGACGGGAGCTGACCGGCCACCCGGGCGACACCCTCGCCTCCGCCATGCTGGCGAACGGCATCGTGGAGGCCGCCCCGTCGCTCTACCTCGGCCGTCCCCGCGGCATTGTCTCGGCGGGCGTCGAGGAGCCCAACGCCCTGGTGCAGCTCGGCGGTTCATGTTCGGAGGGCATGCTCCCCGCGACGACGGTGGAGCTGTACGACGGCCTGTCCGCGACGACGCTGTCCGGTATGGGACGGCTCGACCCGACCCCCGACCCCGCCGTCTACGACAAGAAGTACGTCCACACCGACGTCCTGGTGGTCGGCGCGGGCCCGGCCGGGCTCTCGGCCGCCGCTGCCGCCGCCGAATCCGGCGCGCGGGTCATCCTGGTGGACGACCAGCCCGAGCCCGGTGGGGCGCTGCTGTCCGGACGCACCCGACCGGAGTGGGTCGCCGAGGTACGCGCAGCACTCGACGCCGCGTCCGAGGTCACCGTCCTGACGCGCACCACCGCGTTCGGGTCGTACGACGACAACTACGTCCTCGCCCTGGAGCGGCGCACCGACCACCTCGGCGCCGGCGCCCCCGACCCGTCCTCGGGCGTCTCGCGCCAGCGACTGTGGCACATCCGCGCCCGCCAGGTCGTCCTGGCGACCGGCGCGCACGAGCGCCCGCTGACCTTCGCCGGCAACGACCGTCCCGGTGTGATGCTGGCCGCGTCCGTACGCACGTACATCAACCGGTACGGCGTGACTCCGGGCAGGCGAGCCGTGGTCGGCACCACCAACGACAGCGCGTACGACACGGTCGCCGATCTGCACGCGGCCGGGATCGACATCGCCGCCGTCGTGGACGCGCGCGTCGAACTGTCCCCGCGGGCAGCCGAGATCGCGGCGACGACCGGGGTTCGGGTCCTCACGGGCAGCGCGGTGGCCGACACCGCGGGCGAGTCCCGGCTCACCGGCGTCACCGTCCAGGCCCTCGACGCCGACGGCCGACTCGTCGGCGAGACAGAAGAGTTCGACTGCGACCTGCTCGCCGTCTCGGGCGGCTGGAGCCCGGTCGTCCACCTCCACAGCCAGCGCCAGGGCAAGCTGCGCTGGGACGACGACCTGGTCGCGTTCGTACCCGACGGCACGGTTCGGCACCAGCAGACCGTCGGCGCGGCGCGTGGGACGTACGGTCTCGACGGAGCACTGGCCGAAGGCGCCCGGGCCGGCGCGCTGGCCGCGACCGAGGCAGGGTTCCCCGTCCCGGTGTCCGCGGCGCCGTCCGCGGACGCACGGCCCGACGTCCGCGCCCTGTGGCTGGTGCCCTCCCCCGTCGGCGAACCCGGCACCTGGGACACCCACTTCGTCGACCTCCAGCGCGACGTCACCGTCGCCGACGTCTGGCGGTCCACCGGCGCCGGCATGCGCGGCGTCGAGCACGTCAAGCGCTACACCTCCCTCGGCACGGCGAACGACCAGGGCAAGACGTCCGGCGTCAACGCGATCGGCGTGATCGCCCAGGCCCTCGGCGCGGGCGCGTCACCCGGCGAGATCGGCACCACCGCCTACCGGGCGCCCTACACCCCGGTGGCCTTCGCGGCCCTCGCCGGGCGTGAGCGCGGGGACCTCTTCGACCCGGAGCGCACCACGTCCGTCCACGGCTGGCACGTCGCCCACGGCGCCGAGTTCGAGGACGTCGGGCAGTGGAAGCGGCCCTGGTACTACCCCCGGCCCGGCGAGGACATGGACGCGGCCGTCGCCCGCGAGTGCCGCGCGGCCCGTGAGGGTGTGGCGTTCATGGATGCCACCACCCTCGGCAAGATCGAGATCTGGGGCGCGGACGCGGGCGAGTTCCTCAACCGCGTCTACACCAACGCCTTCAAGAAGCTGAAGCCCGGCATGGCCCGCTACGGCGTGATGTGCAAGCCGGACGGCATGATCTTCGACGACGGCGTGACGCTGCGCCTCGACGAGAACCGCTACTTCATGACCACCACGACCGGTGGCGCCGCCGGGGTCCTGGGCTGGCTGGAGGAGTGGCTGCAGACCGAGTGGCCCGAGCTCGACGTCCACTGCACCTCGGTGACCGAACAGTGGGCGACGGTCGCCGTCGTCGGCCCGAAGTCACGTGACGTCATCGCGAAGCTGGCTCCCGGACTCGACGTCTCCGCCGAGGCGTTCCCCTTCATGGCGTTCCGCGAGACGACGCTGGTCTCGGGCATCCCGGCGCGTGTCTGCCGGATCTCCTTCTCCGGTGAGCTCGCCTTCGAGATCAACGTCTGCGCGTGGTACGGCCGGGCCGTCTGGGAGCAGGTGTACGAGGCCGGGCGGCCGTACGACATCACTCCGTACGGCACCGAGACGATGCACGTCCTGCGCGCCGAGAAGGGGTTCATCATCGTCGGCCAGGACACCGACGGCACCGTCACCCCGCAGGACGCGAACATGGACTGGGTGGTCTCCAAGCGCAAGGACTTCATCGGGAACCGGTCCCACTCCCGCGCCGACACCACTCGTGCCGACCGCAAGCAGCTGGTCGGCCTGCTGCCCACCGACCGTACGACGCGACTGCCCGAGGGATCCCAACTCATCGCGCAAGACACGCCGTTGACACCCGAGGCCGGGCCGGTTCCCATGCTCGGCCACGTCACCTCCAGCTACCACAGCGCCGCACTCGGCCGCCCCTTCGCCCTCGCCCTCGTCGCCGGCGGGCGGGCCAGGATCGGCTCGACCCTGCTCGCCCCCGTGGGCGACGACCTGGTGCCCGTCGAAGTCACCGACTCCGTCCTCTACGACCCCGAAGGGACCAAGCGCGATGGCTGAGCCCACGAACGAGGCGCGCACAGACCTGTCGGCACTGCGCGTGAGCCCATTGGCGCACCTCGCGGAGCGGATGCGGGACGCCGCCGTCACCGGGACCCGCGGCGTCACGCTGACCGAGCGGCCCTTCGTCAGCATGGTGAATCTTCGCGTCAGCCCCGCGTCCGCGGCGGCGATCCGCGTCGAGAAGACCCTGGGAGCACCGCTCCCCCGCGAGCACGGCGAGACCACCTCGTCCGGCGCCCACACGGCGTTCTGGCTCGGACCTGACGAGTGGCTCGTGCTGTCCCGGACCGAAGAGGGTGTCGCGGCCGCCGAGTTGAGGGAAGCACTCGCTGCGGATCCGGGCTCCGTCGTCGACGTCTCGGCGAACCGCACCACCCTCGAACTGAGCGGCCCGGCCGCCCGGGAGGTGCTGGAGAAGGGCTGCCCGCTGGACCTGCATCCTCGGGTCTTCGGTCCGGGCCGGGCGGTGTCGACCACGGTGGGACCGATCGCGGTCCTGCTCTGGCAGGTCGACGACGAGCCGGTGTACCGGCTGCTGCCGCGTTCGTCCTTCGCCGACTACCTGGCGCGCTGGCTCATCGACGCGATGAGCGAGTTCCGCGGCCCCGAGCTGCCTTGACCCCGTCGCGCACATGCGACGTGTACGCGGTCCGCGTCAGCCCCGCCACTCACACGGCGGGGCCGACGTGGACGGCCCGGCGCTTCGTCGGACGCCAACCTCACGCCGACGCCGGGCCGGTCACCGCACGCAAGCGGACCCTCTCGACATGGTCATCACGACCGAGCGCGACTCCGGCCTGGACATGAGGGCCACATGCAAGGAGGCCGCCCGACGGCGGCCTCTCCGCCAACGTCACCGATTGCGGACACCATGACTGATTCCCAGGCTTCCGCCGCGCCCCCCGCCGCCTCGCCGACCGGCTCCTCGCCGACGGACCCCGCCACGGCAACGGTCGAGCACGTGCTCACCCTCGACTGCCCCGAGGCACCCGGCATCGTCCACGCCGTCTCGCGGTTCCTCGTCGAGCACGGCAGCGACATCATCGACAACCAGCAGTTCGGCGACCGTCGGGACGGCCACTTCTTCATGCGGGTGCGCTTCGCCGCCGGCCGCGAGAACACCACACAGGTCATGCGCGACGACTTCGCCGCCGTGGCCGCCCCCTTCGCCATGCGGTGGCACATCGAACCGGTCAGCACCCGCCGACGCGTGCTGATCATGGTGTCCCGCTACGACCACTGCCTCAACGACCTGCTCTTCCGCACCCGCAGCGGCGACCTGCCCATCGACGTGGTCGCCGTCGTCTCCAACCACCGCGACCACGAGGCACTCGTCGCCTGGCACGGCATCCCGTTCTTCCACGTGCCGGTGACTGCCTCGACGAAGCCCGCAGCCGAGGCCCGGCTCCTCGAGCTCATCGACTCGTTCGACGTCGACCTCGTCGTGCTCGCGCGCTACATGCAGGTGCTCTCCGACGGCCTGTGCGCTCAGCTGCCCGGCCGTCTGATCAACATCCACCACTCGTTCCTGCCGAGCTTCAAGGGCGCCAAGCCCTACCACCAGGCTCACGACCGCGGCGTCAAACTCGTCGGCGCGACGGCCCACTACGTCACCGCCGACCTCGACGAAGGCCCGATCATCGCGCAGGAGGTCATCAGCGCCGACCACAGCCACACCCCCGAGGACCTGGCCGCCATCGGCCGCGACGCGGAATCGGCGGCCCTGGCCCGGGCCGTCCGCTGGCACTGCGAAGGCCGCGTCTTCGTCCAGGGAAGGCGCACGGTGGTGCTCCGCTGACGAGCGGACACGGACACTGCCGGGGGGCTCACGGCCTTCTGGCGGTCCGCTGTCTCCACGTCGGTTCCCAGACGTCGGCGTCCGGGGTCCGCGCCCGGGTCGCCTCCAGGTGGGCGCGGAAGGCGTCGAGCGCCGGATGCCGGTTGTCGCCGCGCCAGATCAGGGACATCGGATAGACCGGCGTCGGGTTCCGCACCGGAATGCGACGCAGGTCATAACTGTCGGGCCAGAGATAGCGCGATCCTTCGCCGACGAGGGTCGCGAGGTCGGCTGAGTCGGCGATCTCGTCCAGCAGCGCCTCGTTCCCGAAAACGGGCCCGATGACATCGATCGTGAGCCCGAATGCGGCGGCGAACTCGTCGTAGTAGTCGGCCCACTCGGTGCCGGGTGCCATGCCGGGCATCCAGATGCGGTGTCCGGCGAGTTGTGCGGGCGTGACGCTGTCGGCATCGGCCAGCGGATGGGAGGGCCCGACGAGAAGCTCGTGCGGGTCGTCGATCACTCGGGTCGTCCTGATCGAGGCCGGCAGGTGACGCTCGGCGACGGTGATCGCGTGGAACGTGGCATCGATCGTCCCGGCTGCGACTGCGGCGATCGCGGTGTCGACATCGGCGTTCAGGGTCACGACGTCGAGGTCGATGTCAGGACGCGTGCGATAGAAGTCCTGGAGAAGCACCGCCGGCGCGATCCGCCGGTTGATCACGTCGACGCGCAGGGCGCGCCGGCCGGGGCGCACGGAGGCATCGGCCCGGTCCTCCGCCCGGAGGAGTTCGCGGGCGTGGGGCAGGAACGCCTGGCCGTCGATGGTGAGCTCGGCGCCACGTGGTGTGCGGGTGAACAGCCGTACTTCCAGGTCCTTCTCCAGGGCGGCGATGCGCTTGGAGACGGCTTGCTGGGTGATCGACAGGGCTGCGGCGGCTTCCTGGAACTGGCCGGCGTCCACGGCCGCGACAAAGGTGCGCACAGCGTTGAGATCCACTCGCCCACTCTATTCACACCGCGCCGGGGCGGTCGTGACGGCGGGAGGACGGCGCGCTGCCGTGCCCACGGTGCGCAACACCGAACCCGTCCGCGTACACCTGATAGGAACGGCGCTCCCAACGTACCGGGGGACCCGTTGTCGTCCGCGGATCGGCGGACGACAACGGGAAGAGCGGACTCAGCGCGGGTCGACCGGCGAGCGAAGGTCAGGCCGGCAGTCGCTCCAGCAGCGCCCCGAAGTCCGTCCCCGGCGGCAGCGTCCCGAAGGCGAGTCCGCGGTCCCCGGCGAGGCGCGAGGCGCAGAACGCGTCCGCGACAGCGGCCGGCGCGTGGCGGACCAGGAGCGACCCCTGCAGCACGAGCGCCGCACGTTCGATGACCCGGCGGGCCCGCAGCGGCGCGTCCTCGGTGAGGACGAGTTCGCCCTGGAGCTCCTGCCAGGCCGCGTCGAGCCGCCGGTCACCGCCCGACGCCGCCTCGATCTCCGTACGGAACGCCTCCAGGGATTCGGGCTCGCGGCCCAGCGCCCGCAGCATGTCCAGGGCGTTGACATTGCCGGAGCCCTCCCAGATGCCGTTGAGGGGGGCTTCGCGGTACAGGCGGGGCATGCCTGACGCCTCGTCGTATCCGTTGCCTCCCAGGCATTCCAGGGCCTCGGCGACGGCGGCGGGCTGCCGCTTGCAGACCCAGTACTTGCCGACGGCGGTGGCCAGGCGCAGGAAGGTGCGCTCCTGGGCGTCGCCTCGCTGGGCGCGGTCGGCAGCGCCCGCGAGCCGGAGGCCGAGCGTCGTTGCCGCCTCCGACTCCAGGGACAGGTCGCCCAGGACGTTGCGCATCAGGGGCTGGTCGATGAGCTTGGCGCCGAACACCGAGCGGTGGCGGGTGTGGTGCGCGGCCTGCGCGAGGGACTCGCGGATGTGGCCGGCGGAGCCCAGCACACAGTCGAGCCGGGTCATGGTCACCATGTCGATGATGGTGCGCACGCCCTTGCCCTCGTCACCGACGAGCCAGGCCACGGTGTCGTCGAACTCGGGCTCGCTGGAGGCGTTCGAGCGGTTGCCCAGTTTGTCCTTCAGGCGCTGGATGCGGAAGGTGTTGCGGCTGCCGTCCGGGAGCACCCGCGGCACCAGGAAGCAGGAGAGACCGCCGGGCGCCTGCGCCAGCACCAGGAACAGGTCGTTCATCGGGGCGCTGGTGAACCACTTGTGACCGCGCAGCCGCCAGGTCCCGTCGGCCTGTTCGACGGCCGTCGTCGTGTTGGCGCGCACGTCGGTGCCGCCCTGCTTCTCCGTCATGCCCATACCGGCGAGCAGGCCTCGCTTGCCGGTCGGGTTGCGCAGGCCCGGGTCGTAGACGTTGCTGGTGAGCAGCGGCTCGTACGTCTTGGCGAGGTCGGGGGCGCGGCGCAGCGCCGGGACGACGGCGTACGTCATGGAGACCGGGCACATGTGGCCCTGCTCCAGCATGGTGGCCAGCATGAATGTGCCGGCCCGTGCCACGTGGGCGCCGGGGCGTTCGTCGGCCCACGCGGAACCGGCCGCGCCGGCGCCCACCGTGGCGGACATCAGCGAGTGGTAGGCGGGGTGGAAGTCGACCTCGTCGATGCGGTTGCCGTAACGGTCGTGCGTGCGCAGTTCCGGCTCGAAGCGGTTGGCCTGGTCGGCCCAGGTCCGTGCCTCCTCGCTGCCGACGACGCGGCCGAAGCGGTGCAGTTCGTCGATGTGCCACTCGGCGCCCTCGCGACGGATGCCTTCGAGCAGTACCGGGTCGTCGGCGGCATCGTGACCGGTCAACGGCGGTGCCTGATTGGTCACTTCGTGCGTCACGGCGGTGGGGTTGCTGGGCATGGGGGCCTCCTCCAGGGGAGAGGGTGGGAATCAGTCGGTCGGTGCGCCCGCGCAGCGCAGCGCCGCGGCGGTGAGGTCGGTGAGGAGTTCCTCGGTGGTGTTCTCGTCGGGGGTGCCGAGCGGGTCGACCAGCACCTCGCCGATGGCTCCGGTCAGGGCGGCCGCGGTGATCTCCGCGTTCTGCGGGGGCAGTTGACCCGATGCCACTCCCTCGCGCACCACCTCGGCCCACAGCGCGCGGTAGCGGCGGCGGAAGTCGAGCCGCTCGGCGCCCACGGCGGGTTCGGCGGGCGCGGCGAGCAGGGCGTAGGAGAGGCCACGGTTCTCCAGGGCTCGGCGGGCGAACACCTCGACGCCGCGGCGGAGCCGTTCGACGGGGTCTCCCGGACCGTGCAGCACCTCGCCCAGGACGTCGACCTCGCGCCCCGCGGCGCGACGGAAGACCTCCACGGCGAGGGCGGCCTTGGACGGGAAGTGCTGATACACGGAGCCGGCCGCGATGCCCGCCGAGTCGGCGACAGCGGTCACGGACGCCTGTGACCAGCCCACCTCCGCCACGACCGAGGTGGCGCAGGAGACAAGACGCTCTCTCGCGGCTTCGAGCCGACTGATTTCGGCTGGGGTCTTGCGGTAGGCCATGAAAGAAGTGAACCATGATTCAGACTTTCCCGCCATGGTCGGTTCCGCCGATCCGGCTCGTCAGGAGAACGTGATGCACCTCAGTGCCCTGCTGGACAGCGTGGTTCGCTCGGCCGGCGACAAGGAAGCCGTCGTCTACCGCGAACAGCGGTGGAGCTACCGGGAGTTCGCCGAAGCGGCCCGGCGCGCCGCGACGGTGTTGAGCGACGCCGGACTGCGGCCGGGCGACCGTCTCGCGGTCATGACGTACAACACCCCCGCCTTCCTGTTCGCGGCGTTCGGCGCCTGGTACGCGGGCGCCACCCTGGTGCCCGTCAACCACAAGCTCCAGACGGCCGAGGTGGAGCGCCAGCTGCGGCACTGCGGGGCCCGGCTGGCGCTCGTCGACGTGGAGATCGGCGAGCGGGCGACCGCGGCCGACGTGGACGTGACGTGGCTGGTCAGCCACGCCGACGCCGATGCGGCCACGCGACCCGCGGACTCCTTCGAGTCCCGCCTGGCGGGCGCCGAGCCGTGGCGCGCCGAAGCGGGTCCGGACAGCGACATCGCCCAGATCCTCTACACGTCGGGCACCTCCGGGACCCCCAAGGGCTGTGTGCACACGCACCGCAACATCGCCCTGACGGCCGGGTACACCGCGGACACGATCCCCCTCCGGGCCGAGGACCGGTTCCTGATCTGCATGCCGATCTGGCACGCGTCCCCGCTCAACAACTGGACGCTGGGCACCCTGGTGCGCGGGGCCACGGTCGTGCTGCAGCGCGAGTACGACCCGCGCGGCATGCTGGAGACGATCCAGCGCGAGCGGGTCACCGCGATGTTCGGGGCTCCGATCGCGCTCATCGCCCCGGTGCAGAGCGTCACCGACTTCGCCGACTTCGACCTGACGTCCGTGCGTGCCTGGATCTACGGGGCCGGGCCCCTGGACGCGGACACCGCACGCAGGCTGATGAAGGCGTACGGGTCGGACGACTTCCACCAGGTGTACGGGATGAGCGAGATGGGCCCGGCGGGGACCTCGCTCTCCCCCGCCGAGCAGGTGACGAAGGCCGGGTCGATCGGGCGCGGCGGCATGACCGGCGTGGACCTGCGGGTCGTACGCCCCGACGGCACGGACGCCGGTGCGGGCGACACCGGGGAGATCTGGCTGCGCTCCGAGACCCGCATGATCGGCTACCTCGGCGACGAGGCAGCCACCGCCGAGGTGTTCGCGGGCGACTGGTACCGCAGCGGCGACCTCGGCCGGGTCGACGAGGACGGCTTCGTCACGATCGTGGACCGGATGAAGGACGTGATCATCACCGGCGGCGAGAACGTCGCCTCACAGGAGGTGGAGGGCGCGCTGCGCGGCCACCCGGACGTGCTCGACGTCGCCGTCGTCGGCAGCCCGCATCCGCAGTGGGGCGAGACGGTGGTGGCCGTCGTCGTGCCGCGCGACGGTACGGAACCGGATCTGGCGGGTGTGCGCGCGTGGCTGGAGAGCCGGATCGCCCGCTACAAGATCCCGCGCGAGCTGGTGCTGCGCCAGGAGCTTCCCCGCACGCCGTCGGGGAAGATCACCAAGCATGTACTGCGGGCCGAACTGGCAGCGATGGCAGGGGTGTCGGGCGGCTGACCTCACGCGGGTGCGGCCCGGTGCCGGCCGGTTGCCGGCGTCGGCACCGAGCCGCCCGCCGCGCCCGGCAACGGACCGCGCGAGCGGTAGGACGCCGTCCCGGGTGCGGGCACGGGCCACCCGACGGGTCCGGCAGGGCCGGCGCCCGCGTAAGGTCACCGCATGGCCGAGGAGCAGGTGGAACGCACACGCAGAGGGCGCGGGCGGCCGCGGCAGGAGCATGTCACCGGGGCGGTTCTCGACGCTGCCGTCGAGCTGGTGGCGGAGAGCGGCATGGGCGCTCTGACCATGGACGGCGTCGCGGCGCGCGCGGGGGTGAGCAAGCCGGCCGTGTACCGGCGCTGGCCCACCAAGCAGGATCTCGTCATCGCGGCGGCGGAGTCCCGGATCGGGCCGCTCACCGTGCCCGACATGGGGGACTTCCGGGCCGAGTTGCGTGCCGTCCTGACGGCGCGCATGGAGGCGTACCGGCAGCCAGGTGTCGACCGGCTGCTGGCCGGCGTGATCGGCACCGCCGCGGAGGCGGAGTCGGAACCCGGCGCGTTCCGCGACTACACGGCCCGAGTGATGGGCGAGACACGGCACCTGCTGGAGCGCGGGGTGGCGCGCGGCGATGTGCGTTCCGACGTCGACGTGGCCGACGCGGCGACGCTGGTGGCGGCGGCGCTGGTCTTCCGGATGGTCGGCGAGCAGCAGCTGCCGGACCAGGCTCTCGTCGACTCGGTCGTGGACATGATCGGCCGGGCGGTCGGCACCCGGCCGTGACTCAGGACTGACGTTCGTCATCTCCCCGGCGCGCAGGGCGGTTTATCGCCCTGCGCGCCCTTTGTCATGCCTGGATGTCACCTGGGCATCCCGTGCGCGGCACCGGAAAACAAACCGGAAAACAACTCGCCCGGACCCCTTGCCCTGGCGCGATCCAATATCGATACTGCCGGTTACGTAATAAGTGCCAGTCGTCGGAAGGAACCCTCATGCAGGACGTCGCCTCGACCCCTGTGACCGACCCCAAGCCGGTCCTGGACAAGCCTCTGATGCACTACGGGCGCCGCGTCCTCGAGCGGCTCGCTCCCGGCGCCGAGCAGACGGAGTACAAGCGGATCGAGATCAGCCCGCTCACCCCGCACCTGGGCGCCGTCATCGGTGGCGTCGACCTGACGCAGCCGATCGACGACGAACTCGGTGAGGAGCTGCGTCAGGCGCTCCTCGAGTGGAAGGTGATCTTCTTCCGCGGTCAGACCGGCTTCACCCACGAGCACCACATGGCGCTCTCGGGCCTGTGGGGCCCGCCGGAGCCCAACCCCTTCTTCGGGAAGACCGACACCGTCGGCATCTCCCTCCTGGCCAAGGACGCCAAGGCCGCCGGCAAGAAGAACATCTGGCACAGCGACCACTCGTTCATGGTCAACCCGTCCCTCGGCGCAGTGCTGCGCGCCATCGAGGTGCCCGCAGCTGGGGGCGACACGATGTGGGCCGACATGGCCGCCGCGTACGACAACCTGCCCGAGGACCTCAAGGAGCGCATCGAGAACCTCACCGCCGTGCACGACTGGGAGGCCAGCTGGGGCGCCCTCATGAACGACGAACAGAAGGCCGCCTTCCGCGCGAGGTATCCGCAGGTTGAGCACCCGATCGTGGTCCGCCACCCTCGCAGCGGCCGCAAGACCCTGTACGTCAACGAGCCGTTCACCCGGTCCATCAAGGGCGTCTCCGAGGCGGAGGGCCGTGAGCTGCTCGACACTCTGGTCCTCCAGGCGCGCATCCCCGAGTTCCAGATCCGCTTCAACTGGGCAGCCGACTCGATCGCCATCTGGGACAACATCGCCGTCCAGCACTACGCGGTCAACGACTACTTCCCGCAGCCCCGGGTGATGGAGCGCATCGCCATCGCCGGTGTCCCGCTGTCCTGACCCCCCGCCCGGCCCGCACCACCCGCCGGCTGTGGTGCGGGCCGACCCGCCCCTGCGTTGCCGTCTCCCCTCCGTCCTTTCAGGAATTCCCCTTCAGGAGAACCCATGACCGCGGCACCCACCGTGCCCCAACAGCCTGTTGGGGCCACCGAAGCCACCGGCAGAAGCAACGCCCGCGCCTGGATCGTGACCGGGCTGCTCGTGGCCTTCATGATGGTCAACTTCGCCGACAAGTCCGTACTGGGGCTTGCGGCCGACGAGATCCGTGCCGACCTGCATCTGAGTGCCACTCAGTTCGGGCTCGCCAACAGCGCGTTCTTCCTGCTGTTCTCCGTCGCGGCCATCGTCGTGGGCATGCTGGCCGACCGGGTGTCGCCCAAGCTGCTCATCCTGATCATGGCGGTGCTGTGGTCCGTGGCGCAGGTCCCGGCGGCGATCGGCGGAGGGCTCGCGGTGCTCGTGGCCTCGCGGGTGTTCCTCGGGGCGGCGGAGGGGCCGGCCTTCCCGGTGGCCCAGCAGGCCAGCCTGTCCTGGTTCCCCAACGAGAAGCGCAACCTGCCCGGCGCACTGATCACCGTGGGCGTGACCCTCGGCGTGATCGTGTCGGCGCCGACCCTGTCCTGGGTGATCCAGAACCACGGCTGGCGCGCCGCCCTGTGGGTGCTCGCCGTCGTCGGCGCCGTGTGGTGCGTCGCCTGGGTACTCTTCGGCGCCGACAGCCCGCGCGGCCGCAAGACCGTCGCCGCAGCCGCCACGGCCGACGACGCGCCGCAGGTGCCGTACCGCAGGATCTTCGCCAGCCGCACCTGGATCGGCGTCACCCTGACCTACCTCACCAGCTACTGGACCGTGGCCCTCATGCTGGTCTGGCTGCCGTCGTACCTGCGCAACGCCCTGGACTACTCGGCCGGCACCGCCGGGACGGTCGTCGTCGCGCCGTGGGCGGTCGGCGCCCTGGTCCTGTTCGGCCAGGCCGCCCTCACCGGCCGGCTGATGCGCCGCGGCGTGAGCAGCAAGCGCGCCCGTGGGCAGGTCGGCGGCTGGATCATGGCCATCGGCGCGGCCTGCTGCCTGGCCGTGCCGCTCACCGACTCCGTGGTCGTCCAGACCGTGCTCATCTCCCTGGGCTTCGGCTTCGGCGGCTCGTACGCCTCGGTCGCGGCGACCACCGTCGCCGAACTCGCCCCGCCGGCCCGCAGCGGCGGCGCCCTCGGGCTGATGAACGCCATCGTCACGGTGGGCGGCCTCGTCGCCCCGGCCGTCGTGGGCGCGCTCGTCGACGCCCACGGCGAGGCCGGGTACCACCAGGCCGTCCTGGTGTCCGGCGTGCTGATCGCGGTCGGCGCGGTCCTGGCGTTCGCCCTGATCGACCCGGAGCGCGACCGCGCCCGGCTGGTCGGCTGACCGGTCACCGGTCCGACCCGCGACTCCACGGAGGTCGGCCCCTAGGATGGGCCGACCTCCCACGCACCCCCATCCCCCCGCGCATTACTAGGAGTTGACCGTGAGCGCCCCAGCAGCACTCGACACCGCCCCCCTCGACCAGGCGGTCGGCGACCTCAAGGAGCACGCCAAGGCCTGGACGGAGACGGCGCTGCCCGAGCGGATCGCCCTCCTGGAGCGGATGCTGCCGCGGATTTCCGACGGCGCCGCCGCGATGGTCGCCGACGCGGCCGAGGCCAAGGGCTACCCGCAGACCTCGGAGTGGGCCGCCGAGGACTGGATCAGCGCGCCCTGGGCCCTGGCCCAGACGATCAGCGCCTACCTGCACGTGCTGCGTCGTCTGGCCGCCGGGCACAAGCCGCTGGACGCCAAGGCCGTGCGCAGCCACGAGGGCCGCACCGTCGTCGACGTCTTCCCCGTCACCCTCTCCGACCGGCTGCTGCTCAACGGCTTCACCGCGCAGGTGTGGACGCTGCCCGGCACCACCCCTGAGCAGACCCTGGCCCGTGCCGCGGGCGAGTACCGGGGCCGGCCCGGCGAGGGCGCCGTCTCCCTGGTGCTCGGCGCCGGCAACATCGCCGCGATCACCCCGCTCGACATCCTGCACAAGCTGTACGCGGAGGGCGAGGTCGTCCTCGCGAAGATGAACCCCGTCAACGACTATCTGCGCCCGCACTTCGAGAAGGTGTTCAGCGAGTTCGTCGACCGCGGCTTCGTCCGCTTCGTCGACGGCGGCGCCCCCGAGGGCGCGTACCTCACCGGCCACGAGGGCATCGACTCCATCCACGTCACCGGCAGCGACCGCACCCACGACGCCATCGTGTGGGGCACGGACGAGCAGGCCGAGCAGCGCAAGCAGGACGACACCCCGCTCAACGACAAGCCGTTCACCAGCGAGCTGGGCGGCGTCAGCCCCTGCATCGTGACGCCGGGCCCGTGGAGCGACGCCGACTTCCGCTTCCAGGCCGAGCACATCGTCACCAGCAAGCTGAACAACTCCGGACACAACTGTGTCGCCACGCAGATCCTCGTGGTGCCCCGCGAGTGGGACGGCACCGAGAAGCTGCTCGCCGAGGTCCGCAAGGTCCTGCGCGAACTGCCGCCGCGCGCCGACTACTACCCGGGCGCCGCCGCCCGTGTCGGCAAGGTCACCGCCGCCCACCCGCAGGCCGAGACGCTCGGCATCGACGACTCCTGCCGCGTCCTGGTCCCGGAGATCGAGGGCCTCGACGACGTGATGCTGACCGACGAGGTGTTCGCCAGCGCCCTCGGTGTCGTACGGCTTCCGGGCGAGGACGCGCCTCAGTTCCTGCGCGCCGCAACGGAGTTCGCCAACGACAAGCTGCCCGGCACGCTCGGCGCCACCCTGCTGGTCCACCCGAAGACCGAGCGCGCCCACCGCGCCGCCGTCGCCGAGGCCGTCGCCGACCTGCGCTACGGCACGCTCGGCGTCAACTGCTGGTCGGCGTTCGGCTTCCTGCTCGGATACACGCCCTGGGGCGCCTTCCCCGGCCACACCCGCCAGGAGATCGGCAGCGGCATCGGCTTCGTGCACAACGCGTTCATGCTGGAGGACGTGGAGAAGACCGTGCTGCGGGCGCCGTTCGCGCCGTCGCCGCGCGGCCTGTTCACCGGCTCGCCGTCGCTGTCGCCGCGCCCGCCGTACTACGTCACCAACCGCACCGGACGCACCACGATGGAACGCCTCACGGCGTACACCACCGACCCGAAGGCAACCAGGCTGCCGGGCATCTTCGCGTCGGCCCTGCGCGGCTGAGCGCGCTGACCGTCCGGGTCAGGAGCTGAGGATCCGCGCCTTCTCCGCGGCGAACTCCTCGTCGGTCAGCACGCCTTGGGCCTTGAGGTCGGCGAGCTGGGTGAGCTGGGAGACGCGGTCCCCGGCGGCCGGCGGCGCGGCCGGGGGCGCGGCCGGCTGCTGCGGCGGCGGCGCGGACTGCTCCGCCCACGCCTGCTGCTGGGCCTGCGCCTCCGCCTGCCGCCGCATGTCCCGCTGACCCATGCGGCGGTCCACACGGTTGGAGACGGCGGAGGCGGTACCGGAGATCACCGCGGTGCGCGCGATCGTGCCCAGAAGGCCCGGTCGTCCGAATCGCTGAGGCATACCGATCTTCCCCTTCGTTCCGAATCTTTCGGTGTCACGCGGAGTCGAGCGCGGCGATCGCCTCGACGACGGCGCCCCGCGGGATGCGTTCGAGATACAGCAGTTCGCCCCGGGACTCCCGCACCGCCGTCGCCATGCGGGCGGCCCAGGTGTTCTCCCAGGCCAGAATCATGGCCGACGACTCCGGAGGGAGGTCGTCCGCGACGGTCTGGAGATCTTCGTCGCTGAGCAGGTCGAACTGGGCGTCGGCGATCTCCTTGAACCCCTTGGCCACTTCCTCGTCCGCCAGCTCGACGACATCGACGGATCCGTCGGCCGCCTTCCGGACGAAGGTCAGGTCGAGGATGCGTACGGTTCCGTTCTTCTGCAGCTCCCGCAGCGCGGGAGCGACGTCACCGTTGAACCGGTTGCCCTCGAAGGCGATCACGGCGACGTCGACCGGTCCGACGGTGTCGGCATTCAGGCCACTGGGCACGAGCGTGTCACCTTCCCTGAAGTGCATTACGGACATAACGGAGCATAAAGCGACGAACCTAGGATGCGCGAGCCGCGCAGAGAGGCCGGCCCCGTGGAAGTGGCGACCGGCGCGGCGTGATCACCACGCCTCCGTCTCGGGCGACTGGGGCAGCCGGGGCGTGACGTGCCGTTCCCGTGCCCGCAGCCGCAGGGCGAGCAGCGGGAAGATCAGAACCGAGATCATCGCCGCGCCGACCAGGGCCGCCGCCTCGCTCCTCTTCACGACGCCCTCGTCCAGACCGATGGCCGTGATCGCCACTACGAGCGGAAGGCAGGTGGAGGAGTAGATCGTCAGCGCCCGCCGGCTGGGCGCAGACAGGTCCCGCGGCGCGAGAACGTACGCCGGCAGTCCCCGTACGACCACGAAGAGGACGAGGAAGACAGGCAGCAGCACCAGCGCGCGACCGCCTTCGAGGAGCGACGCGAGGTCGAACTCGATACCGGTGACGATGAAGAAGATGGGGACGAGAAAACCAAAACCCATCGACTCCACTCGCGTGAGGATCTCCTCGCTGCTCTCCGGTGCCGCGCCCTGGAGCACGAGACGGGTGAGCAGTCCGGCGGCGAAGGCACCGAGGAGCACGTCGAGGCCGAGCTCCTGCGACAGCGCCAGCATCGCGACCAGCAGGAGCATCACGAATCGGACAGCGAACTGTGCGCTCGTGTGCAGAGTGGTGCGGATGACCTTGCTGAACCACGGCCTGCGCGGGCGCAGGGCCCAGAAGACGGCGGCCGCGGTGATGGCGGCGAAGAGAGCGAGAACCACCGTTGCCGCCCCGGGTCTGCGGCCGCTGAGCAGTACCGCCATCGCGATGATGGGCCCGAACTCGCCGACCGCACCGAACGCCATCATCACCGTGCCGAACCGGCCCTCCAGATCCCCGCTGTCCCGCAGGATGGGCAACACCGTGCCCAGCGCCGTACTGGTCAGCGCGGTGCCGATGATCACGGTCGCCGGGGGGTCGAGACCGGTCAGGGCGAGTGCCACACACAGCCCCAGAGCCAGGGAGACCAACCAGGCCAGGACGGAACGGCGCAGGGTGTCCCCCCGGATGGCGGCGAACTGGATCTCGTAGCCGGCCAGGAAGATGAGCATCGACAGGCCGAGGTCCGAGAGGACATTGATGACCTCTCCTTCGTGCGCCCAGCCGAGTACGTCGGGACCGATGAGAATCCCCAGCACGATCTCGAAGATGACCACGGGGATACGGACCCACAGGCCGACGCCGTGCGCCAGCAACGGTGCCAGAACGGCGGCGGCCATGATGAGGATGAGCGTTCCCGCCTGTCCCACACCGTCCCCCTGTTCCGCACCGGATCATGTTCTTCCGACCATCGGCGCTACCGACGCCCGGCGCATGCGAGAACGGACCGTGCGGGTGAGGGCGGCGGCCAGGGAGCCGAGGTGGCGGTACGACCCGTGACAGCCCGCAGGGACCAGGCCGTTCCGCACCGGCCTCCTGTGCGCCGGGACGACCGCGAGGCGCACGGCAGCCCTGGGGTGCCCAACTCGCCCCGAGTCGCTACCTGTTCTCCTCCAGCCGATTCCGCCGAGACGTGTTGAGCCGGGCCGCCTGGCGCGTCAGATGGTCGCGCTCGGCGAGGTTGGGTGCCTTGTCGGCCGCCTCCGCGTACAGCTGTGCCGCCGTCGCCAGGTCGCCGGCACGCTCGTGGAGATACGCCGCCACCGCGGTGTGTCGGGGCAGCGAGTCGGTCAGCTCCGCGAGCGCCGCGAGGCCGGCACGTGGTCCGTCGGCCTCTCCGACGGCCACCGCGCGGTTGAGCCGGACGACCGGGCTGTCGGTCAGGCGCGCGAGCTCGTCGTACCACTCCACGATCTGCACCCAGTCGGTCTCCTCGGCGGCGGGCGCGTCGGCGTGGAGTGCCGCGACGGCGGCCTGGGCCTGGAACTCGCCCAGGCGGTCGCGGGCGAGGGCCGCCTGGAGGATCTCGACGCCCTCGGCGATCAACTCGGTGTCCCACCGCCCGCGGTCCTGCTCGGCGAGCGGCACCAGACTGCCGTCGGGCGCGGTGCGTGCGGCGCGGCGGGCGTGATGCAGAAGCATGAGGGCCAGCAGCCCCCTCACCTCGGGGTGGTCGATCGCGGCCGCGAGCTGCCGGGTGAGACGGATGGCCTCGGCGGCGAGGTCTATGTCACCGGAGTAGCCCTCGTTGAAGACCAGGTAGAGGACGCGCAGCACGGTGGCGACGTCGCCGTGCTGGTCGAACCGCACGTCGGCGACGGTGCGCTTGGCCCGGCTGATGCGCTGCGCCATGGTCGCCTCGGGCACCAGGTAGGCCTGGGCGATCTGGCGGGTGGTGAGCCCGCCGACGGCGCGCAGGGTGAGCGCGACCGCGGAGGACGGCGTCAGCGACGGGTGGGCGCACAGGAAGTAGAGCTGGAGCGTGTCGTCCGCCGCGGGTGCGGGTCCGGGTGCCGGTTCCTCGTCGAGGCGGTCCTCACGCCGACGGCGGGCGGCGTCCGACCGGGTGGCGTCGAGGAACTTGCGCCAGGCCACGGTGACCAGCCAGCCCTTCGCGTCCCGCGGAGGGTCGGCCGGCCAGGCGCGGACCGCCTCGACCAGCGCGTCCTGCACGGCGTCCTCGGCCGCCGCGAAGTCGGCTCCGCGGCGGACGAGGATCCCGAGCACGCTCGGTGTGAGGCTCCGGAGCAGCGCCTCGTTCATCGGTACGGTCACTCCGTGATGCAGTGTTCCGCGGACAGGAACGGGCGCACTTCGAGCCATTCGTGGATCGGCTTCCCGCCCGCGCCAGGGGCGGCCGACAGCTCGCCGGCCAGCTCGACGGCGCGCTCGTAGGTGTCGACGTCGATCACCATCCAGCCGGCAATGAGGTCCTTGGTCTCGGCGAACGGTCCGTCGGTGACTGGCGGGCGCCCCTCGCCGTCGTAGCGGACCCACGCCCCTTCGGCGGCGAGCGCCTGGCCGTCGACGAACTCGCCGGTCTTCTCGATCCGGTCCGCGAAGTCCTGCATGTACTGCACGTGTGCCGAGATCTCCTCGGGCGTCCACTGCGCCATGGGGACGTCGTTGACCGAAGCCGGAGCGCCCCGGTAGTGCTTCAGCAGCAGGTACTTGGCCATCGTGCTCTCCTCGGTGCTGGTGCGACCCATTGTGGTCGCTTTCACCTCAGGGACGGAGCCAACCACGGGTTCTCGACATCGCCGTGCACATTTCTTGGGGCCTCGTGGATGAGGCTGGTGAACGACGTCGCCGGTGCCCACGGGGCTCATCGCACGTGGCCTGGGTCAGCTGTGCCGCAGGGCGGCGAGGGTGCTGTTCAGGTCGGTGCGGTCCGTGCGGTTGTAGGGAAGTTTTCCGAGCAGGGTGGCCATGGCACAGGAATTGGACAGGGCGGAGTAGACGAGGCCGGCGGCGATGCCTGCGGAGAGCAGCTGGAAGGCGGGGTGGATCACCAGGCCGAGGAGGAGCCCGAGCAGGACGACGGAGCCCGCGGTCAGGCGGACTTGGCGGTCCATGGCCCACTTGGGTGCAGAGGTGGATGCCGTCCGGTACAGGTCCCCGCCCGCGGAGGCCCAGGCGGCGGTTCCGCCTTCGAGGCCGGCGGCGGGGATGCCGTTACGGGACAGGGTGACGGTCGCGTTCTGCGAGCGGGTGCCTGAGGCACAGACCACGAGCAGGTCGCTGCGGTCGGCTGCCTCACGGAGGGCGGGCAGCGCGCGCTCGAGGTCGTCGAGGGGGATGTTGTGGGCGCCGGGCAGGTGTCCGCCCGCGTATTCGCCGGGGGTGCGCACGTCGATGACGACCAGGGTGTGCAGGCGTTCACGGACGGCACTGGTGGCGAGGGTCGTGTTCATGGGTTTCTGTCCTTCTGTTGTGCTGGGGCTGGGGCTGGGGCGGGTCAGATGATGCTGTCGAGGAGCATGAAGGCGGCCACGGCCAGCAGGACGTAGGCGAAGACGTGCTGCAGACGGTTGCCGGAGATCTTCGCGGCGAGGCGTTTGCCGTCCCAGGCGCCGAGGACCGCGGCTGCGGTGAAGGGGGCGATGACCGCCCAGTCGAGGGCGTCGCCGGTGCCGGTGCGGGTGGCCAGTGCGGCGAGCGAGTTGACGACGATGACCAGGAGGCTGGTGCCGACGGCGGCCTTCATCCGCAGGCCGAGGACGCCGACGAGGGCGGGTACGGCGAGAAACCCCCCGCCGACGCCGAGCACGCCGGTGACGGCGCCGAGCCCGGCTCCGGACCCTGCGGCGCTGAGCGGCCGCACCGGTCCGTCCTGTACGGGACGGCTCGGACCGAGCATCCGCCAGGCGGCGAGCGCGGCGATCACCGAGAAGGCGATGGTCAGTACGGAGGCGGGGACATGGCCTGCCGCGAGGCCGCCGAGCATGGCGGGACCGATGCCCGCGGCGGCGAATAGCAGACCGGACCGCCAGCGAACGTTGCCGTCCCGGGCGTGAGCGACCAGCGAACTGATCGATGTCACGGTGACGATGATCAGGCTCGCGGTGGTGGCGGCAACGGGGGTGAAGCCGAGCAGGTATATCAGTGCGGGCACGGCCAGAACGCTGCCGCCCCCGCCGAGCCCGCCCAGCGCCAGGCCGATCGCCGCGCCTGCCACCAGGGCAAGGATGAGCACGCTCAGATGACGGTTCCTGCGGCACCGTCGACATCCTGGACGGGCAGTCCATGGTGGGCCCATGCCTGCGTACCGCCGATGACGTCGTCCGCGTACGAACCCTGTTCAAGCAGCGGACGGGCAGTATGCCGAGGCCGCCGCCCGGAGCGGCAGATCTGTACCGAGCGTGCTGCGGCCTGCGTGCTCGGCACCCGCGCTCCGGCCTCGAGCCGGGAGAGCGGCAGATGCCGCGCGCCGGGGGCGTGACGGGGACCTGTATCGGAGCCGGAATCGGAAGCGGGACCGGGACCGGGACCGGGACGGAAAACGGGCATGGCGGGGCTGGGACTCCTCTCGGTGTCGATCAGGGGGCTCAGGCAGCGGAGCGGACAGTCAGACCGGCCTCTGCCGCGTGGTCGAAGCCGTCGTCGACGGCGACCACGTCCCGCCCGGCCGCGTCCAGCAGCGAGGCCGCGATCCCGGCCCGCATGCCGCCGGCGCAGTGCACCCACACCTGCCCGGCAGGCACTTCGTCGATCCGCTGGTGCAGAGCGTGTACGGGAATGTGGACCGATCCCTCGACGTACCCGCCGGCGCGCTCGGAGTCGCGGCGCACATCCAGGACCACCGGCGGCACCTCTGCCCGGGAGAGCTCGGCGGCCAGGTCGGCGAAGGCCGCCCGTCGGAACGAGGCAGGAACCCGACCGGGGCGCAGCCAGTCGGACGGACTGCCGGTGGCGGCGGCTGCGGGGTGGTCGATCCCGACGCGGACCAGTTCGCGCTGGGCGTCGGCGAGCTGCTGGGGCGTTTCGGCGAGCAGGGTGACCGGCTTGCCCCAGGGGATCATCCACGCGAGATACGTGGCGATCTTGCCGTCGGCCTCGAAGTTGAACGAGCCCGCGACATGACCCTGGGCGAACGCGACGCGGTTACGCAGGTCCACCACCCACTCACCTGCTGCGAGCCGCGCGCCGATCTCCTCGGCGTCCGCGTGCCGGGGGGCGGTCAGGTCGACGGGGTCCGGGCCGGCGGAGTTGGCCGGGCCCATGTGCGCGTAATAGGCGGGGGCGTCCTCCAGGCCGGCCAGCAGACCGGCGACGAAGGAGTCGACGTCCTGGACCAGGGCGGCGTTCACGGCCTTCTCGCGGCCGAGGGTGCTCGCGTCGCCCTCGGCCTGTCCGGAGGAACAGAAGCTGCCGAAGCCGTGGGTCGGCAGGATCGACGTGTCATCGGGCAGCTCGGCGGCGAGGCGGTGCGCGGAGGCGTGCTGAGCGCGGGCCAGGCTCTCCGTGAGGCGGGGTTCGACCAGGTCGGGGCGGCCCACGGTGCCCATCAGCAGGGAGCCGCCGGTGAACGCGGCGACCGGTGCTCCGGCTTCCTCCAGGACGTATGCGGTGTGGTGCGGAGTGTGACCGGGGGTCGCCATGGCCCGCACCGACAGTTCCTGGTCGATCTCGATCACGTCGCCGTCGTGGACGGGGACGCGGGCGAAGGAGACGTGCGCGGCGGCCGGCACCAGGTAGGAGGCGCCGGTGACCCGGGCCAGTGCCAGGCCTCCCGTCACGTAGTCGTTGTGGATGTGCGTCTCCACCACGTGTGTGATGCGCACGCCGCGGCGCGCTGCCGCCGCGATCACCTGGTCGATGTCACGCGGCGGGTCCACTGCCACGGCGGCCCGGGCACCCCCGGCCAGGTAGTGCCGGTTGCCCAGACCCTCGATCTCGATGGTGTCGACGAAGAACACGTGCGTCCCACTTCCTCATGGATACCCCCCCGGGTATTAATTTCACCGTAACAGATTACCCCCGGGGGTATACTCGGAGGAGATTCGCCCCGTTCATCCGGACTCGGGTACAGACACCGTGACCGGCCGCGAACGAGGCAGCGGGCAGACTGGACCACGCGCTCGTCCAACTCACCAAGGAGCCCCACCGATGACCCCGACCGTGCCGAACCCGGCCGCCAAAGGCACTGCGGACACCACCACCGAAGACGAAGCCTCCGCCCGCGCGGTGCTCAACCGCCTGCGGCGCGCTCAGGGGCAGCTGGCAGGAGTCATCACGATGGTCGAGGAAGGCCGCGACTGCCGGGACGTCGTCACGCAGCTCGCAGCGGTCAGCCGCGCGCTGGACCGCGCCGGCTTCAAAATCCTCGCGAGCCGCATGCGCGAGTGCCTGACCGCCACCGAGGACGGCGGCACCCCCACGATGAACGAGGCAGAGCTCGAAAAGCTCTTCCTCACGCTGGCCTGACTCACCTCCCGCCCGGGAGCGGGAGGCCCTCGATGCAGCGGTGCTCGATCCGTGGACGGCAGGGATGTCTGCTCACCGAGCGGTCTCCCGCACCGTCGTCGTCAAGCGGATCCTGAACGGCCAGGCGCCGCATGCCCACCGGCGGCTGCGGACCGAGCCGCCGGCCGCGCTGCGGTTCCTCGGCAAGGACATCGGGACCGGCCCCGCGCCGCGCGTCATCGCCGCTGACACGGACGGCGACGGCCAGACGTGGCGGCGGCGCGTCGACCACGCCGTACCGGTACCGGGCGGGCAGGCGGAACTACTGTCGACGCCATGGACGGTGATCGCCGAGCATGGCGCAAGTGTTCTCTCGCCGGCGCGGTGTTTGCCGTGTGCATGGCCGGCACCACCCTGCCGACACCGCTCTACGGCCTCTACCAGGACAAGTTCGGCTTCTCCGAGCTGACAGTGACCGTCGTGTATGCCGTGTATGCCTTCGGGGTCATCGGAGTGCTGCTGCTGGCGGGCAACGCCTCGGACGCCGTGGGCCGGCGGCCCGTGCTGCTGTGGGGCCTTGCGTTCGCGGCGGCCAGCGCCGTCTGCTTCCTCTGTGCCACCGGGCTGGGCTGGCTGTATGCCGGTCGGCTGCTCTCTGGATTTGCCGCCGGGCTGTTCACCGGGGCCGCCACCGTGTACGTGATCGAGTTGGCGCCGCGCGGCGGTGGCCCCCGGGCCACGTTCGTGGCGACCGCCGCCAACATGGGCGGGCTGGGGTGCGGTCCGCTGCTCGCCGGATTGCTCGCCCAGTACGCCGACTGGCCGCTGTACCTGCCCTTCGCCGTACACCTCGCGCTGGTGGCCGGCTCGGCGGCCGTCCTGTTGTGGCTGCCGGAGACCGTGGCGGAGCGGCGGCCGCTGAGCACCGTACGGCCGCAACGGCCCAGCCTGCCGGCGCAGGTACGGCCGGTGTTCGGGCCCGCTGCCATCGCCTCGTTCGTGGGTTTCGCGTTGTTCGGGGTATTCACCTCGGTCAGTCCGGCGTTCCTCTCCGAGTCCCTCGACGTGGACAACCACGCCGTGAGCGGTCTGGTCGTCGCGCTCGCCTTCTTCGCCTCGACCGCGGGGCAACTGGCGGTCACGCGGGTCGGGATGGCCCGATCCCTGCCGCTGGGCTGCGCCGGGCTCCTCGCGGGTCTGGCGCTGCTCGCGGGCGCGCTGCGGTGGGACCTGCTGTTCCTGGTGGTGCTCAGCGCGCTCGTCGGCGGCACGGGGCAGGGGCTGGCGTTTCGCGGGGCGCTCGCCGCGGTGGCCGAGGCGTCTCCCCCGGACCATCGCGCGTCGGTGATCTCGACGCTGTTCGTGGTGGCGTACGCGGGCATCTCCCTACCGGTCATCGGTGTCGGACTACTGACCGGCCCGATCGGCCTGGAAGGTGCCGGGCTGGTGTTCATCGCGGTCATGGCGGTCCTGGTCTCGACCGCGGGTGTCTACCTGGTCCGGCGGCTACGTCGTACGACACGTGAGCACGCACACTCTGCCCCGTAGAGAATGCGACCCGGCACGAACGGGCGGAGCTGACGCAACGAAGCCCGGCCCTCGTCGTTGATCAACCCATGAAGATCACCATCGCGCGGCGGCAGCTGCGCCTCACGGCGGCGGCTCTCGCCGCTCTGGCACTGGGACTTGCGGGCGCCGGAAGCTCGCCGGCCGCGTCCTCCGCCGCGGCCGACTGCCCGACGGCGGAGCTCTTCGCCACCGACAACACCGCCGTCATCACGGACCCGGACGACCCCAGGCTCGACACCCGCCTGACACGCTTCGGCCACGAAGTGCGCGGCATCATCCGCGCGAACGGGGCCACGCCCGTTGCCTCGAGGCTCTTGGAGGGGGTCTTCTGGTCCGGCGATCTCAAGCAGGCCACGTACGAGCGCTCACGCGAGTTCGGCATCGACGGGGTCGGCCGTGCCGGCCTCAACCACATCGCCGGCGTCATCGCCAAGACCTACCGCCAGGAGTCCGTGCTCACCTTCCGCTGTCTGCCGCGGACATCACCGGAGACCGACGCGCTCGAAATCGAGGCGCCCGGCGTCAGCGCGAGCCGGCTGCATTACGAGCTCGTCGCGGACCCGGTGGCCCGCGACAAGCTCGGCGGCGGCTCGGTCACCGTCGACGGCCGGCTCATCCTCATCGCCCCGCTCGCCGACCTGCCACTGGCCCGGGAGTTCTCGGCCAAGCTCGGTGTCGACTGGCACGCTGCGCAAGTGCGCTACGGCGACAGGGAGTTCGTGAACTGAGTCAGGAGCGTGCCGGCACTCACACGCCCTGCGCACCACCGGCGCGCCCGTTCGGCCCAGGGGGGTGTTCGGCCGGACCGGGCGTCGGCCGGGCTCCGCCGTGGCCGTTGAGCGCATAGGCCATCTGGTACCGCGCCTCTTCGGCCACCAGGCGGGCCTCCGCCACGACGTCACCGCGTTCACGTACCAGGCTCTCGTAGACCGGCAGATGATCGTTTCCGGTTGAGTTGTGATTCACAGGGCTGGTCCTTCTCGGTATCTGTCGTACTCATGGTCCGTCGGGCGTCCGAGGGTTTCGGTGCCGAACGAGGCGGCGGGGCCAGGTATGAGTGCCGGGCCCCTATGGGCCGACAGGTGACTCAGCCGACCGGAATTGCGAACTCGAGCGCGGTCACACGCGGTTGAGCCGTGCGGCGATCCCATGCCCGACCAGCAGGTAAATCACTGCCGGCAGACCGTAATTGAGGAGAACGCGAAGGCCTTCTGTGTCCATGGTGAAAACATCCTGTGACCACCAGGCCAGCCAGTCGGCCATTCCGTGCACGAACTCGACGAAGACGTTGTCCTGGTTGGCCTCGAGCAGGTAGAGCAGAATCCACAGACCCAGGAACACCGCGGCAATGTCAGCGATGGTGTGGATGACCAGCCCCGCCCGTCGAGCACCGCCCTCGCGCCGCTCAGGTCGCTGCGGAGGCTGCGGAGGCTGCTGGGGTTGCTGGTACGGGTCGTACGGGTGGTGCTGTCCGGCCATCGGGTCGGTATTGCTCACGGGAATCCAATCTGACGCGTCGCTTTACAGGCCGAGGCAGGGGCGAAATCGCCTCTGGATCTCTCAGGGCTTTCATCTGCCGCACCACGCACCCTAGGGGTCGCGCGGGCCCGTACAACTCTGCGTCACACAACCGCCGTCGCGTTACACCGCCCTCGGAATATCCCAAATATGGCCAGGTGATCGGCAACTTGCCTAAATGTGCGAGCGCGCGATCCATTTCGCCGTCGAACACCTCACATCAGTGTGCCCATTACGTGCGCTCTTCGTGATGCCTTTACGCGAAGGGCTCACTTGCCGTTCACGATGCGGCGGACGGCGAGTGCCCGCATCCCCGGAAGTGCGGTGTGACGGAGATTCCACACGTCCACCAGCATCGTGCCGGACATGGCGAGTTGGGGCTCTCGCGGCGACATTCGGAGCCGTCCCGTCCGGAGCGCGACCCGGGGCGGCGGCACGTGCCGGCACTACGTCGGCAATCGGGTGGGCAAACCGGTCGCGGCAGCGTCACCCGGCGCTGCGGCATGTGACGTAGTGCACCTGGATGTCTCGACTGCAGAGGTGGCATGATCCGGGAGCGTGACGCCCCGCAACCCGACAGTTCGCCCATTCCGGGCGACGGAAGGACATGCGCATGTTCCGTAAGGTGCTCGTCGCCAACCGCGGAGAGATCGCGATCCGGGCGTTCCGCGCCGGCTTTGAGCTAGGGGCTCGAACCGTCGCGGTGTTCCCTCACGAGGACCGCAACTCCCTGCACCGGATGAAGGCGGACGAAGCCTACGAGATCGGCGAGGCCGGGCACCCCGTGCGGGCCTATCTCTCCGTCGAGGAGATCATCCGTGCGGCGCGCAAGGCGGGCGCCGACGCCATCTATCCCGGGTACGGCTTCCTGTCCGAGAACCCCGAACTCGCCCTCGCGTGTGAGCGTTCCGGCATCACGTTCGTCGGCCCGAGCGCACAGACGCTGGAACTGACCGGGAACAAGGCGCGTGCCGTGGCCGCGGCCCGCGCGGCCGGCGTTCCGGTCCTCGGATCCTCGCAGCCCTCCACCGACGTCGACGAACTGGTCCGGGCGGCCGAGGATCTCGGTTTCCCACTCTTCGTGAAGGCCGTGGCCGGGGGCGGTGGACGCGGCATGCGGCGCGTCGAGGACGCGGCGACGCTGCGCGAGTCGATCGAGGCGGCGTCCCGTGAGGCCGAGTCGGCGTTCGGCGACCCGACCGTCTTCCTGGAGAAGGCCGTCGTCGAGCCCCGGCACATCGAGGTGCAGATCCTCGCCGACGGCGAGGGCCGGGTCATCCATCTCTTCGAGCGCGACTGCTCCTTGCAGCGACGCCACCAGAAGGTGATCGAGCTGGCGCCCGCGCCGAATCTCGATCCCGAGGTGCGCGAGCGGATCTGCGCCGACGCCGTGAAGTTCGCCCGGCAGATCGGCTACCGCAACGCGGGCACCGTGGAATTCCTCCTCGACCCCGCCGGACAGCACGTCTTCATCGAGATGAACCCGCGGATCCAGGTCGAGCACACGGTGACCGAGGAGGTCACCGATGTGGACCTCGTCCAGGCGCAGCTGCGGATCGCCGCCGGCGAGACGCTGGACGACCTCGGCCTGTCCCAGGACACCGTCCGCCTCCACGGCGCCGCGCTGCAGTGCAGGATCACCACCGAGGACCCGGCCAACGGCTTCCGCCCCGACACCGGCAAGATCAGCGCCTACCGTTCCCCGGGCGGCTCGGGCATCCGGCTGGACGGCGGCACCACCCATGCCGGTACGGAGATCAGCGCCCACTTCGACTCGATGCTGGTCAAACTGACCTGCCGGGGACGGGACTTCGAGACGGCGGTCGGCCGGGCCCGGCGTGCCGTCGCCGAGTTCCGTATCCGCGGTGTGTCGACGAACATCCCCTTCCTCCAGGCCGTTCTCGACGATCCCGACTTCGCCGCCGGACGCGTCACCACCTCGTTCATCGAGAAGCGACCGCATCTGCTGACTGCACGTCACTCGGCCGACCGCGGCTCGAAGTTGCTCACCTACCTCGCCGACGTCACGGTCAACAAGCCGCACGGCGAGCGGCCCCCGCTGATCGATGCGGCGACCAAGCTGCCGCGGCTGCCCGAAGGCGCACCGCCCGCGGGCTCCAAGCAGAAGCTGACCGAGCTCGGCCCGGAGGGCTTCGCCCGCTGGCTGCGCGCCTCGCCCACCATCGGTGTCACCGACACCACGTTCCGGGACGCGCATCAGTCGCTGCTCGCCACCCGGGTCCGCACCAAGGACCTGCTCGCCGCTGCACCGGCCGTGGCGAAGACGGTGCCGCAGCTGCTGTCGCTGGAGTGCTGGGGCGGCGCGACCTACGACGTCGCGCTGCGCTTCCTCGCCGAGGATCCGTGGGACCGGCTCGCCGAACTGCGCGCGGCCGTGCCCAACATCTGTCTGCAGATGCTGCTGCGCGGCCGTAACACGGTCGGCTACACGCCGTACCCCACGGAGGTGACCCATGCCTTCGTGGAAGAGGCGGCGGCGACCGGCATCGACATCTTCCGGATCTTCGACGCCCTGAACGACGTGGGTCAGATGCGGCCCGCCATCGACGCGGTGCGTGAGACCGGCTCGGCGGTCGCGGAGGTCGCCCTGTGCTACACCTCCGATCTGTCCGACCCGTCGGAAAAGCTCTACACCCTCGACTACTACCTGCGTCTCGCGGAGCAGATCGTGGACGCGGGCGCCCATGTGCTCGCGGTCAAGGACATGGCGGGGCTGCTGCGCGCGCCGGCGGCGGCGAAGCTGGTCTCCGCGCTGCGCAGGGAGTTCGATCTGCCCGTACACATCCACACGCATGACACCGCGGGCGGTCAGCTGGCCACCTATCTCGCGGCGATCCAGGCGGGCGCGGACGCGGTGGACGGAGCGGTGGCGTCGATGGCGGGCACCACCTCGCAGCCGTCCCTTTCGGCGATCGTCGCCGCCACCAATCACTCGGAACGGCCGACGGGCCTCGATCTGCAGGCCGTGTGCGATCTGGAGCCGTACTGGGAGAGCGTGCGCAAGATCTACGCGCCGTTCGAGGCGGGCCTGTCCTCCCCGACCGGTCGCGTCTACCACCACGAGATCCCGGGCGGCCAGCTCTCCAATCTCCGGACGCAAGCCATCGCGCTCGGACTCGGCGACCGGTTCGAGGACATCGAGGCGATGTACGCCGCCGCCGACCGGATCCTGGGCCACCTGGTCAAGGTCACGCCCTCGTCCAAGGTCGTCGGTGACCTCGCCCTGCACCTGGTGGGGGCCGGGGTGTCGCCGAAGGACTTCGAGGCCGCGCCGGACTCGTTCGACCTTCCGGCCTCGGTCATCGGATTCCTGCACGGCGAGCTGGGCATGCCGCCCGGCGGGTGGCCTGAGCCGTTCCGCACCAAGGCGCTGCAGGGCCGCGCCGGACCCGAGCCGATGCGCGAACTGTCCGCCGAGGAGCGCGCCGGTCTCGCGAAGGACCGGCGGTCGACGCTGAACCAACTGCTGTTCCCCGGGCCGACCAAGGACTTCGAGAGCCACCGGCAGGCGTTCGGCGACACCAGCGTGCTGGCCAGCAAGGACTTCTTCTACGGCATCAGCCCCGGGCGCGAGTACTCCGTGGACCTGGAACCCGGCGTCCGGCTGCTCATCGAGCTGGAGGCCATCGGCGAGGCGGACGAGCGCGGTGTACGCACCGTGATGGCCACTCTGAACGGTCAACTGCGACCGATCCAGGTACGGGACCACTCCGTGGCGTCCGATGTCCCGGTGACAGAGAAGGCGGACAAGTCCAACTCGAACCACGTCGCGGCGCCGTTCGCGGGTGTGGTCACGCTGTCGGTGGCCGAGGGCGACACCGTGGAGGCCGGTGCAACGGTGGCCACGATCGAGGCGATGAAGATGGAGGCCTCCATCACCGCCCCGAAGGGTGGCAGGGTGTCCCGGCTCGCCATCAACGCGATCCAGCAGGTGGAGGGCGGCGACCTCCTGGTCGAACTCGCCTGACGCGTGACGTCCCACGCCTGATCCCTGACCTGTGCGTCGCCGAGGAATGCCGGGGCGGTTCCACCCCCTGGATGTCTCGAGGCGCAGGCCCCGGGCCGGTCGCACCGCGGCTGCCCGGGGCTTTCGCGTCCTCGGGCCGGGCGATTCGCGCACCGGCGCGGGTGTCTAGGACAACAACTGACCTACATGGGTCATAGCGTGGTTGTTGTCCGACGGAGCAGAAACATGTGGAGGCGTGACCATGGCTGTCAACGAGCTGGACACCCAGGACCAGGCAGAGGCCCCGGCCGTCACGGGCGAGCGTGCCGAGTGGCTGGCGGCGCTGGACAAGCAGCGGAACTTCCTGCGCTTCACCGCCCGTGACCTCACCGACGAGCAGGCCGGGAAGCAGACCACCGCGAGCGCGCTGTGCGTGGGCGGTCTCATCAAGCACGTCACCGAGGTCGAGCGGACCTGGGTGGACTTCATCCTCAACGGCCCTTCCACCACGGTCGACTTCATGGCCATGACCGAGGCCGACTGGGCCCGCCGGGAGGAAGGGTTCCGGATGCTGCCCGGTGAGACCCTGGACGGCGTGCTGGCGGCCTACGCGGAGGAGGCCCGTCGGACCGACGATGTGGTCGCCGCTCTGCCCGACCTGGATGTCACGTGGCCGCTGCCGGAGGCCCCGTGGTTCGAGCCGGGCGGGCGGTGGTCGGTCCGCCAAGTGCTGATGCACATCGTCGCCGAGACCGCTCAGCACTGCGGCCACGCCGACATCATCCGCGAGTCCATCGACGGGGCCAAGACGATGGGCTGACCGGCTGCGCGCCAGGGCCTTTCGTTTGGATCAGGCCGGACCAGGCCCCGCGGGACCGACATGATCCAAACGAGAGGACCTAGCCCTTCGCGCCGGCCTCGAAGTAGCGGCGGGGGACGTCGACGAGCATGGTGTCGATCTGCTCCTCGGTGACCCCTCGCCGTTCGAGGTAGGGCAGCACCTCGTCCGCGATGTGCAGGTAGTGCCACTGCGGGAGCAGCGGCATGACGGCGGGGTCGATCCAGTCGATGTAGCAGGAGGCGTCCTGCGAGAGCACCATCCGGTCGGCGTACCCCCGTCGGCACATCTCCACCACCGTCTCGGCCCGCGCCTCGAAGGTGGTCTCGAGGTTGATCCCGAACCGGTCCATCCCGAGCACGAACCCGGCTTCGGCCAGTTCGCTCAGGTGGTCCACGTCGGTGGTGTCGCCGCTGTGCCCGAGCACGACCCGGCTCGGGTCCACGCCCTCCTCGTCGCACAGCACGCGCTTGACCTCCGAACCCGTGTGCGCCCCCGGGTGGGTGTGCACGGTGATGGGGGTGCCGGTGCGCAGGTGTGCCTTGGCCACCGCACGCATCACCCGCTCCACACCTGGTGTGAGGCCCTGCTGGTCGATGGCGCACTTGAGCAGGCCGGCCTTGACGCCGGTGCCGGCGATGCCGTCCTCGATGTCGCCGACGAACATGTCCACCATCGGGTCCGGCACGTCCGTTCCCGCGGCCTCGTTCAACGCGGGACCGCGGTGATGGAAGAAGAACGGCACCTCTTCGTACGTATAACAGCCCGTCGCCACAACGATGTTGAGGTCGGGAAGCTGCTCGGCGATGCGCTGGATCCGTGGAATGTAGCGGCCCAGGCCGATCACCGTCGGGTCGACGATGGTACGGACACCCTGGGCGCGCAGCGCGCCGAGCTTGTCCACGGCGTCGGCGATCCGGGCGCCCTCGTCGCCCCACTCCCCCGGGTAGTTCTGCTGCACGTCCGGGCTCAGCACGAAGATGTGCTCATGCATGTAGGTGCGCTCCAGCGCGCCCGTGTCCACCGGCCCTCGGACGGTCTCCACCATGGCCATCAGCGCAGCTCCTTCTTGAGAATCGTCCCGGTGGGTCCCTTGGGCAGCTGCTGGAGCACCCGGATCGCACGGGGGTACGTGCAGGCGGTCGTACGTTCCTTGCAGAGCCCCATCAGCTCCTGATTGCCGTAACGGTGCCCTACACATACCGTCCAGTCGGTAGGGGGTCAAGGGGGTGCGCACGGGCCGCCGAAGAGCGGCCCCGCCCTCCGGCACTGCCTCGGATTCGCGGCCCTCGGCCTTCCAGCGCGCGGGTCGACTACCGTCGGCCGCTGAGGACGTTCCGGGCGGCCTGACATGTCGTCACAATGCACGCGCTCTCGTCGGCACCCTTGACCTCGATGCGCAGGGTGCCGACGAGTGTGCCCCTCGTACGCGGCGAATGGTGGGGAACGAAGCCACGGCCGCATCAGAGCCAAGTGACCTGATCAGCCGCGTACGCGTACTCAGGCGCAGCCGTCCCGCCGCATGCTGGTCAGTAGCGCTCGGCCGTGCCGAGGTACTGCTCGGCGAAGGCGGCTGCCGCGACCGGCGAGGTGAACAGGCGTCGCAACCGGGCGAGCGTGGTGCCCGTCCGGAACGGCTCCCCCGCAGCCGACCCGTGATAGACGTCGGACAGCCACTGTGAGAACTCCTGGTAGTCCCATACGCGACGCAGGCAGGCCTCCGAATAGCCCTGCAGACCGCCGTCGCGACCGGCGCTGTCGCTGCTCGTTTCCTGCGTGAGGTGCGCGACCAGCGCGTCGCCGAGGAGGAAGGCGTCGTGCAGGGCGAGGTTCATGCCCTTCGCCGCGATCGGCGCCACGAGGTGGGCCGCGTCGCCGGCCAGGAACAGCCGCCCGGACGCCATCGGCTCGACGACGTAGTCGTGCATGTCGAGCATCCGCTTCTCGATCAGCCGCCCCTCGACCAGCTCCGGGGCTCCCTCAGCGGCGAGCCGTCGGCGCAGTTCGGCCCAGACGCGCTCGTGGGACCAGTCCGCCGGGTCGTCGCCGGGCGGGCACTGGAGGTAGTAGCGGGTCACCTCGGGACTGCGAGGCATCTGTCCGGCGAATCCGTCCTCATGGATCCCGAAGAGCACGCAGTCGGAGGAAGGCGGCGCCTCGGCCAGCAGGGACAGCCAGCCTATTCCGTAGTCGTGCCGCGCGACCCGGAACCGGTCGTCGAGCAGTGTGCGCCGCGACACGCCACGCGCACCGTCACACCCCGCGACGAAGTCGCAATGGAGCACTTGCCGTTGACCGGACCGGGGGCAGGTGTACGACACCGATGGCCGGTCGGTGTCGACGTCGTGCACCTGCACGTCGTGGACGCCGAACCTGATGTCGCCGCCCCGTACATCGGCGTACTCACGCACCAGATCCGTGACGAGCAAGGGCTGCGGGTACACGAAGTGGTGACGTCCCGCCACCTCGCCGTAATCGAAGCGGTGTTGGCGGCCGTCGAACCGGAATTCGCACGCGGTGTGGCGCTGCGCCTTCTTCAGCAGGTTCTCGCCGAGGCCTCGCTGCTCCAGGGCGCGAACCGCCCACTCCTCGATGACCCCGGCGCGCGGCCGCTGCTCGATGAACTCCCGCGTCTCGGTCTCGAGAACCACGCAGTCGACCCCGGCGCGTCTCAGGATGTTCCCGACGGTCAGCCCGGCGGGGCCGGCGCCCACCACGACTACCGAAACACGTTGTGGAGCAGGGGCATTGAGACGCTGAAGAGAGTTCACGCGGGCATTATTCTGCACGGGTCGAAGCCCGGTCACACCGGTGGGGCTGCGCGGATTCCTCGCTTCCTTTTGACCGGGAGCAGCGCGCGACTCGGACGGCCTGCTCCGAGGATTCGGCTCGGCGGCGACTACCGTCGTCCTATGGAGCGAGAGCGAACCAGCGCGATCCGCGCAGTCCTCATCGACATCGACGGCGTGCTCACGGTGTCCTGGGAGCCTCTCCCCGGTGCCGTCGAGGCCATGGAGCGGCTGCGCGCCGCGGGACTCCCCCTCGCGCTGGTCACCAACACGACCTCGCGTACCCGCGCCTCGATCTGCGCACGCCTCGGGGAGGCGGGGTTCCTCGTCACGTCCGACGACATCCTCACAGCTCCTGCCGTCACGGCCTCCTACCTTCGGGAGCACCACCCGGGCGCACGCTGTCTGCTCCTCAACTCCGGTGACATCCATGACGACCTGACGGGCGTGACGCTGGTCGGTGAGCCGGAGGAACACGCGGGCCCGGAGTCGGACGTCGACGTCGACGTCATCGTGGTCGGGGGCGCGGGCGACGAGTTCGACTACACGGCCCTCAACCGCGTCTTCCACCATCTGCAGCGCGGAGCACACCTCGTAGCCATGCACCGGAACCTCTACTGGCGCACAGCCGACGGGCTCGACCTCGACACGGGCGCCTTCCTCCTCGGCCTCGAGCGGGCTTCCCGGGTCGAGGCGAAGATCACCGGCAAACCGTCCGCGGCGTTCTTCGCCGCCGCGCTCGCCCACCTGGGTGCCGATCCCTCCGCGACGCTCATGGTGGGCGACGACATCGAGTCCGACGTGCTCGCCGCCCAGCGCGGCGGCATCACCGGCGTCCTCGTCAGGACCGGGAAGTACTCTCCGGAGGCCCACCGATCGGCCGGCGGCACACCCGACCACGTCATCGACTCCTTCGCCGCGCTCCCCGACCTCCTCGAACGCCTTGCCTCGGACTCGCGTTGAGCCGCAGCAGGCCCTACTTGTTGCTCTTCCAAAGAGTCAGCGTGGTGACGTAGTCAGGCATGCCGCTGGACAGGCCTTGCTTGGTGTCGGGCACGACGTCGGTGATGCGCAGCATCGCCAGGTTGTCGTCGCTGGTGACGGTGCACAACACCATGCCCTGGGTCAGGGTCTTCCCCGCGTCCAGGTCGTCGCCGGGGATCGCGGCCGGGAGCGCGTCGGTGTCCACTCCCGTACTGCATGCCTCGGGCGTGGTGCCTGTGCTCGTGCCCATGGGCGTGAGGAAGCGCGGTGCCCGGAGGGTAAAGGGATTGTCCTTGAAGACGAGCGTGTACGCGTCCTGCGGCTTGGGAGAGGACGAGGTCGACGGTGACGAGGTCGCGGTCGGGGCGCCGGTGTGCTGTCCGTCCGAGCCGGTGCCGTGTGCGCCGTCCGTACCGCTGTCGGGCCTCGCGATCGCCCATGTGACGTTGGATGTCTACGGCGCCTGTCCGGCCATCTCACGTGGGGTGCGAGCGGCCTGGCGTGGTAGTTGTCGACTCACGTGTTACGTGACATCTCAACGGGCGCACGTCTCCCGTCCTAAGTCGTACGTGTGTTGGGACGCTTTGGACCGCACGCTCGCAGTATGAGGGGTACTGGCAGGGGGGTCGCGCGGATCGGTGTCGGGCAGTTCCGGTGTGTGTATTGCGGGCTGGCACAGGATCGGGTGGCCACGCTCGAGCATGACTGGGTTCTCTTGGAGCCCGGGATGCGGGTGCCGGCGCATCTGGTGCCGGCTGAGCATAGGTGGATCGAACTGTCCGACGGCCGGGTCACCGTGTACGGGGTGTGTCCCGTCGACGGGACGCAGCGGTGCCGGATCGAGCATCGGCTGGCCTGCACCGGGCAGACACTGCCCGATCTGTGGCCGTGGCTGACGACACTGCGGGACGAGAACGAACGAATGGCGCGGCGCCAGGAGCCCGAGCCACCTTCCGGAGACGACCAACTGCCCGACGTGGGCTGACCTTCCTGACGGTCAGGGACGAGGACGCCGGGCTCGGCGTGAGCGGCGACACTAGTGCCTCGGTGGCAGCGACGCTGGTTCGCCGTGGACATCCACGGATCTGCACGGCCGGGCCGCAGCCCGAAGAGGCTTCTGATCGTCGAGAGCGGCCCGCCCAGGGACTTCTACGACCTCCCGAAGTACGTCGACCGCCCCGTCGAGCAAGCCACGTCGAGCGAGCCACATCCTCCTTCCGGGAGCACCTCACGGTCTGCGTGGTCGACGGGACCTGAGGCCCCGGGCGGCTAGACGAACCGCACCTCTGGATACCTTGACGAGGGGCCGTCCAGGAAGTGGCCGCCGGTGCGCCCGCGGAGCCAGCGGTCGAAGAACGCGGTCACATATGCCCGCTGCGCGGCGATCGCCCGCGCAGCCGGCACTGTCCCCACCAACCCGGTGACCGTCTCCTTCGGCAGCCCCAACTGCCGTGCGATCTGCGGAATCAGCGACATGGCATCGGTGTACGTCGCATGCTGCGCGCCGCGCAGCACCAAGTCCCGATGCCAGCGGTCGCTGTGCGCCCACAGCGCGCGCCACGACGGCACGTTCGTACGATCGTTGCCGTCCATGCCCATCAGGAGGAACGGCCCGTCCAACCCGTCGCGGGCCACCGGGGACAGCTCTCCCTCGGCATGGTCGTCCGATACATAGGCGATCACCCCGTCGAGATTCGCCGCCGCCGCGATGCGCCCGTCGTCGTGCATCGTCTGCAGCGCCGCGAAGCCGCCCGCCGACTGCCCGAACATGCCGACGGGCGCGCGCTCCAGCCGGCCGGTGGAGAACGCCCGCTCCACCTCGTCCAGTACGAACCGCGTGTCGGCCACCCGGACCGCGCTCGTCTTCTTCATCAGAGCGACGACCGCCTCGGGCCCCTCTTTCAGCGCCCGTTCGAACTCCTGCGGAAGCAGGGTGGTTTCGACCCGCCCACCGGGGAACTCCACCGCCGACGCGTCGTAGGTGTGGTCGATCGCCACTACGACGTACCCGTGCGACGCCAGTTCGTCCGTCAGGGTCGTACCCAGGGTGCGCGGGTCACCCACTCCCGGCGAGTACAGCACCACCGGCCGCGGGCCGCGCCGGTCCGGCGGCGCGCCGAGGTGGGCGAAGGTCTGTGTCGCGCTCCAGTCGACACGGCCCTTCGGCAGGTCGCCGAAGTTGTTCACGCGGTCGAAGCCGGCCGCCTCGCCCTTCGTCATCTGCGGCACGCGCGGGTACGCGGCGACGGAGCGGGCCGGGTACCGCACATCGACCATCAGCTCACGCCTGCGACCGGGAACCCACGGATCCGCACGTTCCCGGTCCATCAACCGCAGCGCCACGCTCCCCACGCCGTACGGCCCGGTCGGCGCGGGCAGCTTCATCCGTGCCGTGCGGGGCGTACGGGCCGCTGCCGTCACGGTCGCCGTCACGCCAGGTCCGCCCGTTGCCGCCCAGCCGAGGGCGAGCACGGACGCGGCGGCCAGTACGCGGCGCCTGCTCGTCGTGCCGGCGTCGATATCGGTGTTGCGGTCGGCGCTGATGCCGGCCTTGGTGTCGGCGCTGATGCCGGCCTTGGTGTCGGCGCTGATCTCGGCCTTGGTGTCGGCGTTGGAGTCCATGGCGCAAGCCTCACCGAACACCCACCCACGTCACCATCCGGCAGGCCGGACCATCCAGTTGGGGGAAATCCCCCACGCGACGCACGCGTTCAGTGCGCCGCGCCACCCTCGACGAGACGCTTCAGCGAGGGCAACAGCGCATCGAGGTCCTGTCCGGTCCGGAAGGCCACGAGGGTGGTGCCGCCGTGGCCGGATTCGCCGGTGCCGGAGGGTGCGGGGAAGAGGGCGAGCACTTCGCGCATGGCCTCGTCCATCTCCGCCACCGGGTCGGAGGTCTCGCCCCGGAGCCAGCGGCGCAGTACGTGGTTGTGGGCTGCGACAACGGAGGCCGCCATGAGTTCGGCGCGCAGTGACGCCGACTCGGTGGGGTCACCCATCCAGTCCGCGATGAACTCGCGGAACAGCCGCTGATACCTGGCCACACTGGCGATCTCCCGGTCCCGCAGCACCGCCACCTTGCTGGTCAGCGTGTACCGCCGCCGCGCGAGGTCGCCCTCGTCGAGGTAGTGCAGCAGCACCAGGCGGACCGCGTCGGAGACGGCGATCAGGCCGGTGCTGTGGCTGGAGGTGGCCAGCCTGTCCTTGATCAGCGCGAGCAGCCGGTCATGGTCGGGGAAGATCACGTCTTCCTTCGACCGGTAGTGCCGGAAGAACGTCGTGCGGCCCACTCCGGCCCGCTCGGCGATCTCGTCGACGGTGGTCTGCTCGTATCCGCGCTCGTCGAAGAGCGCGAAGGCGGCGTCCGCGAGTCGGATCCGCGCGGCTGGCTTACTCATGACCATCCATCCTCACTCATGACCGCCCATCCTTCCCTGTCTCGGTGCTCGGAAGCCACTTGCCGGAGTCAACGGTACTGAGTACCGTTGATATGACATCGAGTACCACAGGAGGTCCGACGTGGGTTCCGAGGCACAGAGCGAGTCCGGTCTGCCCATCCAGCCGCTCTACGACGGTTGGTCGCTGACGGATTTCGACGCGGACGCCAAGCTCGGCGCCCCGGGAAAGTTCCCGTACACGCGCGGCGTGTATCCGTCGATGTACACCGGCCGGCCGTGGACGATGCGGCAGTACGCCGGATTCGGCACGGCGAAGGAGTCCAACGAGCGCTACCACGAGCTGGTCGGCGCCGGAACGGGCGGCCTGAGCGTCGCCTTCGACCTCCCGACGCAGATGGGCTACGACTCGGACGAGTCGATCGCCCGCGGCGAGGTGGGCAAGGTCGGCGTGGCGATCGACTCGATCGAGGACATGCGCACACTGTTCCAGGGCCTGCCCCTGGACAAGGTGTCCACATCGATGACGATCAACGCCCCCGGCTCGACACTGCTCCTGCTCTACCAGCTCGTCGCGGCCGAGCAGGGCATCTCCGGTGACCAGCTGACCGGCACCATCCAGAACGACGTGCTCAAGGAGTACATCGCCCGGGGCACGTACATCTTCCCGCCGAAGCAGTCCCTGCGGCTGATCAGCGACATCTTCGCGTACTGCCACAAGGAACTGCCCCGCTGGAACACGATCTCCATCTCGGGCTACCACATGGCCGAGGCCGGGGCCACGCCCGCGCAGGAGATCGCCTTCACCCTCGCCAACGCGAAGGAGTACGTGCGCGCCGCGCTCGCCGCCGGCCTCGACGTCGACGATTTCGCACCGCGCCTTTCGTTCTTCTTCGTCGCCCGGACGACGCTGCTCGAAGAGATCGCCAAGTTCCGCGCCGCCCGCCGCATCTGGGCCCGCATCATGCGCGACGAGTTCAACGCCAAGAACCCCAAGTCGCAGATGCTGCGCTTCCACACCCAGACAGCCGGGGTCCAGCTGACCGCGCAGCAGCCCGAGGTCAACCTCGTACGGGTCGCCCTTCAGGGCCTCGGCGCGGTCCTCGGCGGAACGCAGTCACTGCACACCAACTCCTACGACGAGGCCATCGCCCTTCCCACGCAGAAGGCAGCGCGGCTCGCCCTGCGCACACAGCAGGTCATCGCCTACGAGACCGACGTGACCAAGACCGTCGACCCGTTCGCCGGGTCCTACGTCATGGAGTCGATGACGGACGACGTCGAGGCGGCGGCCCTCGAGCTGATCCAGGCCGTCGAGGACCGCGGCGGCGCGGTGGCGGCGATCGAGCAGGGCTTCCAGAAGTCCGAGATCGAGAAGTCCGCGTACCGGATCGCGCTGGAGATCGACCACCAGGAACGCACCGTGGTCGGCGTCAACAAGTACGCCCTCGACGAGGAAGAGCCGTACGAGCCGCTGCGGGTCGACCCCCAGATCGAGGTCGACCAGTGCGAACGCCTCGCGGCCCTGCGCAAGGAACGCGACAACGAAGCCGTCGAGCGAGCTCTCGAAGCGCTGCGCGACGCGGCGCGCGGCACCGACAACGTCCTGCCCCCGATGCGCGAGGCACTGCGCCTGCGCGCCACCGTCGGCGAGGTCTCCCACGCCCTGCGCGACGTGTGGGGCGTTCACGTCCCGCACGACACGTTCTGATCCTCGCCCTTCCCTTCGCTTCCCTTCGATCCGTCCGATCCTTGAGATCCGTCCGATACTTCCGATCCTTCCGATGACCAGTGAGCCGGTGGAGCAATCAGTGAACGACATCGACATCCACACGACCGCGGGAAAGCTCGCGGACCTGCAGCGCCGGATCGAAGAGGCCACACACGCCGGCTCCGCGCGCGCGGTGGAGAAGC
>NZ_JBVJPM010000015.1:53876-239603 GCF_055582645.1 Streptomyces sp. NPDC107517 | reverse complement strand
AGCCGGTGGCCGTTCGTCTATGCGGATCTCATTCCGATGCCGGAGCAAACCCCCGGATCAGGTCGAACCCGTACACCATTTCCCTGGACGCAACCTGGGTCTTTCGCTCATGGGCGGACCGTACAGCTGGCCACTGACAGCGCTGCTCCGCGATCGCACACGACTCCGGCGGCCCTTTGGGGCTGTGGCGTCGCTGCTGGCCACAGGGGTGCTTCTGCGTACTCGGCGGCTGCCTGTCCACGGATAGTCCACAGGCACTGATGCCTCCCCGCATGTGCCGGACCGGTGCTGCGGGACGAGCCGGGGCGGGGGCGGCTGGTGGAGGTACTCGCAGAGAGATGGGTCGTAGGGGAGCGCGAACTCGGCGGGATCGCGAGGTGCAAGTTCACCCTGGTGGACGGGGGAGCCACCCGTACGCGCGCGCGTGACGCCGACACGCCGGGCGCCGGTTCCCGATTCAACGATTTTTCGCTGCATAAGGCGCCTTTGGTGGCGAGTCGGGCGTAACGGTTCATTGCGGGCGTGAACATGGATATGTCCGACCCAGGCAGGCGCATTTGGCACCTGCCGTGAAAGGAGCATGGAATGCAGGTTTCCCGTCTTGCCGCCGCGCTGGGCGTCGCGGCCGCCATCGTGGTGGGCGGCGCCACTGGCGCCAGCGCCGCCGCCGCGCCTTCGGTGGTAGCCCATGCCACGCAGGACCGTGGTCACGACCGCGGTGACGACTATGGGCGCGGCGACCACGACGGTCGCTGGGGTCACCACCGCGACGGTCGTTGGGGTCACCACCGCGATAGTCGTTGGGGTCACCACCGTGACGGCGGTTGGGGTCACCACCGCGATAGTCGTTGGGGTCACCACCGTGACGGCGGTTGGGGTCACTACCGCGACGGCGGCTGGGGTCACGACCGCTACAACCACCGCTGACCGTCCATGGGGTGCCCTTCCGCTGTTGCGGGAGGGCACCCCTTCCGCGTCCTCCGCATGCCTTCGGCCGCTAGACGCCCGCGGCCGGCCGAGAACTGCGATCCGCTCGATTCCGGCCGCAGGGACCCTGCCGTTCCCCGTGGCTCCCCGCTCGTTCTGGCACGGTTGTGGCACGGGGAACATCTGATCCGTAGCTGTATGTGGAACGGTCGGCGGTGGTCAAACCGGTCGTGCGATGGCCCCACAAGGCTGCTAACGGACGTGATCGGTTGCTGAGGTTGCTGTACTTCGCTGCGGTACGGCAACCTTCCGGATAGGACTGGGGGATCCGGTTGATTTTTCGGGCGGTGGGGCGTTGGGCGACAGCCTTGGAATGAAGGATGAGACTGTGGCCGATCGACTCGGACCTCTTGAGCTGGCTGATGGTGAATGGGTGATCGGTGACCCGTCCCGAGACCATGTGAGGCTGACAAAGGCCGGCCTCTCCCACTGGGTGGAGGGCGCCGAGGTCAAGCAGATCGCCTGGTCACGTGTGGTGAACCTTTCAATGAGCGCCCAGCCCCGCCGGTTGGACCACTCCAAGGCGCTGCGGAGAACATCAGTGGTGCTGTCCTGGCTCGGCCAGCCGACTGGTCATGTGGGTCTCCCTGCCTCCCTGGGGGTGTGGGCGCGCCATCCGTATGAGGGGTGGGGTGCTGACTTCACCCACCATGTCCGCAGGTACCCCAGGCGGGAGATTTCCGCGGCTCGCAAACTGCTTGAAGAAGCAGCAAACAGTCGCCGCGCCGCGCAACTCGGGGACCCGGAATGGCTCTCCGCAGTTATCCGAAAGCTGAGTGTGCACCCGCACGGCTCACGGGCGCTCTTCCCTCACAAACGGGCGGTCCAAGAAGTCCTGGACGCCTGTTAGATCCTGTCCAGCCCCAGCGATATGCACTTATGCGACCTGGGAGACGACCTTGAAAACCGTCGTGGCGCGAGTCACCGTGGGTTCAAATCCCACACGCACCGCGCAGGTTGAGGGCCCTTGGCCAGGAAAGTCGGTCGGGGGCCTTCGTCGTAGGCGGTCCCCATCAACGACAGTGATGCCCCGTCGTTCCCCGCTCGATCGGGCACGGATGGGGCACGGCCGCGCGATCATTGGGCCGTACCGATAGAGACGGAGCAACTGAGTAGTTGTACGCAGTGCCGGCTACATCAGCATGCTGGACGGGATGGGAGCCCACCACGCTCGCCACGATGTGCCCGCGGCCGGGAACGGCGCCCCCTTCCACCTGGTGCCGGCCGATCCCCCGCTGGAGGCATCGTCTTTGACTCGTGGAGGACATCCCGCTCTTGCCCGCATGCACGCAGCGCGCGCCCGCGCCGTGCGCGGGCCTTGATGAAGTAGGGAAAGTTCTATCGCGCTACGACCCCGTGGCTGCCAGAGCGTCCCGGTTGGCTGCGAGGCACCGGAGCAGGTCGATCACTGAGCACTCGAGCTGAGCGCGATGGATCGGATCGAAGTCCGTGATCTCCGGTGCTGTCGCACGGTAGTTGGAGGGCTCGATGCCCCAGGCCTCTACGAGGCTCCAGCCGGCCTGGATGTCCGCGGTGCGGCCGTCTGCCGATGACACACGCAGCCAGGCCGTGCACTGATCCGAGAAGTCGTACGGCAGGTAGGCGACGCCTCCTGTGCCCCGCAGCTCGTCGACCTGCTCCATCCACTGGTGCAGCAGGTGCGCCAGACTCGCGCCGAGGTGCCGCAATGCGGTGGGCGACTCGTCGATGGCGAGGTAGTACGCATCGCATCGGTGACGGTACGTGCCAGTCTGCAACTGCAGGTCGTCGTGGGCGCCCTTCGTGGATCGCCGCTCGAACCTGAGAGCAAGAGATGCGGTCATGGCTCAACGATGGCATCCCGCCGGCCCAGGCGGCCTACTGAGCGGGCAATAGCGTCCCCGTGCTCCTCGCGTTCTACGCCGGCTGCGTCGAGGGGCAGCTCCCGGACCTCAGGCGTCGAAGGGAGGCTGCCGGGGATCTTCCGGAGACCGGCCTCGATCAAGCCGACTGACCCGCCCTGAGGGAACTTCGACACGTATTCGACACGGCGACCCGCAGAAACCCGGTGACAGCCGGACAGCCCCGGAGTGTTCTCGTGATCCAGGTGGGAGTACCGGGGCTTCTGCGTGTCGTTCGAAAGGCGCTCTGACCAGCAGAAAGGCCCTACCGAAGTAGGACCTCAGAGAGGCGCCCCCGGCAGGACTCGAACCTGCGGCCAAGCGCTTAGAAGGCGCCTGCTCTATCCACTGAGCTACGGGGGCCGGTGTGTGGCCAGTGGCTCGGGACGGATGTGGGGGGGGATCCGTGACCTTTGCCGGGACCAAGGATAGGGCTCCCGGATCCCTGTCCCTGCTGCTTCGCCTCCGTGGCACGATGTGGAGGTTCAGTGAAGCGGTCCTGATAATCGCAGGCAGGTACGAATCCTGCACCGCTTTTGGCGTCTCACGCCTCGGGTGTTGTGCACTCGTTATGCCTGCGCCCCAGTCGTCCGTTCCGTCCCATGGACCGGATGGGCCGCATCGGCGCGCAGAGACGTCCATATGCTTCAGAAAGCCGCCAAAATTGGGCATTCTTCGCATGTGGTGACCTTGGACGTACGGCCTCAGTTGCTCGACGCACTCTCCGCGCTGCGCGACCGTGTCGCCGCCGCGCGCTTTCCCCTCCCTCTCCCGGGGGCGCCGCGTGCGCGTGCCAACCGGGTGGAGCTCCTCGCGCAGCTCGACGACTATCTCGTGCCCCGGCTGAAAGACCCCGAAGCCCCGATGCTCGCCGTCATCGGCGGGTCGACCGGCGCCGGGAAGTCGACCCTCGTCAATTCCCTCGTCGGGCGGAAGGTCAGTGAGGCCGGCGTGCTGCGGCCCACGACCCGTACCCCCGTACTCGTGTGCCATCCCGAGGACCACCGCTGGTTCTCCGGCGCCCGCGTTCTGCCCGACCTCACCCGCGTATGGACGCCCCGCCGCCCCGACGACATCGAGCTCGGCGCCGCCGCCCCCGCCGACGACGACGAACACGTCCTGCGTGTCGAGACGTCCGGCAACCTGCCCCGCGGGCTCGCCCTCCTCGACGCGCCCGACATCGACTCCCTCGTCGTCCGCAACCGCGTACTCGCCGCCCAGCTGATCAGCGCCGCCGACGTCTGGATCATGGTCACCACCGCCTCCCGCTACGCCGACGCCGTGCCTTGGCACCTGCTGCGCAGCGCCAAGGAGAACAACGCGACCCTCGTCACCGTCCTCGACCGCGTGCCCCACCAGATGGTCGCCGAGGTCTCCCGCCAGTACGGGGCCCTGCTCGCCAAGGCCGGACTCGGCGACGTGCCGCGCTTCACCGTCCCCGAACTGCCCGAGTCCACCGGCGGCGGCGGCCTCCTGCCGGCCACCGCCGTCGCCCCGCTGCGCGCCTGGCTCAGTCACCGCGTGCAGGACCCCACTGCCCGCTGCGCCGCCATCGCCCGCACCGCCAACGGAGTCATCGACTCCCTCCGGGTCCGCACCCCCGGACTCGCGGGCGCCGTCGCCGCCCAGTACGCCGCCGCCCTGCGCCTCACCGCGACCGTCGACGAGACGTACGCGAAGGAGCACGCGCGCGTGCGCACCCGGCTCCAGAGCGGCGGCGTGCTCGCTGGGGACGCTCTCAAGCGGTGGCGCAGCTACCCCCTCGACTGCGCGCCGGCCGAACTGCTCGACGCGCTCACCGAGAGCCTCGGCGCGCTCCTCCTGTGTGCCGTCACCGCCGCTGACGAACGCATCGACGAGGCCTGGCGCCGCGACCCCACGGGCTCCGCGGACGGACTCGCCGACCGCGACCCCGACCTGGAGACCGCGGAACACCGCATCGGTATGGCCGTACGCCGCTGGCGCCGCATGCTCGAGGAGTACGCGGAGGAACAGGTACGCATCCTCGACACCACTCCGCCGCCCGACACCGAACTCGTCGCCGCCCTCCTGGCCACCGCCCTCCTCGGCGGGAACCGCGCCCGCAGCGCGGGCGAGAGCCTCGCCGAACGCGTCGGTGTCCAAGGGGCCCTGCGCCTGCGCGACCGGGGCGGGCGGCTGCTCACCGAATACCTGGACAAGGTGCTCGCTGTGGAGCGCGAGCGCAGGCTCGCGCCGCTCGACGCACTCGACGTACATCCCGAGTCCCAGGCCGAACTGATCGCCGCGCTGTCCGTACTGCAGAAGGAGAGGTGACCGCGGTGACCGCCGTCACGGACCACACGGAGCACATCGATCACACCGATCATGCTGATCATGCTGATCACACCGATTACGACGGGAACGACGGGAACACCGATCAGGCCGGGCAGGCCGATCATGCGGGGCACGCCGAGCACGCCGAGCACGCCGATCATGCCGGGCACGCCGAGCATGCCGGGCACGCCGAGCACGCCGATCGCATCGATCGCACTGGGCACGCCGGGCCCACCGGGCACCCCGATCACACCGATGGCACAGAACCGGCCGGGCGTGTGGATCCGCCCCGGGGGGACGTGGACGGCTTCGGTGGCGGTGCCTGGGACGACGGGCTCATCGCCCGGCGCGTCGCGGACTCCGGCGTCTTCGACGTGGAGGCCGCACCCGGCACGTACGGCCATGAGGACGAGCTGCACGGCGCCGACGCGGCGCTCGACGAGCGCCTCGACGCGCTGCGCGAACTCGTCGGGCTCTCCCGGACCCGCGTCGACGGCGAGGTCCTCGCCGAGGCGGGCCACGTGCTCGACGAGGCGGCCGCCCGGCGCAGGCTCTCCGTCCGGCACACCGTCGTCGCCATCGCGGGCGCCACCGGCAGTGGCAAGTCGACTCTCTTCAACGCCCTCGCGGGCGTGCCCCTGTCCGAGACGGGACTGCGCAGGCCCACCACCTCCGCGCCCATCGCGTGCAGCTGGACGGACGGCGCCGCGGGGCTCCTCGACCGGCTCGGGATCCCCGGCCGGCTGCGCCGCCGCCCGCTCCAGGGCCAGGGTCCCCAGGGCGCGGACGCGCCGCTCAAGGGGCTCGTCCTGGTGGACCTGCCCGACCACGACTCGGCGGCCGTCGAGCACCGTCAGCAGGTCGACCGGATCCTCGCGCTCGTCGACGCCGTCATCTGGGTCGTCGACCCCGAGAAGTACGCCGACGCGATGCTGCACGAGCGCTATCTGCAGCCTCTGGCCGGCCATGCGGAGGTCACCTTCGTCGTCCTCAACCAGGTGGACCGGCTGCCCGGCGAGGCCGCCGACCTCGTGCTCGACGATCTGCGCCGCCTGCTCGACGAGGACGGGATCGCACTCGGCGAGCACGGCGAACCGGGCGCGACCGTGCTCTCCCTGTCCGCCCTCACCGGTGACGGTGTCGATGAACTGCGCGAGTGCCTGGACCAGTTCACGCGCGAACAAGGCGCCGCCGCCCGCCGGATCGCGGCCGACATCGACGCGGCGGCACTGCGGCTGCGACCCGTCTACGCGACCGGACACAAGAGCGGGCTCAGCGAGGACGCCCGTGAGGAGTTCACCGACCGGCTCGCCGACGCCGTGGGCGCCGAGGCCGCGGGACAGGCGGCCGAACGCGCCTGGCGCCGCAACGCCAACAAGGCGTGCGGCACCCCCTGGCTGCGGCTCTGGCGCTGGTACGAGTCCCAGCGCAGCCCGAGCGACACGCTGACGGTCAGGCCTGCGCCCTGCGACGACGAGGCGACGGCGCGCCAGCGCGTGGAGCACGCGGTGCGCGTCGTGGGCGAGCGGGCATCGGCGGGGCTGCCGGGGCCATGGGGACAGGCGGTGCGGGAGGCGGCGACGCGGGGGGCCGAGGGCCTCCCGGAGGCGCTCGACGACCTGGCGGTCTCGGCGGGGTCCCCGCCGCCTCGGCTGCCGAGGCCCGGCTGGTGGCCGGTCGCGGTCCTCGCGCAGGCGTCCATGACGATCATTCAGGTCATCGGTGGGCTGTGGCTGTTGGGGCAGATCATCGGGGTTCTCGATCCGAATCTCGGAGTTCCGGTGCTGCTGATGCTGTGCGGCATCATCGGCGGACCGTGTGTGGAGTGGTCGTGCCGGATGGCGGCGAAGGGGCCGGCGCGGCGCTACGGGCTCGACGCGGAACGGCGCCTTCGGGAGGCGGCGGCGGGCTGCGGGCGCGCCCGCGTCCTCGATCCGGTGGCCGCCGAGCTGCTGCGGTACCAGGAGGTCCGTGAGCAGTACGTGAAGGTGACGGGGTGACCCCCGCGGACATGAGTCGCCACCTGACCGGGTGACGGGGTTTTCCACAACTGGCCGGTAGAACACAGGCATCAGCGGGCTCGTCCCGGCACAGGCACTCTGAGATCGCGGCCCGGAACCGACCGGGATCGCGGTACGGACGAGGCCGTGCGGGACGGGCCCGCACGCGTCCGTGCGCAGGGGAGGGGTGGACCGACATGAGCGAGACGACGGTGACGGTCGTGGGCAACGTCGCGACGACGCCGGTGTACCGGGAGCTGCCGAAGGGGCCGGTGGCGCGGTTCCGGCTCGCGGCGACGGCCCGGCGCTTCGACCGGGTGCGCAACGAGTGGGTGGACGGGCACACGAACTTCTTCACGGTGTGGGCGTGGGGCACGCTCGGCACGAACGTGCAGGGCTCGCTGTCCATTGGTGAACCGGTGCTGGTCCAGGGGAGGTTGCGGGTACGGGACGAAGAGAGGGGCGGGCAGCACTGGACGTCGGCGGACATCCAGGCGTCGGCCGTCGGGCACGACCTGTCGCGCGGGACGACCGCGTTCCGGCGGAGCCGGCAGACCCGGTCGGGATGCCAACCGGACGGCGACGAGCCATCGTTCGAGATCGAGCCGGAAGGGGAGAGCGAACCCCAGCACGCCCAGCAGGAGCAGGAGCAGGAGCAGGAGCAGCAGGAGCAGGAGCAGCAGGAGCAGCAGAACGAGCAGGAGCAGCAGAACGAGCAGACCCGACAGGACCGGCAGACCCGGCAGACCCGACAGGACCGGCAGACCCGGCAGGACCACCGGCAGAGCGAACAGCGAGAACCGGCCGTCGTAGGCTGAAAGAGGTCGCTGAGCCCTCGGATCGCGACTCGGCCGGATTGCGGCCCGAAGTGCGGCTTATCTGCGAATGAACACCGGTTCCGTGCCGTTGATTTGTCGATAAGCCAGGGCTGTAATCATTAGCGGTGATAACGATTCCGAGTCGGATGGCTCTCGTACCGCTCTGACCTGGGGACTGTGGTGCGCGGCTTCCTTAGGATGCCGGGCGTAGCCCACGGGGCCATTGATTCGGATGTCTGCTCAAGCGTCTGATTCACACATCGTTCTGTCGGCGGGACGTCACCCCCCTCGTGCCAATGTCTCCCGCCTGAAGGGGAATTCTGTGTTCTCTGCGGTATCTGTGTTGTCGGCGGTCGCCCCACGCGGGCGGGGCGCCGCCCGCCTCGCCGCGGCGGCCCTGGTCTCCGGACTCGTGGCCACCGCCGCGATATCCGGCGCCGGTGCGGCCTCTGCGGACGAGGTCCCCCAGCAGCAGGGCGGCGCGACCGCCACGATCGGCGGGCTCAAGACCTACGGTCAGGCCGTCATCCACGACAACGGCAAGGACCAGCCCGTCTCCGCCGGACTGTTCGAGATGTCCGTCGACAACGGCGGCACGCTGCAGACGTACTGCATCGACATCCACAACCCGACCCAGCGGGACGCCAAGTACCAGGAGACCCCCTGGAGCGGCACGTCGCTGAACGGGAACGCGGACGCGGGCAAGATCCGCTGGATCCTGCAGAACTCGTACCCCCAGGTCAACGACCTCGCCGAGCTGGCCCGCAAGGCCGGCGCCGGCAGCCTCACGGAGAAGGACGCCGCGGCCGGCACCCAGGTCGCCATCTGGCGCTACTCGGACGGCGCGGACGTGGACGCGGTCAGCCCCGCGGCCGAGAAGCTCGCCGACTACCTGCAGAAGAGCGCCCAGCCCCTCGCCGAGCCGAAGGCCTCGCTGAACCTGGAGCCCTCTGCCGTCTCCGGCCGCGCCGGTGACCGGCTCGGCCCGGTCACGGTCCGTACGAACGCCGACAGCGTGAGCGTGACGCCGCCCGCCGACGCGGCCGCCAGCGGCGTCAAGGTCGTCGACAAGGACGGCAAGCCCGTGACGTCCGCCGCCGACGGCGGGCAGCTGTTCTTCGACGTCCCCGAGGGCGCCGCCGACGGCACGGCCGCGCTGACGGTGCAGGCGTCGACCACCGTGCCGGTCGGCCGGGCCTTCGCCTCCGAGACCCGCAGCCAGACGCAGATCCTCGCCGGTTCCAGTGAGTCGACGGTCTCCGCGACCGCCACGGCGAACTGGGCGAAGAAGGGTGCGGCCCCCGCGCTGTCGGCGCAGAAGAACTGCGCCAAGGGCGGTGTGGACATCACGGCGACCAACAAGGGCGACGAGGCGTTCACCTTCGAGCTGATGGGCGTCGAGCACACGATCGCGGCGGGTGCCTCGCAGACGGTGACGATCCCGTTGCAGGAGGACCAGGCGTACGACTTCACGATCAAGGGTCCGAACGGCTTCGAGAAGCGCTTCAAGGGCGTCCTCGACTGCAAGACCGAGAGCACCACGGGCGGCAGTGAGCAGCCGTCGTCGCAGCCCAGCCCGGCTTCCGTGGGCGGCACCGGCACCCAGGCCGGCGACCTCGCCGAGACCGGCAGCTCGAACGCCACCCCGATGATCGCGGGCATCGCCATCGCCCTCGTGGTGATCGGCGGCGGCGCGGTCTTCCTGGTCCGCAAGAAGAAGGCCCCGACCCAGGACTGACCCCCACCTCGCCCGACGTCGGCCCCGGCCCGCCGCCACGGTGGCCGGGGCCGTAAGCGTCCCCGGCCGCACCCGGAACGTCACCAAGAGTGACGCGCGCCACGCGGTTTCCATCCGGGGATGGACGTCAGGCAAGATGGGGTGTTACTTGCCGAGCCAGGACATGAAACAGCCCCTCACCAGCGGTTTTCCCGTCGATGAGGGACCGTGTCAGGCGGCTTGGGCCGTCTCTGGGCCGTCATGGGCGTGACCGGCGGCCCGGTACATGGCACTGATGGCCTTCCGGGTCCGGGTCTCGCTGCTCGGCATCAGGTGCGTGTACACGCGGAGCGTGAACCCCGGATCGCTGTGCCCGAGGTAGAGGCTCAGCGCCTTGATGTTCTCCCCGGCGTCGAGGAGGACCGAGGCGTAGAAGTGCCGCAGGGCGTGCATGCCGTGCTCGCGGGCGGCGGCGTACCGCTGACCCTTCTCCGGGGCCGGGATGATCCCGGCGGAGGCTAACGCAGGCTTCCACGACTGGTCGTTGAACCCCTGGCTCCAGAGAGCCGCGCCAATGCCGCTCGTGAAGACGAGTCGATGCGTGACCTTGGGCCCAGTCGGCGTCAGCCAAGGCAAGGTCACATCGACCGGCGGAAACGCCTTCATGTGCTCAGTGAGCGCCGTCGACACCTCAGGGTCGAGGGGGACATCACGGAGCTTGCCGCGCTTGGGCGGGGCGAAGACGAGCGTGCCGCGGACCTTCTTGACCTGCTGTCGCACGTAGAGCCAGCCGAGATCGCCGATGTTGTCGACCGCGAGACCGAAGATCTCCCCTTGGCGGAGACCACAGCCGCCCCCGACATCGGCCATGGCCTGGTAGCGCTCAGGCAGTCCCGTCCGTACGGCGAAGACCTGCGAGGCAGACCAGGGGCGCACTCGTGTCGGCGCGGGACGCGGCGCCTTGACCGATCGAGCCCGACAGGGATTTGAGGCGAGCAGACGGTCATCTACGGCCGCCGTGAGCACGGAGGAGACCGCATCGAAGATCAGACGCCGGTACGAGGCTGACGCCACGGCATCTTCAAGCTGGCGATTCCAGTCTCGGATGTGCTCCGGCTGGAACGAACCGATCGGGCGCGTGCCCAGGTAGGGCAGGGCATGAAGGCGTAGGCGGCCCTCGACTGCGGCCCGGCTAGTCAGGTCGGTGGTCAGTGCCGCGATCCAGCGTTCGGTGTACTCGCGGAAGGTCGTCCGACCGGCACGCGGGTCGATGTACTGGCCGCGAGCCATGTCCGCCTCAATGTTCGTCAGCCACGCGTCGGCCAAGCGCTTTTGCTTGTCCGGGAAGCTCTTCGACTTCTCGGTGCCGTCCGGGCCGACGTAGCGGGCGCGGTAGCGGAGACCCATGCCGTATCGGTCGCTCTTCACCTTGCGGGTCTTGCCGTCCGCTCCGGTCTCGACCTTGTACCAGCGGTCCTGGATGTGTCCGGCCATCAGGCGGCAGCCCCTTCCTGCAGGGACTCGACCCAGGTTCGGACGTCATCCGGGTCGTAGCGCAGGTGCCGGCCGACTCGGAAGCCGCGGGGACCGACGCGCTTGCGACGCCACTGGTAGACCGTTTCGACGCTGGGCAGATCGAACATCTCCACCAGGTCGTCAGGCGTCAGGTAGCGGACGGGGAGCCGTGTTGCCATGGTCACCACTCCCTCTCGTCGGGCGCTGCTCGAAGTTCTTCCCGGGCGGTTTCGCGGTTGTGCTGGAGGTCTCGGGCGATGGTGGAGGCGAGGGCTGATTCGCCGGGGGTGTGGCCATGTCCGGCGTATTGCCAGTCGGCAAGGACGAGGACGGTGTCCGGCTCGAATTCGGGCGTGCCGAGGGCTTCGCGTTCTTGGGCGGCGCGGAAGTCTGCGCGGGCCTGGCGGAGTTCGCCGAGGGTGGTGGAGTAGCGGCGGGACTTGGAGGAGAAGTGGCCGCGGAAGCCGAGCATGTGAGCCCAGGCCCACAGACGCCGGTCGGGGTAGAGCGGATCGAGTGTCTTGCAGGCTTCGATGAGACGGCGGGTGTGGTCGGGGACCTGGTGGCGGTCGAGTTCGGCGAGTTCGCCGACGCGGCGGTCGAGGGTGCCGGTGTTCTCGGCGGCCTTGGTGGCGTACTTGGCGACGTAGGAGGCGACGGCCTGTTCGGTGATGTCGGAGCCGTCGCCGAAGGCTTTGACCGGGCGTACGTCGAGTTGGGTGCCCCAGCGGAAGGTGCGGGCCGGTTGGTCGTCGGCGGCCGGGACGGACACGGACGTGTAGCTGTGGGCTGCGGCTGCGTGGATCGCGTCGGTGAGGAGCGTGACCGTGGCCCAAGACGGCGGCGAGGTCTCGGGGCCTTCTGGGCCGTCGATGCGGATCACGGCATGGAAGTGCAGGGCACCACGCTTTTGGAACTCCGCGACCTTGCCGTACGAGAGCCGGGCCGATTCCTTCAGCTCACGTTGGGAAAGGCCGGCGCGGGCGGCGATCTCGCGGCGGAGGCGGGTCGTGAAGCGCATCCACAGGTCGCCCGCGTGGTTGTTGAAGAGGACGGCGGCGACGTAGTCGTACGTCGTCGGGTCGAGGGCCGTGCCGAGCGCCGGGTCGTCCGGGGCATGGCGGGTGGCGCAGCGGCAGGGGCCGGAGCCGGGGCGGTTGTGGACCGGGCCGAAGGACGGGGCGGTGAGGGTGGCGAAGACGCGGGGGTGATCGCGGACCGTGGAGGGGACGTCGCGATTGTCGTCTCCGGCGAGGCCCGCGCGGATGAGGTGGTAGGTGTCGCCCGCGTACGTCCAGGCGCAGGAGGGGCAACGGGAGGCGCGGCGGTTGCCGCAGGCGAGGCGGAGGCGGCCGCCGGGTTCGGTCTCGGTCGAGTAGTGGTGCAGGGTCTCGCCGGTGGTCTTGTCCTTGGTGAGGGTCCAGCCGGTGAGGTGGATGGGGTCGGAGCAGCCGCCAGTGCGGCGGATCTGGTCCTGCCAGCGGTCGAAGTCGGAGGCCGAAGCCACCCTCAGCAGGTCGCCGAGGGTGATCGGGTCGAGCAGGGCATCGGGCACGGGAGCCCTGCCGTGTTCGTGCGGAGAGCGGGTCCGGTGGGCCATGCTGGTGGTTCCTTCCGGTTCTTGGATCGGTGGGGGCACGGCTCCCGGGCGGTGGATGCTTGGCGGTATCAGGCCGCCCGGGGGGCCGGTCAGCGGCGCTTGGTGTTGCTGTTCATGAGCGAGCGGATGACGAGCGCGGTGATGGCGGTCGATCCGGCGGTGATGGCGACCGCGAGGAGCATCGAGACCAGGACAGCGCCCAGGACCAGGACGACGGTCGTGCCGCCGACGACGAGGGTGATCAGGCCGCCGGACGTGAGCTGAATCGTGGGGCGGGTCGAGGCCGGCGCGGCGGTGGGCGGGGGCGCCGGGGCGGCCGGGGTGATGGTGGTCGGTTCGACGATGGCGGGCGGGGTGACTTGGCCGGTCGGTGCGGGCATGGTTGGGACCTTGGGGCGCAGCAGCATCGGAGCGTTCTCCTTTCGGTGGTTGGTTACTTGACGGCAGTGTCGATGGCCGGGGCCAGGAGGCTGTCGGCGAGGAGGTAGCCGCCGAGGAGCAGGAGGGCGACGAGCCACCAGGGCGGGCGGATGAGCTTGATGCCGACCACGCCGACGCAGGCGACGAAGAACCAGAGCGGGACGTCCATGGCCAGTTCTCCTCAGCGGACCTTGCAGCGGTGGGTGCGGGCGGCGAGCTGGGCGGCGGACTGGCTTGAGTAGTCCGAGGACCAGCCGCAGCGGTCGGCGGTGCACACGGCGGCGTGCTTGGTGCGGCCGTGACGGCCGCGGTGGGTGCCGATCTGGACCGGGCCGATCTGCATCACCGAGTGGAAGTGGTCGTGGGCGGGCACGGTGGTTCTCCCTTCGGGTCAGGTGAGTTGGGCGGCGATGGCGTCGGCCAGCTGTGGCGGGACGCCAAGGCGGGAACGCAGGGTGTCGGTGTCGATTGCGGTACCGGTACGGGTCTGGTGGTCGTCGGCGACCTTGCGGGCGTGGGCGACGAGGGCGGCCGGGACGGCGGGGGCGGGATCCGCGGATTCGGCGGCGGCCGGTAGGGCTGGGGCTTCTTCGCGGGCCGGGGGCTCGACGGCTTCCGGGGCCGGGGGCGTCGGCTCCTGGATTTCCGGTTCGGGCTCCGGGGTCGTGGGTGCCGGCGAGATCGGCGCGGTCGGTGTCGGTGTGGTGGTGTGGGCGAGGAGCGTGCCGCCGAGGAAGGCGATCGCGGGCCATCCGGAGACTCCGACTCGGAGCCAGGCGGGCGGGTGCTGGATGTCGAGCAGTCCGGCGGTGGCGACGTTGGCGCCGAGCGAGGCGAACAGTGCGACGGCGAACCAGCACCAGGCGAGTCGGGAGCGGCGGTCGGCCCGGAGTCGGCGCCAGGCGGCGACCAGGAGCAGGTCGACGCTGACCGGGTAGGCCCAGGCCTTCCAGCCGTTCTGTCCGGCAGCGGCGGCCAGGTCGTGCAGGTGGGCGAAGGAGAGGGCTCCGGCGATGACGGCCTGGACGAGTACGGCGTCCGGGCGGAGCGCGGTGCGGGCCGCCATGGGTCAGTCCTCCGTGGGGTCGTCGCCGTCGCGGTGCGGCATGGGCGGCAGGACCCCGATGGGGAGGGACAGGGTGAGCGCGGGGGCGAGGACCTGGACGAACGCGGCGTCGGTCTCGTAGCGCCGCTCGTAGAGGTCCAGTGCGCCGAGGAGGGCGGCGGTGCGGGCGAAGTCCTCGTTGGCGTCCATGGGTTGGCCTCCTGTTTTGGCATGGGCGGGGTAGGGAGCTGGCGCGGGGCGGTCGCGCCGACCGTGGAGCGGCAGGGTCAGGCCGTGACCGGGGTGGCCTTGGTGAGCGGCACGGTGGCCGGGGAGGACGCGGCGGCGGCGGGCCGGAAGGCGGCGAGCGCGGGAAGGTCCGGGGCGCGGTCGGCGTGGGCATTGCAGAGGTTCACGGCGTCGCGCAGCGTGGTGTGCGGGGCGCGGATGCGGGTCCAGCCTCCGGTCGAGTCACCGGCGACGGCGATGCCGGGGGTGTCGGGTGAGATCTGGATGGCGGCCATCACGGCGTCCGGGGAGATGTCACCGAAGGCCATGTTGGCGCTGGTCTCGTCGTTGACGCGGTGGGCGGTACGGCCGGTGAGCTGGGCGCGGAGCATGGTGATGCCCTTGCCGAGTTCGGAGCCGAAGCGCTGTCCGCAGATCTCCAGGTAGATGCCGGCCGCGCGGCCGAGCTGGGCGAGGCGGACCAGGGCGGTGATGATGCGGTCGCGGCGCTTCTCCTCGTCCCTGCTTGCGAAGAGGGCGAGTTCGGCGACCTCGTCGACCAGGACGACGACCGGGGTCGGGCGCAGGTCGGCGGGCAGGTCCCAGATGTCGGCGGCGATCTCCGCGTCCGGGACGGCGACGCTGATGCGCTGTTCGGCGCGTATGAGCTGGTAGACATCGGCCATGTGGGCAACGAGGGCTTCGAGGAGGTCGAGCGCGGTGTCCGGGTTGTCGGCCAGCGCGGAGAAGCGGCGGGCGAGCGGGAAGAGTTCGACGCCCTGTTTGCAGTCGATGCCGACCAGGGCGACGTCGAGCGGGGCTAGGCCGCAGACGAGGTTGCGCTGGTAGACGGACTTGCCGGACTCGGTGGCGCCGAGGGTCAGGCCGTGCGGGACGGCGCGGTAGTCGCGGTAGTGGATCGCTCCGTCCTCGCGCAGGGCGACCGGGACGCGGAGCGGTGACGTGCTTCCGGAGGGCTTGGGGGCGGGCATCTGGACACGCTGAAGGACGTTGTAGCCGGTCATCCGCAGCTCGACGACACCGGAGCGGAGTTCGCGGGAGCTGACGCCGTACATCCCGAAGGAGTGACGCAGTCGGTCGGTGGCGGCAGTGAAGTCGAAGGCGTCCTGCCCGGGGCGGAGCTTGAGCCGTAAGACGAGGCCGGTTCGGGTGGGACGCAGACGCAGGATGCGCGGGGAACGCGACTCCGGTACAGGTCGGTTGGCCATACGGGCGAATGCGAGGCGCCAGCGTGAGGGCGGGACCGTGAGCCCGCAGGCCTCCATCACGGAGGTGTAGCGGACCAGGAGCCGCACCGAGGCGAGTACGGCGCCGAAGCAGAGCCAGTACCAGGCGGGGCGCCGCCACCGCAGAAGACCTGCGGCGACGGCCACCACCACGAGCACGATGAAGATGAACTCGCCCATGATCAGGCCGCCTTGGCCTTGGCTGCACCGGCGACCAGCGAGGTGACGGCGACGGCGCGGAAGGCGATGCCGTGCCGCTTCTGACCGTTGAACTCGTTCTCCCACGGACGGGCGATCAGGCCGGTGAGCGCGACCGGAGTGCCCATCGTCAGCTCATCGGAGACGCCGGTCTCGGGGACCGTGACAGACAGGATCTCCACCTCGTCGTTGGCCGCGAACATCACGTCCACGGTCATCAACTTGCCGCCGGTCTCGGCATCCAGGGCGATCTCACCGGTCCGGCGGTCCTTGATCTTGACCTGCGGGGTCTTGGCGACCATCACGGTGGCGGTGGAAGTGTCGACGGGGATCTGACGCACAGCGGATCACTCCTATATAGAGGCTAGACTCCGTCACTCATGTACATGAGTGACATGAAGAAGAGTGCATCACTCCTATACATGAGTCAACCCGCCGCGACAGATAAGTCACGGCGGGCTGTGCGGAGTTGAGCGCGCGTCAGTCGGCTGCGGGGATCCGGTACTCGAAAACGAACTGGTCAGCGGCCATGAGGGTGTCGCACACCTCGACCACGCGACCTTCGGCCGTACGGGCCTCACGAATCAGGTGAACCACCGGCGCACCGGGGCTCAGCGCCAGTTCGGATGCCTCCGCCTTGGAGGCCGGCCGCGCTTGCAGCGTCTCGACGAACTCGGCGAACTCGTGCCCGTGGTCTTCGAGTCGGGCGTAGATGCCGCCACCGCCGGGGTTCTCGGCGAACAGCTCGGGGATGTTCTTCACGACGTCCCACGGGAGGTAGGAGGAAGCGGTCTCGACCGGGGTGCCGTTGCGGAAGTAGAGACGCCGACGCGCGAGGACCTGAGTGCCCGCCGAAATACCGAGGCGCTCGGCCGCATCCTCCGGGGCCTCCATGGGCCCGATGTAGAGAACGCTGACCTTCGCCGTGGCGCCGGACTGCGCGGACTCGGCGAGGTAGGCAGCCTTACCGCCCTGGCGGTGCGAACGACGGAAGCGATCCGAGGAGCGATGCCGTACCGGCGGCCGGTCCTTCACGATCGAGCCCTTGCCGTGTCGGGTCTCCACGAGCCCACTGGCCCGCACCTCGACCATGGCCTTACGAATCGTGCCGCCCGAAACTTCGTAGCGGTCCACCAGCTCCGACTCACTCGGCACCATGTCTCCGGGCTTGAGGACTCCGCCCCTGATCTGCTGAACGATGTCGTCAGCGATCTGCACGTACCGAGGTACGGCCCTCCCCTCTCCTGCTGCAGTTCCCATAGTCCTTCTCTTCCTCCTATGCTCCTGTACATGAGTAACAGCGCCCAGGAAGGCCAGTCAACGCCACTGCACTCCGTGTCCGTAGCCGGAGTGGTGGTGCGCGACGACGGCCGACTCCTGGCAATCCGCCGCGCGGACAATGGCACCTGGGAGCTCCCCGGCGGTGTACTCGAGCTCGACGAGACCCCGGAGGCGGGCGTACGCCGCGAAGTCTGGGAAGAAACCGGCATCCACGTCGAGGTGGACAAGCTGACCGGGGTCTACAAGAACACGACCCGAGGCATTGTGGCGCTGGTGTTCCGCTGCAAGCCCTCCGGGGGCACCGAGCGCACGTCCAGCGAATCGACAGCGGTCGACTGGCTCACATCCGAAGAGGTCTCCGAGCGGATGGCCGAGGTCTACGCGATCCGACTCCTGGACGCCTTGGACGGCAACGCCCCCCACGTGCGGAGCCACGACGGCAAGCATCTGTTGCGTAATCCGGCATGACGACTCGACACAGCATGAGCCGAGACGAAGCCATCAAGCTCGTCCAGCGACTCATGGATGCTGATTACGGCGACGAGACGGAAGAGGCCGAGGCCCTCGCGGCTCTGAGGCAAGGGCTCGCCTGCCCGCACGTCAGCGACTACATCTTCTGGGACCCCGATCCGCAGCTGACAGCCGCGAAGATCGTGGATCGAGCCTTGGACTACAAGCCGTTCGCCTTGTGATCAGGGCGCGGTAGAACTTTCCCTACTTCATCAAGCACCCGGCTGCGCTCCGCTCCGCCGGGCGGGCTTCCCGGCTCCGCTCGGGGCGCCGCTCCTGCCTTCGGCCCGCTCCGCCCCGGCTGCGCCGACGCCCGCCCACGTGGATAGGCCCGGAGGTCATGAGTGGAGCACCCGACGCATCCGGCCCACGGTCAAGGACGATGCCTCCGGCGGGGGATCGGCCGGCACCGGGTGGGAGGGGGCGCCGTTCCCGGCCGCGGGCACATCATGGTGAGCGTGGTGGGCTCCCATCCCGTCCACCGTCGACCCAGGCAGAGCCGAGCAGACGCGGCCCAGGGCGTCAAGGTCGTTCGTACAGTGGCGCGCTCCACCTTGACGCCCTGAACCACGCCCGCTCCACAGACGTGTGGGTCGACGGCGGACGGGATGGGAGCTGAGGTGAGTGGTGGGTTAGGAGGGTGGTGAAGGTGCAGCTCGAAGAATCAATCTTCGTCATCCGGCGAGGAGCCCCGTCGTACGGAGTACACCAAGATCCCAACCAGCGTCAGGACGACCAGGACCGCGACCACCCCCCATATCCCCGACGACCAACCCGCACTGTTGTCACCTTTGAGAGGCGACAAGCCGCCGGGACCAACGGCGAAGATCCCACGCCCCACATCCCCCAGGTTCATGGGCGAAGCGTATTGCCGCCTACGATCCACGGCTAGGAGCGCGGCGCCCGGCAGCCCAGCCCAAGGGTGCACGTGCCCCTTGCGTGCCCGATCGTGCAGTCACGGGCGAGGAACACCAGGGAACACCGGGAAGCGCGCCAGGAGGGTGCAGGTCACCGTCTCGCCAGTTCAGCAGCCACCCACATACGCGATCTTCCAAACAAGTGCTGCAGAATCCAGGCAGCAGCGCCTGACCATGCCGAGTAACACAGTGGCTATAGCAAGCTCATCGACGGCCGTCTCGCCAGGACCAGCCTGATCCACGTACCCGACTGATCCCTCACCACATAACGAATTCAAGATCAGAATCCGGCGAAGGGGACGTTGCTCAAGATGAGCCAGGCCACGGTTCCCCCAAGCATCAGGATCGCCAGCCCCCGAATCGCCGCACCAACAAGTGGGTGCCCCGTGAGCTGGACTTTGACTCCGGCCCTGTGAATGACCGGGAAAATGACGGATATCGCCATAATGTACAAGAAACCCCTAAATCCCTACCCCCTGTTGGGATCACCCCCAGAGATCTGGTTGGCGAATCTTACTGAGTTCGAACTTGAGCCTTGAGTGAGCAGGGCAGCTCCTGGACTGGTACAGCACTGCAGTACAGCAACCCCAGCAACTAGAAGCGCCCACCCGCGGCCCTCACCGACCTCCCGGCGCCCTGCATGACCTTGAATGGCCGATCTCTGTAGAGCTACGGATCAGATGGTCCCCGTGCCACAACCGTGCCAGAACGAGCGGGGAGCCACGGGGAATGGCAGGCACCGGCAGGGGATGTAACCCCCGCCGGCCGGAGTGCTCCTTCCGCAGGTCAGGCGCCAACCCGCCCCACCTCGCTCCTAAAGCGGTGGTCGACAGATCGAGCACGCTGAGAACCCCCCGGGCCAGGGCCCAGGGGGTTCATGATCCAGCTGACTGGCGGTTCAGCCGGTCGGTGCTCGGTGGCGCTCCGGCTCAGGAGAGCTTGTACGTGGCGACCTGGTGGATGGCCTTGTCGGGGGTGTAGTTGCCGCCGCCGAACTCGCCGAGGGTGCGGTCCCAGCCGGAGACGTCTTTGCTGAGGGACAACGCCTCGTCGACGCCGTCGCCGTCGAGGTCGCCTGCGAAGTAGTTCCAGGCGCCCATGAGATTGCCGATGGAGCCGACGGACGGGGCAAAGCTGTACTCGTAGTCGAGGATGCTCGGGTCCCAGAGGTACAGGCCGGCCTCGCTGCCGGCGACCAGGAGCTGACGCCCGCCGGGACCGGTCAGGAAGCCACCGCCGATCGACATCGGCAAGACGCTCTGCTTCTTGTCGTCGCCGTTCGCCCGGAAGCGGCGGAACGACGCCACGCCGCCCTCGTACAGCGTCCCGTCCTTGGCGAAGAAGCTGTGGTGCGTCCACACGCCGCCCGATATCCAGGAGTGCAGCACCTCGCCGGTGCGGCCGTCGCGGATCTCGAAGTAGCCCTGCGGACCGATGTTGCTGCTGTCCCACTCGAGGGGCGCCCTGACACCCCACGTGTAGATCACCGCGTGGCCGTCGGCGTACGGGATTTCCTTGGAGGCGAAGACGCCCTCGTTCGGGACGGCGGTACGGATGCCGTCGACCGCGGTGTCGGGAGCCTTGGGCGCGGCAGACCAGCGGGTCTTGCCGGTCTTGGCGTTGAGCGCGACCGCGTTCGTGACCGGCGCGGTCAGCTGCACCGCGTTGCGGCTGGCGTAGGAGGCGTACACCTGGCCGTCGTTGACGGACGGGTCGGTGAAGCGGACGTCGCCCGCGGCCTTGGGGGCGCTGTACGTCCACAGGGCGTGGCCGTCGCCGTAGTAGGCGCGCAGGGCGTCGGTGGGGACGAGGATGTCCTGCTCGCCGTCGCCGTTGAGGTCGGCGAGCTTGGCCGAGCGGACGTACTGGCCCTCGGCGGCGGGGATGGTGGTGAGGGTCTTGCCGGTCTTGCCGTTGAGGACGACCGTCGCGGTGTCGGCCGCGATCACGATCTCGGTTTTGCCGTCGCCGTTGACGTCACCGGTCTCGATGTCGTGGACCGCCCCGGGAAGGGTGGCCTGCCACAGCTTCTGCGGCTTGCCGCCGTCGACGAGCGAGGGGCCCGAGTAGGCCCACACGCCGTTCGACTGACCGCCCATGATCAGGTCGTTCTTGCCGTCCTTGTTCAGGTCGGCGCTCTTGGCGTAGGCGATGTCGCCCTGCAGCGGCGTGACCTTCTCCGCCTTGCCGGTGCCCAGCTTGAAGGTGCGGATGTTCTGCGCCTGGTCGACCACGCGGACGTGGGTGCCCTGGCCGTCGGTGTACAGGTCCTGGTACATCGGTGCGGCAGCGACGCCCTTGCTCTGCCACTTGACGGTGCCCTTGCCGGAGAACACGGTCAGCGACGCGTAGCGCGAACCGCCAGGGTTGTCCGGGTTGTTGAACTTGCGGTCGTCCTGGGCGGAGGTGACCAGCGAACCGTCGACCACGTTCAGGCCCCAGATGCTGGGCCCGTCGTGGCTGTTGTCGGCGTCCCGCTTGACCGTGTTCGACCACAGGAGCTTGTCCGCGTCGGCGCCGTCGAGCACGCGGACGGTGCTGGAGTTGACGTACAGGTACTCGTTGAACGAGGACTCCGCGACCGCGTACTCGTCGCCGGCCTTGGCGGTGAGGTCGCCGACGGTCAGCGCGGTGGGCACCACGTTGTCGCGGCTGTCCAGGGTGGCGCGGGCACCGGTCTTCAGGTCGTAGGCGGCGACCTCGTAACGCACCCCGTCCGCGGTGTCCGTCTGCTCGATCGCGACGAGCCGCTTGCGGCCGGCGTCCAGGCGCAGCTGACGGCTGTAGAGGATGCTGTCGGTCTGCCAGGTGACGGAGCCGTCGGCGGTGTCGAGCACCAGGGTGCGGCCGCGTGCGTCGACGCCGTCGTCCTTGCCCAGGTCCCAGGAAGCGGCGATCTTACCCTTGCCGAGGTCCTGGATGTCGCCCCAGTTTCCGTACCGGGCTTCCTTGGTGTCGTACGTCCACGTCTTGTTCGGGGTCAGCTTGCCGTCCGTGCCGGCCGAGAAGCGGATACCGGTCAGGGTGAGCGTCGCGTCGGCCGGGACCTTCGCGTCGCTGCTCATTCGGGGGGCGTCGGCGATCAGCAGGGTGCCGTCGACGATCTTCACCATGGAGGCGTGGTTGTAGAGCTTCGACCAGACCGTGGTGCCGGTCTTGCCGTCGAGCACCGTCACGAACGTGCCGGTGCTCAGGTCCGAGCCCGGGGAGGTGAAGGCGCGCGGGTACGGGAGGGTGCCGACCTGTGCCGAGAACACCAGGTCCGGGACGCCGTCGCCGGTCAGGTCACCGGTCGAGTAGCCGGAGTCCGAGTGGGCGGAGAACGGCGCGACCGCGTTGTAGCCCATGAGGATCTGCGCCGGGTACGGCTCGACCCGCCACGCCTGGAGCGGCTTGACCTGCCAGTCCGTGAAGAACGAGCTGCTGGTGCGGGCCCAGGTCTCGCTGCCGTCGGCGGCGTGACGCTGCACGTAGCCCATGCTGTTGACGGAGAAGTAGTCGCCGTTCTTGCCGATCGGCACCGTGGCACCCATGCCGCGCACGCCTTCCAGCGTGGACTTCGCGGTCATGGTGACCTTGGTGGTCGGGTCGACGGTGGTGGACGCGTCCGTGGACGCGCCGTCCGCCTTCGAGCCACTGCCGGAACCGGCGTCCGTGCCCGAGCCGGTCGAGGCGGATCCGTCGTCCGTCTTCGGTTCGGTGACGCTCTCGGCCTCGATGTACGGGTCGAGGGTGACGCTGGCGGCCAGCTTCTTGGCCTCGGTGCTGGTCAGCTTGATGGGCGAGCTGCTGTCGCTGTCGGCGGCCAGCTTCTTGGCCTCGGCGCTGGTCAGCTTGATCGGCGAGCCGCTATCGCTGTCGGCGGCCAGGGCCTGCGGGACCGCGGTCAGGCACAGGCCCGTAGCGACCAGGGCGGAGGCGAGCGTCAAAGCCCGCCGCGATTGGTGAGCTCTCATCACTTGGCTCCCTGCGTGAAGCGGACGGCGGTGCCGTTCGCGATCACAGACTGGTTGTACGAGTACTGGAGGGCGTCGGTGCCGGCCTGGTTGGCGATGCCGATGGTGGCGCCCGCGCCCTTGTCCGGGACGGACTGGTACTGGAGGGTCACGGCGCCGGTGGCTTCGTCGAAGACGGCCTCGAAGGTGGCGCGGCCCGATGTGCCGTTGGCGTAGGCGGCGTTGTTCCACACGATGGCGAACTTGCGGTTGCCGGTGGTGCCGGTGGTGGCGGTCTGCACGGACGACTTCTTGTCCAGGGTGAGGTCGTCCCACAGCGGGGCGACGATGCCCTTCACTCCGTTCATGCCGGTGGTCGGGATCGCGGTGTTGCTGTAGTCACCGACGCGGGAGGACAGGAAGTTGATCAGGCCGTCGGTGGTGACCGAGGCAGAGGTGTACGAGACCCCGTAGTGCTTCACCGGGAAGGGCAGCGTGACCTTGGCGGAGTCCTCGTCACCGGTCAGCGTGACCTTCTTGGAGCCCGCGATCCACGAATAAGTGGCGGGAGCGCAGGAGTTGCCCGCGTTGTCGGTGCGGTCGGGGACCTGGACGTTCTTGGTCAGGTCACCGGAGCCGACGGCCGCGGTGTCGCTGTAGACGCCGTTGCACAGGATGGGCGCGGCCGGCTTCACCACGAGGCCGTAGGAGCCCTCGGAGACCTTGGCGAAGGAGTAGGCGCCCTTGGCGTCGGTGGTGACGGCGTCCAGCGGCGCGCCGTTCAGCTCGACCTTCGCGCCGGGCAGCGGCTTGCCGGTGACGTCGAGGACGGTGCCGGAGACCTTGTGCGAGGGCACCGCAGTGAGCGCGATGTCCTGGGTGAAGGCCTGGCTGGCGGTGAGGGTGACGTCGGTGGCCGAGCCGTTGGCGTAGCCGTAGCCGCTGAAGGTGAAGGAGTAGGTGCCGGCGGGCAGCGGCAGGCGGTACGTGCCGTCCGCGTTGGTGGTGACCGTGCGCACGACGCCGAGGGTGTTGACGGTCTTCACGGTGATGTTGGCCAGGGCCGCACCGGTCGCCTTGTCGGTGGCCTTGCCGGTGACGGTGGCGGCGATGTGCGGCGCCAGGTCGATCGACTTGAGGATGTCGAGCTTGCCGTTGCCCCACACGTTGTTCATGTCGGCGGTGCCGCCGCAGTGCGTGTCGTCGACGTCACGGGCACCCTCGTTGAGCAGCGCGCGGGTCTCGTCGATCTTGCCGATCAGCGAGGGGGCCGCCGACCACAGCAGCGCGACCGCGCCCGCGACGTGCGGGGTGGCCATCGACGTACCCGAGATGGTGTTGTACGTCGAACCGGGCCAGGTCGCCTCGACGTTGACGCCCGGAGCCGAGATGTTCGGCTTCGCCGAACCGTCGGCCAGGGAGGGACCGAAACCGGAGAAGGGCGCGATCTTGCCGGTCGAATCGTAGGCACCGACGCCGTAGGAATCGGCCTGAGAGCCGGGCGGGTGCGTCGTCGAACAGGTCGTGCCGTCACCGTCGTTACCGGCCGCGAACGCCTCGAAGATGCCCGCGGAGTTCCAGGCATCGATGATGTCCTGGTAGAACGGCGTGCCGGCGTCGTTGTTGCCCCAGGAGTTGTTGACGATGTTCGGGGCGAGGTCCGGGCGCGGGTTCTGCCCGTTGCGGTCGGTCGGCGCGAGGATCCACTGACCCGAGGAGAGCAGGTCCTCCTCCGAGCAGCCAGTGGGAACACAGGCCTTCGCGGCGATCCACTTGGCGTTCGGCGCGACACCGATGCCCTTCTTGCCCACCATCGTGCCCATCGTGTGGGTGCCATGGCCGACGGTGTCGCACGGGACACCGCCCGCGCACTCGCCCGTCGGGTCGAAGAAGTTGTAGTCGTGGGTGAAGGTGCCGTCGCCGTTGTTGCCGCGGTACTGGGCGACCAGGTCCGGGTGGTTGTACTGCACACCCGTGTCGATGCTGGCGACGACGATGCCCTCGCCGCGGTCCTCGTACTGCTTCCAGACGTCGTCGGCGTTGATGTCGTCGATACCCCACTCAGGGGTGTCGTCACCACTGCCGGCCGTGTCGACGGCGGCAGAGCCCGTGGCCGACGGGTTGGTACGCGACTTGCTGACCTTCTTGTCGGAGGTCTCGATGTCGTCGAGCTTGTACGTCTGCCGCTTGACGACCGACGCGACGTCCGAACGCTTCGCCAGCTCGTTCACCAGATCCTGATCACCGGTCACCTCCACGGTGTTGGCGATCCAGAAATCCTTGTGACCGACCTTCTCCTTGTCCAGGAAAGAGGTCAGCGACTTCTGGCTGTCCGCGGCGTGCGCGCGCAGCTCCTTGTACGCGGCCTTCGCCTTCGCCACGTGCGTCTTCTGCTTCTTGGCGCCGGACAGGTCGGCCTGGTCCTTCAAGGTGACGAAGAACGTCGCGTCGCCGCCCTTCGCGACGGCGCTGCGCAGCTCCGCGTCCACCTTCGCGGTGGCGGTGGCGGACGGGGTGTCGGCGGCGACGGCCGGCATGACGCCGGCGGCGAGGGCGGTCGCGGTGAACGCGGCAGCCGCCCATGCGGCGGATCTGCGCCGTGGCGGTCGGGGCAGGTGCATCGAAGCACTCCTGGAGGGAGAGTTAAAGGGGTGCCCGGACGCTAGGGAGCCGCCGTTACTGAGCCATTACTGGCCCTGTGACCTGCCCCGATGAACGACCTCCTGGCGCGTACCTCCGGTGAGCGGTCACCACGGCCGAGCCGGAGTGCCCTGCGCCAACCCGACCCCGCACGTTGAGTGCCTGCATCGCGCGACTGCAGCGGCTCGGACGTTGTGCGCGGGCGTTGTCCTGCAGGCCCGAGGCGGGCAGTCAGCTGGCGCCGGGGGCTGATGCAGCGACACGATCGCGCGAGCGGTTGCGCTCACACAAGGCTGTCAAGAGAGGCGCTACCCCGGCCATCCGTGTGTCGGTCGGCCCGTACAGCTCGCCGATTGCCCCGGTACTGCCATCGAGCAGCAGGCCAACACACTGGGAACTAAGCCCTGCGCCTCACTCAGTGCTCTATGCCGTCCTGATGACGGCATCCCGATACCATCCCAGAGGACTTGAACGAGGCGCAGGACCACTGAACCTAGGGTCGTGCCGTTACTGAGGAGTTACTGGCTCAGCAACCATGCCTCTGCCCTGCCCTGTCACGCCGGAGGCGCCAACATTTACGACGTTCTCGCCATCCAGGGCAGTCCGACTAGGAACACAGGGACTTCACCCAGATCGAGCGCTCTCTGACATCAACGACTGACATCAACGACGCCGAACAGCGGGGTACACCAGAGCCCCTGCCCGGCCGTCGCGCCAGTAGACGACGGCAGCCGGAGCGAGTTCGGATCGAACTCCTAAAGCGGGGATCGACCGCTTGCACAGACTTGGAGTGCGCCCGCAAGCCCGAGGGCTTGCTGCTTCCCAACACCTTTCGGAAGACCGATCATGGCCTTCACCGTGTCGGCGCTAGTCCGGGAGGGACATGAACACAGAGACCATCGTCGCCGTATGCGCCATAGTCATCGCCTTAGCCTCACTGGGCGTGTCGGTATGGCAGGCGCACGTCACGAGGCAGCACAACCGACACTCAGTCCGGCCCGTACTTCAACTGCACCGCGGCATACACGAAGGGGCCCGGTCCGGGATCAAGCTCGTGAACGTAGGGCTGGGGCCGGCCGTTGTGGTGTCGACGCGTGTGACCATCGACGGGGAGCTCGTGGGCCGCTGGGACAAGGCCTCTGCCGACAGAGTGCGCGCTGGTCTACCAGCGCACCTCAACGCAGTCACCTTTGGTCAAGTTGAAGTACTGCAAACCGGATACGACGAGTACCTGCTGTCACTCGCCACATACGATCCACTCGTCCATGCTCCCATCGAAGACATCTTCTCTAGGCGACTTGCTATCGCCATCGACTACGAATCCTTGTATGGCGGGGAAGGCTTTCGTACGGCGCTCAACGCTGTGCACTGACTTCTGCCCGTTCCGAGAGGCCGAGTCGAATGTGTGTCGAAGCCCGTAGGAAAGCCGTCGCCGCATAGCGTGACTGCCCAGCTCAGACGCCTATCACAGCCGAACACACAAAGTGCCTTCAAAGCACTTGGTCGGCGGCTCCATCGTCGGCTGGTGGGCCAAGGCAGCAGTTGACGGAGAGCGCGGACTGTTCCCGATGCTCTCCGTCGTCCGTGCGTGGGTTGGCTAGACGAATGCCGATGCCGGCAGTCGGGGGCCCTCTTCGCCTCGTTCTGGGTCGGCCGAGTTCGGCTGCGACAAGCGCTGGCCCCGGCTTGCAGCAACTCTGAGAGTTGTCCTCAGAGCTTCCGCGAGGTCCGTCGCCACGGCGCGCAAGTCGCCCGATGCCACCTTCTCCGCGGCGAGTAAGTCTGACGCCTGTTCTAGAAGTTCGGCAGCCATTCCCAGCTGGATGGCTTCGGTGTTGTCGGCCAGGCGGGACAAGTAGCCGTTGGCGTCGTCAGTGCTCAAGTAGCAGGCCCTGCCCTCAGGGTCCGACCATGGGAGGAGCCGCAGTTCGTTGGGTGACGTCATCGTTCCCTCTTCCTCTCGTCGGGCACGGGGTGGGTGATGAAGTACGCGTCTGTGCGGTGGCTGGGGAGGACCAGGAGCGCTGCCTCGACCACGCGACCCGTTCCGTCGATCGCTACGCGAGTGATGTCGAGGACGGCGAGGGTGGAACTGATCTGAAGGATTTCCACTTCCTCGGGCGTCGGCAGGCGTGCTGTCAGGCGTTCTCGGATCTCTGCCAGTGGTGGGCAGGGGCCCGCCAGTCTCGCCTCGAAGTTGGTGCACGAAGGCGGCTCGCAGGGAAGGTTCTTCTCCTGTAGATCGCATGGCACGTAGATCCGGGCGAAGCTGTGTGGGGAGCTCCCTTCGTTGCGGACGCAGAGGAACTGAGTCAGTTCGGTGTTCGCTGGCACCCGCAGCAGAGGGATCAGATGTCCCTGCGCCTGGAGGTGGGTGGTGTGGACGGTGACCCGAAGCCCCGAGTCGATTGGGCTGGCCTCAAGGGGTTTTCGACCCCCGCCGACGTACGTGAGACGGCGGGGCGTGAGGGCGACGAAGTTCCCCTTGCCGTGGGTCTTCTCGATGAGGCCTTCGCTCTGGAGGAGTGCCAGAGCGTCGCGCAGCGTCGACGTACTCACCCCGTACCGGGAGGCGAGTCTTGTCTCGGACGGGAGGCGTTCGCCTGCTTTGAGTTGGCCGGCCGCGATCTGGCTTCGGATGTCGTCGGCGATGACTTGGCGGCGGGAGGGCACGGTGTCAGTCACCGCCCTCTCAGTACTCGGAGGGCGATCAGCCGAGTCCGCGCCTGCATGGTCAGGAGCTCCCCGGAATCGAATCGGAGTTGCTTGGCTCCTCCGGGGAGTTGAACCAGATCGGCTACGCGGTGTGGACTGCCGCCGACTTCGATGACGTCACCGCGCCGGACGCTTGCCATCGTGATCTCGACAGGTGCAGCCATCACGCCGCTGGGCGCCCACCCCCTCACTGGGGCACCTCCTGCGCGCTGCCTCCGTCGGTCATCAAATGGCAACCACAACTGCACGTCTCGTAGATCAGAGGCGCGTCGATCACAGGGGCGGCGGGCAAGGGGTCGGCACACGCACCGTGAGTGCCGATCCAGCACGCGGTCGACCTGTAGGGAACGGTCGCTCCTTGTGTGATGCCAGGGGGCCGGCCGGGCGGCATCAGAAGGTCCCTGCCAGTACGACGAGTGCCACAGGCGGGATGCGCCATGCGCCGGTGTGGTGCCCGGTACTGCAGCTACGGTTGAACACGCTGATCAGCTCCTATCGCTGACTGCCAGCCCCCGGACCTCACCCGTCGCGGGGGTCTCTGTATGTACGGCGGCCCATAACGTGCGGCCGTTGAGACTGGTGGCCGAGAGCCCGAATCGGTCGGCCTCCGCCATTGCTTCCAGGGCCACCCGCCACTTCTCGGCGGGGAGCGAATCCGGTACCTCCGCTTCGATCACCAGGTGACGGGCGTGCTCTGTCACACGGGGAGTAAGTCCGAGCGCGGTCAGTCGGGCGGCGATGTCCTCGGCGCCTGCACCCGAAGCAGCAGACACAGCTCCGCCCCCGTCACTTGTCAATTACTCTCGGTCAAGCTAGTTAACTAGATTAGAGCTAGTGGACTAGATTTTCCATATGTCTGAGCAGCCGCCGTACCTCCGCATCGCTGACGTGCTCCGACGTCGGATTGCGGATGGGGAATGGGTGCCGGGGGACCGGCTTCCCTCCCGCGCCCAGATCGCCGAAGAGTGCGCCGTCGGTGAGAACGTGATCCGTCGGGCTCAAGAGTTGCTGATCTCCCAGGGTGCGCTGGAAGGCCGTGCGGGATCCGGGACGTATGTCGCCGCACCCCGTCAGCGCGTGCGCGTGGTCCGATCCTCGGCGCGTGAGCAGCCCAGCGGGTCGCCGTTCCGTGCGGACATGAAGGCCGCGGGCAAGCAAGGCGACTGGGAGAGCCGTACCGAAGCCAAGGTGCCGGCGTCCGCCGAAATCGCGGGACGACTCGGCATCGCTGAGGGTGACCTCTGCGTCCGCACCGTGTATGAGTTCCTCGCCGACGGAAGGCCTGTGCAGCTGTCCACGAGTTGGGAGCCGTACGACCTCACCGCCGGGACCCTCGTCGTTCTCCCCGAAGGTGGGCCCCATGCCGGTGTGGGAGTCGTGAACCGGATGGCGCAGATCGGCGTCACCGTGAGCCATGCCGTCGAGCAGCCGGAGCCGAGGCGGGCGAGTGCAGAGGAAGCCTCACTTCTCGGTATCCAGAAGTCCGCTCTGGTGACCCACATTCGGCGGACGTACTACAGCGACCAAGGGCGGCCAGTAGAGACGGCTGACATCGTCGTGCCTGCCGCCCTGTGCGAGATCGTTTACGAGACTCCGGTCAACCCTCACTAGGGTCCGAAGCAGCGCCGGCGTGACTGAGTTTCTCGGCTGGCTTTTCGAGCCCTGAGCGGGCACCAAGGTCCGGGGTGAAATGGAGGATGGCTGTGAGCCATCCACGGGGGAGGCGGGGGCCATGACGGCGGACGGTGAACGGGAGCGCTGGGAGTGGGCGCCCGAGGTCGGTGTGGGGCCCTTGCGGTTCGGGATGAGTTCGGCCGACGTCGCAGTCGCGCTCGGGGTCTCCGCCCCGCAGGAACAGGTAGGCGGCCCGTACGAGCAGGAGAACTTCGCCGACGGAGTGAAGGTCTTCTACTACGAGGGCAGGTTGGCGTGCATGGCGTTGGATGCGGTCCTCGGCCCTCAGGCCTTCCTCGCAGGCCGGGCGCTGGACGGCCATGATCCCGAGCAGGCGCACCAGCTTCTCCTGGACCACTCTGCCGAGCACGGGAACTGCTTGCTTTACACGCCCGATGACTCCCTCGCTCTGACTGATCTTGGGCTGCTTCTGAGGGCTCAGCGGGTTGGGGAAGCGCTTTTGTCGCGACCGCTCTTCGTGATCGAGGAGTGGTTGGAATCGGAGTGGTACCGCGATCGCCTCCCGCTGGAAGGAGCCCCGGTCGTGCACGTGTGGAACTAGCTCACGTAAGGCCCCCACCTGTTTCCGCTGCGACGTCTCCGGCGATCCTGGGCCGTCCCTGGGCCGTGCGAGGTTGCCCGAGGGTGACCAGTGGCGACCAACAGTGACGGCTCTGCTGTGGCGGACTGGGGTCGAACGCCCAGTTCAGGGCCTCGGGCGCATACGGGTTTCCATCCAGGGATGGACGTCAGGCAAGATGGGGTGTATCTGCCCACACATCGATTGCCGGACGGTTTCTCTTGGCTGAGTTCATCTACACCATGCGCAAGACGCGCAAGGCGCACGGCGACAAGGTGATTCTGGATGACGTCACCCTGAACTTCCTGCCCGGCGCGAAGATCGGTGTCGTGGGTCCCAACGGTGCCGGTAAGTCCACGGTGCTCAAGATCATGGCGGGTCTCGAGCAGCCGTCGAACGGCGAGGCCTACCTCTCGCCCGGGTTCAGCGTCGGCATCCTCATGCAGGAGCCGCAGCTCGACGAGTCGAAGACGGTCCTGGAGAACGTGCAGGACGGCGCCGCCGACACCATGAAGAAGCTCAACCGCTTCAACGAGGTCGCGGAGCTCATGGCGACCGACTACTCGGACGCCCTCCTCGAGGAGATGGGCAAGCTCCAGGAGGACCTGGACCACGCCAACGCGTGGGACCTGGACGCGCAGCTCGAGCAGGCCATGGACGCCCTGGGCTGCCCGCCCGGCGACTGGCCCGTCAACAACCTCTCCGGTGGCGAGAAGCGCCGCGTGGCGCTGTGCAAGCTCCTCATCGAGGCCCCCGACCTGCTGCTCCTCGACGAGCCCACCAACCACCTCGACGCCGAGTCGGTGAACTGGCTGGAGCAGCACCTCTCCAAGTACGCGGGCGCCGTGGTCGCCGTGACCCACGACCGCTACTTCCTGAACAACGTCGCCGAGTGGATCCTCGAGCTGGACCGCGGCCGCGCGCTCCCCTACGAGGGCAACTACTCGACGTACCTCGACAAGAAGGCCGCGCGCCTCAAGGTCGAGGGCCGCAAGGACGAGAAGCGCGCCAAGCGGCTCAAGGAAGAGCTCGAGTGGGTGCGGTCCAACGCCAAGGGGCGCCAGACCAAGTCCAAGGCCCGTCTCGCCCGCTACGAGGAGATGGCCGCCGAGGCGGACAAGATGCGGAAGCTGGACTTCGAGGAGATCCAGATCCCGCCGGGCCCGCGCCTGGGCAGCATCGTCGTCGAGGTCGAGAACCTCTCCAAGGCCTTCGGCGACAAGGTCCTCATCGACGACCTGTCGTTCACGCTGCCGCGCAACGGCATCGTCGGCGTCATCGGTCCGAACGGCGCGGGCAAGACCACGCTGTTCAAGATGATCCAGGGCCTCGAGACGCCGGACAACGGCTCGATCAAGGTCGGCGACACGGTCAAGATCTCCTACGTCGACCAGAGCCGCGCCAACATCGACGCGAAGAAGACCCTCTGGGCCGTCGTGTCGGACGAGCTCGACTACATCAACGTCGGCCAGGTCGAGATGCCGTCGCGCGCGTACGTCAGCGCCTTCGGCTTCAAGGGCCCGGACCAGCAGAAGCCGGCCGGCGTCCTGTCCGGCGGTGAGCGCAACCGCCTCAACCTCGCCCTGACGCTCAAGGAGGGCGGCAACCTGCTGCTCCTCGACGAGCCGACGAACGACCTCGACGTCGAGACCCTGTCGTCGCTGGAGAACGCGCTGCTCGAGTTCCCGGGTGCGGCCGTGGTCATCTCCCACGACCGCTGGTTCCTGGACCGGGTCGCCACGCACATCCTCGCCTACGAGGGTGACTCCAAGTGGTACTGGTTCGAGGGCAACTTCGAGTCGTACGAGAAGAACAAGGTCGAGCGCCTCGGCGCGGACGCCGCGCGTCCGCACCGTGCCACGTACAAGAAGCTGACGCGAGGCTGATGGTGCGTCATATCTACGCCTGCCCCCTGCGCTGGTCGGACATGGATGCCTTCGGGCATGTCAACAACGCTGTCTTCGTACGGTACTTGGAAGAAGCGCGGATCGACTTCATGTTCCAGCTGGCGCCCGGGGACGGGTCGCCGTCGTTCTCCGGCGGGTCCGTCGTGGCCCGCCACGAGATCGACTACGTACGCCCGCTGGTGCACCGGCACACGCCGGTCACCATCGAGTCGTGGGTGACGAAGATCAGCGCCGCGTCTCTCACGATCGCGTACGAGATCAAGGACGAGGACCAGGTCTACGTGCGGGCCTCGACCGTGGTCGTGCCGTTCAACCTGGAGGCGCAGCGGCCTCGGCGGATCACCGCCGAGGAGAAGGCGTACCTCCAGGAGTACATGGACGACAGTGCCGACAGCGGCTCGGGGGCGCTGGCCGCATGACGGCACCCGTGCTGCACTTCGCCGACGCCGGGGAAGGGGCGGATCTCGCCGCCTTCCTCGGCCGGCTCGTGCACTACGACCGGGCCGCCGCCGTGCGGCTCCAGGCGGGCGGACAGGCGCTTGCCGTCTTCGGGCGGCCGCCGTCGTTCGAGGTCCTCGCGATCCGCACGGCCCGCCTCCTGAAGCCGTACGAGTACGGGCTCGACAGCTCGCTGGACGTGACCGTGTCGGCCGGTGAGCTGCTCGAGTCGATCGACGAGCGGGCCGGGACCGCGCGCGTGCCCGCCGCGGTGACCGGGCCTCCGTGGGCCGGCGTCCTGCCCCCGCGCGGCGGCTGGGAGCTGGTCCCCGGCTTCCCGGACGTGGACGTCGTACGCGGGCTCGTACGGGCCGCTGTCGCCGAGTTCAAGGCGCGGGTCGATGCGTTGGCTCCCGATGCGCGCACGCGCGCCGAACTGGACCGGACCGGGCGCGAGATCTGGTCGCGGACCATCGGCGACACCGGGGTTCCGGTGCGGGCCGCCCATGCGGCCCAGTCCCTCGGATTCCTTCGCGGGGACACGCTGGACCTTCTCAGCAGCGGCTCGTGGCTGCGGCTGCGCACCGCCTACGGCTCCGTGGCGCTGCGGCGCAGCAACGGGATGTCCGGCCTCTCCGTGTCGCCCGTCTGACCGATCGCGCCGGAGCCCTGCCTCCCGGTACGGATCAGGATCAGCCGGTGCGTATCAGGATCAGCCGGTACGGATCAAAATCAGTCGGTACGGATCGGGATCAGCCGGTACGGATCAAAATCAGTCGGTACGGATCGGGATCAGCCCGGCTCGGTGTCGTCCGGCCACACCCCGATGTGGTCCTCCTCCAGCTCCAGGAGCACCCGGTCCCGCATCCCCAGCGCCCGCGTGTGGTCCGCGGGGAGCTGGAGCCGGCCCGCGCGGTCGAGCATGGCGTACTCCCGCGAGACCAGGGACTCCTGGCCCGTGGCCGCGTCGACCTCCGTGCGGCGCAGGACCTCCGTCGAGGTGCGGCCGTCGCGGATGGCGACGGTGCGGCGGACCTCGGAGGCGACGGTCTGGTCGTGCGTGACGATCACGATGGTCGTGCCCAGCTCCTCGTTCGCCGTGCGGAACGCGGCGAAGATCTGCTCGCCCGTGTGGGAGTCCAGCTCGCCGGTCGGTTCGTCGGCGAGCAGGACCGACGGCTCGTTGGCGAGCGCCACCGCGATGGCGACGCGCTGCTGCTGGCCGCCCGACAGCGCCTGCGGACGCCGGTCGCGACAGTCGCCGACCCCCAGCAGATCGAGGAGTTCCCCCGCTCGCCGGGACTTGTGCGAGCGCTTGGTGCGGCCCCTCAACTGCATCGGGAGTGCCACGTTCTGAGCTGCCGTCAGATAGGGGAGCAGATTGCGGGCCGTCTGCTGCCAGACGAAGCCGACGATGTCCCTGCGGTAACGCAGACGTTCCTTGGCGCCCATCGTGAGCAGGTCGCAGCCCGCGACCTTCGCCGCTCCCGCCGTCGGCTCGTCGAGCCCCGCGAGGATGTTCATCAGCGTCGACTTGCCGCTGCCCGACGCGCCGACCAGAGCCATCAACTCGCCCTCGCGCACCAGGAGATCGAGCCCCTGGAGCGCCTGCACCTCGACGCCGTCGGTGGAGAAGATCCGCACCAGCCGGTCGCAGGTGATCAGGGCGTCATGGCCGTACGCGGGCTGGTCGCGGCGGTCCGCGGCGCGCCGTTCGAGATCGGCGAGGGTGGGGTCGGTGGTGGTCATGAGGTCTCTCCCGGTGTCCCTTCGGCCCTCGCCGTGGCTGGTCCTGTCGCTGCCGTGAGGTCGTAGTCGTACGCCTGTTGCCCGCGTCGGTTCATGACGTTTCCCCAGCTCTCAACTCCCGTACGAATCCCCGCCGTCCGGTCCACCAGGCCTGACCGGCCGCCACGGCCGTGGCGAGCAGGACGACGCACAGCGCGGGCAGCAGGAGCGAGGCGGCGTCGGTGCGCAGCCGTGCCACCGGGCCCTCGCCGCCCGCCGACGCCAGGGCCAGCCCCGTGAGGTCGAGACCCGGCGCGAGGAGCCGGATCGCGGCCCACCCCGTGAGGGCGCCGCCCGCCGCGGCGAGCGCGGCCTGGGGGAGCGCTTCGAGGACGAGGAGGCGGCGGGCCTGGCGGCGGGTGAGGCCCATGGTGCGCAGGCGCGCGAGGAGCGCGGTGCGTTCGGGGGCGGCGCGGGCCAGGGCGAGAAGCAGGGTCAGGGCCGCGTAGCCCGCGCCGATGACGACGGCCGCCGAGTAGACGCGGGCGGCGCCGGTCTGGAGGGGCGAGTCGACGTACCGGGCGCGTTCGGCGGCGCGCAGCCGCACCGACACCTCGGAGCCCGCGGCCTCGCGCAGGGCGAGCCCGTCGATGTGGTCGCCGGTGACGAGGAGGGAGCTGGGGAGGTAGCGGGCCGCGATGTCCTCGTTGGCCTTCTGGCCGATGCCGACCCGGCGGGCCAGGGCCGTCCTGTCGACCACGAGGAAGTCGTCGGACAGGGCGGGCGTCGTCGTACGGACCTCGGAGATGCGCAGCACGACGTTCTCGCCGTCCATCCACAGCGAGAACGGCCCGGTCCCGAAGAGGTCCCGCATCGAGGGGGAGGCCAGCACGGGGAGCGGCGACGCGGCGGTGCCGGCCTTCGCGGCGTCCGTCGTCAGCGCGCCGGCGGGGAACTCCCCGAGGTCCGTGCGGGCGGACAGACGCGCGTACGACGCCGTGTCCACGACGGCGAGCGGCACCTTGCGCTTGCCGTTCTTCGGCTCGGCGTCGTACCGCAGCGTCAGCGGCGACACGTCCCGCACCCCGGGCATCTTCCTGACCTGCCCGGCGAGCGCGGCGGGCAGCGCGGAGCCGGACTCGACGCGGGCGTCCGCGCCGGTCGCGAGAACCGCCGCCCGGTCCCGCTCGTGGTCGATGCCCGCGAGGACCGAACCGCCGAACGCGGCCGTCGTCAGCGCCGTGAGCAGCGCGAGCAGGGGGAGTACGGTCGTACCGGCACCGGCCGTCGCGCGGCCCGTCCTCGCGAGCGTCAGATAGCCGACGACGCCGCGCAGCCGCCCGGCGGGGCGGGCCAGCCAGCGCAGCGGCAGCGGATACACGCGTACGAGGACGAACGCGGCGACGACACCGACCAGGACCGGCGCGAGCGCGACGAGGCTGTCCCCGCCGTCGGACGTGCCCCGGCGGCGCAGCGCCACGATGGACGCGACCGCCAGCACGAGCAGGGTGAGTTCGGCGACGGTGCGGCGGGGCGAGGGGCGGGCCTGGGCGAGGTCGTCGCGCGCGCCGCCCACGCGGACGCGGCGGTGCGCGGCGACGGCCCGCAGGGGCAGGGCGAGGCAGGTGAGCAGGACGACCGCGGCGGCCGCGAGCACGGCGGGCTGCCAGCGGCCGTGCCGGACCGCGACCAGCGCGAGCGCGAGTCCGGCCGCGCCCGCGGGCACGGCCACGACCCCCGTCTCGGCGAGCAGCCGCCCGGCGAGCCCGCGCACCGAACCGCCGCGCGAGCGCAGGACGGTGAACTCGGCGCGGCGCCGCTCGGCGGCCAGGCCGCCCGCCATCAGGAGCACGATGCAGGCGACCGTGCCCGTGCCGTAGGCGGCGACGGAGACGACCGGGCCGATACGGGACCGCAGTTCCTGGTAGTCGGTGATGAACTCGTCGAGGCCGGTGACGACCTCGGTGTCGCCGCCCGTGGCCCGGCGCACCGCGAGCAGGCCCGGGCCGTCCTTCGTATAGGCGAGAGCTGACTTGAGGGCGGGCATGGTGCGCGCGTCGAGGGACCCCAGGTCGGGCGCGAGCTGCCAGAACTGCTCGGGGTCGCCGGCCGTGCCGAGCAGCGCGGGCGCCGCGTCGGGCGCGAGGAGGATCCCGCCGAGCCAGAAATTCGACGGAGGCAGCGTCTTGGTCTGGCGCAGTGACGGGGCGGCGAGGACCGGATAGGCCGCCCAGTACGACGCTTTGGGGTCCTTCGCCTTCAGGACACCGGTGATGCGCACGGACACGTTGCCCTTCATCAGGGCGGGCACGTGGATCACCGAACCGGGCTCGATGTGCAGCGCCTCGGCGGTCGCGGCCGTCACGGCGCCTTCCACGTCGGTCGCCTCCCAGGTGACCTTGCCCGTCGCGCGCGGCAGCCGCCCCGCGACGACCGTACTGTTCCGGGCGAGGCCGCTCTGCGCGGAGAGGGTGAACTCGGCGGCCAGCCCGTCGGGCCGCGGCAGCCACATGTCGGAGGTCGCCTTCAGCTGCGTGGTGGTGCGCAGCCCGTACGAGGACTGCGCCTTGTCCACGGCGAGCGGTGCGTGCAGGGAGCCGACGATCTCCTCGTACACGGCGCGCATGGACTCGGTGCGCATCATCTCGTCCCGCGCGCCCGGCTCCTGCTCGATGCCGGGCTCCGCGGTGGTGAGCTGGAGGACGGTGCGCTGGGGTGCCGTGGCCGAGACCGCGTGGCGCAGGCCCGCGTCCTCGTAGTCCTGGACGGCGCGCGGGAACACGGCGGCCAGGCACGACGTGAGGGCGACCAGGAGGGCGAGCGCGCAGGCGGCGCCGGGTGCGGCGCGCAGGCGGGTGCGCACCCAGGGGGCGACGGTCGGTGGCGTCATGTCACTCACTCCCCTGGCGGCGCAGTGTGATGGCGGCGTCCGGCGGCCGGCGCAGGGCGATGCCCGCGGTGATCAGGACGGGCGTCACCGCGACGCCCGCGAGGAGCAACAGGACCTGCCCCCACGGCAGCTCGACCAGGACCCGGGGCATCGGCTGGGCGGCCTGCCCGGTCAGTACGACGAGCGGCACGACGGCTCTCGTGAGGAACGACCCCAGGGCCAGCCCCACCAGGAGGGCGAGCGCGACCAGGATGCCCTGCTCGGCGGCGACGAGGCGGGCGAGCTGGCGCCGGGGCGCGCCGAGCGCCCGCAGGATCGCGAACTCGTCGCCGCGTTCTCGCATCGAGCCCGCCGTGTTCACGGCGAACCCGACCGCGGCGAGGAGAGCGGCGGCGACGGCGGCCGCGGCGAGCGCCGACTGCGGTCCCGCGCCGAGCGGGTCGTCGCGCAGCGACTCGGCGATCTCGGACCGCACGACGACCTGCGCCGGGTCGGCGTCGGGGCGGGCGCGCAGGGCGGCGGCGGCCTCGGCACTGCGGCCGGGCTCGGTGCTCAGCCACCACTCGCCGGGCAGGACGCTCTCCTTTTGCCGGTCGGCGAGCGCCCGGTTCAGGGTGGGCAGATCGAGCAACACGGCGCCCCCGTCCGCGGACTTGGGGCCGGTGTCCGTCCCGGTCGTGGTGTCGGCCCCGGCCTCGGGCCCCGTGGTCGGCAGGGCGCGCACGCTCGCGGAGATCCGCACGTCGAGGGGCGAGCCGTTGACGGGCACGGCGACGGTGGAGCCGACCTTCGCGCCGGACGAGCTCAGGAAGCGGTCGGTGGCCACGGCGGTGACCTCCTTGACCGCGGGGCGCTCCGCGGTGAGCCGGACGCTCATGCTGGGCGGCGCCCCGAACGGGATGCGCAGCGGATCGAGCTGCCCGGTGTCGAACCCGACGGACACATGGCCGCCCGACGGACGCCCGAGCACCGGGGCGCTGGGCCGGGTGTCACCGCTTCCTTCCCCGCCTCCCTGCACGGACGCCCGCCACCGCGTGCCCAGCTTCAGAGACTGCTGCGCCCCCGCCGCGTTCACGGATCGCAGTCCCTCGAACGTCAGTCGGTGCTTCACCGTCGCGGTGACGGACTGGTTGATGTCGAGGGCCAGGCCGGTCAGGGTCAGCGGGGTAGCCGCGCGGTCGAGGGACGAGCCGCCGCCCCCGCCGAGATCCATCGCGAGCCGGTGCGCGCGCCCGTCGGCGGGCAGGTCGTCCAGGAACAGCTGGTACGGGGTTCCGTAGCGGTCCTCGACGGTCGCGGTGACGGTGCCCCGCACATCGGACGGTGAGGCGTCGTGCGGACGGGCGGGCGTGCCCAGGCGCAGGGTGAGGGAGGCGCCGGCCGCGTCGGCGGGCAGCACGACGCCGGGCGAGCGGTCGTCCCCACCGGTGCGCAGCGACGACAGCAGCCGCGACGGGGACTTCGGCGACATGTCGTCCCGCAGCATCAACCCGTCGGTGGCGTGCGCCGTGTCGAGGGCGAGGAGCGTCGCCTCGCGGCTTCCGGTCAGGGGAATCGTCGCGCGGAGGGCGGGCGCCGCGTCCCGTACGCCGGGGGCCGCCGCGTAGACCCCGGCCTGGCCGAGCCCGCCTCCCGGTGCGAGGACGCGGAGGGAGGCGCCCGCCCGGAAGTCCGCCTGGTCCTCCTGCGAGCGGTTCCAGGACGCTCCCTGCCCGATCGCCAGCATGCCCATGGCGACCGCGAGGACGAGGAGCAGGACGGGGCCCGCGCCGCGCAGCGGGCGGCGGCTGAACTGCCAGCCCGCGAGCGCCGCCGGCAGCCCGCGCCCGCCGGCCGCGCGCCGCTCCGCGAGCTTCGCGGCGGGCGGCAGCAGCCGCAGCGTCAGGACCGTACCGGCGAGCAGGGCCAGGGCGGGGGCCGTGACGAGGAGCGGGTCGATGCCGAGAGTGCCCGAGGTGGTGCTGCTGAGCGTGCCCGAACCGGACGTCTGCCGGTCCAACTGCCAGTACGCCACGGCTGCGATGACGAGGAGGCCCACGTCGGCGCCCGCCCGCAGCGGCGCCGGCAGCGACCTGGCGCGGCCGCGCTCGGGACCCGCGGCGCTCAGCGAGGGCACCGTCACGGCGAGCGCGCAGCCCACCGCGACCGCCACGGCGACGAGCCACACCCCGCGGCCCGCGCCGACGTCGAGCCGCAGCCCGATCCGCGACAGGGCGCCCCAGGAGGACAGCAGCCGGATCAGCGGGCCCGCGAGGAGCGGCGCGCACACGGCCGCGGGCAGCGCGAGCAGCAGCGCCTCGATCGCCGCGAGCGAGGTCACCCGGGCCCGCGAGCCGCCGCGCGCCCGCAGCATCCACGTCTCTCCCGCGCGTTCCGTGCTCAGCAGCCGGGCGACCAGGAGCAGCGTGTACGTGGCGAGCAGGACGAGCTGGAGCGCGACGATGAGGAGGGTGGAGCGGGAGACGAGCAGGGCGCGCTCCGCCCGGTCGAGGGTCTCCGGCAGCGAGGTGTTCACCCCGGTCGTGCCCGCGAGCGCCTTCTCGTGCAGGAGCGCCTTGGTGCCTTCGCGGGCGCCGGTGCGCAGCGCGTCGATGTCCGCGGTCGTCACCGACGAGAAGTCGGCGGACGCCAGCCAGGCCGACTTCCCGGCGGAGACCTGGCCGGCCGCGAGGACGGAGGGGGCGGTGAGCAGGGGCCCGTACGTCGTGAAGGAGATCTTCTGGATGCCGCGGCCGCCGAGGTCGTCGAGCTTCCAGTAGGGGGCGGTCGGCCTGACGGGCTGATACTCGCCGGTGAGCCTGACCGACACCGTGGGACCGCCGAGGCGGTCCGTCAGCGTGAGCTTGTCGCCGGGGTGCAGCTTCAGCTGCCGGGCGGCGGCCTCGGGGAGCGCAGCCTCGACGGGCGCCCTGGATCCGTGCGGTGCCTCGGATCCTTGCGCCGCCTTGGGGGCGCGGCCCTTCGTGATGCGGACCTCGCCGCGCTCCAGCGCCGCGAACTGGGTCAGGTCGGGGTTCCCGGAGCGGGCGGCCGGCGGCTGGAGCGAGCGCGGCAGCGCGTACGGGCCCGACCTCATCAGCGTCTGCACGCTCACCGGCAGCCCGCCGAAGATGTCCCGCGCCCCGGAGCGGACCGCGGCGTCCGCCGCCTCGCGGCCGTCGGCGGGCACATCGGCCTTGACCGTCAGCGCCGTGGCCGCGGTGTCACGGGTACGCAGGCTGTTCCGCAGAGCGGCGTCACCGATCGCGCCCGAGAAGGCGCTGAGCATCGCGAGAACGGACGTCGTCAGCAGGACCGCGAGAAGCGCAGCGGTCAGGAGCAACCGGTGCGCGCGCACCCTGAGTAGGACAAATCCCGACACCCCTGCCCCCGTACCCCTCCGCGCCGCACATCCCCCGAAAGTCTGTCCGGATGCTTTCAGAGCGAACGGAGTTGGGGAAGGGGTTTGAACCGGATATCGGGGGCACCACCTCGGATAACGGCGTGCCGGCCGGCGGTGTCAGCCCGCCGTGTTCACCATCGAAGCCGCGGCATAGGTCAGGTAGTTCCAGAGCGTGTGCTCGTGCTCCTCGGACAGGCCGAGCTCGTCGACCGCGGTCCGCATGTGCCGCAGCCACGCGTCGTGCGCCGCCCGGTCCACGGCGAACGGCGCGTGCCGCATCCGCAGACGCGGGTGGCCCCGGTTGTCGCTGTAGGTGCGGGGACCGCCCCAGTACTGCATCAGGAACAGCGTGAGGCGCTCCTCGGCCGGACCCAGATCCTCCTCCGGGTACATCGGCCGCAGGAGCGGGTCCTGGGCGATCCCCTCGTAGAAGCGGTGGACCAGGCGCCGGAAGGTCTCCTCGCCGCCGACCTGCTCGTAGAAGGTCTGCTCCTGAAGCGTGCCGCGCGGAATCTCGGTCACGTCGGTGGGCCTCACAACTCTCGCTCGGGTCACCCCGATGCCGTTCCGGCCGGGGTCCCGGGGTGGGCCCCCGGGAAATGCAGCACGTGTCCATCGTCTCAGACGACCGGGACGAGGACTTGAGGCTTAGGCCCTGCCCACCGGCCCCGCCCTGCGGCCCTGCCCTTCCAGCACTGGAGTACACCCCGGACGGGGGCTCGCTCTTACGTCCCGGGCACAGCACAGTGGACGTATGGGCTCACAGCGAACGGACCCGGAGGCGGGAGCCGAGGCGGCGCGGGCCGCGCTCGTGCGGGAGATCGCCGTGAGCGGGGCCTTCGACGGCGACCCGGCCTGGCGCGAGGTGTTCGAGCAGGTCCCGCGCCATGTGTTCGTGCCCTACTACTACCTTCCGGCGCCGACCGGCTATCGGCGGCTGTGGCGCGAGGACCCCGACCCGCGGCAGCGGGAGCGCTGGCTGCGCGGCGCCTACGCCGACGAGCCGCTCGCCACCCGGGTCCGCGACGGGGAACTGGTCTCGTCCAGCAGCCAGCCGTCCCTGATGGCACGGATGCTCATCGAGCTGGACGTACACGAAGGGGACCGCGTCCTGGAGATCGGCGCGGGCACCGGCTACAACGCCGCGCTGCTCGCCCGCCGCGCAGGCGACGGGAATGTCACCACGGTCGACCTGGACCCGGAGATCACCGAGACCGCGCGCCGGCACCTCGCCGAGGCGGGCTTCCGGCCGGCCGTCGTCACGGGCGACGGTGCGACCGGCTGCCCCGAGCACGCCCCGTACGACCGGATCATCGCGACCTGCGCGCTGCGGGCCGTGCCCAGTGCCTGGCCCGCGCAGTGCAGGCCGGGGGCACGCATCCTGGCGCCCCTCGCGACCGGTCTGATCCTGCTCACGGTGGGCGAGGCCGGCCACGCCGAGGGCCACTTCCTGCACACGCCCGCCTACTTCGTGCCCCTGCGCGGAGCGACGCAGGGCGAGGAACCGGTGCAGCACATCGGCGGGCTGCCCCGCAGGGTCCTCGCCGACGACCTGTTCCGGTTCCTGCTCTCGCTGACCGCGGGCCGGCTCGACCCGCACGAGGCCCTCGCCCTGTGGGAGCGGGAGGGACGGCCCGTGCGGGAACGGTTCGGCGTCACGGTCAGCGGCGAGCACGAGTGGGCCTGGCTGGACGACCCCGAAGGGCCGTACGCCTGGTCACTGCGGCCGGACCGGATGTAGACGCGGAAGGGCTAGCCCCGGTGGATCGTGATCGTCGTCCAGGCACCCACGTGCACCCGGTCGCCGTCCTGGAGCGGCACGGGGACGAAGGGCTGGATGGGCTCGTCGCCGCCGTTGACCGTGGTGCCGTTCGTCGAGTTCTGGTCGACGACCGCCCATGATCCGTCGGGCTGCTGTACCAGCACCGCGTGCTGATGCGAGACGCCCGGGTCCTCCGGCGGCACCGACAGATCGATGTCGGGGGTGTCGCCCGTGGAGTGGCGACGACGGCCGATCGTCAGCTGGTTCCCGGTGAGCCGGCGCTGCTGCTCGGGCGAGTACGCCGGCAGGTTCAGGCCCGAGGCCTCGGGCCCGCTGCGGTGCATCATCGCCATGAAGTACTCACGGTCCGGGCCGATCGTCGCACTCCAGGAAACCGGCTGCTGCTGGAAACCCTGGGGCGCCTGAGGGGCCTGCGTCTGCTGCGGCGGCGGGAAGCCCTGCGGGCCGCCCGGCGCCTCGGTCGCACCGGGACCCTGACCCTGCTGCGCCGGGGCCGACGGGGGCGAGAGGACCCAGTCGTCACCGCCGCCGAAGGACGGACCCGAGGGACTCGGGGGAGGCGGCGGACCCTGCGGGCGGCCGGTCTCCTGCGGGAACGCGGGCGGGGCGGGCGGACCCGGCTGCTGGAATGCCTGCGGCGCCGCCGGCGGACCCGGCTGCTGGAACGCCTGCGGAGCGCCACCCGTACGGGGGGCCGGCGGGGGCGGCGGGCCCTGCGCCGGGTCGCCGCCGAACGGCGGGATCGGCTCGGCGGGCCGGTTCATCTGCGAGGGCCGCGAGCCCTGGTACTCGAAGGAGTCACCGGGACCGGGCGGCTGCTGGAAGCGGAGCGCCGGGTTCGGGCCGACGGGGCCCTGACCGGGGCTTTGGCCGGGACCCTGACCGGGACCGGGCATCGGCGGGTTCGGCGCGGCCGGCGTGTAGGACGTGGCCGTGTTCGTCAGGAAGTTCCACCGGCACTCCTCGCAGAACGGCGCACCGCCCTCACGGGGCGTGCGGCACTGCGGGCACAGCTCGGGGCCTGCGCCGGGCGGCGGCGGAGCGGGCTGCCCCGCGTTCCCCGGCGGCGGGTAGCCGTAACCGGGAGGCGGGGTCTGGCCGCCCTGGGGGTAGCCGTAACCGGCGGCCGGGGGCGGCGGCGGAGGGGGCGGGGGTACGGCACCGGCCATGCGGTGACCGCAGACCTCGCACCAGTCGTCGGAACCCGACTGGTGTCCGTTCGGGCAGGTCGGCATGTCGGCGCTTCCCCTCCGTTACTTCGCTACGTCGTCACTTCTTGACACGGACAGTCTTCGTGGACCGGGTCTCGAGGGTCATTTCGTCAGCCTCGGCGACCTTGGCCTTCAATCGAACAGTACCTTCCGCGGCGTCGACCACGTCCACCACCTTCGAGAGCAGTTTGGCCGTATCCGCGTTCCCGGAGGCCGCGGCGAGCTGCACCGCGCGTCCCAGCTTGGCCGTCGCTCCGTCCGCATCGCCCGCTTTGCGGGCATCCAGACCCTGCTGGATGACCTGTGCCAGTTCCGCCTGACCCGTGTAGTGCGCGACCTGAGGATTGATCGACGTGGACGCCGTCATGTCGTCCGTCCACACGGCCCGTACGAGTCCCTGCGCCAGGTTCTGCACGCCGCCGTCGGCCCCCGGGATCACCAGCGAGACGCGGCCCGCCAGCATCTCCTGGCCGAGCTCGGCGTTCGGGACCTGTACGCAGACGTGGTAGTCGCGGGACTCGTCGCCCCACGAACCCGTCGGGTAGTCGCCCGCGCGGGGCCCCGCCTCCACGCGCCGGTCCGTCAGCTCCTCGACGGTGGGCGCCACTTGCTTCACGAACTTGATCTCGGCGCCGAGCGGCGTCCACAGCCGCAGCGCGACGTCCGCGACCTCCTTGCCCATCGCCGTCTCCATCATCCGCGTGAAGTCGGCGGCCAGGCCCGCCGGGTCCGCGACGATGTCGGCGCTGCCGAGCATGGCCGAGGCGATCCCCGTGACCTCCTTGACCTCCCAGTCCGTCCCCACGCCGCGCGCGTCACACGTGAAGCGGCCCGCGCACGCGTCGAGCGCGGCCTTCAGGTCCTCGGGCGACTCGTGCTCGTTGCGCCCGTCGGTCAGCAGGATGCCGTGACGCACCGAGGACGCGGGGACGTCGGCGGCCCACAGGAGCCGGTCGGCGAGGCGCAGCCAGGTGCCGATCGCGGTGCCGCCGCCCGCGGACAGCTTGCGCAGGGCCTGCTTGGCCTGGTCGCGGGTCTGCGCGTCGGCGACCGCGAGCCGGCCACCTCCCGGGAAGACCTCCTTCGCCACATGCGTCCCGCCGATCACGGCGAAGTGCACGCCGTCGCGCAGGGTGTCGATCGCGGCGGCGGTGGCGTCACGGGCGTTGCGCATCTTCGTCGGCGGGTAATCCATCGAGCCCGAGCAGTCGACCATCAGTGCGACCGCCGCGTCGGCCCCCCGGCCCGCGGCGTAGAACTGCGGAGCGGCCACCGCGCCGCCGACCGTGCCACCGCCCGTCGACGTCACGGTCACGATCGCGTTGACCTCGCGGCCGCCCTCCGGCAGGAACTCGTTCTGATAGACGTCGACCGCGAACTGCGGAACGCTCGACTTCGAGAACTTGGCCATGGTTGTTGGTCCCCCCTACGCCTTCGTGCACCTACGTGGAACTTCCCCGACGGCCCGGCGACTTCCCCGCGCTGCCCGGCCTACGCCGATCCTGCCCCCGCGGGCGGTACGGGGAACGGCAGCACGGCCACTGTTACGTTGTCGTGGCCGCCGCCGTCGAGCGCGTGGCCCACCAGGACCTGGGCGCTGTGCAACGGACGGTGCGCCGCGTCGGCCGGGATGACCCTGGCCATCTCCTCCGCGGCTTCCGCGTAGTTCCACAGCCCGTCCGTGCACACCACGACCACACCGGGACGGTCCGGCTTGAACGAGGCCGTGTGCGGCTCCAGTTCGTAGGCGTCCGCGCCGAGCCAGCCCGTGATCGCGTGGGCGCGCTCGTCCGCGTACGCCTCCGCCTCGTTCATCAGGCCCGCCGCGACCATCTGCGCCGCCCATGAGTCGTCCTCGGTGAGGCGGGCCGCGGGGGCCGTGCGGTCGTCGGGCACCCAGTAGGCGCGCGAGTCGCCGACCCAGCCGACGATCAGCAGGTCCTTGGCGACGATCGCGCCGACCAGCGTGCACGCGGGCGCGTTCTGGTGCGGGGCGTGCTCACCGGCCGAACCCGGTTCCTGGGCCAGGGCGTTGACCGCCTCGGCCGCCACGACGATGGCGTCGTGCATGGCCTGCTGCGGATGCGTGCCGCGCGGCAGGGACTCCAGGAGCGCCTCGCTCGCCGCGCGCGACGCGGCGAGGGACGCCTCGTCGGGGCGGGTCGCCGAGGAGACGCCGTCGCAGACGATCGAGACGACGGACGGCGACCCGTCGGGCAGCGCGGCCGACGCGATCGCGAACGCGTCCTCGTTGCGGTGGTGGCGCAGCCCCCGGTCGCTGACCGCGGCGACCGCGCCCAGCTCCTGCTCCATATGATCGCGCTCGCGCGGCTGCGCGTGCCCGCAGTTCTCGCAGTAACCGTCCTGGTCGACCTGCCCGGCGCGGCACGCCACGCAGAGCTTCGTGCCCGCGGGCGGGGTCGCGAGCGACTCGGGCGGCGCGGTACGGGGATCGGGGGCGGGCAGCGTGTAGTCGCCGGCGGCGGACTCACCGGCCTGCTCGGGAACCCCGTCGAAGCGCACGGCGGTGGGCAGTTCGGAGCCGCCCGAGTCGGTGCCCTGGAGGTCGGTGGGCAGATGCACGGGTGCCGGGGTGTCGGAGCTGTCGAGCTCGGGGGCGGACGGCCAGTCCACGGCAGGCGTCCGGGCCGGCGCCGCGCCGTCCGTGCTCAGGGTGACCGTCGGCAGGTCGTCCGGCGGGGCCGGCACCGCCGACAGGTCGTACCCGCACGCGCCGCAGAAGCGGTCACCCGACTCGAGGGGCTCCTCACAGCTGGGGCACGTCGACATGGCCGTCGGCCGAGGCATCTGCGACATCAACTCACACCCACGTCCGTGGACGGTAACGGTTCGCCCGCTCCACCAGTTCGATCCTCTCCTCGCCAACCTGAGCGAGCCTGGCCAGTGTCCGGAACGAGCGCTCGAGGCCGAGGCGCAGCCCGCGCTCGTCCAGATCGTTCCCCAGCACCAGCGTCCTCACGGGTCCCTGGCGCGGAGCGGAACCTTGACTACCGGAGAGTACCCAGTCGAGCGCCGTGCCAAGGACCTCGGTGGACAACCGCTCCCGGCGCACGGCGTCGAGGCCGAACCCGTCCAGCGCCTCGACCTGGCCCGCCGCGGCCGTCAGGTCGTCGAGCAGCGGCCCGTGCGCGGCGGCCGCCTCCGCCATCCGCTGCCGCAGTCTGGACCGCACGGCGGCGACCCGGGCCGCCGTGTAGTGGATCGACGACTCCGGTACGGACTCCAGGGTGCGCACGGCGCCGTGCCGGTCGCCCGCGGCGAGCTGCACCCGGGCCAGGCCGAACGCGGCGCTCACATAACTGGGGTCGGTGGCCCAGACGAGTCGGTAGTACTCCGCCGCGTTGTCCAGCTGGCCGAGCACCTCCGCGCACACGCCGAGCGCGAGCTTCGGGGCGGGCTCGCCCGGGAACGCGTCGTAGACCGCGTCGAACGACAGGGCCGCGTTCGTGTGGTCGCCGGTCGCGAGCGCCGCGACCCCGCGGTACCAGACGACCCGCCAGTCGTCCGGGTGCTGCGCCTCCAGCTCCGTCAACGCATGGGCGGCGGAGACCAGTTCACCCATTTCGAGGCGGGCCCGCAGCTCGCGCAGGCGCAGCTCCAAGGAGGTAGCGGGCGCGGCGCGCAGCGCGGTGATGAGCTCGCCCGGCGCGGACGCCATGAGCCCCGCGAGGAACCCGGCGTTCGGGTCGCCGGGGTCGACCCTCGGCACGGGGAGCGCGAGCGCGGTGGCGGCGGCGTCGAGGGGCTTCACCAGCGAGGCGGGGGCGCCGGGGGCACCCGGGGCGCCGGGGAGCGCGGCGGCGGCGCCCCCCGGTGCCCCGGCGGGCGCGAGGGCGCGCCGTCCCTTCCGCCGCCCCGGCTCCGCCCGTACCCCGAACCGCGACACATCGCCCGTCAGCTGCGCGAACAACTCCGTGTCGGTGACCTTGACTTCGGACCCGAACAGCGTCGAGAGCGCGGGCCGCGGACGGCCCGTCTGGAGGGCCACGACCTCGCGCAGCACGCCGGTGAGCTGCTCCGCCATCTCCTGCGCGGACGCGAAACGGCGGGCAGGATCGGGGTCGGTGGCGCGTACGAGCAGCCGGTAGAACGACTCGTACGTGCGGAAGACCTCGATGCTGTCGGGGTCGGGCAGCGAGTCCGCGAAGACGTTCGTGTAGCCCTGGAAGTCGAAGGTCAGGACGGCCAGTGTGCGCGCCACCGTGTACAGGTCGGAGGCGACCGAGGGGCCGACGTCCGCGACCTCGGGCGCCTGGTAGCCCACGGTCCCGTAGATCGCCGACTCGTCGTCGTCCATCCTGCGGACCGCGCCCATGTCGATGAGCTTGAGCTGGTCCTCCGTCTGGATGGCGTTGTCGACTTTGAAGTCGCAGTACAGGAGGTTGCGGCTGTGCAGGTGCCCGAGCGCCTCCAGCGCCTCGATCCCGTACGCGCAGGCCTGCTCGACCGGGAGCGGGTCGCGCTTGCCGGCCGGGGTGCGGCGCCCGTTGGCGATCTCCTTGAGGGACTTGCCGCCCACGTACTCCATGACGATGTAGCCGTCCATGGAGCCGGTGCGCTGGTCGAGGTGCTCGACGAAGTTGTAGATGCGGACGATGTTCGCGTGCTCGATCTCGGCGAGGAAGCGCCGCTCCGAGATCGCCGCGGCCATCGCGTCCTGGTCACCCGTGTCGAGGAGGCCCTTGAGGACGACCCAGCGGTCGGAGACCGCGCGGTCCACGGCGAGGTAGACCCAGCCGAGCCCGCCGTGCGCGAGGCAGCCCACCACCTCGTACTGGCCGTGCACGATGTCGCCCGTACGCAGCTTCGGCACGAACGAGTACGGGTGGCCGCACTTCGTGCAGAACCCCTCCGTGCGGCCCGGGCGTTCACCGCGCGCACGGCCCACCGGCGCCCCGCAGTCCGAGCGCGAGCAGAATCGCTTCCGCTCGGGAACCTCGGGGTTGTCCTGCACCATCGCCCGCGGGTCGGGCCGCGGCACGTCCGGCACCTGGACCAGGCCCACGCCGAGGCGCCCGCGGCCCGACGACGCGGCCGAGGCGCCCGAACTGCGCACCGACACCGACCGCGATGTCGACTGCCCCGACAGGGAGCGCGACAGCCGGCCCGAGACCGACCGGCGCGACTGCGAGGAGCGTGACGAGGAGTGCGAGCTGGCCCGCGACGACCGCGAACTGCTGCGCGCACTCGCACTGCCGGAACCCCGGCCGCCGCCCGTGACGCCCGTCGGCGACGACCCCACCATGCCCGTCGGCGAGACCACCGGGGCCAGACCGCAGGTGTCGCAGTACAGCTCCCCGCCGCCCACGTCCTCGTACGACCCCGTGCACCCGGGACGCTGGCACTGCCGCTGCTCGCTCATGATTCCCCCCTCCGGTCGGCGGGACCGCCCTGTTCGGGCACCCGCGGGACCAATACGTCGGCGGCCGCCCGCTGGTACCGCAGGACCGCGTCCTCGGCCGCGCGCAGATCGCAGGGCGCGCTCCACAGCATCCGCCGGGCCGCGTCGTAACGCTCCACGAGCAGCGGGTCCTCGGCGAACCCGAGCCGGGCCACCTTCGCCTTGTAGGCGTCGAGACGGCCGCGCAGCTCGGCACGGACCGCCAGAGGCTGTGTGACCTCCGTCAACGACTCGCGTGCCCGCAGGAGTTCCTCCTCGGCCTTCGTCTCCAGGGTCTCCAGAAGAGGCGAGAGCCGGTGCCACTGGGCGGATCTGCGGTACTCGGCCGCCGTCGCCAGCTGCTCCTGGAGCGCCGTCGGCGGGCCGCTGACCGCGGGCACCTCGAACGCGGCGATCTTGGCGAGGACCTCGCCGCGCGCGGACCGCGCCTCGGCGAGCGTGCGGTCGGCGCGCGAGAGGACGTCCCGCAGCCTGCCGAGCCGGACCTCCGCGTCCTGCCGCACGGTCAGCACCGCGTCGATCTCGCGGCGCACCTCCTCCAGCGCCTGGGCCTCACGGTCGTACGCCGTCGTGTCGGGCCGGCCGCCGCCGGGCGCCGAACTGCCGGGCGCGGAACGCCAGTACGCGAGCGGATCGGACACGACGTCCTCCCGCAGCCGCGTCAGCGCGTGCGTGATCCGCTCCAGGTCGTCGCCCGAGGGGTGCTCACCCGGCCGTACGCCGACGGAGTGCGCGAGCTGACGCGTGCGGCCCAGCTCGGCGGCGAGGAGGTCTATCCGGGCGGGCAGCGCGGACCAGACGGCGTCCGCGGCGACCACCATGTCGAGCGACCTCGCGTACAGGTCGTTCATCCGCTCGACCAGGCCGGCGAGCGTGAACCGGTCGCTGAGCCGGGCGGGACCGGTGAGCGACGCGGGCGAGGAGGGTCCGCTTCCGGCGACGGTCACGCTCTCGCCGCGCAGCAGCTCGGTCAGCTCGACGAGATCCTCACGGCTCGACCAGCGGCGCCGCGCCCGTATCTCACGGGCGGAGCGCAGGGCGGCCGTGTACGCGTCGAAGTACGTCCACAGCAGGGTGATCGCCTGGTCCGCTGCGGCCCAGCGCTCATGGGTGGTGCCGGTCAGCCGCGCGCCTTCGAGGAGTCTGCGGCCCGCGTGGTCCTGGAGAGCGAACAGCGACGTCTCGATCGCCTCGTGCTCCGCGCCGAGCCGCGCCAGCGCACGGTCCACCTCGTCCCGGTCCATCACCGGACCGGGGGGTCCCGTGACGCCCATCGATCACCTCTCCGTTCACATCGATGCCGCCGGCCGACGCCGGCCGCCGCTGTGCAAGTGCCGCAAGCAGCGCCCGGCCGGGGCTACTTGTACTTCGGTGCGGGCGGCCCGGAGGCCGCGCCGAGACCGTCCTTGAGCCACGTGTCGTACGAGTCCTGCCAGCCGCCGTCCTTGCGGAAGTCCTCCAGGACCTGGTTGACCCGGCGTACCAGGTCGTCCGTGCCGCGCTTCATCGCCACGCCGTAGAACTCCTTGGTGAAGGGCGTGCCCTTGAGCTCGACCGTGGGGTCCTGCGCGGCCTGGCCCGCGGCGAGCGCGCTGTCCGTGACCACGGCGTCCACCTCGCCGAGCTGCAGCCGGACGAGGCAGTCCAGCTGGTTCGGCACCGTCGTGGAGATGTCGGCGCCGGGGGCCAGCGTGCCCGCCTTCCGGTCGGCGTCGAGCCGGTCGAAGGCGGTCGAGCCGGCCGCCGTGCAGATCCGCTTGCCCGCGAGCGACTTGTCGTACCCCGTGATCGAGGAGGTCTTGGGCGCGAGGACCTGCTGTCCGGTCTGGAAGTACGCCGTGGAGAAGGCGACGTCATCGAGCCGCTCGCAGCTGATCGTCATCGTGCGGACGACCATGTCGACGTTCCCGTGCTGTATCGCCGGGATGCGCTGGTTGGTCGGGATCGCGCGGAACCGGATCAGGTCGCGGTCGCCGAGGATCTTCTGGGCGATCTCGTGCGCCAGGTCGATGTCGAAGCCCTCGAGCTCGCTGGACTTCTTGTTCGGGTCGCGGTAGCCCCAGTGGTAGCTGTTCTGGTCGACGCCGACGATGAGGTAGCCGCGCTTCTTGATGGCCTTGACCGCAGCCCCCGACTCGCTCCCGGACGGCGAGAGGCTGCGTTCCGGTTCGGTGCAGTCGTCGGCCCTGGCCTGCACGCCCGTGGCCAGACCGGGGCCGCCCACGCCCGTGCTGCCGTCCGCGCCGGCGCCCCGGGTCAGGGGGAGCAGCAGCGCGAAGACCGCGGTCAGGGCGCAGGCGACCGCCATGGCCGCCACGCCGCCCCAGCCGCGCAGGCTGATCCGCGTACGCCGTGCGCTCATGGCTGTCCCGCCCCCTCTCACCGGTACTCCGAAAGCCTGCGCCCGATGCCGAGCACGGCGCCCGCCGCGCCCAGCACGGCGAGTACGGCGGCGCCCACCGGGAGCCCCGTCATCGCGCCGCGCCCGTCGGTGGCCGCCTGCTTGAACTCCGCCTGCTCGTGCGTCAGGGCGGACTGCAGTTCCTTGTCGACGTTGTCGAAGCACTCGCGGGTCGGCTTGTCCTGCGCGGAGCCGATCACCTTGTCGAGCGCCCCCTGGTAGTTGCCCGCGTCGTCCTGCTCGCGGGCGTCCTTGTGGCGGTCCTGCCACACCCGCATGTTGTCACCCGCGGCCAGGACGGGCCGCTTGCCCGTGCTGTCGTCGGCGAGTTTCGTCGCGTCCCCGAGCTTCGTGGCGAGCGTCTTCATCTGGTTCTGGTAGTCCACGTCGAAGGCGTCCTTGGCCACGCCCTTCACCTCGACGGTCTCGGCGCCGCGGCTGACCAGCGTCAGATTCTCGTTGCCCCGCGCCTTGAGGGAGGCGATGCGGGCGTCGTGCAGCACGTTCAGCGAGCGGACCCCGTGGTCGTACGACTCGTGGAGACCCGCGCGGGCGACGCTGTGCCCGACGACGAGCCAGAGGAGGACGACCGTGGACGCGGCGGTCGCCGCGACCAGGCCGTGGTTGAGCACGCGGTTCGTCCGGCGGTAGTTGCGCCGCTGGGCCCAGGTGAGCGCGCCGAGCGCGACGACGCCGAGGCCGATCGCGGCCCAGGGGTAGGGCGTGGCGCTGTCGTAGTCCGAGCGGAGCCGCTCGTTCTCCTTCTTGTACAGGTCCTCGGCCGCGGGGAGCATCTGCTCCTGCATCGTCTCGTTCGCGTACCGCAGGTAGGCGCCGCCCAGCGGGAAGCCCTGCCGGTTGTTCGCGCGGGCGCGCTCGATGAGGCCCTTGTACTGCGGCAGCAGCTTGTTCAGCTTCGAAATGGCGGCCGTGGAGGGGGAGTCGGGGTCCGAGTTCGCCGCGGCCGTCACGAGCTTTTCCGCGGCCGTGCTGATGTCCTTCTCGTACCGGTCCCGCGTCTCGGCCGGCTCCTGGCCGCCCGCCAGGAACCCGCTGGACGCCGCCGTGTTGGCGTCGGCGAGCGAGCGGTAGATGTCCGCCGCGTCGGCGCTCAGGGGCTGGCTGCTGTGCAGGACGTCGTCCGCGGCGGCCGAGCGGTCGGTCGTCTGCCAGGCCGTGACCGCGCCGAACGCGACGACGAGCAGGGCGAGTACGGCGCCGATGATGCGCAGGCGCCCCGGCTCCGTCGTCGCCGCGGCGCGCACCCGGTCGACGCCTTCCGCCCATGCGGTGCCGCGCGCGGGCGCGGCGGGCTCCGGGCCCTGCGCGTGCGGCGGCCGCACTTGCGGCGGCACGGACGGCATCGTGGGCGCGCCGATCGTCCCCGGCGGCGCTGTGCTGCCGTTCGGCGGGTTGTTCACTCGACCTCCCCCATGGTCATCGGCCGTCACTTCCGTCCGGCGTGCGGGGAGCGCGGGCGAAGGTGCACGGCCGCAAGTATTGCCGCAGGGACTGACATCCGCACAGCCATTGACTGGATCTTGTTCGGATTCCCGTGCGAACGCACCAAATCGACCGCCCCCTCGCCCGCCGTCGTGCAGCCCCTGCCCTTGAACACGTGAGGGGAATCCGATCGGTTCCCTCCGCGCGCGCCGGGCGCGGCAGCGCGTGCAGCAGGGGCCCGCTCAGCCGCCGAAGTGCGCCCGCACGCGCGCGTGCACGTCCTCGTCCGCCCCCACGGCGTCGAGGCCGAGCAGCACCGCGCCCAGGACGGGCGGGGCGCTGACCACACGCGGCACCGCCTTCGGGGCGCGCGCGGCGAGCATCTCCCGTATCCGGTCGTCGAGTTGGGGATGACGCGCGGCGAGCACCGAGCCGCCCAGGAGCACCGGAGCCTCCTCGTCGAGCAGGCCGAGCCGGTCCAGGGCCACCACGGACATGGCCACGACCTCGTCGCCCATGCGGTCGATCAGGGCGCGGGCCACCGGGTCGCCGTCCGCCGCCGTGGCGAACAGGACCGGCGTCAGCTCGTGCCGTCGCTCCATCGGGATGCGGCCCAGGTGCAGCGCCTCGATCAGCGCGTACATGGAGGGCAGCCCGAAGTGCGCGGGCAGGGAGCGCATCAGGGCGGTCGCGTCGCCACGGCCGTCCTCGGCGCGCGCCGCGTACCAGAGGGCCTCCTCGGCGAGGCCGCCGCCACCGCCCCAGTCCCCGGAGATCTTGCCGATCGCCGGGAAGCGGGCGGTGCGTCCGTCGGGCAGCATTCCGGCGCAGTTGATGCCGGCGCCGCACACGACGGCGACGCCGCGCGGCTCGGAGTCCTTGAGGAGCCCGGCGCGCAGGACGGCGAAGGTGTCGTTGCGTACGTCGACGGAGGCGGCCCAGCCGCGCGTGCGCAGCGCCGCCGCCAACTCCCGTTCCTCCACGGGGAGATCGGCGTTGGCGAGACACGCCGAGACGTGTCCCACCGTGGTCGTGCCCGCCTCGGCGAGCGCGCGGTCGACGGCCTCGGCGAGCACGTCGACGGCGGCTTCGACGCCCACCTTGGGCGGCTGGAACCCGCCGCCGCGGGCCGCGCCGACGACGGTGCCGTCGGCCGCGGCCACCGCGACGTCGGTCTTGCTGTTGCCGGCGTCGATCGCCAGCACCCAGCCGTTCACAGAAGAGCTCAGGCCCACGCGAGGTGCTCCCGGTTGTGCGCGATCAGCTGGTCCGTGAGCTGCTCGGCGTAGTCGATCTGGCCCACCAGCGGGTGGGCGAGCAGTGCCTTGAAGACGCGGTCGCGGCCGCCGCGCAGGGCGGCTTCGAGCGCCAGGTCCTCATAGGCGGTGACGTTCGCGATGAGGCCCGCGTACAGCGGGTCGAGCGCGGGCACGGCCAGCGGCCTCGCGCCCTTGCCGTCGACCGCCGCCTGCACCTCGATCACCGCGTCGTCCGGCAGGAACGGCAGGGTGCCGTTGTTGTACGTGTTGACGACCTGGTACGGGGAGCCGCCGCCCCCGAGGAGTGACGCCGCCAGGTCCACGGCCGCCTCGCTGTAGAAGGCGCCGCCCCGCCTGGCGAGCAGCTCCGGCTTCTCGTCGAGCGTCGGGTCGCCGTACATCTCCAGCAGCTCCCGCTCCATCGCGGCCACTTGGGAGGCCCGTGACGGCTTGGTGCGCATCTCCCGCACGGCCGCGTCGTGCTGGTAGTAGTAGCGCAGGTAGTAGGAGGGCACGACCCCGAGGCGGTCCACGATCGCGCGGGGCATGTGCAGGTCCTCGGCTATGGCGTCGCCGTGCTCGCCGATCAGGCGGGGCAGCACGTTCTCGCCGTCCGGGCCGCCGAGGCGGACGCCCAGCTCCCAGGTGAGGTGGTTGAGGCCGACGTGGTCGAGGTGCACCTGCGACGGCGTCACGTCGAGCAGCCGCGCGAACTTCCGCTGGAAGCCGATCGCGACGTTGCACAGACCGACGGCCTTGTGCCCGGCCTGGAGCAGCGCGCGGGTCACGATGCCGACCGGGTTGGTGAAGTCGATGATCCAGGCGTTCGGGTTCGCGCGGCGCACCCGCTCGGCGATGTCGAGGACCACCGGCACCGTGCGGAGCGCCTTCGCGAGGCCGCCCGCGCCGGTCGTCTCCTGGCCGATGCAGCCGCACTCCAGCGGCCAGGTCTCGTCCTGGTTGCGGGCGGCCTGGCCGCCGATGCGCAGCTGGAGCAGGACCGCGTCGGCGTCGGCGACACCGGCGTCCACATCGCTCGTCGTACGGATGACGCCGGGGTGACCCTGCTTGGCGAAGATGCGCCGCGCGAGGCCGCCGACCAGTTCCAGGCGGTCGGCCGCCGGGTCGACGAGCACGAGCTCCTCGATCGGCAGGGTGTCCCTCAGCCGCGCGAATCCGTCGATGAGTTCGGGTGTGTAGGTCGAGCCTCCGCCGACCACAGCGAGCTTCATATCGGTTCTCAGCCCTTTACTCCGGTGAGGGTGACGCCTTCGACGAAGGCCTTCTGTGCGAAGAAGAAGACGATGCAGACCGGCGCCATCACGAGGAGCGTCGCGGCCATCGTCAGGTTCCAGTTGACGCTGTGTGCGGACTTGAAGGACTCGAGGCCGTACGACAGCGTCCAGGACGCCGGGTTCTGGGCCGCGTAGATCTGCGGCCCGAAGTAGTCGTTCCAGCAGTAGAAGAACTGGAACAGCGCGATCGCGGCGATGCCCGGCTTGGCCATCGGGACAATGATCTTGAGCAGGGTCCGCAGCTCACCGCAGCCGTCGACCTTCGCCGACTCGATGTACTCCTTCGGGATCGTCAGGAGGAACTGACGGAGCAGGAAGATCGAGTACGCGTCGCCGAACGCCATCGGGATGATCAGTGGCCACAGGGTGCCCGACAGATGGAACTGCTGGGCCCACACCAAATACATCGGGATCACGATGACCTGCGGCGGCAGCATCATCGTCGAGATGACGAGGATCATCGCCGTCCGGCGGCCGCGGAAGCGGAACTTGGCGAGCGCGTACGCGACGGGGATCGCCGAGCACACGGTCAACAGGGTCCCGAGGCCCGCGTAGAGCAGGGAGTTCTTCCACCAGTCGAGGAAGCCGTCGGTCTCGAAGACGGCCTTGTAGTTCTCCCAGTGCCAGGAGTCAGGCCACAGGTCGCCGCTCATCGCCTGGCTGTCGCTCATCACCGACGTCAGGAAGACGAACACGAACGGCAGGATGAACAGCAGCGCGACGGCGATCGCGACGCTGTGCACGGCGATCCAGTGCAGGACGCGCTTGCGGCGGGCGCGTGCGGCGGCGGGGCCGGGCGCGGGCGGGGCGTCCGCGGGAGCCGCGGCCGGGGTGGGGCTGAGTGTCGTAGTCGTCATCTCGATCAGTCCTCCGCCGCGAGCAGACCCGAGCGCCTGCGCATGAGCAGCATGGTCACGGCCATGGCGATGGCGAAGAGCACGAGCGAGAGAACGCACGCCGCGCCGGTGTTGAAGTTCTGGAAGCCCATCGAGTAGACGAGCTGCGGGACGGTGAGCGTCGAGTGGTCCGGGTAGCCGGGCTGGATGACGCTGCCGGGGCCGATGGAGACGCCGGAGGCGATCTTTCCGGCGACCAGGGCCTGTGTGTAGTACTGCATCGTCTGCACGACACCGGTGACGACGGCGAACATGACGATCGGAGTGATCGACGGCCAGGTCACGTACCGGAACTTCGACCAGGCGCCCGCGCCGTCCAGCTCCGCGGCCTCGTACTGCTCCCTGGGTACGTCGAGCAGGGCGGCCATGAAGATCACCATCAGGTCGCCGATGCCCCACAGCGAGAGCATCACCAGGGACGGCTTGGCCCAGGCCGCGTCGTTGAACCAGTTCGGTCCGGTGATGCCGAGGTGCGCGAGGACCTCGTTGACCGGTCCCGTCGAGGGGTTGAGCAGGAAGACGAAGGCGACGGTCGCCGCCACCGGCGGGGCCAGGTACGGCAGGTAGAAGGCCGTACGGAAGAAGCCGGCGCCGGTCTTGATCTTCGTGATGAGCAGTCCCAGGGAGAGTCCGAAGACCACCCGCAGGGCCACCATCACGACGACCAGCCACAGCGTGTTCCACAGGGCGGGACCGAACAGCGGCATCTGCTCGAAGACGTACTTCCAGTTCCGCAGCCCCACGAAGTCGGGCTTCTGGATCTGGTTGTAGTGCATGAACGAGAAGTAGACGGTGGCGATCAGCGGGTACGCGAAGAAGACGCTGAAGCCGATCAGCCAGGGGGAGAGGAAGCCGAGCGTGCGCAGTCTGCGCCGCGCGGGATTGGACAGTGTCAAGGCCATGATGGAACTCCCGCTCCTCAGCTCTTCGACTGAAGGGTGTCGGCGTCGATCTGCCGGTCGAGCTCGCGCAGCCCCTTCTTGAGGTCGTGGACCTTGCCCGCCTCGACCGAGTACGAGAAGTCCTGCAGCGAGGTGACGTACATGCCGCCGTTGGTGGAGGGCGGCATGACCTGGCTGTACTTGTTCTGGGCGATGTCCAGGAAGGTGCGGAACGTCGGATCGGCGTCCAGCTTCGGCGACTTGAGGGCGGCGAACGTGGACGGCACGTTGTGGATCGCGTTGGCGAAGCTGACGACCTGATCGGTGTCGGAGGTCAGGTACTTGACCAGCTCCCAGGCCGCGTTCTGGTGCCTGCTGCTGTGCGCGATGCCCGCGACGGTGCCGGTGAGATAGCCGCGCCCGTACGTCTCGGCCTGGTCGTCGGGGACCGGCAGCGGTGCCACGCCCCAGTCGAAACCGACCTTGGCCTCGTTCATCATCAGGCCGCGCCACTCGCCGTCGAGGTGCATCGCCAGCTTGCCGTTCATGAACGCGTTCTGCGTGGACATCTCGTCACCGAAGGACGTCCGGAAGCGCTCCAGGGCGTTGTAGCCGCCCTGTGCCTCGACGAGCTTGTGGGCGGTGTCGAAGAACTTGTACGTCGCCGGGTCCTTCGCGAGCCGCGAGTCGCCCTTGGCGTCGAAGTACGTGGGGCCCCACTGGGCGAAGAGCCGGTCGGGGCTGTTCTGGTACAGGCGGAAGTTCGGCATGAAGCCGACGCGCTGATAGGAGCTGCCCGCACGCTTCGTGAGCCTCTTGGCGTCGGCCTCGAACTCGGACATGGTCCGCGGCGGCCGGCTGATGCCCGCCTCCTTGAACGCGTCCTTGTTGTAGTACATCCCGTACGCGTCGGCGAGCAGCGGCAGGGCGCACTGGTTGCCGTCGTAACTCGTGTAGTCCAGGAGGGTCTTGGGGAAGACCTTCGCCTTGTCGAGGCCGCTCTTCTTCATGAACGGGTCGAGGTCCGCCCACATGCCGGAGTCGCAGTACTGGCCCACGTTGTTGGTGGTGAACGAGGTCACCACGTCGGGGGCATCGTCGCCGCCGGCCCGCAGTGCCTGGTTGATGGTGGCGTCCGTGACGTTCCCGGTGGCCTGCACCTTGATGTTCGGGTGGAGCTTCTCGAAGCGGGCGATCGAGTCGTTGATCGCCTTCACCTCGCCGGGGGCCGACCAGCCGTGCCAGAACTTCAGTGTCACGGGCTTCGCCGGGTCGTCGTCGGCGCTGCCGACACTCGGGTTGGCGCAGCCGGACAGCAGCAGTCCGGCCGCGGCGAGCGCTAGGGGCGCGCGCAGGGGTATGCGCCATCGCGGCATGGCGAACGTCCTTTACCTGTACGGGAGTTGGAGGAAGTGACGAAAGACGGGGGAGGGGGAGGGGAGCGGGGTCAGACGTTGCTGGTGTCGAAGGCGATGTCGCGGGCCTGGGTCAGCGCCGAGCGCAGGGCGCCGGTGAGGATCGGATCGCCGTCGAGATCGCTGATCCGCAGCTGGGGCCGCGGCAGGGCGAGCCCGGTGAGTTCGTCCTCGACGCGGACGCGCAGCGCCTCGCCGCCGGCCTGGGCCACCTGTCCCGACAGGACGACGAGCTCGGGGTCGACGACGGCGACGACGGCGGCGAGCCCGGTGGCCAGGCGACGGGCCACCTCGGCGAGCACGGCGGGGTCGGCGAGCGCCTCTCCGAGGTCCTTGGCGCCCCCGGCGAGCAGCCGCACGGCGGGCGCGGCGACCAGGCTCTGGAAGCCGCCCCCCGCGTCCTCGCCGGCGATCTCCTCCTCGCCGCCGCGCGCCAGCGGGGCTCCGGGCAGCGGCATGTAGCCGATCTCGCCCGCGCCGCCGGTCGCGCCCCGCAGGAGCACGCCGCCGAGCACGATCGCCGCGCCGACACCCTCGTCGACATAGGCCAGCACGAAGTCGTCGTGGTCCTGCGCCGCGCCCTCGTACTGCTCGGCGATGGCGGCGAGATTGACGTCGTTCTCGATGGAGACCGGGGTGCCGAGGACCTCGGCGAGCTCGGCGCGCAGGGTGCGCGAGTGCCAGCCCGGCAGGTGCGGGGCGTACCGGAGCTGGCCGGTGTGCGGGTCGATGGCGCCGGGAGTGCCGATCACGGTGGCCGTGATGTCGTCGTGGCCGAGCCCGGCCTGCCGCAGGGCGCCGTCGAAGGCCTCGGCGACGAGCTGGGCGGTGCGGTTGCGCACGTCGTCGGCGACGGCGACGGCCTCGATGCGGCAGCGGCCGCGCTCGGCTCCGGCGATGTCGGCGACCACGGCGGTGATCCCGGTGGGGTCCGCGGAGACGGCCGCGATGTGGGCGGCGCCGGGGTGGATCTCGTACAGCACGGCGTTCGGCCCGGGCCGGCCGGTCTGGCTGCCCGTGGTGCGCACCAGGCCCACCGCTTCCAGCCGGCTGAGCAACTGGGAGGTGGTGGGCTTGGACAGGCCGGTCAGCTCACCGATCCGGGTACGGGTCAGCGGGCCGTGCGCGACGAGGAGGTCGAGGGCCGCGCGGTCGTTCATGGCGCGCAGGACGCTCGGGGTACCGGGGGTTCCCGGGGGCGTACCGGCCATGGCCTGTCTCCTCGCAGCACTGTTAGGAAGGTTTCCTATTGATGTGCGAGGAACGTAAGCCGTGGGTGAAGGGGGCGTCAATAGCCGACGGCCGTCAGGCAGCCAAGTCGTTACCCGCGCGGTCCGGGCCCGCCGCGCACGCGTAGTGGCCGTACGCCGGGAGGCGTACGGCCACCTGGTGACGCGCGCCCGCAAACGCGAAGACCCGGATCGTTGTCAGGCGGAAATGCCTTCGATCCGGGCCAGGGCCTCGTCCGCGCCGAACGGCTGCAAGTACGGCAGCCAGCGCGGATCCCTGTGCCCGGTCCCGATGATGCGCCAGGCGAGCCCGGTCGGCGGGGCCGGCTTGTGCCGCAGGCGCCAGCCGATCTCGACCAGGTGACGGTCGGCCTTGACGTGGTTGCAGCGGCGGCAGGACGCGACCACGTTCTCCCACGCGTGCTGGCCGCCGCGGCTCTTGGGGATGACGTGGTCGACGCTGGTTGCGACGCCACCGCAGTACATGCACCGCCCGCCGTCCCTGGCGAACAGCGCCCGCCGGGTCAGAGGAACGGGCCCCCTGTAAGGGACCCGGACGAACCGCTTGAGGCGGACCACGCTGGGTGCAGGGACAGTACAGGTTGCGCTGTGCATATAGGCGCCGGACTCCTCGAGGCACATGGCCTTGTTCTCGAGGACCAGAACGAGCGCGCGGCGGAGCGGTACGACGCCGAGTGGCTCGTACGACGCGTTGAGGACCAGGACATGCGGCACGGATGCCTCCTTGTACGCCGGCGGCGCGTGGCTCGCGCCGGGACGATCTGTAGTCAGTTTCCCCTCATGGCCTGCACAAGCGCCACCATGTCCCGGTAACGGGCTGGGAGTGTTTTCGACCACACCCCCTACATCCCCAGGTGGGGACCGCCTCTCCCTCGAACATGACAACGATCCGCACACGATGCCCCGTTAGTGTGGTGGGTCTGCCCGTAACTTCGCCTTTCACGGGCGGCCGCTATGCCTGGAGGTTTCTGCCGTGATCTTGTCCGTCCTGTCGGCGTCCGACTCGTCCTCGGACCCGGCCACATTCAAGGACGCCCAGGAGCAGGCCACGAACGCCGCCAGCTGGGTCGAGCAGAACTGGTCCACCTGGCTGGGTATAGGCCTGCGCATCCTGCTCATCGTCGTCATCGCCGCGGTCCTCAGAGTGGCCATCCGGCGCGCCATCACCAAGCTCATAGAGCGCATGAACCGCACGGCGCAGGCCGTCGACGGCACAGCGCTCGGGGGCCTGCTGGTCAATGTGGAGCGCCGCCGGCAGCGCTCGCAGGCCATCGGCAGCGTGCTGCGCTCGGTCGCCTCCTTCGTGATTCTCGGCACAGCCGCCCTGATGATCCTGGGCACGTTCCAGATCAATCTGGCCCCGCTGCTCGCCTCGGCGGGCGTCGCGGGTGTGGCGATCGGCTTCGGCGCCCGCAACCTCGTCACGGACTTCCTGTCCGGCGTCTTCATGATCCTCGAGGACCAGTACGGCGTCGGGGACAGCATCGACGCGGGCGTCGCCTCGGGTGAGGTGATCGAGGTCGGCCTGCGCGTCACCAAGCTGCGGGGCGCCGACGGCGAGATCTGGTACGTCCGCAACGGCGAGGTCAAGCGCATCGGCAACCTCTCGCAGGGCTGGGCCACCGCGAACGTCGACGTCACCGTCCGCTCGGACGAGGACCTGGTCAAGGTCAAGGAGACGCTGGCCGAGGTCGGCGTCGCCATGAGCAAGGACGAGCCCTGGAACGAGATGCTGTGGGGCCCGGTCGAGGTCCTCGGCCTGGACAGCGTGCTCCTCGACTCCATGGTCGTGGGCGTCTCGGCGAAGACGATGCCCGGCAAGTCCCTCACCGTGCAGCGCGAGCTGCGCTGGCGCATCAAGCTGGCCTTCGACGAGGCCGGGATCCGCATCGTGGGCCGCCTCCCTCTGCAGGCCGGGGACGAGGCCGCCGCCGACCCGACGGCCGGCATGTCGGCCCCGTCCGCCTACGCGTCGAGCACGTCCCCGCAGTCCCTCGCGGCCTCCCCGATCACGCCGCCGAACCTGGCGAAGTAGAAGCAGAAGCAGAAGTACCGCTGGAGCAGTACTCCAAATGGGGCGCCGTCCGGAACCACGGTTCCGGACGGCGCCCCGTCTCCTTTCCCCCGTCCCGCCGGGCCGCGCGTCACCCCGCGCGCAGCTCCGAGGGATGGACCGAGCGCCGCAGCAGCGGCAGCGACGTGGCGGCGGCCCCGACGCAGGCGGCGTACACGACCGGCGGGACCAGCAGCGGCATGAGCACCGGAACGCTCCCGCCGGCCGCCGCCGCGTAGGCGGCGTGTACGGCCGTGCCGCCGAGCGTCGCGAGGACGACGGCCGGCGCCAGCGGCAGGGCGGTCTCCAGGAGCAGAGCGCGCGCCAGGACCCGGTGCGGGACTCCGGACGCGGCCTGGGCGGCGAGGGTGCGGCGGCGGGTCGCCACCGACTCGGCGGTGCCCACGGCGAGGCTGAAGAGGCTGATCGCGAGGGCCACGAGAACGGCGCCGCCCGTGAGGTCGATGCCGAACGTGTAGTAGCTCAGGTCCATGCCCATGTGGCCCTCGCGCTGCGATTGGTGCAGATCGTCGAGCAGGACTTCCCGGATGCCGACGAAGGCGACGCCCACGACCGTGACGAGGAGCACCGCCGCGTGCGTGCGGGCGGCGGCCCAGGCGTCCTGGCGCAGCCGGTTCGCCGCGATGATCACGGTGGGGCTTGCGCTGCGTCCCGCCAGGCGCGCGCCGATCAGGCGGGACGAGGCCCCGGCCACCCACACCGCGCCCGCCCCGGTCACGACGATCACCGCGCACACCAGCAGGGGTGCGGCCGCGACGTCACGGGTGCCGCGCAGGACGAGCAGCGCCGAGCCGGCCACGACGAGCAGCACCGGCACGATCAGACCGACGAGGAAGCCGGGCCCGTGGTCGGCAGTGACCCGGCGCACCTGACCGAGCGGCGACGCCACCACGCGGCGCAGCGCGAACACGCTCACCCCGGCGCCCGCGGCCGGCACCGCGAGGGCCACGGCCACGAAACCGGCCCAGGCCGTCGGCACGGGATATCCCGTCGTGGCGAGCATCGCCCCGAACGCGATCAGTGCGAGGACGGAACCGGCGAGGCACGCGAGCCCCGACTCCAGCGCCGCGATCCGCCGCACCTGACGCGGCCCGGCCCCGGCGAGCCGCAGCGCGGCGAGCCTGCGGTCCCGGTGCACCGCGCCGACGCGGGCGCACTGCCCGAGCAGCCCGGCCACGGGCACGAGGAGCAGCAGCAGCGCGACGACCACGCCCTGGCGTGTGCCCGGCTCGTCGAGCAGACCGTTCCCGTACGGGACGGACACCTGGTGGCCGGTGAGGGCGGCGAGGGCGGCTGCGCCGAGGCAGAACGCCGTGGCGAGCGCCGCGCCGAACGCGGTGAGCGCCAGCCGCCACCGCTCGCGGCGGTCGGAGCCGGTGACCAGGGTCCAGGCGAGCCGGGTGTCGGTGCGTACGGAGGGCCGCGTGGTGGCGCGGGCCGCGACGTCAGTGGTCATGGGACACCGCCTGGGGGAGCTCCGCGTCCTGCTGGACCGCGCCGTCGTGCAGCCGCACCTCGCGGTCGGCGTACGCGGCGACCTGCGCGTCGTGGGTGATGAGGACGACGGCGGTGTGGGTCTCGCGGGCCGAGTGCGCGAGGGCCGTCATCACCTGTTCGCCGCCCAGGGAGTCGAGCGCCCCGGTCGGCTCGTCGGCGAAGACGATGCGCGGGCCGGTGACCAACGCGCGTGCCAGAGCGGCTCGTTGGACCTGTCCGCCGCTCATCTCGCCGGGCCGCAGCTCGCGCTGTCCGCGCACGCCGAACCGTTCGAGCCAGGCGTCTGCCCGCGCGTGGGCCTCGGCGCGCGGGACGCCCGCGAGCAGCAGAGGCAGCGCCACGTTGTCGATCACCGGCAGTTCCGGGATGAGCTGGCCGAACTGGAAGACCACGCCGAACTCGGTGCGCCGCAGTTCGCTCAGCCGCTCCTCCGGGAGCCGGTCGAGCTGCTCGTGCCCGTACGACACGGACCCCGCGTCCGGCCGCACGATCCCGGACAGGCAGTGCAGCAGTGTGGACTTGCCGCTGCCGCTGGCACCGGAGACGGCGAGGATCTCGCCCGCGTGCAGGTCGAGCGCGGCGCCGCGCAGCGCCTCGGTCCTGCCGTACGACTTCACCAGGCCCCGGGCGGCCAGCAGGGGCGCTCCGGCCGGGACTTCGCGTGCTTGCGTGCTCATGCTGCGGTGACCTCCGCGGTCAGGGTGGAGAGCCGGGCCGCGGTGGTGTTCATCCAGCGCAGATCGGCGTCGAGGTGGGCGAGGGCGTAGTCGGCGGAGAGGACGGTGGTGAGATCCGCGCCGGGGCCGGTCTTGACGGCGGTGAGCTCACGCATCCGCGCCATGTGGGCGGCCCGCTGCTCCCGCAGCACGGCGGCCGGGTCCACGGCGTCGTCGACCAGGATCGACACGACGACCTTGGCGAAGATCTCGTTGGTCACGAAGGGTGCGGGCGGCGTGATCTCCCCTGTCCACCGGACGAGTTCACTCGCTCCTTCGGTCGTGGACCGGTACAGCGTGCGTTCGGGGCCGCCGTCGGACTCGGTGCCCTCGACGTCGGCGAGGCCGTCGCGCACCAGGCGTTGCAGGGTCGTGTAGACCTGCGCGTAGGCCAGCGGGCGGGCCTGCGGGAAACGTTCGTCGTAGCGCCGCTTGAGGTCGTAGCCATGGCTCGGCCCCCCAGCCAGCAGCCCGAGAAGGACGTGACGGGTGCTCATGGACTCAGTATGTACTCGGTATATGTACTGAGTACATAGTGGCGCGGGGGGAGGTTGAGGTCAGGTCAGAAGTGAGAAATGGAGTTCCGCTTACGTCACTCCGCGACCGCGTACGCCTCCACCGACCACAGCGAATAGCCGTACCGCGTGGCCCGCCTGTCGCCCTGGATCCGGACGAAGCGGGTGTCGCGGGCGTCCATGCGGACCGACTCGCGGCCGCCGTGGCCGTCCTTCACCGTCGCGGCCGTGCGCCACGACTTTCCGTCGGCGGACGTCTGGACGCGGTAGCCCTTCGCGTACGCGTCCTGCCAGTGCAGCACCACCTGGCCGAGGCGCACCGGCTTCGCCAGTTCGACCTGCCACCAGGCGCCGTCCTCGGCGGGCGAGGACCAGCGGGTCTCCGGGTCGCCGTCGCTCGCGGCGGACGCCGGGAAGTCCGCGGTCTCGTCGGCCGAGGACGAGGGCCTGCCCTCCCGGGCCAGGTCCGGGCCCGCCGTACGCGGGTACGCCCGCACCGACACCGTGCGCGTCGTGCCGGCGAAGCTGACCGGCACGTCGTACGTGCCCGCCGGGGTGCCCTCCGGGACGGTGATGTCGACCGGGGCGCTCACCTGCGTGCCGCGCGGGAGCGTCGCCTGCGCGGGCAGCGTCACCTTGATGCCGTGCGGGCCCTCCGCGCTGAGGCGCCCCTCCACGGAGCCGGGCCGCTGCGGTGTCAGGCGCGCCGTCACCCGCCGCGCGCCGCCGCCGATCTCCGCGTCCAGCTCCGTGCGGGCCAGCTCGAACGAGGCGTCGGGGGAGTCCGCGTACCAGGGGACGACATGGCGCACGGCGCCCTTCGAGACGCCGGACACCCGGATCGCGTCCGCCCTCACGTCCTTCGGCCTGCGTTCGGTGAACCCGCTGTCGGTGAGCGTGCCGACGGACTTCCAGCCCTCGCCCGGCACATGGACCTGCACGGTGCCGTGGGTGCCGGGGTCGGCCAGGACCGTCACCGCGGTGAGCCGCCGCGCCCGCGGCAGCTTCGCCTCCCCGTCACGCGTCGCGTCCGCGTGACCCGTCCCCGCCCACGCCGCGTACGCCTTCTGCGCCCGGTCGAGGAACGGGTCCAGCACACCCTTGCCCACGGTGACTCGACCGGACTTCAGGTTCGCGCGCCGGTGCTCCAGGAGCCGCGCGGCCCGCCACGCCGCCGCCCCGTCACCGCGGGCCTGCGCGTCCAGCATGTCGACGGCCGTCTCCCCGGCCTCCCCGTACCGCGCCAACTGGTCGCTCCAGGGACGCACTTCCTGGTCCACCGGCGTGGCCTCGAGCCGCTCCGGAGCCCGCCGCATCACGGTGAACGCGTCCCGCAGCTTCTTCGCCGCCGCCTCGTACCGTGCGCGGTCGGTGAGCACCTTCGTACGGGAGTCCCAGAAGCCGGAGAGCACCGGCTTCAGATACGCGGACTCGTCCTCGCCGAGCACGGACGACGCGTCGTTGCCCGCCAGCGCGCCGAGCGCCTCACGGGTGGGCGCGTCACCGCCCGCCAGGTCGTCGATCGCGGCCTTCCAGGACTCCTGCGGGCGGTAGTCGCGCGGGTTCCACGCATAGTCCGCCGTCGTGAACAGTGGGATGCGGGAGGCCGCGGGCTGCTCCATCGCGTTGGCGAGCAGCGCCGCCGAACCCATCGCCACCGCGGGCTCGCGGCCCGTGTAGGGGCCGAGGAAGATGCGGTCCTGCGCGTAGTCGTTGACCGGGTAGTTGTCCATCGTGACGAGGCTGTGCCCGGAGCCGAACGCGGCCCGCGCGCCCGCCAGTTCGCGCCCGGTGATCGTGCGCGGGACCACGCCGACGCCCGTCCACGCCACCTCGACGGAGTCGTCGAGCCCGCCCGCGAGCGCCCCGCGGTACTCCGTCGACCCGTCCTGGTAGAACTCCGTCGGCATCAGCGACAGCGGCCCCGCGCCCGGGTGTCGCGCGGCGAGGTGCCGCGCCACCGCGTTCGCCACGCGCGCCTGCGCCCGCGCCGCCGCCTTCGGCCCCGAGCCGAACGTCTTCGCGTCCGCCTCGCAGTGCCACTCGCTGTACGACACGTCCTGGAACTGCAGCTGGAAAGCCCGCACGCCGAGCGCCCACATGGCGTCGAGCTTGCGGTTCAGGGCCCTGATGTCGTCGTCCGACGACATGCACATCGCCTGCCCGGGCGCCACGGCCCAGCTCAGCGTCACGTGGTTGGCGCGCGCCCGCTCGGCAAGGGCCCGGAAGTCATCGCGCTGGGCGGCCGGATACGTCTCGCGCCACCGCGCCTGCCGGTACAGGTCGTCGCCCGGCGCGTACAGATAGCGGTTCTGCTTCGTGCGTCCCATGAAGTCCAGCTGGTCGAGCCGCTGTTCACGGGTCCACGGGGTTCCGTAGAAGCCCTCCGTCATGCCGCGCACGGCCGTCCCCGGCCAGTCGCGCACGACGACCCCGGCGACCTTCCGCCCGTTCACCAGCTGCCGGAACGTCTGCACGGCGTGGAACAGGCCGTCGTCGCCGACGCCTTCCATGGCGACGGTGTCCCGGCCGTCCGTCCGCCCGGCGGCGAGCCGGTACCCGCCGGACGGCAGGTCCTTGCGGGCCGACGCGCCGAGAGCGCCTAGCGCCGTCTCGAGGCCCTGTCCGCGGCCGGGGCGGGCGTCCGCCGCTCCCCAGCCGTCACCGGACGCGGTCCCGGCGGCCACGGTGCCGATCCGCACCACGAGCGCGGGACCGCCGGGCACGGCCTTCTCGTCGTCGACCTCGGTGATGTGCCGGGCGCCCGCCCCGCGCAGCGCGGTGCGCAGCGCGTCCACCGCGTACCGGTCGGCGCCGCGTCCGGTGACGAGGACGACCTCGTCGGTCACGGTCACGGAGTCCGCGCCGGAGGCCGTACGCAGCGACTGCGGCCGGGGCCACACCGCGGGCGTTCCCGTGTCGCTGTCCCGGTCACCCGTGGAGAGCGTGGGCCCGGGCGGGGCCGCCACCGCTCCGGAGGCTCCCCCGAGCGCACTGGCGATGACGGCGACAGCGACGGCCGCCGCCCCCTTCCTGTGGCGCCGGAGCTGCACGGCTCACTCCTCGTTGGTCTCGGCTCGGTGGTGGGACCGGTCACGGGTGTCCCAGGGTGGCAACCGAGCCCACCATTTGCCGGGTCGGAGTGTCAACGGGAGTGGCCGTTGTGCCGCAATTGCCCGGCCGGGAGTACCGGGACGAGGTGATTCGTGCCGTCCACTGGCGAACTACCGCCCATGGAACAGAATGTGACCAGTAACACGTTGTCGGGCCGTTCATGTCTGCCGCCGCGTTCGCTGGGTAGAGCTGCCGAGACCGTCGCCCACGAAAAGATCGACGACAAGACCCGCGAAGAACCGCGAAAAGGAGGCCTTCATGGCCGCATCGGCGCACCTTCTGCTCTCGGCCCTGTCCAAACAGGCGGACGTGATCCTGCCCGCCCCCGCCCTGCCTCTGCCGGACGAGTTCGCGTTCGGCGCCGAACTGCCCCTCACCAGCGAGCCGCCCCTCGCCGACGCGGAGCCGCTGACCAGCGAGCCCGCCCTCATCGACGTAGCACCTCTCACGAGCGAGCCGACTCCTTCGGGTCCGGTCGCGGGCCTGGACGCCTCGGGGGTCTAGGTGACGCTGGCCCGGCTCGCCGCGCTGCACGGGATCGCCCCGTCCTACTCGCCGTCACCCGGCCGCACGGTCGAGGCCCCGGACGCCGCGCTCGTCGCCGTCCTCGCCGCCCTCGGTGTCGACGCGCGCACCCCGGAGTCCGTACGGGATGCGCTGGTCGCGCGCGAGGCGGAGACCGCGGCGTGGCTGCTGCCGCCGACGGTCGTGCTGTGGTCCGGTGAGCCCGCCCCGGTCTGGGTGCGGGAATTACCCGACGGCGTGACGCTCGAGCTGGCCACCGAGCAGGGTGAACGTGTCGACGACTGGCGGCCACCGGGACCGGTACCTCTCGGCGTCCACCGGCTGCGGGCCACCGCCCCCGACGGGTCGACGGCCGACGCCCACCTGATCGTCGCCCCGCCGCGCGTGCGCACCCCGGGTGAACGCACGTACGGGCTGCTCGTGCAGCTCTACTCCCTCCTGTCGGCGAAATCCTGGGGCATGGGCGACCTCGGTGACCTGGCCGACCTCGCGGCCTGGGCGGGCCGCACCGCCGCCGCCGGGTTCGTGCAGGTCAACCCGCTGCACGCGGCCGTACCCCGCGGAGAGGGACCCACCGACCCCTCCCCGTACCGCCCGTCGTCCCGCCGCTTCCCCGACCCGGTGCACCTGCGCGTCGAGGACATCCCCGAGTACGCCTATCTGCCCGACGCCGACCGCGACCGCGTGCGCGAGCTGCTCGCCGAGGCCGCCCGGCTGCGCGACGGCGTCCTGCACAAGGGCGCCCTGATCGACCGCGACGCCGTGTGGGACCTCAAGCGCCGCGCCCTCGACCTCGTCGTGCGCGTCCCGCTCAGCCCCGGCCGCCGCGCCGCCTACTGGGACTTCCTCGCCGAGCAGGGCGCGGACCTGGACCACCACGCCACCTGGTGCGCGCTCGCCGAGCGGCACGGCCCCGACTGGCACACCTGGCCCGAGCCCCTGCGCGACCCCGGATCCAGCGAAACGGCCCACGCCCGCACCGAGTTGATGGACCGTGTCGACTTCCACAGCCACCTCGCCTGGCTCACCGACGCCCAACTCGCCACCGCCCAGCGCTCCGCGCTCGACGCGGGCATGCCCGTCGGACTCGTCCACGACCTGGCCGTGGGCGTGCATCCGGAGGGCGCCGACGCCTGGGCCCAGCAGCACATCTTCGCCGCGGGCATGTCCATCGGCGCGCCCCCGGACGCCTTCAACTCCCGCGGCCAGGACTGGGGTCTGCCGCCCTGGCGCCCCGACCGGCTCGCCGCCGTCGGCTACGCCCCCTACCGCGCGCTCCTGCGCGGCCTGCTCGCCCACGCGGGCGCGGTCCGCATCGACCACGTCATGGGCCTGTTCCGGCTGTGGTGGGTGCCGGCCGGACAGCCGCCGACCGAGGGGGCGTACGTCCGTTACGACGCGGAGGCGATGCTCGCCGTACTCGCCCTGGAGGCCGGCCGCGCCGACGCCCTGGTGATCGGCGAGGACCTCGGCACGGTCGAGCCCGGCGTCCGTGAAGCCCTGCACGCGCGCGGAGTGCTCGGCACCTCCGTGCTGTGGTTCGAGCGGGACTGGGACGGCACGGGCCGCCCGGTGCCGCCGGAGCGCTGGCGTACGGACTGCGTGGCCACCGCCACCACCCACGACCTGCCGTCCACCGCGGCCCGGCTGACCGGCGACCATGTGCGGCTGCGCGACAGCCTCGGCCTCCTCGGGCGGCCGCTCGCGCGGGAGCAGGCCGAGGCCGCGGCGGAAGTCGCCGAGTGGGCCGCCCTGTTCGCGCGCCTCGGCCTGCTGCCCGGCGGCGGGGGACAGGGCCTGTGCGAGGAGGAGGAGATCCGCGCCGTCCACCGCTTCCTGCTGCGCACCCCGGCGCGCATGGTCGGCGTCTGGCTGCCCGACGCCGTCGGCGACCGGCGCCCGCAGAACCTGCCGGGGACCTCGGACGAGTACCCGAACTGGCGCCTCCCGATCGCCGACGCCACCGGCCGTCCGGTCACCTTCGAGGAACTCACGGCCTCCCCGAGGGCGCACGCGCTGATCGAGGTCCTGCGGTCCGGACTGCCCCGTACGGCACCCCCGGGCGCGCGGCCCGTTTAGGGGTTCGCTACGTTTGCACCGTGGACAAGAAGAACGCCCTGCGCGCCGGCGCCCTGGCTGCCGGTACGACGCTGATGATGCTGCTCATGACGTCCCCCGCGCTCGCGCTGGCGCGCGACGACGGTGACGACCCCGGTCAGGGCCTCTCCGTCATCGAGACGCTCGGCCTCTATGTCGTGGCGCCGATCGTGCTGTTCCTGGTGATCGCCGGCCTCGTGATCGTCGGTGACAAGTCCCGCAAGCCGCAGAAGCAGGGCTGACCACCGCACCTCTGACGTATGTCTTCGCCGAGGGCGTCCTCGTGTGCACCACGCACCGAGGGCGCCCTCGGTGCGTTCCCGGCCCGTTCCGCGGTCGCTCGGCCGGGCCGTTCGGCCGAGCGACCGGCCGGTGCCGTCCTACGGCCGCTCGGCCGTCAGATAGCGCTGGAGCGTCGGCGCCAGCCACTCCACCGTCTCGTCGCGGCCGAGCCCGACGGCGGGGCCGAAGCGCAGCACGTAACGGGTGAGCGCGAGACCGAGGACCTGTGACGCGCAGAGCGCGGCCCGCACCGGGGCCTCGGCGGGGTCGGGGCAGACGCGCAGGGCGAGCGGCAGCGTCTGCTTCCTGAAGATGTCCTGCATGCGCTCGGCGCCCGCGGAGTTGGTGACGCCCACGCGCAGCAGCGCGGTGAGCACCTCGTTCTCCTCCCACAGGTCGAGGAAGTGCCGTACGAGGGTGCGGCCCATGTCGTCGACCGCGATCTCCTCGGGGTCCGGAAGCCGCAGGTCGATGTCGATGGCCGCGGCGAAGAGACCCTCCTTGTTGCCGTAGTAGCGCATCACCATCGACGGGTCGATCGCCGCGTCCTTGGCGATGGCGCGGATCGTGGCCCGCTCGTAGCCGTCGGCGGCGAAGCGCTCGCGGGCAGCCACGAGGATCGCGGTGCGGGTGGCGTCCGAGCGGCGTGCCTGCTGGGTGGTTCCTGTCATGCCAACAAACGTAGGCCAACACCTGTTGACAGTCCAGAGCGGGGCACCTAGGTTTGCCAACAGACGTTGACCAACACTCGTTGACCAACACGTGTCGGCGATGAGCTGCCGGACCCGACCGCACCGAGCTCGCAGGCACCAGGAGGCCACCATGAACGGCACCACTCCTCGCACCGTGATCGTCGTCGGCTCCGGCCCCACCGGCCTGCTCCTGGCCGGCGACCTCGCCGCCGCGGGCGTCCCCGTGACCGTCGTCGAGAAGCGCCCCCACAAGATCAGCAACCTCTCCCGGGCCTTCGTCCTGCACGCCCGCACCCTGGAGCAGCTCGACGCCCGCGGCCTCGCCGACGGCATCGAGGCCAAGGGGCAGGCCCTCGACAGGCTCCAGCTCTTCGGCCGCCTCGCCGTCGACCTGACCGTCCTCCCGTCGCGCTTCCGCCACCTCCTGGTCCTGCCGCAGTACGAGGTCGAGGCCGCGCTCCAGCGGCGCGCGACCGACGCGGGCGTGGAGTTCGTGTACGAGACCGAGGTCACGGGCCTCACCCAGGACGCGGACGGGGTGACCCTCCGGGTGCGCACGGGGGACGGCGAGACGACGGCGCTGCGGGCCGCGTACGTCGTCGGCACCGACGGCATGCGCAGCGCCGTACGCGAGAGCGTCGGGCTCCCCTTCCCCGGCAAGTCCGTCATCCGCTCCGTCGTCCTCGCCGACGTGAAGCTCGCCGAGGAGCCCGAGAACGTCCTCACGGTCAACGCCGTGGGCGACGCCTTCGCCTTCATCGCGCCCTTCGGCGACGGCTACTACCGCATCATCGGCTGGAACCGCACGCGCAACGTCCCCGAGTCCGCACCCCTCGACCTCGACGAGATCAAGGAGGTCACCCGCCTCGCCCTCGGCCGCGACTTCGGGATGCACGAGGCCCGCTGGATGTCCCGCTTTCACAGCGACGAGCGCCAGGCGCCCGCGTACCGTGTCGGCCGCGTCCTGCTCGCCGGGGACGCCGCGCACGTCCACACCCCGGCCGGCGGCCAGGGCATGAACACCGGTCTCCAGGACGCCGCCAACCTCGGCTGGAAGCTCGCCGCCGTCATCAACGGGCATGCGGGAGAAGCCCTGTTGGACACCTACGAGGCCGAGCGCCACCCCGTCGGGAAGGCCGTCCTGCGCAGCAGCGGCGGCATCGTCAGGCTCGCCATGGCCAACCGGCCCTGGACGCTCGCCGCCCGCGCCGCCCTCACCGCGTTCCTCGGCCGCGTCCGCCCCGCCCGCACCCGGATGGTCGGTCAGCTCACCGGCACCGGCGTCGCCTACCCGGCCCCGCGCGGCGCGCACCGCCTCGTCGGCACCCGCGTCCCCGATGTCGCGCTCAAGGAGGGCCGCCTCTACGAGGCCCTGCGGCAGGGCATGTTCGTCCTGATCGTCCCCGAGGGCACCGACGACAAGGGCGGCGACCGGTGTGCCGTCACCCACTGGGCGAGCGACCGCCGCACGTCACTCCTGGTGCGCCCCGACGGCTACGTGGCCTGGGCGTCGGACGAGGAGCCGGCGGACGGCGACACCGTCTCCGCCGGCATCCCGGACAGCATCGACTCGTATGCGTTCCGGGCGTAGGCGGCCGGTGTCGACGGCGGGGTGGTCCGGCTTCGGGCGCGACGCTGCTCGGGCGGCGTCCGTCCCGGGTCGTCGCTGACGCCGGCTCCCTCTCTCCACCTTTCAGTTCTGCTGAAGAGAATGAGCGGAAAGTTTCGATGGACCTGACGGGTGGGGAGCTGCGACGGTAGTCGGGTCGTAGCGAGATCACAGCTCAGGAGGGGATACGGGATGGCAGTCCTGGACCGGACGACCACCGGCGCCGAGAAGGCCGCAGGGGGAGGTGGCGGGGCAGGAGGGCGCCGCGCGGGCGCCGGCCTCGGCGCCGGCCTCGCGCTCGCGCTGCTCGCCACGGTGGTCTGGTCGGGCAGCTTCGTCACCTCCCGCGCGCTGCACGACAGCGTGCCCCCGATCCAGCACGCCTTCTGGCGCTGGATCATCGCGATCGCCGCGGTGGCGCCGTTCGCCGCGCGCTCCGCCTGGCGGCAACGTGCCCTGCTCCGCGCCCACCTGCGCTTCCTGTCGCTCGCCGCACTGCTCGGCGTGACCGTCTACAACACGCTCGTCAACCAGGCGGCGATGACGACGTCCGCCGGGAACATGGGCATGATCATGGCCGCGTCGCCGGTCCTGATGGCGGCGTACGAACGCCTCGGCGGGGCGCGGCTCGGGGCCCGCCGGGTGACCGGCACCGTCATCGCGTGCGCGGGTGTCCTGCTGCTGGTCAGCAAGGGCTCGACCGCGCCGGACTTCACGGCGGGCGACCTGTGGGTGGTCGCGGCGGCGGTCTGCTTCGGCTCGTACAGCGCGCTGCTGCGGCGCCGGCCGGCGGAGATCGGCGGGCCCGCGTTCCTCTTTGCGACGTTCGTGCTCGGGGCGCTGATGCTGCTCCCGGTGTTCCTCGTCAGCCTCGCCGTCCAGGGCGGCTTCGAGCCGACGGCGGCGACGGTCTCGCCCCTCCTGTACGTGGGTGTGGTCTCGTCCGCCGTCGCGTTCTTCGCGTGGAACAAGGCGATCGCCCAGATCGGCGCGGCCCGCGCCGGCGTCGTCTACTACCTCCAGCCGGTGTGCGTGGCCCTGCTCTCGTACGCGGTCCTCGGCGAGGCCATGGGCGGGCTGCAGATCGCGTGCATGGCGCTGATCCTGGCGGGGGTGGCCCTCGGCTCCGCGACCCGGGGCGAGACCCGGATACGTTGACCCCATGCGCGCCGCCGACTGGGACATCAAGAAGCTCGCGATCCTGCGGGCTCTGCGGGACCGGGGGACCGTCACGGCCACCGCGCAGGCGCTGCTCATGACCCCGTCGGCCGTGTCGCAGCAGCTGACCAACCTGGCGAAGCAGCTCGGCGTGCCGCTCCTGGAGGCGCACGGGCGGCGCGTGCGCCTCACCGACGCCGCCCACCTCGTCCTGCGGCACGCCGAAGTCGTGTTCGCCCAACTGGAGCGCGCCGACGCGGAGTTGGACGCATATCTGCAGGGCGAGTCGGGGGAGGTGCGGGTCGCCGCGTTCTCCACGGCCGTGCCCGCGCTGGTGGTGCCCGCGGTGCGCGCCCTGCGCACCGCCCACCCCGGGATCGCGGTCCGCGTGCGCGAGGCCGAGGCCGCGGAGGCGTACGAGCTGCTCTCGGCCGGTGACGTGGACCTGGCCCTGTCGCTCGCCGCGCACGCGCCCACCGCGCGGGACCCCAAGTTCACGCGGGTGCCGCTGCTCGCCGACCCGCTCGACGTGGCCCTGCCCACCGGGCATCCGCTGGCGGGAGCGGCGGGCCCGCGCCTGGCCGAGCTGGCCGGCGAGCACTGGATCTTCGGCGGTTCCGGACCCTGGTCGGAGATCACGCGGGCCGCGTGCGAGGCCGCCGGGTTCGTGCCCGAGCAGGCGCACAGCGCGGCCGGCTGGACGGCGATCCTGGCGATGGTCGAGGCGGGGATGGGCATCGCCCTGGTCCCGCGCATGGCGGCGGCGGGCCGCGAGGGCGTCGTGATGTGCGCGCTGGGCGAGGACCGGCCGGTCAGGCACGTGGTGGCCGCGGTGCGCAGGGGGTCGGAGGGGGCGCCGGGGGTGTCGAGGGTGCTGGAGGCCCTGAGGGGAGCCGCGGCGGAGCGCTGAGGCCGGTCCGGACCGTTCAGCTCACCTGAACGTACATGTCGAAAAGTTTCGATGGACCTAAGGGCTCGGCGGGTCCGACAGTGGACGTATGACGACATCCGACGCCACGCCGCTCGAAGCCCCCGAGGACCCGCACGCCAACGACGCCGCCCCCTACTCCGGCGGCGACCCGTACGCCGACTACCGCCACTTCGGCGACACCGGGAGCTACGCGGAGCTGGTGGACCTCGCCGACCGGCGCCTGGGCGCGGGGGTCATCGCCGCGAACGACGAGTTCTTCGCCCAGCGCGAGAACCTCCTCGTCCGCGAGCCCGCGGTGTTCGACCCCGAGCACTTCGGGCACAAGGGCAAGATCATGGACGGCTGGGAGACCCGCCGCCGCCGCGGCACCGCCGAGTCCCCCTTCCCCGCGCCCGAGGACCACGACTGGGCGATCGTCCGGCTCGGCGCGCCCGGCGTGATCCGCGGCATCGTCGTGGACACCGCGCACTTCCGCGGCAACTACCCGCAGCGCATCAGCGTCCAGGCGGCGTGCGTGGAAGGCTCCCCGAGCCCCGAGGACATCACCGCGGCCGACGTGAAGTGGGAGGAGCTGATCGCCCCGACGCCGGTGCGCGGCCACGCGGCGAACGGCTTCACGGTCACGTCGGAGCGCCGCTACACGCACCTCCGCCTCTGCCAGCACCCCGACGGCGGTGTGGCCCGCCTGCGCGTGCACGGCGAGGTGGTCCCGGACCCCGAGTGGCTCGACCTGCTCGGCACGTTCGACCTGCTCTCGGTCCTCAACGGCGGTACGTACGAGGACGCGTCCGACAAGTTCTACTCCTCGCCGACGCAGATCATCCTGCCCGGCACGTCCCGCAAGATGGACGACGGCTGGGAGAACCGCAGGCGCCGGGTGCACGGCACGAACGACTGGGTCCGCTTCCGCCTCGCCGCGCAGGGCGCGATCCGCGCGGTGGAGATCGACACGGCGTACCTGAAGGGGAACTCGGCCGGCTGGATCGCCCTGAGCGGCCGCAACGGCGACACGGGCGAATGGTTCGAAATCATCCCCCGCACCCGCCTCCAGCCCGACACCCTCCACCGCTTCAAACTCGCCGCCCAGGCCGTGGCCACCCACGTACGCCTGGACGCCTTCCCGGACGGCGGCGTGGCCCGGATGCGCCTGCACGGCTCCCTGACGGAGACGGGCCGCGACGCCCTGCGGGACCGCTACGGCCGCACCGAGGCCTGACCGACGCGGCGCGGCGGGGCATCCACTCAGCCCCGCCGCGGCGCCGCACGGCGCCGGCGCCACCAGGTGCGCAGCCACAGCAGATGCATCCCGCCGAGTGCGGCGAGGACCGCCGCGGCGTCGAGGTTCCGCGTCCATGGGTGATCAGGTCCCAGGCCGCCGACCGCCCGGGCGAAGAGGGTCACGTCGGCCGGCAGGGTGACCGCCGCGAAGAACAGAAGGCACAGAGCTGTCCCCACGATCAGCACCACGCTGTACGTGCGCACGGCCCGGCGCTCGTGCTCGGGGAGCTCCCGGCTGGGGTCCTGTGGGGCCGGAAGGGTGCGATGTGCCACGCGCACGAGGCGCCGGGCCGCGTACCGGGCGTACGCGGCCCCGTCGCGGAAGAGATCCCGGCACCGGGTGAGGTCCTGGAGTACGAAGTACAGGTCGGTGCGTATGAAGACCAGGAGCTGGAAGGGCAGCGGCACCAGGGCCAGCAGCGTCACCGCGGAGAGGATCCGGTGGAGCGTCGTGCCCGGATCCACCAGGGAGGCGACCAGGACCCCCGCCGAGGCAACGGTCACATTGGTGGCGATGCCCGCCAGATAGGCGGTCAGCCGGTGCCGTCGGGGCGCGAGTTCGATGCCGCTGATGTCCGTCTGCACGACGAGGAACTGCAGCCTTGTGCCCAGGCGCATCCGGCCGGGCACACCGGTGGCCCGAGCCGCCATCAGATGGGCGCACTCGTGCAGCAGGAGCAGTGTCCAGCCCACGCCGGCGCTCATGGCGATGACCAGGCTCCCGTGCGAACTCCACAACAGGGAGCGGTAGGTGAGCGGCACGGGAGCCCGGCTCACCTGGACGACGACCGCCGCGCAGATCAGCAGGGCGAATAGCACAGGCACGAACGGGTTCAGCATCCACCGGACATGGTGGCCCCGAACGCGCGCGAGGGGCGGGGCGGGCACGACCTCCGACGGCAGGTCCCGGCCGTCCGCGGCCGCGACGAAACCGAGGCCGATCAGGGCCTCCACGAAGTCCGGGACGTCGATCTCCTCGCCGGTCTCCGCCCGTATCCGCTCCGCGACCTCCGGTACGCTCACACCCTGCCCGAGGAGGTCGAGGCAGCGTTTGCCGTCGTCCGGCAGCGCCACGAAGCGTCCCGTGCTCATGCGCCCGACGATCCACTCCGCACCGTCCGGGCGCGCGGCCAGCTCATGGAGCCGGACGCGGACGGGTGCGCCGGTCACGGCCGCGGATTTCCGGCCGGAACGTCCGCACAGGCCGTGCAGTCGGGCCTGCGCGGGAAGCGCTCCAGCACCGGCTCGCCCGGGGTCATGAGGTTGATGCCGTACCGGAATCCGGGCTCCAGCGGCGGGACACCGGTGATCAGCGCGATCGCGGCGTGGACCAGGAGGCTTCCCGACAGCCCGGCCGTGACGGCGCCGGCGGGGTTCCACGGCATGCGGGGTGACGCGACCGACTCGTCCTGTCCGGGTCCGAGGCGCAGATCACGCCGCTCCACCTCGCCCGCACGCAGGCACTCCCAGCACCCGCCCCGGCCCGGCACATGGACTCCGACCGTGACCAACGGGCCGCGGTAGCCGGCGACGGCCCACGGCACCGAGGCCGCCAGACATACGCGATTGGCCCAGCGACGGATGTCCGCGGGCTGGTCGGCGGCGATCAGCACCACGTCGTAACCGGGGGAGCCGTGGTCCCCGGGCGACAGGAGAGCGGCGAGATCTTCGGGGCTTTCCACCGCACGCTGTTCGCCGGTCACCGTCACGTCCGAGTTCAGTGCCCGTAGGTCCTCCACCGCGGCCTTGACCTTGGGCTCGCCCAGATCGCGCTCGCGGTACAGGGGCTGGCGGTTCAGGTTCGACAGCTCGACCACATCGGGGTCCACGCAGTGCAGCAGACCCACACCGGAAGCGACGAGCCCCTGCGCCGCGAACCCGCCCGTACCGCCGACGCCGACGAGCAGGACCCGGGCCCCGCGCAGCCCGAGCTGCGTCTGCCAGGGGCTCGTCCGCGGGCCCAGATCCATCCACCGCAGCAGGGGCACTCCGCGGCTGTAGCGCGTCTGCTCGCGGGCGGACAGGTCGGGCGGAGCGGGTACGGCATCGTCCAGGAATCCTGCTTCCCACAGGTCGGTCATGGCCTGCAGGACGTCCTCGCCCTCCAGCGTCGGATGCGTCCGCAGCACCTCGGACACCACGGCCCGGGGCGGGCGGCTGCCGTCCAGTGCCTGCACCAGCGACCACACCCAGCCGTCCTCGTCCAGGATCTCGGCCCCTATGCCGTGGATCACGCTGCCGATGCGCACATGGCCGTCCGCGGTCCGGTACGCGCGATGCTCCGGCTTGACCCGCGGGTTCCGCAAGGACTCGACGCCGTCCGCCACACCGCCACCTCCGCACCCGGGAACGTGTTCTTGACACTCTCGCCCGTCCGGGTGAGCCTGACAAGACGCGCCACTTCGGTGCGGCTGGTTCACCAAGTCCCTTATCCGGCAGGCAAGTTGACCGAGAGGAGCCGACATGGCCAAGAAGATCGTGATGCGCCCGCTCGACAAGAAAGAGACCACGGGCGACAGCAACTCCGCCGGATCCTGACGGTTCGGTTGTGATGTGGCGTGGTCCGTGTCCCGTTGTCGGGGAGCTGGAGGCGCGTGCCCGTGCGCTGGTGGCGGCGAGGCCCCGTCTGCTGCGGCTGAGATCCGTCGGGGTCTCGCGGGGCGGGAGCCCCTTGTGGCTGCTTTCCGCGGGGCACGGGCCACGTGACGTGCTCGTCGTGGCCGGCGCGCATGCGAACGAACCGGCGGGCGGGGCCTCAGTGCTCGGCCTCGCCGGGTACTTCGCGCTCGACCCCGAAGCGCTCGCCCGGACCGGCTGCGCATGGCACTTCCTGCTCTGTCTCGACCCGGACGGGATGCGGCTGGCCGAGCGCTGGCTGCACCGGCCGCGCTCCGTCGAGGGCTACTTCCGGAACTTCTACCGGCCCGCGTTCACCAGCCAGCCCGAATTCCTTCCCGTGCGGGGCGAGGACCGGGCCCCGATGCCCGAGTCGCAGGCCCTGGTGCGCCTCATCGACGAGCTGCGCCCCGCCGTCCAGTTCTCGCTGCACGGCGTCGAGATCGGCGGTTCCTTCCTGCAGTTGACGCGCCAGGTCCCCGGCGCGGCCGAGGTGTTCCGTGGGGTGGCGTCCCGTCAGCGCATCCCGCTGGAGCTGCGCCCGTTCGACGGCATGGGCTGGTACGTCGACGCCCCCGGTGTGCTCCTGCTGCCCGGGGCACGGGCCGCCGACGAACGCGACCCGACGGGTTTCACGTCCGAGGCCACCTGGACGTACGCCATGCGGCACGGGACGGTCTCCGCCGTCGTCGAGACGCCGTACTGGGCCGTGCCCGCGGTGAGTGACGCGCGCCCCACCGCCGGCACCCGCGAGCGTGAACTCGCCAGGCTCGGCGAGCTGTTGCTGAGCCGGACCAAGCAGCTCGAAGCGGTACTCGGGGAGTGGACGACCCGGGTGCCCGAAGAGCGGCAGCCCTTCCTCGCCGCCGCCCAGGAACTCATCGAGGTCGCCCCCGGCATCGTCGACACCTGGACGTCGTACGACGCGCGTGAACTCGGCGCCGCCGAACTCGCCGCCACCGTCGGCAACTCCGTCTCCCTCGGCATCTCCGCCCGCCGCGCCCCGCTGCGCGCCGCGGCCATGCTGCGGGGCGCCCTGGGCGAGCGGCCGGCGCCCGCGGACGCGGCCGTCGCGACCCGGCTCGACGGCCTGGTCGCAGAGTGGTGCGCGGACATGGAGCGCCAGTACGAGCCCCGCTGGGTGCCGCTGACGGCGCAGACGAACCTGCACACGCAGACGATGCTAGGGATCGCCCGCGCGCTGGCCTGAGAACGCGTCAAAGGGGGAGGGGCGCCCCGCACGTGGCGGAGCGCCCCCCGTGGACCAGGCGGTGACGGACTACGCGTCAGCCTCCTGCGCCCGGAGCGCACGCTCCACGCCCGCCCGCGATTCCGACACCAGACGGCGCAGGGCCGCGTTCGGTTCGGCTGTGGTGAGCCAGGAATCCGTTGCGTCCAGGGTGGGCCGGGAGATCTGGATCGCCGGGTACAGGCCGACCGCGACCTGCTGGGCCATCTCGTGGGAGCGGGACTCCCAGACGTCCTTCACCGCGGCGAAGTACTTCTCCGTGTACGGGGCGAGAAGGTCGCGCTGGTCGGTCTGGACGAAGCCGGCGATGACCGCTTCCTGGACCGCGTTCGGGAGCTTGTCGGACTCGACGACCGACGCCCAGGCCTCCGCCTTCGCCTCGGCGGTGGGGCGCGCCGCGCGGGCCGTCGCCGCGTGGCGCTCGCCCGCCGCGGTCCGGTCCCGCTCGTACTCCGCCGCGATCTCCGGCTCGTCGTAGCGGCCGACCGCGGCGAGCCGCTCCACGAACGCCCAGCGCAGCTCCGTGTCGACGGCCAGGCCCTCGACGGTCTGCGTGCCCTCGAGGAGCGCCTCGAGCAGGTCGAGCTGCTCCGGGGTGCGGGCCGTCGCCGCGAACGCGCGGGCCCACGCCAGCTGGTGGTCGCTGCCCGCCTCCGCCGCCCGCAGGTGCGCCAGCGTCGCCTCGGTCCAGCTCGCCAGCGCCCCGTCGCGTCCCACGGGGGCCGCGTACAGGTCGATGGCCAGCTTCACCTGTCGGTGCAGGGACTGCACGACGCCGATGTCGGACTCCTTGCCGATGCCCGAGAGGACCAGCTCGAGGTAGGCGCTGGTGGGCAGTTCGGCATCGCGCGTCATGTCCCAGGCGGAGGCCCAGCACAGGGCGCGCGGGAGGGACGACTCGAAGTCGCCGAGGTGCTCGGTGACGAACGCGAGGGACTCCTCGTCCAGACGGACCTTCGCGTACGACAGGTCGTCGTCGTTGAGGAGGATCACGTCCGGGCGGCGCTTGCCGGCCAGCTGCGGGACCTGGGTCAGCTCGGTGGCCGTGACGTCCAGCTCGATGCGCTCCACGCGCATCAGCTTGCCGCTGTCGTCGTCGAGGTCGTAGAGGCCGATCGCGATGCGGTGCGGGCGCAGCGTCGGCTCGCCCTTGGCGCCGGCGGGGAGCGCGGGCGCCTCCTGCCGGATGGCGAAGGACGTGATGACGCCGTTCGCGTCCGTCTCGATCTGCGGGCGCAGGATGTTGATGCCGGCCGTCTGGAGCCAGGCCTTCGCCCACGCGGTCAGGTCGCGCCCACTGGTCTCCTCCAGCGCGCCGAGCAGGTCGGACAGGCGCGTGTTCCCGTACGCGTGGCGCTTGAAGTACGCCTGCACGCCCTGGAAGAACTCGTCCATGCCGACGTACGCGACGAGCTGCTTGAGGACGCTGGCGCCCTTGGCGTACGTGATGCCGTCGAAGTTGACGAGGACGTCGTCGAGGTCGCGGATCTCGGCCATGATCGGGTGCGTGGACGGCAGCTGGTCCTGCCGGTACGCCCAGGTCTTCATGGAGTTGGCGAACGTCGTCCACGAGTGCGGCCAGCGGCTGTCCGGCGCGTACGCCTGGCAGGCGATCGACGTGTACGTGGCGAACGACTCGTTCAGCCAGAGGTCGTTCCACCACTCCATCGTCACGAGGTCGCCGAACCACATGTGGGCCAGCTCGTGCAGGATCGTCTCCGCGCGCACCTCGTACGCCGCGTCCGTCACCTTCGAACGGAACACGTACTGGTCGCGGATGGTGACCGCGCCCGCGTTCTCCATCGCGCCCGCGTTGAACTCCGGCACGAAGAGCTGGTCGTACTTGGCGAATGGGTACGCGTAGTCGAACTTCTCCTGGAACCAGTCGAAGCCCTGCCGCGTGACCTCGAAGATCGCGTCCGAGTCGAGGAACTCGGCGAGCGAGGGCCGGCAGTAGATGCCGAGCGGCACGGACTGCCCGCCCGGGCCCTCGTACGAGGAGTGCACCGAGTGGTACGGGCCGACGATGAGGGCCGTGATGTACGTGGAGATGCGCGGCGTCGGCTCGAAGTGCCAGACGTCGTCCTTCGGCTCCGGGGACGGGGAGTTGGAGATGACCGTCCAGCCCGTCGGCGCCTTCACGGTGAACTGGAAGGTCGCCTTGAGGTCCGGCTGCTCGAAGGAGGCGAAGACGCGGCGCGCGTCCGGCACCTCGAACTGCGTGTACAGATAGGCCTGCTGGTCGACGGGGTCGACGAAGCGGTGCAGACCTTCACCCGTGTTGGTGTACGCGCAGTCGGCGACGACCCGCAGCTCGTTCGGCCCGGCCTCCAGGTGCTTGAGCTCGATACGCGAGTCGCGGAACACGGCGGCGACATCGAGCGAATGCCCGTTCAGGACGACCTCGTGGACCGCCGGGGCGACCAGATCGATGAACGTGTGAGCGCCCGCCTCGGCGCTCTCGAACCGCACGCTGGTCACGGACCGGTAGGTGCCGCCCTCCTGCGCTCCCGAGAGGTCAAGATCGATCTCGTACGACTCGACATCGAGCAGTTTCGCCCGCTGCTGCGCCTCTTCACGGGTCAGATTGGTGCCAGGCACGCGGTCATCTCCTAGATCCGGTCTACGTTTTTGACGTTCCGGTCATCCTTCCACGAGGGAAGCGGAGAGCGCGATGTCCGTTTTCCGCCGGTGAACACGCGCGCGCGGGACGAGCCTGGAGTACATGACCACGTACACCGCACAGCCCATCGCGCCGGCCACGCTCAAGGAGCTGAGGGACACCGACGACGCGGGCCGCCCCTGCGTCGCGTTCACCGCCACCGACGACGCGGCCGTCGGGTCCCCGCTGCGCTGCTGTCTGCGCTCCGTCGAGCCCGGCGAGCGGATCGCGCTCGTCTCGTACGCGCCGCTGCGGCGCTGGAGCGAGGCCACGGGCGCGCATCCGGGCGCGTACGACGAGCAGGGCCCGGTCTTCATCCACGCCGACGACTGCGAAGGGCCGGCGCCGGAGGCCGGCGGCTACCCCTTCGACCGGCCCGGCGCGCTGCGCACCGTGCGCCGCTACGACGCCGAGGGGCACATCATCGGCGGGCGCCTCCTGGAGATCCCGCAGGATGCGACGGCCGGTTTCGACGCGGCGTTCGCCGACGCGTTCAAGGACCCGCACGTGGCGCTCGTCCACGTGCGGGCCCTGGAGTACGGCTGCTTCCAGTTCGAGGTGCGCAGGCCGCAGCCGTAGGACGCCGCGGGGTCCGGAAGGGGCGGGCGTCCGGAAGGGGGCGGCCGTCAGCCCTTGAGCTCGGCCGCCACCAGCTCCGCGATCTGCACCGCGTTCAGCGCGGCGCCCTTGCGGAGGTTGTCGTTCGAGACGAACAGCGACAGACCGTTCTCCACGGTCTCGTCACCGCGGATGCGGCCCACGTACGAGGCGTCCTGCCCCGCGGCCTGCAGCGGCGTCGGGATGTCGGAGAGCTCGACGCCGGGGGCGCCGGACAGGAGCTCCGTGGCGCGCTCGACGGAGAGCGGACGGGCGAAGCGGGCGTTGATCTGGAGCGAGTGGCCCGAGAAGACCGGGACGCGCACGCAGGTGCCGGAGACCTTGAGGCCCGGGATCTCGAGGATCTTGCGGGACTCGTTGCGGAGCTTCTGCTCCTCGTCCGTCTCGTTCAGGCCGTCGTCGACGATGGCGCCGGCCAGCGGCAGCACGTTGAACGCGATGGGGCGCTTGTAGACCTGGGGCTCGGGGAACTCGACGGCGGAGCCGTCGTGCGTGAGCTTGTCCGCCTCGGCGACGACCTTCTGCGCCTGGCCGTGCAGCTCGGCGACGCCCGCGAGGCCGGAGCCGGAGACCGCCTGGTAGGTGGCGACGACCAGCGCTTCGAGGCCGGCCTCCTCGTGCAGCGGACGCAGGACCGGCATCGCGGCCATCGTCGTGCAGTTCGGGTTGGCGATGATGCCCTTGGGCCGGTTCGCGATCGCGTGCGGGTTGACCTCGGAGACGACCAGGGGGATCTCGGGGTCCTTGCGCCAGGCCGACGAGTTGTCGATCACGACCGCGCCCTGGGCCGCGACCTTCTCGGCGAGCGCCTTGGAGGTGCTGCCGCCCGCGGAGAAGATGACGATGTCGAGGCCCGTGTAGTCGGCCGTCGAGGCGTCCTCCACCGTCACACCGTCGATGACCGTCCCGGCCGAGCGGGCCGAGGCGAACAGGCGCAGCTCGTCGACCGGGAAGTCCCGCTCGACGAGGATCTTGCGCACGACCGTGCCGACCTGACCGGTGGCTCCGACGATTCCGACCTTCACAGGGTTTTCCTCCGTACGTACACGAACAGAACAGCGGGGGTGCCGCTCCATGATGCGTCTGTCCCCGGCCGCCTTGTCCAATCCATTGTCCGGGGTGCGGGACGCCACATTCATCCCTGTCTCACGGTGCGAACGTTTCCGGCTGCCCCGGCGTCCTAGGGGAAACGCGGGAGAGCCAGGGGGAGGGGAGGGGCATTGCTGCGCAGAAGAACGCGCCGCGCGGAGGCGGCCGATCCGCTGGATGCCGCACAGGAGGACCGGGTACGGGCCGTCCTGTCGCTGGGCGGGGTGCCGCACGGCGACCTTCAGGACGGCGTGCAGCAGGTGCGCCTGCGCCTCCTCGAACGGGCCGCGCGGGGCGACGAGGCGCCGCGCGACGTGTCGGCCTGGGCCGCCGTCGTCGCCTCGAACCTCGCGATGGACTGGCACCGGGCCCGCCGGCGCCAGGAACGGCTCGGCGAGCGCCTCGCCTCCCTGCGCCAGGAGCAGCGCGCGGAGGACGGCGCCGAGTCGCGGGTCCTCTCGCTGGCCGTGGCACAGGGCCTCGACGAGCTGCCGGACACCCAGCGCCAGGTCGTCGTCCTGCGTTTCTACGCGGATCTCCCGGTGCGGGCGATAGCCGAGGAGCTGGGCATCCCCGAGGGCACGGTCAAGAGCAGACTGCACACGGCGGTACGGATGCTGCGGGCGCGGCTGCGCGAAGGGGAGGTGGTGTGACATGGAGCACGAGGACCGGGCGCTGATGCGGGCGCTCACAGGGGAACCGCTGACCGCGGAGGACGCGGCAGACCCCGGGACGGTGGCCGCGCACGCCGCCGCCGTGGCCGACGTCGCGCTGCTCGCGGAGCGGGTGCGCGGGATCGGGGACGCGCTGGCCGCGCGGGCGAAGCCGGAGTCGCCACCGGCACCGGAGCCTGTGCCGGCTCCCGGGCCGGGTCCGGCTCCCGAGTCCGCGCCGGTGAAGCCGCTCGGGTCCGTGTCCGCGTTTCCGATGCGGCCGCGTCCCCGGCCCCTCGTCGTCGCGTTCAAGACGCTCGCCGCGGTGTGCGCCGCGGGGATGCTGGGCGGGCTCGCGTGGCTCGCGGTCGACGGGGGCGCCGGGGTGAGCGAATCCGCGAGCGACAAGTCCGCGAGCGACGCCAAGGACGGCGCCAAGGGCAAGGGCGGCGAGGAGGGCGCGGACATGACGCCGGAGGGCTTCGTGGCGTGCTCGCGGCTCATCGTCGAGGGCACCGTCGTCCGGGTCGAGCCCGTGCCCGGCGCGCAGCGCGACACGATCACGCTGACCGTGACCCGCTACTACAAGCCCGCCGAGGGACCGGCGAAGGTCACCTTCCGGATGGATCACGACGTCGACCCGCGCCTGAAGCCGGGCGACCGCACGCTGATCAGCATTCCCAAGGGCGAGGAGTACCCGGACAACTGGGCCACGAAGGCCGCGGACCGCGCGTCCCTGCGCGACACGGTCGTCAACGCCCTGCCCGGTTCCCGCGGCCTGAAGTGCTCGAAGGCCCCCGGCCCGGGCGTGTGACGCGTCGTGCGAACGGGACGGCAAGGGGCGGGCGCCCGTACGGACGCCCGCCCCTGCCGTTGTCCGGTCACCGTTACGGCGTGACCTTCTCGATCTTCACGCTGCCGAGCCCGGCGACCGTGCCGCGCCCGTTCAGGAGCTGCACCTCGCCGAAGAACTCGCGGCCCTCCGGCGCGGCGGCCGCGGCGACGACCTCGGCGGTGACCTGGGTCGTGTCACCGTTGCCGAGCTTCACGGACTTCGCCTCGTCGACCTTGACCTGGCCGAGCGTCGGGGAGAAGAACACGTCGCGGTAGTCGTACTCCGTCGAACCGGACGGGACCGAGTAGCCCGCGACCTCGACCGTGTACGTGCCGGCGGCCGGCTTGCTGATGCTGACGGCCTCCTCGGAGTCGCCGTCGGCGGACTGGCCGACCACGTTGCCGTCCTGGTCGTAGACCGTCAGGTCCAGGTCGGCGGCGTTGTCGGAGACGTTGCCGATGGCGACGTCCAGACGCTCGGCGCCCGCGGGGACGGCGACCGTGGAGGTCTGCGTCTCACCCTCCTTGACGGAGGGACGCGCCGTCTTCGACGAGCCGAGCGGACCGCCCTTCAGCTTGCCGTCGAGCGCGGCGAACTGGTTCGTCACCTTCCAGGAGACGGCGGCCGGGGTGCCGACCTTGGCCTCGGGGACGGTCTGCACGGCCGGGTCGAAGGCCGCGCCGAGCACGGCGACGTCCAGCTTGTACGGGTTGTCGAGCTGCGGCGACGTACGGCGTGCCTCGACCTCGATCTCCCAGACACCGGCCTGCGGGTCCGCGTAGGAGCGCAGGTCGGGGCGGCAGACGTTGGCCGGGTTGTAGTTCGGGTAGCAGCTCGGCGTCGACGTGTCGTCGACCGGGACGCCGTACGGGTGGATCGAGATGAAGCGGGTCTGGCTCTTGTCCTTCAGACCGCTCATCGCGACCTCGAGGGACTTCGCGCCCTCGGGGACCGTCAGGAAGTACGACTTCGTGCTGTTGCGCTGCACGGAGCCGGAGTCCGAGAAGGTGTACGACGGCTTCGCGAGCGGCGTCGCGACGACCACGGTCGCCATGATCTGCTGGTCGACGCCCTCGGTGCGCGGGTCGTCCACCTCCAGGACGGCGCTGCGCAGACCGGCGCTCTTCGGCGCGGCCTGCACCTTGACGGTGACCGGCTTGTTCAGCGGCAGCGAGACGGTGTCGTCGCCGAGGATGCGGAACGTGGAGCCCGAGTTGTTCTTGAGGGACAGCTCGTGGCGGACCGCGCGGTCCGGGCCCGACGTGCGCGTGACGGTGACGTCGTAGGTCTTCTTCTGACCGGCCTTGAGACCGCCCTCGCGGTCGTAGATGCCGGTGCCGAAGCCCGGGTCCCTGAGCGCGTAGTCGATCGCGGTGTCGACCGGGGCCTTCACCGTGTAGGTGTGGGCGTCCGCGCCGCGCTTGATGGACTTCCACGCGTCGACGATGTCGATGAGGCCGGAGCCCTCGGCGTACGCCTGCTCGCCGCTGATGTGCTTCGCGGTCGAGGTGAGCGCCGTGCGCAGCTTCGCCGGGGTGAGCGCGATGTGCTGCTGCTTCGCGGCGGAGAGCAGCAGGGCCGAGGCGCCCGCTGCCTGCGGGGAGGCCATCGAGGTGCCCTGGAGCATCGAGTAGCCGGCCGGCAGGCTGTAGCCCGCCTCGGCGACCGGGGAGCCCGGCAGCCAGGTCTGCGTCGAGTTGATCGCGGCGCCGGGCGCGGTGATCGTCGGCGTGAAGCCGCCGTCCTCACGCGGGCCGCGCGACGAGAACGGCATCATGGCGTACGACTTCGTCACGCCCGAGCCGTAGTTGGACGCCCAGGTCTCCTTGGAGATGGACGCGCCGACGGAGATGACCTTGTCGGCGAGGCCGGGGTCGCCGATGGTGTTCGCGCCGGGGCCGGAGTTGCCCGCGGAGATCACGAGCTGGACGCCGGACTCGTCGATGAGGCGCTTGTAGAGCGCGGCGCGCGCGTTGTCGCCGTCGTTGAGGGCGGGCAGGCCGCCGATCGACATGTTGACGATGTCGACGCCGCGCTTGGTGACGAGGTCGATCATGCCCTCGGTGAGCGCGATGTTGGTGCAGCCGCCGGACCAGGTGCAGGCGCGCGAGGAGACGAGCTTCGCGCCGGGCGCGGCACCGTTCATCTTCCCGCCGAACAGGCTGTTGGCGGAGGTGATGCCCGCGACGTGCGTGCCGTGCTCGGACTCGATGACGCCGATGTTGACGAAGTCGGCCTTCTTGCCGACCCAGTCGCCGCCGTACGGGTCCATCGGGACGTCCTTGCGGATCTCCACGACGAACGGGATCCGCTCGACGACGTCCGTCGCCGGGTTGTCCTTGCCGAAGTACCCGATCTGGTAGCCGTCCTTGTACGGCTTCATCGGGGTGTCGTCGGTGAAGTCGGCGTTGTCGTTCAGGTCGACGGTGACCGTGCCGGCCTTGGCGTCGTAGAGGACGGCCCAGGAGTCGGTGGTGTCGCCGTCGCGGTTCAGGTCGCCCTTGGCGTCGCCGCCGGTGGTGGCGGACTCCCTGAACGTGGAGACCTGGTACGAGCCGGCCGCAGCCTTGAAGGTCCGGCCGCCGAACGTGAACGTCGGGCCGCTCACGTTGGTGACCATCGCGCGCCAGGTGGCGTCGCCGTCGACGATCGGGTCGGTCGAGGTGACCCAGTCGACGATCTTGCGCTCGCCGGTGGTGGTCTTCTGGAGCGCCGGGTGACCGAGGTCCACACCGGAGTCGAGGATGCCGATCGTGACGCCGCGGCCGTCGGCCTTCGGGTTGTCCTTCACGAAGTCGACGGCGCCCGTCTCGAAGGACGGGTTGTACGGGTTCTTCGCCGGGGTGGACCTGCCGGGCGCGGCGTACGAGCCCTCGGCGCCCTTGGAGCCCTTGGCGGTGTCGCCGGCCGGGGTCGGGTCGTCGAGCTCGATCTCGTGGCGCAGGTCGATGCCCTGCACGGAGGAGAGCTTCTCGGCCGCCTTGATCGCGGCGTCCGCCTTGGCGGTCGGCACGGTGGCGCGGACGTAGCCGAGCTTGTCGTAGGTCCGGCCGACGGAGCCGCCCTTGACGGCGTCGAGCTGGTGCGCGACCTGCTCGGTCGCGCCGGGGGCGGTCGCGACCATCATGGTCACGTTCTTCTCGCCGGCCGCCTCGGCCTGGTCGAGGAGCTGCGCGTCGGACGAACCGAGCTTGTCACCGGCCGCCTTGACGGGTGCGTCGGTCGACGGAGTGGTGTCCGCGACCGCGGAGTAGGCCAGGGGTATCGGCCCGGTTGCGGTGAGCGCTGCGACGAGGCCGGCCGCGGCCGCGAGCCGGGCCGCCCGTCTCGCTCCGGATATCGGTGCGCGCTGGGGATCGGGGGTCATCAGCATCCCTGTACGTAAAGGATCGGAAAGGGTCCGGAATTCGGTGCCGGATGACCGGTCAGCTTTACTTAAGTAGTGCCTGTTTGGGGAGAGTTGCCCGTGACGTGATCAGGTCATGGCGTACTTCCGCCATACGCCATCGCGGACAAAGCGCCCCATACGGGGAAACGTGCGCGGCGAGGCACGGCACACGCGCCCCGCAAGGAGTCCCGCCCGCCGCGTCATCGACCCGCACGTTCACCACCCCGACCCGCCGTGGACCGCATAACGTCACCGTGTGCACAGGGAACTGAGGGTCGCGGCCTACGCAGTCTGCGTACGGGACGGGCGGGTGCTGCTCGCCCGCTGGGTGGCCGGCGACGGCACCAGACGCTGGACGCTGCCCGGAGGAGGCATGGACCACGGCGAGGACCCGTACGACACCGTGATCCGCGAACTCGACGAGGAGACCGGCTACGCGGTCGAACCCTGCACCCTCCTCGGCGTCCACTCCGTCCTGCGCCGCTACCCGCGCAAGCTCGGCGCCGTCGCCGACTTCCACGGCCTGCGTCTCGTCTACGAGGGCCGGATCACCGGCGGCGAACTGCGCCACGAGGTGAACGGCTCCACCGACATGGCCGCCTGGCACGCCCTCGACGACGTGCCCCGTCTCGCCCGCGTCGAACTCGTCGACGTGGGCCTCGAACTGTGGCGCGAGCGGCCCGCGGCAGGCCACGTCTTCCCCGATAAATGAACACGGAGTGACCGGCTCCTCTCCGGCACAAGAGGCGTTCATGACCGCGCAGGGTGGCCGGTGATCCACGTGGCGTGATCGGCGTTGCCCGTTGCCGCCGCGTTAACGCGCAGGTCATCCCCGATGCCAACGATCCAGTACGAGCGGGTAGTTCTGCCACGGCGAGCGCCCCGCGACCACTGCCGACGCGTTAGCACTCGGGGAGACCGCGCCATGCCGCGCATACGCTCTGTCGCCGACACCGCTGCTTCAGCCACCGCCGCCAAGGCCGCCTCCATCGCCTCGGCACTCGACCGCCGCACCTTCCTCGCCGCGTCCGGAGCCGTCTCCCTGACGGCCGGGATCGGCTACGCACTCGGCCCCGGCACGGGCAGCGCGGCCGCGGGCCCCGCGGCGCCGCCCGTGCCGGGACCCGTCCCGGCGGCCGTCTCCCGCCGGGCCCCGGCCGCCCCGCTCGCGCCCTACACGCGCGGCACCACCCTCGGATCCGTCGCCGCGGCCCCGGCCGGCGCGGGCTACCGGCGCCTCGGCGACGGCCCCGCCTGGCAGCGCGTCGTCCGCGGCGACCTCGCGTCCGCCAAGTCCGGGCGTGAGGGCCGCCGCACCGCGCTCGCCGCGTTCGTCCAGTTCACCGACCTCCACCTGGTCGACGTACAGCACCCCCTGCGCTACGAGTACCTGCGCTCGCAGACCGCCAGCGCCTGGCGCCCCCAGGAGTCCCTGTCGGTCGCCGGGGCGGTCTCGCTCGTGGAGCGGGTCAACGCGCTGCGCGGGGCGCCCGTCACCGCGTCGCCCCTGCACTTCGTCATGACGACCGGCGACAACACCGACAACAACGCCAAGTCGGAGCTGGACTGGTTCCTGAAGGCGATGAGCGGCGGCCGCATCACCCCGAACACCGGCGACCCGCGCCGCTACGAAGGCGTGCAGGACAGCGGCCTCAAGCTGTACTGGCACCCGGACGCCGCCCTGCGCGACGCCGACAAGCAACTGGGCTTCCCCCGCATCCGCGGCTTCCTGGACGCCGCGATCGGTGAGCTGCGCAGCCCGGGGCTCAACCTGCCCTGGTACTCGACCGTCGGCAACCACGACGCGCTGCCCGGCGGCTGCTACGCGCCCGGCGACTCCTTCTTCGCCGAATTCGCGGTGGGCGGGCGCAAGCTCATGGAGCTGCCGGACTCCGCGGGCAAGGCGATCTGGGACAACGTGAAGAACGGCGGCGACCCCAAGGGCCACGGCTTCAAGGAACTCCTCAAGTCCCAGTCCCGCCACATGCGTTCGGTCACCCCGGACGAGTCCCGCGCCCCCTTCACCCCGGCCGAGTACCTCAGGGCCCACCTCGACCCGGCGCACCTGGGCCCGGGCCCGCACGGCCACGGCTACACGCAGGCCAACGTCGACGCGGGCACCCAGTACTACGCCTTCCGCGTCTCGGATGACATCCTCGGCATCAGCCTCGACACGACGGACCCCGGCGGCCACTACGAGGGCTCCGTCGGCACGGCCCAGCTCAACTGGCTGGAGCGCACACTCAAGGACAACGAGAAGAACGGGGACTCCCACGTCCTCGTCTTCAGCCACCACACCAGCAAGACCATGCGCAACCTCCGCCAGGACCCGCACCACCCCGGCGAGGCCCGGCACGGCGGCGACGAGCTCCTCGCGCTCCTCGGCCGCCACCGCAGCGTCCTGGCCTGGGTCAACGGCCACAGCCACAAGAACGCCATCACCCCGCACGCGGGCCCCGAAGGCCGTTCCTTCTGGGAGGTCTCGACCGCGTCCCATGTCGACTTCCCGCAGCTGGCCCGCATCATCGAGATCACCGACAACCACGACGGCACGGTCTCCCTGTTCACCACGCTCATCGAGTCCGCGGCCCCGCACCGCACCGACTTCACCGACCTCAGCCAGACCGGTCTCGCGGCCCTCTACCGCGAACTCTCCTTCAACGCCCCCGGATCCCGCGCCACCCTCTCCGGCACGCCCGGCGACCGCAACACGGAACTCGTCCTGCACAAGCCCTGAGACGCAAGCCCTGAGAAGCAAGGCCTGAGAACGGCCTGATCCCGCTCAACCCGATCATGCTCCTCAACCCCCGCCCGTGACACCGGAGTCCCCCCGGTCGACCGCAGCGCACACAGCTGCAGAACATCGGCGAAGGAGACACGGGATGTCAGTGCGTACCGGCCTGGTGGGTGTGGCCGTAGTGGTGTCGGTGACGGCGGGGGCGCTCGCGACCCCCGCGCTCGCCGATGCGCCGGCCAAGGGCGGACACGGGGCGACGCAGCGGGCCATGGACGCCGCCGTCGCGGCGGGGGTGCCCGGGGTGACGGGGCGGGCGACGGACAGGTACGGCACCTGGAAGGGCACTTCGGGCCTCGGCGACCTGCGGACGGGCACCCCGCGCGGCGACCGGGACCGCTATCGGGTCGGCAGCATCACCAAGACGTTCGTCGCGACGGTCCTCCTCCAGTTGGAGGCCGAGGGCAGGCTGAGCCTGGACGACACCGTCGACCACTGGCTGCCCGGCGTCGTCACCGGACACGGCCACGACGGCCGGAAGATCACCGTCCGTCAGCTCCTCAACCACACCAGCGGGATCTACAACTACACGGCGGACAAGGACTTCCAGCAGACCGTCTTCGGGCGCGACGGCTTCCTGAAGCACCGCTACGACACCTGGTCACCCGGCAAACTCGTGTCGGTCGCCATGGCGCACCGGCCCGACTTCGCTCCCGGCACGTCCTGGAACTACTCCAACACCAACTACGTGCTGGCCGGCATGGTCGTGAAGGAGGTCACCGGACACTCCTACGCCGACGAGATCCGCCGGCGCATCATCGAGCCCCTCCACCTGCGCGCCACCAGCCTGCCCGGCACCGCCGTCACCGTGCCGCGCCCGGCGGGCCGCGCCTACAGCAAGTTCCCCGACGACCCGGACAAGAAGACGTACGACGTCACCGAACTCAACCCGAGCATCGCCTCGTCGGCCGGCGAGATGGTCTCCGACTCTGCGGACCTGAACCGCTTCTACTCGGCGCTCCTGCGCGGCCGGCTGCTGCCCGCCGCACAGCTCGCCGAGATGAAGAAGACCGTCCCCGTCTCGAAGGACGAGCCAGGTCTCGGCTACGGTCTCGCCCTCATGCGGCAGAAGCTCAGCTGCGGCAAGGAGCTGTGGGGCCACAGCGGCGGCATCCACGGCTCCGACACGGACTCCGTGACCACGCCCGACGGCCGCCACACCCTCTCGTTCAACTTCAACGGCGACTGGACGGGCGACAGCCAGGCCGTCATCGAGGCCGAGTTCTGCCCCGAGTAGCCGACAGGGCCGGTCGGCCGGGCGACCGGGGATCCGGCGGTGTTCAGTGCGGCAGCACCATCACGTACGCCGCCGGTTCCCGGTCCACCGACGCCATCAGCGCGGTCCGTACGACCGTCGCCTGTTGTTCGAGGGACTCACGCAGCTTGCGCGGCGTGAGGTGGACGACGGTGATCCCGAGGCGCTCCAGGTGCTCGCGCTTGCGGGCGTACTCGGACCACTCCAGGCCGTCGCTCTCCTCCTGGAGCTCCGGGCGCAGCCCGTGCCGGGGCGCGTTGGGGCCTCCCCTGCTCGAGCGAAGCCGAGAGCTTGGGGAAGTGTCCAGCTCCACCGCGACGGCCTGGTCGGGCCAGTACGCGTCGACACCGCCGAGGTGCGGTCCGCCGGGCAGGCGCAGGTCCACGTTCCACAGCGGGTCGGGCAGGCCGTACTCGCGCACCATCTCGTACATCCGGTCCTCGGCGATGGCGCGCCCCTCGGCGAGCAGCGAGTCCACGGCGTCGATGACGTGCGGGCGGGTGAGGAGCCTGGCCTGGTTCAACTCCCGTACCGCGGCGGCGGGTTCGCAGTGCCCGCCGCGTACGGCCTCGGTGAGCACGCGGCGCACCGCCCCGGCTTCCGAGAGCTGGGCGACGGCGTCCGCGAGGGCGCGAGCCACCGGCGCCACCGGCACCCCCGCGATCTGCTGCGGCGTCGGCATCCCGTGACTGCGCACGAGCCGGGCGAGACCGGTCGAGCGCAGCCGCCGTGTGCGCGGCACCATGACGTCGATCCGGTCGAGGGAGAGCAGCGGCGGAACGGACACGAAGCGGTGCAGGGCCAGTGCGGCGAGACCCGTGACCATGGCGTTGGCGTACGAGGCCTGGGGCGCGGCCTGCGGGGGGTGCGGCTCGTCGGGGGTGGTCTGCGTGGGCACGGCGGCAGCGGTACGGGTCTGGGGACGGCCCGCGTACAGGAGGACCGCGTGCAGCCGCTCGTCGGCGGTGGCCTGTCCGGGGTGGAGCAGGTACACGCCGGGCAGGAGCTGCTGCCAGGGGCCGCCCGGCCTGCACTGCTCGGTCAGGGCCGCGGAGGTGACCCCGTGCGCCTTGAGCTGGGCGGCGCTCAGCACGCGCTGCCGGCAGTCGTCGAGGTGCTGGAGGGGGTGGGGGGACAGCGGGGTGTCGTGGTTCATGACCCGGCCATTCCCGGCGCCGCCCGGGCTCCTAACCCCTGTTACACGCCCGTCGACAAAGAGGGACAAGCCTGCCCTAAAGTACGGGCGTTCGACTGCCGAGAAGGGCAGGCGGGGCGCCGGGTTACGGCCGGAAGTACCCGCGTTCGGTAACTCCCGGCCGTAGCACCCCTGTTGTACTCGCCGGGGCTACATCCCGGCCGTCGCGTCGCACGCCTGTGCGCGCAGGGCGCGGGCCAGGTCGTCGCGGGCCTCCAGGACGAGACGGCGCAGCGCGGGCGCCGCGTCCTCGTGCGCCGCCAGCCACGCGTCGGTCGCGTCGAGGGTGCCCTGCGAGTCCTGGAGCGAGGGGAAGAGGCCCTTCACCACGTCCATGCCGATCTGGATGGACCGCTCCGCCCACACGCGCTCGATCGCCGCGAAGTACCGCTCCGCGTACGGCGCGGTCAGCTCGCGCTGCGCCGGCTGCTGGAAGCCCGCGATCGTCGCCTCGACGAGCGCGTTCGACAGCGCGTCCGACTCGACGACCTGCGCCCAGGCCTGCGCCTTCACCGCCGCGGACGGGCGCGCCGCGAGGCAGCGCACCTGGTGCCGCTTGCCGGAGGCGGTGTCGTCGCGAGCCAGCTCCGCGTCGATCACCGACTCGTCGGCCGCGCCCGTGGAGGCGAGGGCCTGCACGAACTGCCAGCGCAGCTCCTGGTCGACATCGAGCCCGTCGATCTTCGCGGTTCCGTCGAGCAGACCGCGCAGCAGCTGGAGGTCGGCCTCGGCGGACGCGACGGAGGCGAAGAACCGCGCCCACGTCAGCTGGTTCTGGCTGGCCGGCTCGGCGAACCGCAGCTCCCGCAGGGCGCCCTCGGCGAGCTGCCGGCTGCCCTCGGCGCGCCACTCGGGCGCCACGTAGTGCGTGACCGCCGAGTTCGCCCAGGTGTGCAGCATCTGGAGGACGCCGATGTCGCTCTCGCGCCCGGCGAAGCGCAGCACGAGGCCGATGAAGTCGCGCGCGGGCATGAGCCCGTCCCGCGTCAGGCTCCACAGCGCCGACCAGCACAGGGCGCGCGCCAGGGGGTTCGTGATGTCACCGAGGTGCTCGCGCAGGGTGGCCAGCGAGTTCTCGTCGAAGCGGATCTTGCAGTAGGTGAGGTCGTCGTCGTTGACGAGGACCAGCTCGGGCGCCTCCTCGCCGGCCAGCCCGGACACCGCCGTGCGCGGTCCTTCGACGTCCACCTCCGCGCGTGCGTACCGTGTCAGCTCTCCCTCGGCGGAGCGGCGGTACAGGCCCACCGCCACACGGTGCGGACGCAGCTGGGGGTGCGACTCGGCGGCCTCCTGGATCACGGCCAGCTCGGTGATCCGGCCCTCGGCGCTCAACGTCACCTGCGGTGTGAGGGAGTTGACGCCCGCCGTCTGCAGCCACGCCCGCGACCATGTGGCCATGTCGCGCCCGCTGGTCTCTTCAAGCACGGACAGCAGATCGCCGAGCTGCGTGTTCCCGTACGCGTTCCGCTTGAAGTAGCGCCGCGCGCCTTCGAGGAACGCCTCGCGCCCGACATAGGCGACGAGCTGCTTCAGGACGCTCGCGCCCTTCGCGTACGTGATCCCGTCGAAGTTGAGCTTGGCGTCCTCCAGGTCGCGGATGTCGGCCGTGACCGGGTGCGTGGACGGCAGCTGGTCCGCGCGGTACGCCCACGCCTTGCGGTTGTTGGCGAAGGTGATCCAGCCGTTGGCGAACCGCGTCGCCTCGACCATCGAGAACGTCCCCATGAAGTCCGCGAAGGACTCCTTGAGCCACAGGTCGTCCCACCACTGCATGGTGACGAGGTCGCCGAACCACATGTGCGCCATCTCGTGCAGGATGACGTTCGCGCGCCGCTCGTACGACGCCTGTGTCACCTTGCCGCGGAAGATGAACTCCTCGCGGAACGTGACACAGCCCGGGTTCTCCATCGCGCCGAGGTTGTACTCCGGCACGAACGCCTGGTCGTACTTCCCGAAGGGGTACGGGTAGTCGAAGTGGTCGTGGAAGAAGTCGAGCCCCTGCTTCGTCACCAGGAACACGTCGTCCGCGTCGAAGTGCTTCGCGAGCCCCTTGCGGCACATCGCGCCGAGCGGGATCTCCAGCTTCGTACCGTCCTCGAAGACCCGCTCGTAGGAGTCCGTCACATAGTGGTACGGGCCCGCGACGACGGCCGTGATGTACGTGGAGATCGGCTTGGTCTCGGCGAACTGCCAGACGCCGTCCACGAGTTCACCCGAGCCGTTCGACCAGACCGTCCAGCCCTCGGGCGCCTGCACGCTGAAGCGGTAGGGCGCCTTGAGGTCGGGCTGCTCGAAGTTCGCGTGGACGCGCCGCGAGTCGGCGGGCTCGTACTGCGTGTAGAGGTAGACCTCGCCGTCCTCGGGGTCGACGAAGCGGTGCATGCCCTCGCCGGTGCGGCTGTAGGCGCACTGGGCGTCGACCACCAGCTCGTTCTCGGCGGCCAGGCCGTCGAGCGCGATCCGGGTCCCGTCGAAGACGGCCGCCGTGTCGAGGTCCTCGCCGTTCAGCGTCACCGCGTTCACGGACGGCGCGATCAGGTCCACGAAGGTCGCGGCGCCGGGCTCGGTGGCCCGGAACCGGATCGTGGTCACCGAGCGGAACGTCCGGGGACCTTCGTCCTCGGTCTCGCCGATCGCGGACCGCAGATCGAGCTGGATCTCGTACCCGTCGACGGACAGCAGGCCCGCCCGCTCGCGGGCCTCGTCGCGGGAAAGATTCTCTCCGGGCACGGGCGGCACTCCCTTGTGACTCGACTGGCTGCACTTGTGGTGCGAACAGGACCGATCCTGCCATGTGCCCCTGACGGCTGACAGCCGGGAATGGCAGGCCCGTACGGGACGTTCCCGGGGTGAGTGAACGACACGGATTACACGAGGAGAGCCATGTCCGAGAAGACCCCCGTCGACTTCTGGTTCGACCCCCTGTGCCCCTGGGCGTGGATGACCTCACGGTGGGTCCTCGAGGTGGAGAAGGTCCGCGACATAAAGGTCAGGTGGCACCTGATGAGCCTCGCCGTCCTGAACGAGGACAAGCTCGACGACCTGCCCGACGAGTACCGCGAGCTCCTGGAGACGAAGGCCTGGGGTCCGGTCCGCGTCGTCATCGCCGCACAGGAGGAGCACGGCGCGGAGGTCCTCGGCGACCTCTACACCGCGCTCGGCACGCGCATCCACAACGGCGGCGAGGGCCCCACGAAGGAGGCCGTCGCCGCGGCCCTGGAGGAGGTCGGCCTGCCCGCCTCCCTCCTCGACCACTGGGACGGCACGAAGTACGAGCCCGAGCTGCGCGCCTCCCACAAGGAGGGCATCGACAAGGTCGGCCAGGACGTCGGCACGCCCGTCATCGCCGTACCCGGCGCGGACGGCGAGCAGATCGCGTTCTTCGGCCCGGTCGTCACGCCGGCCCCGAAGGGCGAGGAGGCCGCGAAGCTCTGGGACGGCACGCTCCTGGTCGCCTCGGTCCCCGGCTTCTACGAGATCAAGCGCACGCGGACGCAGGGGCCGATTTTCGACTAGGCGAATGTCTCGGGCAGGGTGAAGCCCTCCCAGTACTTGAAGTGGTGCTGGACCCTCCGGCACGCGCCGTTCGCGCAGCGCCGGAAGTTGTTGGCCTCGCCCTTCTTGGCCAGGGGAGTGACGTACTTGAGTTCCTCGGGCTTGAGCGGGCGGAAGAGCTGAAGCTCGTCGTCGCAGTTGCGGCAGCGTTTGGAGGGGTCCGTCATGGGCCCACGGTGCCCCGGAAGCCCGTAAACCGGAAGGCCCCCGCGAGTCATGTCCTCGCGGGGGTCTTCCGTCTTTCCGCCCGCCGTCGCGATGGTTGAGAAGACGATCACGAGGCGGGACGCTTCAGCGGCTCAGGGGGCGACCAGCAGGTTGAACGCCCGGTCCTTGGCGGCCGCGTACCGCTTGGCGACGTCCTGCCAGTTGACGACGCGCCACATGGCCTCGATGAAGTCGACCTTCTGGTTCTTGTACTGGAGGTAGAACGCGTGCTCCCAGGCGTCGAAGACCAGGATCGGGACCGAGCCCTGGCCGACGTTGCCCTGGTGGTCGTAGATCTGCTCGACGACGAGGCGTCCGCTCACCGGCTCGTACGCGAGGACGCCCCAGCCGGAGCCCTGCGTCGTCGCGGCGGCCTTGGTCAGCTGGGCCTTGAACCCGGCGAAGGAGCCGAAGGAGGCGGTGATGGCGTCCGCGAGGTCGCCCACCCCGTCCGCGGCCAGCGGCTCGCCGCCGCCGTCGCCGGTCATGTTGTGCCAGTAGATGCTGTGCAGGATGTGGCCCGAGAGATGGAACGCGAGGTTCTTCTCCAGGCCGTTGATGGCGCCCCACGACTCCTTGTCGCGGGCCTCCTCCAACTGCTCCAGGGTGTCGTTCGCCCCCTTCACGTACGCCGCGTGGTGCTTGTCGTGGTGGAGCTCGATGATCTGTGGGTTGATGACCGGTTCGAGCGCCGCGTAGTCGTACGGAAGTTCAGGAAGCGTGTAAATGGCCATGTCCGAGCCCTCCGACTGCGTACCGCAAAGCTTATTGCAAGTAATGTGCAAGTGCAGGCTAGCAGCAGTAGTCCGTGGCGCAACGCGAAGGACCCCCGGGCCGTTCGGCCCGGGGGTCCTTCGGTGAACGGGGAGCGGGTTACGCGGTGGCCGCCGCCCGCGACTCCGCCGCCTTCTGGCGTACGTAGCCGACGATCGCGAGCACGACGGTCAGGCCGCCCGTGTAGTACAGCTGCACGCGCGTGTCGTGCTCACGGGCCATCAGGACGAAGACGGCGACCATCGCGACGAGGGCCAGGACCGTGAGGTACGGGTACGCCCACATCTTCACGACGAGCTTCTCCGGGGCCTCGCGCTCCAGCTTGCGGCGCAGGACCAGCTGCGAGATGGCGATGAAGAACCAGACGACGAGGATGATCGCGCCGATGGTGTTCAGCAGCCAGGCGAAGACGTCGTCCGGGCGCCAGTAGCTGAGCAGGACGCAGACGAAGCCGAAGACGGCGGAGACCAGGACCGCGACGCGCGGCACACCGCCGGTGACCTTGCCGATGACCTTCGGGCCCATGCCGCGGGCGACCAGCGAGCCCGCCATGCGGGAGGCGCCGTAGATGTTGGCGTTCATGGCCGACAGCAGGGCGATGAGGACGACCACGTTCATGATCTGGCCGGCGCCGGGGATGCCGAGGTGGTCGAGCGTGGCGACGTACGGGCCCTTGGTCGGGATCTCCTTCGCCGTCCACGGCAGCAGGACCACGACGACGGCCATCGAGCCGACGTAGAAGAGCGCGATGCGCCACATCGCCGTGCGGACCGCCTTCGCGACGCCCTGCACCGGGTGCTCGGACTCGGCCGCGGCGATGGTGACGGTCTCCAGACCGCCGTACGCGAAGACCGAGGCGAGCAGGCCGACGATCAGCCCCTCCGTGCCGTTGGGCATGAAGCCGCCGTGGCCCGTGAGGTTGTCCATGCCGGGCGCGGAGACGTCGGGCAGGACGCCGAGGATCGCCAGGACGCCGATGACGAGGAAGAGCACGATCGCGCCGACCTTGAGCGTCGCGAACCAGAACTCGAACTCGCCGAAGTTCTTCACGGCCGCGAGGTTCGTGCCGGTGAACAGCAGCATGAACAGCGCGACCAGCGCCCACTCGGGCACGCCGGGCAGCCACCCGTGCACGATGCCCGCCGCGCCGATGCCCTCCAGGCCCACGGCCACACAGAGCAGGAACCAGAACGACCAGCCCGCCGTGAACCCGGCCCACGGGCCGATGCCCCGCTCCGCGTGCACGGAGAACGAGCCGGAGGCGGGATACGCGGCGGCCATCTCGCCGAGCATGCGCATCACGAGCATCACGAGCGCGCCCGAGATCGCGTAGGCGAGGATGATCGACGGGCCGGCGGCCGCGATGGCGGTTCCGGAGCCCACGAAGAGGCCGGCGCCGATCACACCGCCGAGCGCGATCATGGAGAGATGCCGCTGCTTGAGACCGCCCGACAGCGACGGCTCGGCCGGCGACTGATCGATCGGCTGCGCGTCGACCGGCGACTGCGCGGACGTCCGAGACATGGAGGTGCCCTGTTCATTAGCTGAGACGGGGGAAAGGCCCACAGTCTGAGCAGCGGCACCGGCTACAGGGAACAGCTGACCGGTATACGGACACGACGCTCACACATCGTGAACGTTCAGGCACGCCGCGCGCGCAGTTCCCGCACTCCCGCGACGGCCACGACGAGCGCGGTCGCGCCGGTCGACCACAGCAGCTGCGGACGCGCCGTGTCGTCGGTCAGCATCAGCCCGATGACGGCCGCCATCGCGGCGAGCGTCGCCCACGTCAGCCAGGGGAAGCCCCACATCCGCAGCACGAGCCGCTCGGGCGCCTCCCGTTCGACCAGCCGCCGCAGCCGCAGCTGCGACGCGGCGATCAGCGCCCATACGAACAGCAGGACCGCGCCGACCGAGTTGAGCATGTAGAGGAAGACCGATTCGGGCCACTTCAGATTGAGCAGCACCGACACGAAGCCGAAGACGACCGACGCGAGCACGGCCCGGCGCGGCACGCCCCCGCCGCTGACCTTCAGCAGCGCGCGGGGCGCCTCATCGCGCTCGGCCAGCGAGAAGACCATGCGCGAGGAGCCGTAGAGGTTCGCGTTGAGCGCCGAGAGGAGCGCCACGAACACCACGATGTTCATGATCTGGCCCGCGGACGGCACCCCGATCGCGTCGAGCACGGTGACGTAGGGGCTGATGCCCGCCTTCTGAGCCGTCCACGGCAGCACCGTCACGATGACGAGCATCGAGCCGACGTAGAAGAACAGGATGCGGAAGACCGCGCTGCGCACGGCCCGCGAGACCGCGCGCACCGGGTCGTCGGACTCGGCGGCGGCGATCGTGACGACCTCCAGGCCGCCGAAGGCGAACACGACGGCGAGCACACCGGAGATGACGCCCTGCCAGCCGTGCGGCAGGAAGCCGCCCTGTCCGGTGAGGTTGGTGAAGCCGACCGGGTCGGTGTCCGGCAGCAGCCCGAAGACCGCGAGCGTGCCGAGGATCAGGAAGGCGACGATCGCGAACACCTTCAGTGCGGCGAACCAGAACTCGAACTCGCCGAAGTTCTTCACGGCCGCCAGATTCGCCCCGGTGAAGACCAGCATGAACACCAGCACCCACGCCCACTGCGGCACGCCCGGCGCCCAGCCGTTCGCGATCTGCGCCGCTCCCGTCGCCTCCACGGCGAGGACGACGACGAGCAGGAACCAGTAGAGCCAGCCGACGCTGAACCCGGCCCAGCGGCCGAGCGCCCGCTCCGCGTGCACCGAGAACGAACCCGACGCGGGCATCGCCGCCGACATCTCGCCCAGCATCCGCATCACGCACATCGCGAGCGCGCCCGCGATCAGATACGAGACCACGATGCCGGGACCCGCGACCGCGATCCCGGCGCCCGAGCCGACGAAGAGCCCCGCCCCGATGACACCGCCGAGGCCCAGCATCGTCAGATGCCGCTGCTTGAGTCCGCCGCCGAGCGGTTCTGATTCGGACGGGAGCTGGTCGTGCATGGGAGGTTCAGACTGCTTTCGGGGCTCGCGCGGGTTTGGCAGGAACCTACAGTCTCTCCGGCGGCCGACCCCGGGCGCAAAACGGGCCGTTTCGGCTCTGGCCCCAGTGACGAGCATCACCCCAAGTCGCGCATGAGTCACGCCCTTTGTGAAGAGCCCACCAACACCCGGCGTCACCCTTTGTCGAGCAGTGACCGTGATCGGGGATCGGCCCCTGGGATAGCGTCACGGTGTCCCAACCTGCCCTCACCCCCGCGGAGTCCCGATGAGTACGGCTGCCGTCTCCACCCGCCCCGGCAAGGTCCTGGCCGACCTGCTGCCCGCCTCGCGCACCCGCGACATCGCGCTCGTGCTCGGCGGCGCCGCCCTCACCGGCATCGCGGCCCAGATCGCCGTGCCCGTGCCGGGCTCCCCGGTCCCGGTCACCGGGCAGACCTTCGCCGCGCTCCTCGTGGGCACCGCGCTCGGCGCACGCCGCGGCTTCCTCTCCCTCGCCGTGTACGCGCTCGTCGGCATGGCCGGTATGCCGTGGTTCGCGCAGGGCACCTCCGGTGCGGGCGGCGCCTCCTTCGGCTACGTCATCGGCATGCTGCTCGCCTCGACCGTCGTGGGCGCGCTCGCCCGGCGCGGCGGCGACCGCTCGGTCCTGCGCACCGCGGGCACGATGGTCCTCGGCTCCGCGATCATCTACGCGGTCGGCGTGCCCTACCTCGCCGCCGCCACCGGCATGACCCTCACGCAGGCGGTCGCCGCGGGCCTCACGCCGTTCCTCATCGGCGACGCGGTGAAGGCGGCCCTGGCGATGGGCGTGCTGCCCACCGCCTGGAAGTTCGCCAACAAGTAGTTCCCGCCACGGGCGCTCGGCGCACGTTGCAGTTCCTCCGGAAGAGGTTCGCCGGGTCGTTCGCGGCCTTCACATCGGCGAGCCTCTTCCGCGTCTGTACGCCGTACCGCGCCTCGGTACGGTCGCCGCCGCCGAACGCGAAGTGCGGGGACCGGCCTCTCCGCTGCTCCTCGACCTGCCTGAACGCGAGGGCGTGATGGGCGCGGACGGCCTCGCGGTCCGTGCTGTCCAGTGGCGACAGGATCCGCACCGGTCACCCCGCGTCCCGGTACAGCACCGCGCTCGCGCCGGGCCTCGACAGGGCACCGCCCAGGTGGTCGACCTGCACGGCGTGCAGGGGAGAGGCGTCCGGCCCGCACAGCGCGAATGAAGGCGTGCGTCCGCCGGGACGACGTCGGCCGACCGGACGTGATCGGTCGCGTGGCCGAACTCCCGCGCCAGGACGCCGAGTCCGCCGCCCCGCGTGCGCGAGACCGTGCCCACGCCCGGCGCCGAGCCGTTCAGCGGGGCGAGCCCGCGCGGGGGCGGACGCTTCTGCGACCTGGCCCCAGCCGGTCCCCGCGGAGACCCGCACGGTGCGCTCCGCGCATCCACCACGACCTCGTCCGTGCGCCGCGCGGAGGCCGGCACGCCGCCCTCGAAGCCGCCGGGCAGCCCGCGCCGGTGGCCTGAACACCGACCGGCGGTCCGGCACCGGCCGCGTACGCGACAGCGGCCACGACGTCATCGGCGGGGGTTACCGCGAAGACGACGTCGTGGCCGCTGGGCGAAACCGGTCCGGAAACCGGCGAGTTCCTCGTCGTACCCGGCGTCGCCGGGCCGCAGGACGAGCTGCTGTCACGGACGCCGTCGGAGCTCATGCGGCAGTCTCTGCCCGCATTGCCTGACACCCGCCGTCAGCTTTTGCGCCGACACCTTTCCGGGAGGACCCGGAAGGGTCAGGCGGAGACCTTCTTCCGCTTCTTCGCCTGCTCACGCACGAGCGCGATGCCGACCACCAGGGCCGCCACGAGCAGCGACAGGACGACCTGCTCGCGGCCCGCGTCGTCGGTGAGCATGTAGACGAGCACGAACGAGATCATCGCGATCGTGGCCCACGTCAGATACGGGAAGAGCCACATCTTCACGACGAGCTTCTCGGGCTGCTCGCGCAGGATCATGCCGCGCATCTTCAGCTGCGTGAAGCAGATGACGAGCCAGACGAAGAGGGCGACGGCGCCGGAGGAGTTCAGCAGGAAGTTGAAGACGGTGTCCGGCCACTGGTAGTTGAACCAGACGGCGACGAAGCCGAAGACGACGGACCCGAGGATCGCGGCCTGCGGCACACCGTTCTTGTTCGTCTTCGCGAACGCCTTGGGCGCGTCACCGCGCTGGCCGAGCGAGAACGCCATGCGGGAAGCGGTGTAGAGCCCGGAGTTCAGGCAGGACAGCACGGCCGTCAGCACGATGACGTTCATGACCTGACCGGCGTGGGGGATGCCTATCGAGTTCAGGGCCGCGACGTACGAGCCGTCCTTGGTGATCGACTTGTCGTTCCACGGCAGCAGCGTCAGGACGACGAAGATCGAGCCGAGGTAGAAGACGCCGATACGCCAGATCACGCTGTTCGTGGCCTTGGTGACGGCACGCTGCGGGTCCTCGGACTCGCCGGCGGCCAGCGTGACGATCTCGCTGCCCATGAAGGAGAAGACGACCATGAGGACGCCGGTGAGGATCGACCCGGCGCCGTTGGGCATGAACCCGCCCGCGTCCGTCAGGTGCGAGAACCCCGCACCCGGGTTGTCCGAGCCCGGCAGCACGCCGAACACGGCGAGCAGGCCGATGATCACGAACCCGCCGATCGCGACGACCTTGATGCCCGCGAACCAGAACTCGAACTCGCCGTAGGAGGCGACCGAGGCCAGGTTCGTCGCGGTCAGGACGACCATCACGATCAGGGCCCAGCCCCACTGCGGCACGGCCGGTACCCAGCCGTTGAGGATCACCGCGCCGGCGGTGGCCTCGACCGCGAGGACGACGACCCAGAAGAACCAGTACAGCCAGCCGATGGAGAAGCCCGCCCAGCGGCCGAGCGCCTGGTCGGCGTAGGCGGAGAAGGAGCCGGACGACGGCCGTGCGGCGGCCATCTCGCCGAGCATCCGCATCACCATGACGACCATCAGGCCGACGAGTGCGTACGAGATGAGGATGGCGGGTCCGGCCTTGGCGATGCCCGAGCCGGAGCCGACGAAGAGGCCGGCGCCGATCACGCCGCCGATGGCGATCATCGACAGGTGTCGGTTCTTGAGGCCTGCCTTCAGCTGGTCGGGACCGTTATTTCCGGTCTGACCGTTGTCAGGCTGTGAATCTCCAGGATTGTGGGGCGCCTGGTCGGCCTTCGCAAGGGAGGGTTGCGAGGTCATGGACGAATCCTTAAGTCTCGGGTCACGAGCCCACGCATTCAAACCCAGGGACGTACCGGACGGAAGGCCTGACTCCGTATCGTGATTTTCGCCTCCGTGACGTTTGCGCGTAAACGATCCGAGACGTTTGCCCGTGAACGGTCGGTGACAACGACCCGACCGCGCCGTGTCCGGGTGGGACGTGCCACACTCGGACCCATGCGCGTGTACCTCGGCTCGGATCATGCCGGCTACGAACTCAAGAACCACCTCGTCGAATGGCTCAAGGCCCACGGCCACGAGCCCGTCGACTGCGGGCCCCACATCTATGACGCCCAGGACGACTACCCTCCGTTCTGCCTCCGCGCCGCGGAGCGCACGGCGGCGGACCCGGACGCCCTCGGCATCGTGATCGGCGGCTCCGGCAACGGCGAGCAGATCGCCGCGAACAAGGTGAAGGGCGTCCGTGCGGCCCTCGCCTGGAGCGAGCAGACCGCCGCGCTCGGCCGCGAGCACAACGACGCGAACGTGGTCTCCATCGGTGGCCGCATGCACACGCAGGAAGAGGCGACGAAGTTCGTCGAGATCTTCCTCTCCACCCCGTACTCGGGCGAGGAGCGTCACACGCGCCGTATCGAGATGCTGTCGCGCTACGAGGAGACGGGCGAGCTCCCCCCGGTCCCGGCCCACCACCCGCAGGGCTGATTCAGCCCCTCGATCCAGCCCCTCCGGCTTGTCGAGGAGCGGGGTCCGGGGCGGAGCCCCAGGACTTTCGGGAAGGGGCGGGCCGGGGGAGGGAATTCCCCCGGCCCGCCCCCGCCAACCCCAGGAGACAGAGACCCGTGCCAGAGGGCCACACCATCCACCGCCTGGCCCAGGACCACGCGGAGCGCTTCGTGGGCGGCCCGGTAGGCGTCCGCAGCCCGCAGGGCAAGTTCTCCGACAGCGCCGCGCTCCTGGACGGCCTGGTCCTCGACGAGGTGGACGCTCACGCCAAACACCTCTTCCTGGGCTTCGCGGAAACCGGCTGGATCCACATCCACCTGGGCCTCTTCGGCAAGTACACCCTCGGCGAGACCCCCGCCCCGCCGCCCGCGGACACCGTCCGGCTGCGCCTGCTGAGCGACACGCACTACTCCGACCTGCGCGGTCCGACGGCCTGCGCCCTGATCACGGACGCCGAGAAGCAGGCGATACACGACCGCCTCGGCCCCGACCCGCTCAGGAACGGTGACGACCCGGACCGCGCCTGGCGCCGAATCTCCCGCAGCCGCACCACCGTCGCCGCACTGCTCATGGACCAGAAGATCATCGGAGGCGTCGGCAACGTCTACCGCGCGGAGGTCCTTTTCCGGCACGGCATCGACCCGTACACCCCGGGCAAGGACCTCACGCCCGACGAGTGGACGGCGATCTGGACGGATCTCGTGGCGCTGATGCGCGAGGGCGTCCGGCACAACCGCATCGACACCGTCCGCCCGGAGCACACCCCCGAGGCGATGGGCCGCCCGCCGCGCGTGGACGACCACGGCGGCGAGGTGTACGTCTACCGACGGGCCACGATGCCGTGCCATCTGTGCGGCACGGAGATCCGCACGGCGTCACTCGCGGCCCGCAACCTCTTCTGGTGCCCGAGCTGCCAGCCGCCCCGCTGACCGGCGCCCGCCCCACCCCGCCCGCTCAGAATCCGTGCGGCAGCCAGGGCGCCACGACGGACCCGAACGCGAGCGCCGCCTCGTCGACCGCGCCAGGGCGCAGCTCCCGCACCCGCCCGGCCGCCGCCAGCACCGCCAGCGACGTGTCGCCGAGGTAGGCCGCCGCCAACTCCCGTACGGACAGGGCAAGATCGGCCGTGTCCTCACTGTCCCCCGTGCGCTTGCAGGACGCCCCCTTCGCGTCCCCGGTCAGCCGCCACCGCCCCGCGTTCCACGGACAGAACTCGTCCGTCACGTCCAGGACGACGTCGACCGGCGCCTGATACGTGCGGGCCTCCAGCGCGGCGCCGAGGTCCACCAGCCGTACGTGCATGGAGTCCCGCAGCCGCACCCCGCACCGCCGGATGTCGCTGACCAGGGAGAACAGCGGATCGTCCACCGGCCGGTTGCGCGCCTGGACGGTCGACGTCAGGTCGATGTCCAGGAGGAAGCGCCACAGTGCCGCGTACGCCGCCGGGTCGAGCGCGTCGATGTGCCGCAGCGTGATCCGGCCCTTGGGCCCGGCCGCGTCCCACTCGGGCTTGTTGTGGAAGCGGACGTAGCCGACCGTCTCGCCGTCACGCTCGGCCAGCACACACTGCATCGGCGACGCGCCCTCGCGCTCCGACGGCGCGTCCAGCAGCGGCAGACGCTCCCAGCCGGGCGTGCGGGCGAGCATGCCGGGCCGGGTGCCGATCGTCCGTACGTACACGGACTCGCACTCGGCGGCGGCCTCGGCGACGTCGGCGAACCGCAGCCGTACGTCGTCCGTCCCCGCCGGAGCGTTGATCCGCACCCGCGTCGAGTCGATCTCCACGCTCGCCTGCCGCGTCCCGATGCCGTACCCGAACCGGCCGTAGATCGCGGGCTCGGACGCGGTGAGCACGGCGAGCGGCTCGCCCCAGGACCGTACGTCGTCGAGCTGGCGCCGCATCATCGACGTCAGGATCCCGCGCCGCCTGTCCGTCGCCGCGACGGACACCATCGTGACGCCCGCCGCCGGGACCTGGGCCCCGCCCGGCACCGTCACCCCGAACGTGAACGCCCCCGCCGTCCCCACGCACCGGTCGCCGTCCCAGACGCCGATGGACCGGTCGAACTCGGTGAGGTCGTCCCACAGCGCGCGTTCCTCGGGCGCTTCGGGAACCCCTCCGAAGGCCAGCTCCAGCTTCGCGTACCACTCGTGCCAGTCGCTCTGGCGCAGCACCCGCACGTCCATCGTCATAGGGCATCCCTACCAGGACGTCGCGGACGAAGCGAGAGATTTTCCCCGCCCGCGGAAGGTGCCGGAAGGCGCCGGAAGGTGCCTGGAAGAGGGACAAGTGGGACCTCCCGTGCGAAGCCCCTGGCCCGATGGATAAGGTCCACGAGCAATGGCAGGACGACGCGCACAGGCCGAGACGTTTCCGGCCCGGTTGAAGATGAGACTTCACCGGGCCCGCATCGGCCTGCGCAAATCGGGTGTCGACTACTTCCGCGGCGACGGTTCCGACTGGGTCGCCCTGGTGGGCCTGCTCCTCACGGTCCCGGTCATCGCCTGCGGCACCCTCCTCAACTCGGTCTGGTGTTCCCCGACGGCGCTCGTCCTGCCGATCGTGGCGGGCGGACTGCTGCTGCGCCCGGCCAGCCTCCTCGGCCTGTACGCGGCCGCCGCGGCGGCGCTCATCGTGGAGTCCGTCAGGCTCGGCCCCTACTCGGAGGGCGCCGCCCGGGTCACCCCGGGCACCGTCCTGGTCGTGGCGGCCTGCGGTTTCTTCGGGCTGCTCATCGCCCAGTTCCGCAGCCGGGTCGGCGTGCCCTGGCGGCGCGGCGGCACGATGCTGTTCGACCTGCGCGAACGCATCCGCGTACAGAGCAAGCTGCCGCAGCTGCCCAAGGCCTGGCACCGCGAGATGGCGCTGCGTCCGGCCGGCGGCCAGTCCTTCTCCGGCGACTTCGTGGTCGCGGCCCGTACGAACGGCGGCCGCACCCTGGAGGCGGTCCTCACCGACGTTTCGGGCAAGGGCATGGACGCGGGCTCCAGGGCCCTGCTCCTGTCCGGAGCCTTCGGCGGGCTCCTCGGCTCCCTGCCGCCGCACGCTTTCCTGCCTGCCGCCAACGGCTATCTGCTCCGTCAGGACTGGGACGAGGGCTTCGCCACGTCCATCCACCTCGTCCTCGACCTGGAGTCGGGCGACTACGAACTCTTCTCCGCGGGGCACCCGCCGGGCCTCCAGCTCAGCGCGGGCAGCGGCCGCTGGGAGGAGAAGGCCGCCGAGGGTCCGCTCCTCGGCGTCTACGACGGCGCCCAGTTCGACCCCATAAAGGGCTCCCTGCGCCCCGGCGACGTCCTGATGCTCTTCACGGACGGCCTGGTCGAGACGTCCGACCGGGACATCGCCGAGGGCATGGACCGCCTCACGGGCGAGGCGGACCGCTATGTCTCGGGCGGGTTCCACGGCGCGGCCTGGCACCTCATCGAAGCGGTGGCCAAGGACGTCAACGACGACCGCGCGCTCCTGCTGATCTGCCGGGACGCGTGACGGCTCCGCCGGGGGCGGGTTCGTTGCCGGGTGCGGGTCTTGTGCGACCAGCCACGGCGAACGCCGCACCCGGCAACGAAGGCTCACCCCCTGCGGCGAGGAGCCGTCACACCTGGGCGCCGACCCGTTCCTCGAGGGGCGCCCCATCCTCCCGCCCTCCTGGAAGGACCCGCGCGAGCCACTCCGAGCGGCCCGCCGCCATCGGTCCGAGGACGGCGAGCAGCAGCACATAACCCGCGATGAACGGCGACAGCCGCTCGTCCAGGCCCGCACCCGCCGCCATCGTGGCGAGGATCAGGGCGAACTCACCCCGGGCGAGCAGCGTCGTGGAGATGTTCGCGGCGGGGCCGGGCCCGAACCCGTACACGCGCGCCGCCCCGAGTCCCGCGAGCACGTTCATCACCAGCGTCACCGCGACGGCCGCGAGGACCGGCCACAGCACCGTCGGCAGGTCGCCCGGGTCGATGGAGAGGCCGAACGCGAAGAAGAAGATCGCGCCGAACGCGTCCCGCAGGGGGTGCACGAGCTTGCGGATGCGCTCGCCCGACGTGGTGGAGCCGAGCATCAGGCCGACCATGAACGCGCCGATCGCGTCGGCGACCCCGAACCACTCGGAGACCCCGGCGACGAACACGGCCGCGCCGAGGAAGGAGATGACGAGGAGCTCGTCGTCCTTGGTGTGGAAGAGGTGGCCCACGACGCGGGTGCCGAAGCGCGCCGCGAGCGCGAGCAGCAGGAGGAAGCCGAACGCCTTGCCGCCGTCCATGACCGCCGACGCGAGACTGTCCGCGCCGGACAGGATCGGCTGGAGCGCCGCCAGGTAGAGGGCCAGGAAGATGTCCTCGACGACGATGATCCCGAGGATCGGCTTGGTCTCCGGATTTCCGAGGCGGCCGGTGTCGACCAGGACCTTCGTGACGATCGCCGACGAGGAGATGCCGAGGACCCCGGCGAGGACCAGAGCCTCGGAGGTGCCCCAGCCGAGGGCGAATCCGAAGCCGAGGCCCGCGCCGACGTTCAGCGCGAGGTAGGTCCCGCCGGCGACGGCCATTCTCCGGCCGCCGGTCTTGAGGTCGTCCAGATGGAATTCGAGGCCGAGGTAGAAGAGCAGCAGGACCAGGCCGAGCGCGGAGAGCATCTCCAGGTCGTGCGGGTCGGCGACGAGCACGATGCCGGGTGTGTGCGGGCCGAGGAGGATCCCGGCCAGGATGAACAGGGGGATGGTGGGGAGCCCGATGCGTCCGCCGAGGCGGGCGAGGACGGCGGCGGCGAGAAAGGCGCCGCCCATGGCTATCAAGGTGTCTGCATGTCCGATGGGTCCGTTCCTTCCGTTCTTGGCTTGGCCAGACGGTCGACTCAGGTCAAGAGAGAGTCAAGAACGCGTCAATAGTTAGCTTACCAAACCATTTCCTCGCCCAGGCCGGCCTCGGCGACAGGGGGCAAGCGGCGGCGGGCAGCTGGGGGTGTCCACCCAGGCCCTTCGGGCTCTGGGGGAGTGTCGGCGGCGCCCTGTGCGGGCCGTAAGGTCGGCCGCATGCTGACCCTCGCCGAGGTGGAGGCCCTGGCGCGCGGGGCCCACATCAACCAGACGGACAAGGCAGGACGCCCCTACGCGGAACACCTGGAGGCGGTCGCCGAAGGTGTACGCGCCCGGGGCGGCGACGACGAGCAGATCGCGGCAGCCTGGCTGCACGACGCGATCGAGGACGACGCGCTGTCGCCGCAGTGGCTGGCCGCGGCGGATCTCACGGACCGCACGAAGGCCGTCGTCCTCGCCCTCACCAAGCGCCCCGGAGAGCCTCAAGAGACCTACGCGCAACGAATTCTGGCCACTCCTGGCGCGCTGCTGGTGAAGCAGTCGGACCTGGCCCACAACGCCGACCCCACCCGTCTGGCGGCTCTGGACGCACCGACGAGAGACCGCCTGACCAGGAAGTACGCGGGGATGAGGGCCCTTCTGGGCATCAACGAAACCCCGTAGGCAACGCGCCCATGCGGGGGGCGCGGGGGAGCCGCGCGACAACCCCTCACGCGCCCTCACCCGCGCACCCGACAAACGGCGACGACACCGTCAGGCGCGCGGGCCCGACAAGCGTCGACGGCTCCCTCAGACGCGGGCCCGCCCGCGGCCCCGCGCCACCTCGGCCGCGTCCTTCTTGAACGCCCACTCCATCTTCGGCTCCATCGCGAACCGGAACATGCGCTGGACCGGGGGAGTGCACAGGATCGTGATCAGGGAGGCCGCGACGACCGTCACGAACACCTCGCCCAGCGGCTTGTGCAGCCAGGCGTAGTCGTCGAACCAGCCCCAGAACCGCGAGCCCTTCGCGACGAAGCCGTGCAGCAGGTAGCCGTACAGCGTCCCCGCGCCCAGCACGGTGAACCACATCTTCCGCCGTGGCACCCACGCGAAGAAGCATGCGGTGAGGACGACGGAGCAGCCGAAGAGCGCGAGCGTCATCACGGCACCGGCCCACCACGGCGAGCCCAGCTCCTGCGCGCTGTCGCGGTGGTAGAACCACGCCGACGTCATCCGCGGAGCGGCCCAGTAGGCCAGCACCAGGGCCGCCGCGAAGATCGGCACGGACAGGATCCGCACCTCACGCCGGCGCACCAGCTGGAAGTGCTCGGGCTTCAGGAACAGGCCGAGCACGAAGAAGGGAAGGAACTGCAGGACGCGCTGGAGGTCGAGGTCGTCGCCGATGTCGGGGGACACGGAGGCGAGTACGGCGACGGCGACCGCGAGCGGCACCGGCCAGCGGACGATCTTCCACAGCGGGGTGGTGAGCCGCCACACGAACAGGGCGACCAGGAACCAGGTGAGGTACCAGGGGTCGAGCAGGCTGATCGGGTACGTCGGGTCGTCGTTCGCCCAGCGTTTGAAGAAGGTGTACGCGACCTCGAAGATCACGTACGGCACCGCGACCCCGGTGATGAGCCGCCGGAGCCGGTCGGGCCGCATGTCGAAGCTGCGCGAGAAGTAGCCGGAGATCACGATGAATGCCGGCATGTGGAACGTGTAGACGGTCATGTAGAGCGCCTCGGCGACGCGGCTGTGATCCGTCAGCGGTTCCCAGGAGTGGCCCATCGCGACCAGCACGATGGCCAGGTACTTGGCGTTGTCGAAGAACGCGTCCCGCTGTTTCGCGGGCTTGGCGGCCGGTGTGGGGGGAGCGGCTGCCGTATTCGGTGGCTGGTGGGCGGGGGCCGTCTGTGCCGCAGGGAGCGGGGCTCGGGTGGGGGCAGCGCGGAACATCTGAGGCACCTTAGCGGCGCCCTCGGTATTTCGTAAAACCCTCACGTCAAATCCTCCTTACCGCGCGAGTACCCCCGATTCGGAGAAGTCGGCATAGCGATGGCGAAGTTTTCGCAGGTCTTCCAGTGGGACTTCGGGAGGCATCCAGATGAGTCCGTTATGACCACTCTCATCCTGATTAAATAGTGCATATCGGCCGCACTCGATCGCCTGGGATGTGGCCCCCGCGACAATTCGAATTAACAACGAACAGCACATGCGTGACCTCGCGTGCCCATGGTGTGGACGTGCTGTGTGTGCATGGAAACGATCAGGCCGAATTACCGGCCACGGAGACCTGTGAAATTGCCCGGGGAACACCCGCTGATCATGTGCCCCAAGGGTGCGGGGCCGGCGCGCCGCCGCAGGGGAGTGGCCGACGATGCGTCACCCGCCGCATACGCAGGCCGTGTTGGTGGCACGATGGTTCTGGCGGGGGTGTGCGGGGTCGTACCCCCCGGGCCGGGAGAGCGGACCGACCTAGGGTGTGATCAGTGTGGCCATTTCGCTGTCAGTGGTACTGCTGTTGGCGATCATTCTCGTGGTGCTGATCCGGGGAGGGTCGATCAAGGCCGGGCCTGCCGTGGTGGCGGTCCTGTTCGGGTTCTTCCTGGCCTCGACCGGAATGGCCGACGACATCCAGAGGTTCCTGAACTCGATAGCGGACACGATCAACTCGATCCAGTTCTGAACGCTCGGGAGTCTGTCCGGCCCAGGATGTGAAAAACCCCGGGCCCGGTTCATGAGAACCGGGCCCGGGGTTTCAAGAGCGGGCGACGGGAATCGAACCCGCGTAGCTAGTTTGGAAGACTAGGGCTCTACCATTGAGCTACGCCCGCACAGTGTGCGCCGCAGGTCGGTGACCGCGGCAACGGGAAGCATCGTAGCGGGTCGGACCCCCTCGTCGCACACCGCATTCGCTCCGCTCGTAATGCGGGAGCCGCACCGGCCGCGTGCATGTACCCTACGTGTCGCACCGACGGGGTGTGGCGCAGCTTGGTAGCGCGTCCGCTTTGGGAGCGGAAGGCCGTGGGTTCAAATCCCGCCACCCCGACCAGCCTCGCAACAGCAGCGTCTCAAGCGGTAAACGCCCCCTCAAGATCGCGTTGTGGGTCGGCTCCGGCTTGCCGTTACTATGCAAGCTGCGTGCCCGTGTGTCTCTTAACCGGGCAGGAACCCAGAAGTCAGCCCCCAAGGAGACCGAACCGTGAAGAGCGCCGTGGAGACCCTGAACCCGACCCGGGTTCGGCTCAGCATCGAGGTGCCCTTCGAGGAGCTCAAGGACAGCCTCGACGCGGCGTACAAGAAGATCAACCAGCAGGTCACGGTGAAGGGCTTCCGCAAGGGCAAGATCCCTGCCCGCGTCATCGACCAGCGGTTCGGCCGCGGTGCCGTGCTTGAGGAGGCCGTCAACGACGCGCTTCCGAAGTTCTACACCGAAGCGGTCAACGAGGCCGAGCTCAACGTGCTGGGCCAGCCCGAGGTCGACATCACGGAGCTGAAGGACGGCGAGACGCTGAACTTCACCGCCGAGGTCGACGTCCGTCCCGAGATCGAGATTCCGGACTACTCCGGCATCGAGGTCGAGGTCGACGCCATCGAGGTCAGCGACGAGGACGTGGACAAGTCGGTGGAGCAGCTCCGCGAGCGCTTCGCCTCCACCTCCCCGGTCGAGCGTGCCGCCGAGGACGGCGACGTCGTCACGATCGACCTCGAGGCCAAGGTCGACGGCGAGGTGCTCGAGGACGGCGTCGCTTCCGGCGTCTCGTACACCATCGGCTCGGGCGAGCTCCTCGAGGGCATCGACGAGGCCGTGAAGGGCCTGGAGGCCGGTGGCGAGGCCACCTTCACCTCCGAGCTCAAGGGCGGCTCCGCCGAGGGCAAGGAGGCCGAGGTCACCGTCAAGGTCACCCAGGTCGCCGCTCGTGAACTGCCGTCCCTGGACGACGAGTTCGCGCAGCTCGCCTCCGAGTTCGACACCCTCGACGAGCTGAAGGCCGACAGCCGCAAGCGCCTCGAGAACATGAAGCAGTACGACCAGGCCACGCAGGCCCAGGAGCGCGTCCTGGAGAAGCTGCTCGAGCTGGTCGAGGTCCCCGTTCCCGAGAAGCTGCTCGAGGACGAGGTCAAGACCCGCAAGCACAACCTCGAGCACCACCAGCTCGGCCAGATGGGCCTCGACCTCGAGAAGTACCTCGAGATCCAGGGCAAGACGGTCGAGGAGTTCGACGCCGAGACCGCCGAGCAGGCCGTCAAGGGCATCAAGACGCAGTTCGTCCTCGACGAGCTCGTCAACAAGGAGAAGCTGAACGTCAACCAGGAGGAGCTCACCGAGCACCTCATGCGGCGCGCGCAGTCCTCCGGCATGTCCCCCGACCAGTTCGCCCAGGCCGTCGTCGAAGGCGGCCAGGTCCCGATGCTGGTCGGCGAGGTCGCCCGCGGCAAGGCTCTCGCGGTCGTCGTCGAGGCCGCCACGGTCAAGGACACGAACGGCGAGATCGTCGACCTCGAGGACGACGAGGACGAGTCGGCTGCCGCCGGCGAGACCGTCGAGGCCGTCGAGGCGGACGGCTCCGCCGACGCCGAGGAGAAGAACGAGGCCTGAGCCGGTCCCGGCTCCGCACGCTTCACGGGCCCCCAGGACGCCGCCTCGCGGCACCCTGGGGGCCCGCCCCTTTTCCCGCTTCGTTCCCGGTACTGCCCGGCGCCTGTCGCGTGGTTCCCCACGCCCCTGACGGGGCGCGGCATGCGCTCACAGCGAACAGTTCCCCTTGCGGGATTCACCGGAGGGACCCGCGCGTTAGGGTCCATGAATACGAGGGCAGATGAGTCCCCGCAGCCGCCGCCGAAGGGCGGTGCGCAGGTGGGGCCCCGGCCCTCCGGATAAGACGCGAGACGGCGCGTTGCCGTCAGAGACGAGCAGGTGGATACGTGACGAATCTGATGCCTTCCGCCGCCGGTGAGCCGTCCCTCGGTGGTGGCCTCGGTGACCAGGTCTACAGCCGACTGCTCAACGACCGCATCATCTTCCTAGGCCAGCAGGTCGACGACGAGATCGCCAACAAGATCACTGCCCAGATGCTCCTCCTGGCCGCTGCCGACCAGGACAAGGACATCTACCTCTACATCAACAGCCCCGGTGGTTCTGTGACGGCCGGCATGGCGGTCTACGACACCATGCAGTACATCCAGAACGACGTCGTCACCATCGGCATGGGCATGGCCGCCTCCATGGGCCAGTTCCTGCTGACGGGCGGCACTCCGGGCAAGCGCTTCGCGCTTCCGAACACGGACATCCTGATGCACCAGGGCTCCGCCGGCATCGGCGGTACGGCTTCGGACGTCAAGATCCAGGCCGAGTACCTGCTGCGCACCAAGAAGCGCATGGCGGAGATCACCGCCCGGCACTCCGGGCAGACCGTCGAGACGATCATCCGTGACGGTGACCGCGACCGCTGGTACACCGCCGACGAGGCCAAGGAGTACGGCCTCATCGACGAGATCATCAGTGCCGCTACGGGTGTTCCGGGCGGCGGCGGCACCGGGGCCTGAAACCCCGGTCACGCGGTCATCCAAGCCCACCTCACCAGGACGGAACACCGACCATGAACAACATCCCCGGCAGCGGTCTGTACACCGGCCCGCAGGTCGACAACCGCTACGTGATCCCGCGCTTCGTCGAGCGCACCTCGCAGGGCGTGCGTGAGTACGACCCGTACGCGAAGCTCTTCGAGGAGCGCGTGATCTTCCTCGGCGTGCAGATCGACGACGCGTCCGCCAACGACGTCATGGCGCAGCTCCTGTGCCTGGAGTCGATGGACCCGGACCGCGACATCTCCATCTACATCAACAGCCCCGGCGGCTCGTTCACGGCCCTCACGGCCATCTACGACACGATGCAGTTCGTGAAGCCGGACATCCAGACGGTCTGCATGGGCCAGGCGTCCTCCGCGGCCGCCGTGCTCCTCGCCGCCGGTACACCGGGCAAGCGCATGGCGCTGCCGAACGCCCGCGTCCTGATCCACCAGCCCTCCGGCGGCACCGGCCGTGAGCAGCTCTCCGACCTGGAGATCGCCGCGAACGAGATCCTCCGGATGCGTGAGCAGCTCGAGGAGATGCTGGCCAAGCACTCCACGACGCCGATCGAGAAGATCCGCGACGACATCGAGCGCGACAAGATCCTCACGGCCGAGGACGCCCTGGCGTACGGCCTGATCGACCAGATCATCTCCACCCGGAAGATGAACAACTCCGCGGTCGCGTGACGCAGCGCTGTATCGTCTGCCGCTCCTTGGCACGGTTCACGTCAAAGTGAACCGTGCCAAGGGGGGCCCGAACGGGGGGCCCGGCAAGGTACCGTCGGATACAGGCACCAGGAGCCGCTTACGCGAGCGTCTCCCAGGCGAAGGGGAAGCACCTCGTGGCACGCATCGGTGACGGCGGCGATCTGCTCAAGTGCTCGTTCTGCGGAAAGAGCCAGAAGCAGGTCAAGAAGCTCATCGCAGGCCCCGGTGTGTACATCTGCGACGAGTGCATCGACCTCTGCAACGAGATCATCGAGGAAGAGCTCGCGGAGACGAGCGAGGTCCGCTGGGAAGAACTTCCCAAGCCTCGCGAGATCTACGAGTTCCTCGAGGGCTATGTCGTCGGCCAGGAGGCCGCGAAGAAAGCCCTCTCGGTCGCTGTGTACAACCATTACAAGCGGGTCCAGGCCGGTGAGAACGGCGGAGCCCAGGGACGCGACGACGCGATCGAGCTGTCGAAGTCCAACATCCTGCTCCTGGGCCCCACGGGCTCGGGCAAGACCCTCCTGGCCCAGACCCTGGCCCGCATGCTGAACGTTCCGTTCGCCATCGCCGACGCGACGGCGCTGACGGAGGCCGGCTATGTGGGCGAGGACGTCGAGAACATCCTCCTGAAGCTGATCCAGGCGGCCGACTACGACGTCAAGAAGGCCGAGACCGGGATCATCTACATCGACGAGATCGACAAGGTCGCCCGTAAGAGCGAGAACCCGTCGATCACGCGCGATGTGTCCGGTGAGGGCGTCCAGCAGGCCCTGCTCAAGATCCTCGAGGGGACCACGGCTTCCGTCCCGCCCCAGGGCGGCCGCAAGCACCCCCATCAGGAGTTCATCCAGATCGACACGACGAACGTGCTGTTCATCGTGGGCGGCGCGTTCGCCGGCCTGGAGAAGATCATCGAGTCGCGGGCGGGTGCCAAGGGCATCGGCTTCGGCGCGACGATCCACTCCAAGCGCGAGCTGGAGGAGAAGGACCAGTTCCAGGAGGTCATGCCGGAGGACCTGGTGAAGTTCGGGATGATCCCCGAGTTCATCGGCCGTCTCCCCGTCATCACCTCGGTCCACAACCTGGACCGCGAGGCGCTCCTCCAGATCCTCCTGGAGCCGCGCAACGCCCTGGTGAAGCAGTACCAGCGCCTCTTCGAACTCGACGGCGTGGAGCTGGACTTCGAGCGTGAGGCCCTGGAGGCCATCGCCGACCAGGCCATCCTGCGCCGCACCGGCGCGCGCGGCCTGCGCGCGATCATGGAGGAAGTCCTCCAGTCCGTGATGTACGAGGTCCCCTCCCGCAAGGACGTGGCGCGCGTCGTCATCACGGCAGAGGCCGTTCACTCGAACGTGAACCCGACGCTGATCCCCCGCGACGCCCGTGGCTCGGGCAGCGGAGAACAGAAGTCGGCGTAGCGCGTACGTGAGACACAGGAAGGGCCCCGGTCGGATGACCGGGGCCCTTCTCTCATGCTGTGTCCTACGCGCCGTACGAGGTCAGGACTTGACGCGGACCTCGCCGCGGAGCTTGGTCGACGTGTCGGCGGCGGCCTTCAGGTCCGCGCTCTTGCCCGTCATGGCCGTCGCGAGGTCGACGGGGATGACGATGCCGAGCGTGCTGTGGTCACCCCAGATGCAGACCGGCATCGACATCTCCTTGGGAGCGGAGGAGGTCTCGCCGCTGCTGGGCGTGTCGTTCTTGATCTTCGTCTCCTGGCACTTCATCACCGCGCCGTCGGAGTCGAAGCTCTGCGGGCTGCCGACCAGCTCACCGGTGTCGGACTTGTCCGTCGAAGAGTTCTTCTTCATCTCGGCGAACATGCCGTCGACGACCTTCTCCGGGTCGGAGATCTCGCCGTACACGCCCATGAACTTCAGGTACTTGGCCGCGAGAGGGTTCGTCTTGGCGTCGCCGGCCTGGTAGTCCGCGCCGACGCCCTGGGCGTTCTTGACGCCGTTCTTCTCGGCGTCCTTGACGTCCTTGTCGCTCATGCTGGAGTCGTCGCCGCTCGCCGACTTCTTGTACTCCCCGAGCACCGTCGCCGGCGTCGTCAGCTTGTGCGGGCCGTCGTCCGCCACGGACGAGCCGCCCCCACCGAACACGAAGTACGCGCCCACGCCGATCGCCGCGACCACGGCCACCGCGCCGATGATCAGGCCCGTCTTCTTCTTGCCGCCCTGGGGCGGGCCGGGGGGCGGAGGGACCTGCCCGTAGGGGACCTGGGGCTGCTGGCCGTAGGGGCCCGGCTGCTGAGGCTGGCTGTAGCCGCCGGGCTGGCCGTACGGCTGCTGCGGCTGGCCGTACGGGGGCTGCTGCGGCGGCACGCCCTGCGGGGCCTGCTGCGGGTAGCCGTAGCCGGGCTGGGGCGCGGCCGGGGGCTGCTGCCCGTAGGGGCCCGGCTGCTGCTGGCCGTAGGGTCCGGGCTGCTGAGGCTGCTGCCCGCCGTACGGGCCCGGCTGGTTGTAGCTCATTTCTGGGGTTCCCTCCCGATGCTTATGCGTTCCGAACATCCTGGCGGAAGGTGACCGTGTGTGGGGAACCCAGGGTCGGATCGGTGCCATGTTGTTGAAAGGTTGTGCCAGACGGCCGGGGCGGCCGCCGCGGCGCACGGGAATCCGGTTTCGGGGCACCCCTGCCGCGCCTCTAAACTGGGCCCGTGACCGAGAACACTCAGCAGCAGAATCCAGCGCCCACCACCGAACTGCCGACCCAGTACGCGCCGGCCGAGGTAGAGGGGGCGCTGTACGAGCGCTGGGTAGACCGGGGTTACTTCACCGCTGACGCGAACAGCGAGAAGGAGCCGTACACGATCGTCATCCCCCCGCCGAACGTCACGGGCGCGCTCCACCTGGGCCACGCCTTCCAGGTCACGCTCATGGACGCCCTCACGCGCCGCAAGCGCATGCAGGGCTACGAGACGCTGTGGCTGCCCGGCATGGACCACGCCGGCATCGCGACCCAGAACAAGGTCGAGCAGCAGCTCGCCGAGGAGGGCAAGTCCCGCCAGGACCTGGGCCGCGAGGCGTTCACCGACCGCGTGTGGCAGTGGAAGGACGAGTACGGCGGCCGGATCCTCGGCCAGCTGCGCCGCCTCGGCGCGGGCCTCGACTGGTCGCGTGAGCGCTTCACGATGGACGAGGGCCTGTCGAAGGCCGTCCAGACCATCTTCAAGAACCTGTACGACGACGGGCTCATCTACCGCGCCGAGCGCATCATCAACTGGTGCCCGCGCTGTCTGACGGCGATCTCGGACATCGAGGTCGACTACCAGGACGACGACGGAGAGCTCGTCTCGCTGAAGTACGGCGAGGGCGACGAGACGGTGGTCGTCGCCACGACCCGCGTCGAGACCATGCTCGGTGACACCGCCGTCGCGGTGCACCCCGACGACGAGCGGTACGCGCACCTGATCGGCAAGCGCATCAAGCTGCCGCTCACGGACCGCACCATCCCGGTCGTCGCCGACACGCACGTCGACCCCGAGTTCGGCACCGGCGCCGTCAAGGTGACGCCCGCGCACGACCCGAACGACTTCGCGATCGGCCAGCGGCACGACCTGGAGTCCATGACGATCATGGACGAGCGCGGTGTCATCACCGTGCACGGTCCCTTCCAGGGCCTCGACCGCTTCGAGGCGCGCTCCGCGATCGTCGCCGCCCTGCGCGAGCAGGGCCGCGTCGTCGCCGAGAAGCGTCCGTACGTCCACTCCGTCGGCCACTGCTCGCGCTGCAAGACCACCGTCGAGCCGCGCCTGTCGCTGCAGTGGTGGGTCAAGGTCGACACGCTCGCCCAGGCCGCCGGTGACGCGGTCCGCGACGGGCGCGTCGCGCTCCACCCGAAGGACATGGAGAAGCGCTACTTCGACTGGGTCGACAACCTCAACGACTGGTGCATCTCACGCCAGTTGTGGTGGGGCCACCGGATCCCCGTCTGGTACGGGCCGGACGGCGAGGTCGTGTGCGTCGGCCCCGACGACCCGATCCCCGGCACGGAGGCGGAGGGCTGGACCCAGGACGAGGACGTCCTCGACACCTGGTTCTCGTCCGGCCTGTGGCCGTTCTCCACGCTCGGCTGGCCGGAGAAGACCCCGGACCTCGAGAAGTTCTACTCGACCGACGTCCTGCTGACCGGCCACGACATCATCTTCTTCTGGGTCGTCCGGATGATGATGTTCGGCCTGTACGCCATGGAGGACCAGGTCCCGTTCAAGACCGTCGCCCTCACCGGTCTCGTCCGCGACGAGTTCGGCAAGAAGATGTCGAAGTCGAACCCGAACGCGGTCGACCCGATCGACTGGATGGACGCGTACGGTTCCGACGCCGTGCGTTTCACCCTGGCCACCGGCGCCAACCCCGGTGCCGACGTGCCGATCGGCGAGGACTGGGTCAAGGCCTCCCGTAACTTCGCCAACAAGATCTGGAACGCGACGCGTTTCGCGCTGATGAACGGCGCGACCGTCGAGGGACCGCTGCCGGCGCCCGAGGCGATGACGGCGACGGACCGCTGGATCCTGTCCCGGCTGAACAAGACCGTCGCCGAAGTCGACGCCTTCTACGACGACTTCCAGTTCGCCAAGCTCTCCGACGCCCTCTACCACTTCGCGTGGGACGAGGTCTTCGACTGGTACGTCGAGCTGTCGAAGACGACGTTCTTCGAGGGCGGCGAGCAGGCGAAGGTCTCGGGCCGTGTCCTGGGCGAGGTCCTCGATGTGATGCTGCGTCTGCTGCACCCGATCGTCCCCTTCGTCACCGAGACGCTGTGGACGACGCTGACGGGTGGCGAGACGCTGGTGACCGCCGAGTGGCCCCAGGACAGCGGCTTCCGTGACGACGCCGCCGAGCGCGAGATCGAGACGCTTCAGCAGGTCATCACCGAGGTCCGGCGCTTCCGTTCCGACCAGGGCCTGCAGCCCGGTCAGCGCGTGCCGGCCCGCCTCGACCTCGACGGCACCGCGCTCGCCCCGCACGAGGCCGCCATCCGGCAGCTTCTGCGGCTGCAGCCCGAGGGTGACGCGTTCTCGGCCACCGCGACGCTGCCGGTCGCCGGCGCGCAGGTCGCGCTCGACCTGTCCGGCACGATCGACGTGGCGGCCGAGCGGAAGCGGCTCGCCAAGGATCTGGCCGCCGCCGAGAAGGAGAAGGCCCAGGCCACGGGCAAGCTCGGCAACGAGGCGTTCCTCGCCAAGGCGCCGGACGCCGTCGTCGACAAGATCCGCGGGCGTCTCGCCAAGGCGGACGAGGACATCGCCCGTATCCAGCAGCAGCTGGAGCGGTTGCCTCAGGCCTGACGCGTCCGACGTGCTCCGACGCGTCCGCCGCGCCTGACGTGTGGCGAAGGCCCCCCGGGATCCTCTCGGTTCCGGGGGGCCTTCGCGTTTCTTCGGGCGGCAGCGGCTTTATGCACGCAGCCCCAGGCGTTGCAGCTCCGCGTCCGCCAACGCGTCCAGGACCACCGGGTCCGCCTCTCGCCAGCCCTTCGCGAGGGAGCCGGGGCCGGGATCAGGGAGGACGTCCAGGTCCGGGTCCGGGTCCTGGTCCGCGTCCTGGTCCGGGTCTGCGTCCGCGTCCTGGTCCGGGGTTCCGCCGTGGGCGGCCGGGAGCAGTTCCGCCGTTGCCGCGAGTTCGTCCAGCGGGCGCAACAGCGCTCTCAGCGCCAGCAGTTCACGGCCGTCCTCCGTCGAGGCCAGCTCCTGCGCTGCCGCCGCCTGGCGCGTCCAGCGGATGCGGCGGGGCAGCCACACCGTGAGCATCAGGCCCACCGGGATCACGAAGAGCGCCACCGCGCCCAGGACCGCGAGGACCTGTGCGGCCGCCGGACCCTGCGGGGCCGGTGCCGCGCTCACGATCCTGTCGCCCGCGCGGGCCACGCCCCGCAGCGCTCCGTCCACCGAACTGCCGAGGAGCGGGATACGGGGGCGGTGCTGCGCCGGCTGTGCCAGCCGGTGCGCCGCCAGCGCCGCCGCTGCCCACAGCGCGATCCACAGCAGGGCGGCGCCGTCGCCCAGGAGTTGGAGTGCGCGGCGGCCGGGGTTGTGTGCGTACCACATGGTGCGATTGGACCTTCTCCGTACGGGGGTGGGGGCGCACCGCGCCGGGGGGTCTCCCGGCGTCCCCGGTTCGGGTCAGCCCTCGGTGGCCCCCACGCACCCTTCCGTCCGGGCCCGCTTACGCCGCCGTGAGCAGGCGCTGGAGCGAGTCGAAGTCCTCCACGCACTTGCCGCAGCCCAGCGCCACGCTGTCCAGCGGGGCCTCGGCCGGGAAGACCGGGATGCCGGTGGCCTCCGCCAGGCGCAGGTCCAGGCCGGGCAGCAGCGCGCCGCCGCCCGTCAGCACGACGCCGTGCTCCATGACGTCACCGGAGAGCTCCGGCGGGCACTCCTCGAGGGTCGCCCTGAGTGCAGAGACGATCGCTTCGACAGGGGAGTTGAGGGCTTCCCGGACCTCCTGGGTGGTGAGCGTCGCGGTGTGGGGGAGGCCGGCCAGCCGCCGGCGGCCTCGTACCGTGAAGGTGCCCGTTTCGGAGAGTTCCTCGGACGGGGCCGCGGAGCCGATGGCCAGCTTGACCGCCTCCGCGGTGCGTTCGCCGATCAGCAGGCCGTGTTCCTTGCGCACGTGGGCCGTGATCGCGTCGTCCATGCGGTCGCCCCCGACACGCAGGGACTGTGCGGTGACGATGCCGCCCAGCGAGATCACCGCGACCTCCGTGGTGCCGCCGCCGATGTCCACCACCATCGAGCCGCGCGCCTCGGCCACCGGGAGGCCCGCGCCGATCGCCGCGGCCAGGGGCTCCTCGATGACGTGGACCGCCCGGGCCCCGGCTCGCTGTGCCGCGTGGACGATCGCCCGGCGCTCCACCGGGGTGACTCCGCCGGGGACACAGATGACCATGCGGGTCCTGGGGCGGCGGCCCGGGACCGCCTTGCGGACGAAGTGGCGGAGCATCTCCTCCGCCGCCTCGTAGTCACTGATCACACCGTCGCGAAGGGGGCGGACCGCGGTGATGGAGCCCGGGGTCCGGCCGAGCGTCTCCTTGGCCTCGGCGCCCACGGCGACGGTCGTCCTGTTCTGTTTCAGCGCTACTACGGAGGGCTCATTGAGCACGATCCCCTTGCCGCGTACGTAGAGAAGGGTGTTGGCGGTGCCGAGATCGATGCCTATGTCCATGATCGCCAAGTTTGCAGGGTGATGCTGTGGTCCGGATGGACCAAGGTCCCGAAACGGACGGGCCGAAAGTCCCTGACCTGCCGGGTGGGGTGCGGGCCGGGCCGTGTCGGTGGTTCTCCGTAGACTGGCTTGTGTGAGTGAGCTCCCCCCGCGCGACAGCGGCGAATCCGACGGCTTCGACGACATCGTGGACGCCGAGACCGAGCGTGACCCCGATCTGGCACTGATCGAGGCCGGCAGCCGTACCCTCCGCACGCAGGGGGGTGCTCCGCAGGGGGACGGCGTGCCCGCGCGGCCGCAGGACCCCGAGGTGGCCGAGGCCCTGCGAGAGGTCGAGGCCGAACTCGCGGGGCGGTGGGGCGAGACCAAGCTGGAGCCGTCCGTCTCGCGCATCGCCGCTCTGATGGACGTGCTCGGCGACCCGCAGCGCGCCTATCCCTCGATCCACATCACGGGGACGAACGGCAAGACGTCCACGGCCCGCATGATCGAGGCGCTTCTCGGCGCATTCGAGTTGCGTACGGGGCGTTATACGTCTCCGCACGTTCAGTCGATCACCGAGCGCATCAGTCTCGACGGCGCGCCGATCGACTACGAGCGGTTCATCGAGACCTATCGGGACATTGCCCCGTATGTGGAGATGGTCGACCAGAAAGAGGAATTCCGGCTTTCCTTTTTCGAGGTGCTTACGGGGATGGCGTACGCCGCCTTCGCCGACGCACCGGTGGACGCGGCCGTCGTCGAGGTCGGGATGGGCGGAAGCTGGGATGCCACCAATGTGATCGACGCGTCGGTGGCCGTCGTGACGCCCATCGATCTGGATCACACGGACCGGCTGGGCTCCACCCCGGGCGAGATCGCCCAGGAGAAGGCCGGGATCATCAAGCAGGGCGCCACGGTGATCATGGCGCAGCAGCCCGTCGACGCCGCTCAGGTGCTCCTGAAGAAGGCCGTCGAGGTGGACGCGACCGTGGCCCGCGAAGGGCTCGAGTTCGGCGTCGTCTCCCGCCAGGTCGCCGTGGGCGGGCAGCTGCTGACCCTGCGCGGGCTCGGCGGCGAGTACGACGGGATCTTCCTCCCGCTGCACGGTGCCCACCAGGCGCACAACGCGGCCGTCGCGCTGGCCGCCGTCGAGGCCTTCTTCGGGATCGGGGCCGAGCAGGCCCGGCTCCTCGACCTGGACACCGTCCGCCGGGCCTTCGCCGGCGCCACCTCGCCCGGCCGGCTGGAGGTCGTGAGGCGTTCGCCCACCGTGGTGCTCGACGCCGCGCACAACCCCGCCGGCGCCCGCGTCACCGCCGAAGCCATCAGCGAGGTCTTCGACTTCAGCCGGCTGGTGGGTGTCGTCGGATCGAGCGGTGACAAGAACGTGCGCGGGGTGCTCGAGGCCTTCGAGCCGATCTTCGCCGAGGTCGTCGTCACCCAGAACTCCAGCCACCGCGCGATGGACGCCGACGAGCTCGCCGCCATCGCGGTCGAGGTCTTCGGGGACGAGCGCGTGCAGGTCGAGCCCCGCCTCGACGACGCTCTCGAGGCCGCCATCACGCTGGCCGAGGAAGAGGGCGAGTTCTCCGGTGGCGGCGTGCTCGTCACCGGCTCCGTGATCACTGTCGGCGAGGCCCGGCTGCTGTTGGGGAAGGGCTGATTCGCTGTGCGCGTGCTGTGTTCATCGACCCTGATCGGTGAGTTTCTCGTCATCGGCTTCGCCGGGCTCGTCGCCATGAAGGACCCCGACCTCTCGGGCGGGGTCGTGTGGGGCGTGTGCGGGGTCGCCATGCTGCTGTCCGTGCTGCTGTGCGGGGCGCTCGGGCGGCGCGGCGGCATCGAGCTGGGATGGGTGCTTCAAGCGGCGCTCGTCGCCAGCGGGTTCGTCGTGCCGATGATGTTCATCCTGGGTCTCTGTTTCGCCGGGCTGTGGTGGGCCTCCGTTCACTTCGGGCGCAAGATCGACGAGGCCAAGGCGCGATGGGCCGCCCAGGCCGAGGCCGGAAGTAACGCCGCGTAGCCATGCCCGGTATCGTGCGGGCATCCCACGAAGATTTTGGAGCCGCACCATGAGTCAGCGCACCCTTGTCCTTCTCAAGCCCGACGCCGTCCGCCGTGGACTCGTCGGCGAGATCATCGGCCGCATCGAGCGCAAGGCCGGCTGGACGATCAGCGCGCTGGAGCTGCGGAACCTGGACCAGGACACCCTGGAGCAGCACTACGGCGAGCACAAGGGCAAGCCCTTCTACGAGCCGCTGGTCGCCTTCATGGCGTCCGGGCCCGTGGTCGCTCTCGTCGTCGAGGGCGAGCGGGTCATCGAGGGTGTGCGTCAGCTGGCCGGCCCGACCGACCCGATCGCCGCCGCGCCCGGCTCCATCCGCGGTGACTTCGGCACCATCGTGCGCGAGAACCTGATCCACGCCTCGGACTCGGAGGAGTCGGCCGAGCGCGAGCTGAAGATCTTCTTCCCTGGACAGGTGTAGTCCGGTCCGTGAGACCGTAAAGTTCTTTTTCTGACACTGCGTCAGTCACGGAGCGCTGCTGAACGGGGGCGGCCGGAGAAATTCGGCCGCCTTTTGGCATATGCGCCCCCATTGGGGGAACGCAACACTCCGTCGGCACGTCCCCATTAGCGGAGCGGGGATTCATCTGCTGACAATGGCGAAGACCCTCGCGCCGTGTTCGTGCAGGCGAGACTACGATGTAAGCCTCCACGCCACTCGCACCCACCTCGCCTACCTAACAAGCCATCAAACGCTCCACTTGGGAAGGCCAGACGAATCCTGATGGGGAACTCAATGTCGTTCATCGGCCGTGACATGGCTGTCGACCTCGGGACCGCCAACACGCTGGTGTACGTCAGGGGTCGCGGGATCGTACTCAACGAGCCGTCCGTCGTCGCGATCAACACCAACACCGGCGGCATCCTCGCCGTCGGTGCCGAAGCCAAGAAGATGATCGGCCGCACGCCCGGCAACATCGTCGCCGTGCGACCGCTGAAGGACGGCGTGATCGCCGACTTCGAGATCACCGAGCGCATGCTCCGCTACTTCATCCTGAAGATCCACAAGCGGCGCTACCTCGCTCGTCCCCGTGTCGTGGTGTGCGTGCCCTCCGGCATCACCGGAGTCGAGCGGCGCGCGGTCATCGAGGCCTCCTCGCAGGCCGGTGCCCGCCAGGTGCACATCATCGAGGAGCCCATGGCCGCGGCCATCGGCTCCGGCCTCCCGGTCCACGAGGCCACGGGCAACATGGTGGTCGACATCGGCGGCGGCACCACCGAGGTCGCGGTGATCTCGCTCGGCGGAATCGTCACAGCACAGTCCATCCGGGTCGCCGGGGACGAGCTGGACAACGCGATCATCCAGCACATCAAGAAGGAGTACTCGCTGCTTCTTGGTGAGCGGACTGCCGAGCAGATCAAGATCACGATTGGCTCCGCGTACGACCTCGACTCCGACGAACACACCGAAATCCGCGGGCGCGACCTCGTGTCCGGACTTCCGAAGACCGTCGTCATCTCGGCCGCCGAGGTGCGCAAGGCGATCGAGGAACCGGTCAACGCGATCGTCGACGCCGTCAAGACGACGCTGGACAAGTGCCCGCCCGAGCTGTCGGGTGACGTCATGGACCGGGGCATCGTGCTCACCGGCGGCGGCGCCCTGCTGCGCGGCCTCGACGAGCGGCTGCGCCGTGAGACCGGCATGCCGATCCACATCGCCGAGGACCCCCTCGACAGCGTGGCGCTCGGCTCCGGCAAGTGCGTCGAGGAGTTCGAGGCGCTCCAGCAGGTGCTGGACGCCCAGCCGCGCAGATGACCTGACGCGAGACGTCCGCCGTACGAGTGCCTGCCACTTCGTGCGGCGGATCGTTGATATATAGGCAAGGCGTAAGAATTCCCCATAACCTGCGGTACCTCAGGTTTCCGCAGAATCCGATTGAGGAAGGCACGGCCGCCGCACGTGAGGGACACACGAGAGAGCCGGCTGCTCCTGGTGCTGCTGATCGCCATTGCGTTCGCACTGATCACGGTGGACATCCGTGGTGGGGAGGACTCGCCGGTCGACGGTGCCCGCCAGGCCGCCGCCACGGTCTTCGGCCCCGTGGAGAACGGCGTCTCCAGCGCAGTCGACCCGATCGGCAACGCCATAGCTGCCGTCAAGGACTCCGGTGAGCGGCACAACCGCGTCAGCGAACTGGAGCGCGAGAACGCAGCCTTGAAGGCGAAGCTCGGCAGCGACGACCGCAACCGAAGCAAGATCCGCCAGCTCGACTCCATGCTGAAGACGGCCGGCGCAGGGCAGTACGGCATCAAGGGGGCCCAGGTCATCGCCATAGGAGCAGCCCAGGGTTTCTCCTGGACCGTCACCATCGACGCCGGCGCCAACGACGGCCTCAAGCGCGACATGACCGTCCTGAACGGGGACGGGCTCGTGGGGCGCGTCACCACCGTCGGACCGAACACCGCGACCGTCCTGCTCGCCAACGACCCCGACTTCACCGTCGGCACCCGCATGGAGCGCACCGACGAGCTCGGCTTCGCCTCCGGACAGGGCGACCGGCCGCTGCGCGTACAGCTCCTCAACGGCAAGGCCAAAATCAAGAAGGGCGACCGTCTGGTGACCTTCGGGTCCCAGGCCGACAAGCCGTTCGTGCCCGGCGTGCCGGTGGGGCAGGTGGTGCGCGTCGATCCGGCCGGTGGCGACCTGACCCGGACGATCTATGTGAAGCCGTACGTCGGATTCACCAAGCTCGACGTCGTCGGCGTGGTCGTGCAGGCTCCGCGCACCGATCCGCGCGACGAGGTGCTGCCGACCAAGCCGGCCAAGCCCAGGCCGACGCCCACCGTGACCGTCACGGCCACGCCGTCCGGGCCCCCGGCCGGCGCCGGCGGCATCGACGACGAGCAGTAGGAGCTGGATCTCATGCGCTTCAACCGGTTGCTGCTCTCCGCCCCCCTGGTGATCGTCGCCCTGGTGGTCCAGGTGTGCGTACTCGCCCGTCTCCAACTGCCCGGCGCCGTGCCGGATCTCGTGCTCCTGACCGTCGTCGGTCTCGCCCTCGTGTACGGCCATGTCGGCGGCGCGTTCATCGGGTTCGGCGCGGGTCTGCTCGCGGACCTCGCGCCGCCCGCCGATCACGCCGCCGGGCGCTACGCCCTCGTGCTGTGCGTCGTCGGCTATCTCGTCGGCCTCGCCAAGCCGGACAACGGCCAGCTCAGGTCGGCCTTCGGCCCGATGGTCGTGGTCGTCGCCGCGGCTGTCGGCTCGACCCTGCTCTACGCGGGCGTCGGGGCCCTCGTCGGTGACACCGCCGCCCGCCATGTGGGCATCGGCAGCCTGCTGTTCACGGCCGCGCTCTACGATCTGCTCCTCGCGCCGTTCACCGTCCCGTTCATCATCGCCCTGGCCAGACGGGCCGAGAACGATCCGCTCGCCGATTCCTCGCCCGGCGCCGGCAGGGCGACCGACGTCACCGCCGGCTGGCTCTCCTCCGGTACGGGGCTGCGCATCGGCAACCAGCGCGGCGGACTCCGCCTGAAGGCCGCCAGGGCGCGCACCGCGCGGGCCGGCCGCATCAAGGGGGTCAAGCGCCTGTGACCGCCGCGCACATCACCGCGTACACGCACTGAGAGGGGGAGGCAGCATGACCAACATTCCCGAGACCGGGCGGACCCCACGCGTCCAGATCCGGCTCGTCATTCTCCAGATCCTGGTCCTGTCCCTCCTGCTCACCCTCGGCGGCCGCCTCTGGTACCTCCAGATCCGCAACGGCGCCGAGTACGCCAAGGAGGCCTCCGGCAACCACGTCCAGCAGGTCGTCAGCCCGGCCGTGCGCGGCTCGATCCTGGACGCCCGCGGTGTGCCGATCGCCGACAACGAGACCCGCCTGGTCGTCTCCGCGTCCCGCACGGACCTGATGAAGATGCCCGACGACGGCAAGGCCGTACTGGCCAAGCTCGCCGACGTGCTGGGGATGAAGTCCAAGGACATCACGGAGAAGGTCCGCCTCTGCGACGCCAAGACGCCGCAGCCCTGCTGGAACGGCTCGCCCTACCAGCCCATCCCGATCACGGACGAGGCCACGCCCAAGCAGGCACTCCAGATCCGCGAGCGCTCCGAGGACTTTCCCGGCATCACCGCCGAGCCCGAGGCCGTGCGCCGCTACGCGGGGCCGGGCGGCACCAACACCGCGCAGGTCCTCGGCTACCTCTCGCCCGTCACCGACGCCGAGATCGAGAAGGCCAAGGACTCCTCGTCGCCGTATCTGCGCTCCGACCAGGTCGGCCGCTCCGGCCTCGAGCGCACCTACGACAAGGAGTTGCGCGGCAAGGCCGGCGTCACCCGCTACGAGGTCGACAACCTCGGCCGCGTCATCGGGCGCGCCAAGAGCGACGAGGCCGAGCCCGGCGCCAACGTCGTCACCTCGATCGACGCCCGCGTGCAGGGCGTCGCCGAGCGCGAGCTGAACGAGGCGATGAAGACCGCCCGCCAGCAGTTCGACAAGATCACCGGCGAGAACTACAAGGCCGACTCCGGCGCGGTCGTCGTCATGGAGGCCAAGACCGGCCGGATCGTCTCCATGGCGTCCGCACCGTCGTACGACCCGAACGTCTGGATCGGCGGCATCTCCGCCAAGGACTACAAGCAGCTCACCGGCAAGGGCTCCGACTACCCGCTGCTCAACAGGGCCATTCAGGGGCAGTCCGCGCCCGGTTCGACGTTCAAGGTGATCTCCACGGCCGCCGCGGCCGAAGCCGGCTACAAGTGGGACGGCGGCTACCCCTGCACCAGCTCCTACTCGGTCGGCGGCCAGGTCTTCAAGAACTTCGAGGGGGAGAACTTCGGCCCCATCTCTCTCGGCCGCGCGCTGGAAGTCTCCTGCGACACCGTCTTCTACGGCCTCGCCGACCGGGAGTGGAAGAGGGACGGCGGCATCAACCCGAAGAAAACCCCCAAGGACTACTTCTACAAGGCCGCCCACCAGTTCGGCCTCGGCAAGACCACCGGCATCGACCTTCCCAACGAGGTCACGGGCCGCGTCCCCGACCGTCAGTGGAAGAAGGCCTTCTGGGAGGCCAACAAGGACAGCTGGTGCAAGACCGGCAAGAAGGACGGCAGCTACGTCGAGAAGATCGCCTACGAGAACTGCCTCGAGGGCAACAAGATGCGCGAGGGCGACTCGATCAACTACTCCATCGGCCAGGGCGACACCCTCCTCACGCCGATTCAGGAGGCCATGATCTACGGGGCCCTCGCCAACGGCGGCACCGAGTACGTCCCGACCATCGGCAAGGCGATCATCAGCGCCGACGGCAAGAACGTCAGGGAGATCAAGCCCCGGGTCAAGGCCAAGCTCCCGATCACCAAGGCGACCCTCAAGGGCATGGACGACGCCCTCGCCGGCGTCGTCACCCGCGGTACCGCCGCCTGGAAGTTCGGCGGCTGGCCCCAGGACAAGATCCCGCTGCACGCCAAGACCGGCACCGCCGAGGTCTACGGCAAGCAGACCACGTCATGGCTGGCCACCTACTCCAAGGACTACTCGGTCATCATGACGATCTCCCAGGCCGGTACGGGCTCCGGAGCCTCCGGTGAGGCCGTCCGCAAGATCTACAACGCGCTGTACGGCGTCGCCGCCGACGGCACGATCGACAAGAAGAAGGCCCTGCTGCCCTCGCCGGAGAAGAACCTGCCGAAGATCCATCGGGACGGTTCGATCGACGCGCCGACCATCAAGCCCTACAAGCCCGCCGACCCGAGCCCGTCCCCCACACCGGAACTGGCGGCGGTCCTCGGCACCCCGTTGACCGGAAGGCGGCACTGACACCATGGCCGGTACCAACGGTTTCTCCGTCTCCGGGTACGGACCCGAGCGCTCCACCCTGTCCCGGCTCATGGCCAGGGACTCGGTGATACGCCGCCTCGACTGGCCGATCCTCCTGTCGTCGCTCGCCCTGTCCCTGATCGGCTCGGCGCTCGTCTACTCGGCGACCCGCAACCGCACCGTGATCAACCAGGGCGACCCGTACTACTTCCTGTTCCGGCACCTCATGAACACCGGCATCGGCTTGGCCCTGATGATCGGCACGATCTGGCTCGGTCACCGCACCCTGCGCACGGCCGTGCCGATCCTCTACGGCGCCTCGGTCTTCCTGATGCTGCTGGTGCTGACCCCGCTCGGCGACACGATCAACGGACAGCGCAACTGGCTGTCCGCGGGCGGAGTGTCGCTCCAGCCCGCCGAGTTCGCCAAGATCACGATCATCCTGGGCATGGCGATGCTGCTGGCCTCACGGGTCGACGCGGGCGACAAGCAGTACCCCGACCACCGCACGGTGCTGCAGGCGCTGGGCCTCGCTACCGTCCCGATGCTCGTCGTGCTGCTCATGCCCGACCTCGGCACGATCATGGTCGCGGCCGTCATCGTGCTCGGTGTGCTGCTCGCCTCCGGCGCCTCCAACCGCTGGGTGTTCGGCCTGCTCGGCGCGGGTGTGCTCGGCGCGATCACCGTCTGGCAGCTGCACGTCCTCGACGAGTACCAGATCGCCCGCTTCGCGGCCTTCGCCAACCCGGCGCTCGACCCGGCCGGCGTCGGCTACAACACCAACCAGGCCCGTATCGCGATCGGCTCGGGCGGCCTGACCGGCACCGGCCTCTTCCACGGCTCCCAGACCACCGGCCAGTTCGTCCCCGAGCAGCAGACCGACTTCGTCTTCACCGTGGCCGGCGAGGAGCTCGGCTTCGCCGGAGCCGGGCTGATCCTGCTCCTGCTCACCGTCGTCCTGTGGCGCGCCTGCCGCATCGCCCGCGAGACGACCGAGCTCTACGGCACGATCGTCGCCGCCGGGATCATCGCCTGGTTCGCCTTCCAGGCCTTCGAGAACATCGGCATGACGCTCGGCATCATGCCGGTGGCGGGCCTGCCCCTGCCGTTCGTGTCGTACGGAGGATCGTCCATGTTCGCCGTCTGGGTGGCGATCGGGCTGCTCCAGTCGATCCGCGTGCAGCGGCCGATGTCGGCGTAGGGACGCAGGACGAGACAGCCCTCTGCCGGAGCCGGGTACGTACCCGGCTCCGGCAGAGGGCTGCCCATATGACCGAATGGCGACTAAATTCGGTTCGTGACTCCTCCGCCCTGCGAGCAGGGCGGCTTCTCACTCAGCTCCATCGAGTTTCATGACGGCCAAGCCCTGACCGCTACCCGAGGGCAGGTGCACAACGTAGAGCGCATCGGCATCGGCGTCACTGATACGGACTGGTGGTCACTCGAAGGGAGCGGGAGGACCGATGGCGGAGACGAAGCGCGAGATCGAGCGCAAGTACGAGGCGCCTGTGGCGGACGAAGGCTTCGGGCTGCCGGATCTGAGCCGTGTCGCCGGGGTCTCGGCCGTCGTCGACCAAGGCGTCGTCGACCTCGACGCCGTCTACTACGACACCGTCGACCAGCGCCTCGCGGCCGCCTCGATCACCCTGCGTCGCCGCACCGGCGGCGCCGACGCGGGCTGGCACCTCAAGCTCCCCGTCTCCCTCGCCGAGGGCGTACGGGACGAGATCCGGGCCCCGCTCTCCGACGACGTGCCCCGCGACCTCACCGGCCTCGTGCGCTCCCGGGTGCGCGAGGCCGATCTCGTACCCCTGATGCGGCTGCGCTCCTCGCGTGACGTCCACGACCTCACCGACGCCGACGGCGCGCTCCTCGCCGAGGTCAGCGTCGACGGCGTACGGGCCGAGCGGCTCAGCGGCGGGGCCGGCGCCGCCGCCTGGACCGAGATCGAGGTCGAGCTGGCGGACGGCGGCGACCCGGCGTTCCTCGGCAAGGTGGAGAAGAAGCTCCGCAAGGCGGGCGCGAGCCGCTCGGCCTCCACGTCGAAGCTCGCGAGGGCGCTCACGGAGACCGGCATCGGCCCGCGCCCGTCCCGGCCCGCCGAGGACCCCGAGACCCCCGCCGACCACGTCCTCGCCTACCTCAGGGCCCAGCGCGACGCGATCGTCGACCTCGACCCCGCCGTCCGCCGCGACCTGCCCGACGCGGTGCACCAGATGCGGGTCGCCACCCGCCGGCTGCGCAGCGCCCTGCGCTCGTACCGCAAGATCCTCGACCGCGCCGTGACGGATCCGATCGGCGACGAGCTGAAGTGGCTCGCCGGTGAGCTCGGTCTCGACCGCGACCAGGAGGTCCTGACCGAGCGGCTGACCGCGGACCTCGACGAACTGCCGCGCGAACTGTCCATCGGCCCCGTCCGCACCCGGCTGCGCACCTGGTCGCGGGCCCGGCGCTCCGGATCGCGCCGCCATCTGATCGCCGTACTCGACGGCAAGCGCTACCTGGCGCTCCTCGCCGTTCTCGACGCACTCGTGGACACGCCACCGCTGCGGAGCAAGCAACCGAAGAACGCCCTGGCCAAGGCCGTGCGGCGGGACTACATGCGGCTCGCGGGCCATGTCGATGAGGCGCTCGACATGGATCCCGGCCCGGCGCGCGACCTCGCCCTGCACGGCGCCCGCAAGGCCGCCAAGCGCGCCCGGTACGCGGCCGAGGTCGCCGCGCCGGCGCTCGGCGACCGGGCGAGGGACGCCGGCAAGCACGCGAAGGCGGTGCAGAGCCTGCTCGGCGAGCACCAGGACAGCGTGATGGCGCGCGAGGCGCTGCGCGACCTGGCGGCGCAGGCTCACGCGGCGGGGGAGAGTTCTTTCACATACGGGCTGCTGTACGGGCGCGAGGAGGCGCTCGCGGAGCGGGCCGAGGCGGAGCTGCCACCGCTGTGGGCGAAGGCTGTCTCCTGACCGAGTTACGCTTGACAGTCATCCCTGTCAGCTCACGAAGGTCCCGGGTATGCCTGCCGAAGCCGCAGAGTCGGTTTTTCCACAGCTCGAAGCTTTGCTCCCGCATGTGCAGAAGCCGATCCAGTACGTGGGCGGTGAGCTCAATTCCACCGTCAAGCCGTGGGAGAGCTCCGACGTCCGCTGGGCGCTGATGTACCCGGACGCCTACGAGGTCGGGCTCCCGAACCAGGGCGTCATGATCCTCTACGAGGTGCTGAACGAGCGTGAGGGCGTCCTCGCCGAGCGCACGTACAGCGTGTGGCCGGACATGGAAGCGCTGATGCGCGAGCACAAGGTGCCGCAGTTCACCGTGGACTCGCACCGGCCGCTCAAGGCGTTCGACGTGTTCGGGCTCTCCTTCTCCACCGAGCTCGGCTACACGAACATGCTCACGGCCCTGGATCTCGCCGGCATCCCGCTGGCGGCCAAGGACCGCACGATCGACGACCCGATCGTCCTCGCGGGCGGCCACGCGGCCTTCAACCCCGAGCCGATCGCCGAGTTCATCGACTGCGCCGTCATCGGTGACGGCGAGCAGGCCGTCCTCGACATGACGGAGATCATCCGCGCCTGGAAGGCCGAGGGGTGCCCCGGCGGCCGCGAGGAGGTGCTGTTCCGCCTCGCGAAGACGGGCGGCGTCTACGTCCCCGGGTTCTACGACGTCGAGTACCTGCCGGACGGCCGCATCGGCCGCGTCGTGCCGAACAGGTCCGGTGTGCCGTGGCGCGTCAGCAAGCACACCGTCATGGACCTCGACGAGTGGCCGTACCCGAAGCAGCCCCTCGTCCCGCTCGCCGAGACCGTCCACGAGCGGATGTCCGTCGAGATCTTCCGCGGCTGCACCCGCGGCTGCCGTTTCTGCCAGGCCGGCATGATCACGCGCCCCGTGCGGGAGCGAAGCATCACCGGCATCGGCAACATGGTCGAGAAGGGTCTCAAGGCGACCGGGTTCGAGGAGGTCGGCCTGCTCTCGCTGTCCTCCGCCGACCACTCCGAGATCGGTGACATCGCGAAGGGCCTCGCCGACCGCTACACCGAGGACAAGATCGGCCTGTCGCTGCCGTCGACCCGCGTGGACGCGTTCAACGTCGACCTGGCGAACGAGCTCACGCGCAACGGCCGCCGCTCCGGCCTGACCTTCGCCCCCGAGGGCGGCTCCGAGCGCATGCGCAAGGTCATCAACAAGATGGTCTCGGAAGAGGACCTCATCCGGACGGTCGCGACGGCGTACGGCAACGGCTGGCGCCAGGTGAAGCTGTACTTCATGTGCGGCCTGCCCACCGAGACCGACGAGGACGTCCTCCAGATCGCCGACATGGCGATGAACGTGATCCAGAAGGGCCGCGAGGTCTCCGGCCAGAACGACATCCGCTGCACGGTCTCCATCGGCGGCTTCGTGCCCAAGCCGCACACGCCGTTCCAGTGGGCCCCGCAGCTGTCCGCCGCCGAGACGGACGCCCGCCTGGGGAAGCTCCGCGACAAGATCCGCGGCGACAAGAAGTACGGCCGTTCCATCGGCTTCCGCTACCACGACGGCAAGCCCGGCATCGTCGAGGGCCTGCTCTCCCGCGGTGACCGCCGCATCGGCTCCGTCATCCGCGCGGTCTACGAGGACGGCGGCCGCTTCGACGGCTGGCGCGAGCACTTCAGCTACGACCGCTGGATGGCCTGCGCCGAGAAGACGCTGCCCGAGTTCGGCGTGGACGTCGACTGGTACACGACGCGTGAGCGCACGTACGAGGAGGTCCTGCCGTGGGACCACCTGGACTCGGGCCTCGACAAGGACTGGCTCTGGGAGGACTGGCAGGACTCGCTCGACGAGACCGAGGTCGAGGACTGCCGCTGGACTCCGTGCTTCGACTGTGGCGTGTGCCCGCAGATGGACACGCACATCCAGGTCGGCCCGACGGGCAAGAAGCTGCTGCCGCTGACGGTCGTCAAGTAACGCAGGAACAGCGCGAGTCGAGGGGCCGGGACGCCGATGGCGGTGTCCCGGCCCCTCACGCATGTCACGCCGTGAACGGCTTGTCGTCCACGCGGACGTGGTCGACCGCCCAGTACCAGTTGTTGCCCGCGTCGTACATGCGGAACTTCAGGGTGACCGACTTCGCGCCCGCCGGCACCGCGAGTTCCTTCGTCACGAAGGTGTTCTCGGCGTCGTGGCCCGCGTTGTCGTTGCCCGTCGCGTCGGCGCTGTAGTAGAGGAGACGCGTCTCCTCGCCCGTGTCGAAGACCGCCGTCACCGCCGCCTTCTGCGGGGCCTCCTGGCGGTAGTGCGAGTCGAAGGCGACGTACAGCTTCGACGTGCCGGACGGGACCGGGACCGCGGGGGAGACCAGCGTCGAGTCGAACCTGCCCTTCGTCGACGGCGCTCCCGTGTCGTCCCAGTCGTCCGGGTCGGCGACCGCGATGACGCCGAGCGCACGGCCGAAGCCGCCCCGGTCCTGCCCCGCCGGTGACCAGGCCCGCTTGGTGTGGAACGTCCAGCCCTGGAGGCGGGCGGTGCCCTGCGGCATACCGGTCGCGTTCACCACGGACCAGCCCTTCGGGGCCTTCGCCGTCCAGCCGATGACCCCCGACACCGGCTCCAGAGAGTCCGCCACCGACTCGAAGTCCTCGCCGAGCAGATGACCCGCCATCGACGGGGCGGTACGCGCCGAGACCTCGCCGTCGGCCAGGACGAACCGTTCGCCGGACCGGGCCCGCGCCGTCACGAGCAGCCGGTACGCGGCCGTGCCCGACAGCTCGCCGGGGACCTGCACCTCCCACTCGGCGGTCGCCGACGCGCCCGCCGCGAGCGAGGCGGGCGGCGCCGAAACCGCCTTCACCGCCCAGCCCTTGGGCACCACCGGGTGCACCTCGATCGCGGACACGGCGGTCTTCGCGTCGAAGCGTGCGCGCACGCGGGCGGCCTTGCCGGGGACCAGGATCGCCTCGTCGATCGTCGTCGACGCGGCCTCGAGCGACACCGTGACACCGAGTGCGTCGGGCAGCCCCATCGCGGGGTCGGTGACGCCTTCGAGCCTGCCGGGGACCCGGCCCGCGTACCGGCGCAGGAAGCCGGGCTCGTCGCGGACGGTGACGGCCACGTCGTACCAGCCCTCGCGCGGCACGCGGATCCGGACGGTGCGGTGCGCGCCCGCGCCGACGCGGAACTCGCGGGTGCCGCCGCCGTAGGCCAGGTCACCGACGACGAACGTGCGGGCGGTGCGGGCGTGGTTGGTGAGCTCGACGTCGGCGTCGCGGCCGTCGTCGGCGAGGTCCAGGTGCGCCTCGTACGAGCCCGCCGCGTCGCCGCGCAGCTGCCACAGGGCGCCGTTCGGCCCGTGGACGCGCAGGTCGTAGCCGTTGTCGCCGGGGCTCCACACGTCGGACAGCTTCGACTTGGGGCTCAGCGTGTAGTGCCTGGGCGCGATGCCGGGCTCGGGGTACACCGCGAGGACGGCGCCCTGACGGCCGTGGTTGGCCAGGTCCAGAGTGACCTTGCCGCCGCGCACCCGGGGCGTGACCCGCAGGTCGTACGGGGTGGGGCGGGCGGTGCGGCTGCCGCGCTGCTGCTCGGGCAGGAGCTGCGGCTCGGGCACGGTGGGCGCGGGCAGCTTGCCGGTGTCGGTGACCTTCTGGCGGTTGCCGCTGGTGTCGGGCAGCGTGGGCCACGACGGGTTCTTGCCGGAGAAGTCGAAGACGTCGGTGAGGTCGCCGGTGACCTCGCGGCGCCAGGGGCTGATGTTGGGCTCGTGCACCCCGAAGCGCTTCTCCAGGAACTGGATGACGGACGTGTGGTCGCACACCGTCGACGCCACGGCGCCGCCGCGCGTCCACGGCGACACGACGATCATCGGTACGCGCATGCCGAGCCCGAGCGGGAAGGGCCCCGCGGCCTTCGTCTCACCGGCGGGGAGCGTGTCGGACCAGGTCAGTTGCCCGTCGGCACCCTTCACGCGGTACTGGCCCTGCTGGTTGACGGGCCGGTAGAAGGACGAGCTGCCCTTGCTGACCCGCACCACGACCTCGCCGTCGGGCGTCACGGTCGACCGGCCGCGGCCCTCGGCGACCGGCGGCACGGGTGCGACCAGGTGGTCGTAGAAGCCGCCGTGCTCGTCGTAGTTCAGGATGAACGCGGTCTTGGCGAAGACCTCGGGGTTGTCGGCGAGCGCGGACAGCAGACGCGCCGTCAGATCCTCGCCGTGCGGCGGCGCGTAGCTGGCGTGCTCGGACAGGGCGGCCGGCGCGACGAGCCAGGAGACCTGCGGCAGCGTGTCGTTCTTCACGTCCTCCGCGAACGCGGCGACCAGCGCGTCACCCATCGCCCACGGGTCGTTCGTCTGCGCCGGGTCGCCGACCTTCTTCATGCCCTTCTCGTACAGCGCCTCACCGGGCTCGGCGGAGCGGAAGGTGTTGAACCAGGCGAGCGCGTTGTCGTCGAAGTTCTCCTGCGCCTGGTACGTCTTCCAGGAGATCCCCGCCGCCTCCAGCCGCTCCGCGTACGTCGTCCACTCGAAGCCGGGCTCCTGGTTGTCGACGACGGCGATGTCGCGCACGGTGCCGCCGCTGGTGCCGGTCATCAGGTGCTCGCGGTTGGGGTTGGTGCTGGTCTCGGTCGAGCAGTAGTAGTGGTCGCAGATGGTGAATACCGAGGCGAGCGCGTTGTAGAAGGGCATGTCCGCGGGCTCGTAGTAGCCCTGGCCGAGCCAGCCGCTGCCGCGCCGGGTGACGTAGCCGTCGGCTACGCCGTCGTTGCGGGCGTTCATCGAGTCGCCGAACCCGAAGGCGGCGGCGCCCTGCTGGTACGCGCTGGTGTGCGCGGCGTTCATCGCGAACGGCGCGAGCCAGCCCTCCGCGCGCGCAGGGTCGGGCTGGTGGAACACGGGCTTGCCGTTGATCCCGCGCACGGCGGCGCGGTCGCCGAACCCCCGTATCCCCTGCATCGTGCCGAAGTAGTGGTCGAACGACCGGTTCTCCTGCATGAACACCACGACGTGCTGGATGTCCTCCAGCTTGCCGGGCCTGCCCGGCGCGGCGAGCGCGGTGCGCAGGCTCAGCGGCAGCGCGGCCAGCACACCGGCGGCCGCGGCGCCGCCGATGAGGGTGCGACGGGAGAGTTCGGGTCTGTCCTCGGGGTGCGGCGAGCTCGTGCTCATCGGCGGTGTCCTCCAACGTCCTTCTGCGAGCGGCCTGTTTGGCCCAGACCCGTTATGAATACGAGACAGAAGTGGCCGGGGCCAGAGGTGTGCGTGAAGTTCCCATGACGCGGATCCGTATGCCGCGCTCCGGCGTCTGTGAAGGCATGGACTGGGAGAGGCGCCCGACGCCCGCGGAGCACGTGACCGCTGAACGCCCGCCCGAGGGCTGCCTCGTGGTCGCGATCCGCATCCCGGTGCGCATCGTCGTCCTGGTCCTCGTCGTACCGGTCCGCCTGGCCTGGGACGCCCTCGCCGCCGGCGGTCGCCTCGCCTGGCGGAAAGGTCTCGTGCCCCTGGCGCGCGGGGCGGGCCGGCTCCTGCACGCGGTGTTCGTGGTGCCGCCGGTGTGGCTGTGGACGCGAGTCCTCGCCCCGGCGGGCCGGGCCATGGGCGCGGCACTCAGATGGCTGGGCCGGGCGTTGTTCGTGTGGCCGTGGGTGGCGCTGTGGCGTCACGTCCTGACGCCGTTCGGCCGGGGTTCCGTCGTCGCGCTGAGGTGGCTGGGCAAGGCGCTCTTCGTCCGGCCCTGGGTGGCGCTCTGGCGCTATGTGCTCGCGCCGGCCGGCCGAGCGGTGCGGGCCGCGGCGCTGTGGCTGTGGTGGAAGGGCGTCGTGGCGTCGGTCGCCTGGTGGTACCTCCACGTGATGACCCGGCTCGGACACGGCTTCGCACGACTGGGGCGGGCTGTCTGGGCGGGGCTTGCGGGGGTGGGGCGGGGGCTCGCGTGGCTGGGTTCGTGGGTCTGGGCGGGGCTTACGGCGGTCGGGCGGGGGGCTGCCCGGCTGGGTTCGTGGGTGTGGGCGGGCCTGTTGGTGGTCGGGCGGGGGATCGCGTGGCTCGGCTCGCGGGTCCGGGCCGCGCTTACGGCTGTAGGGCGTGGAGTCGCTCGGGTGGCGCGCGGTGCGTGGGCGGGAGCCGCCGCCGTCGCGCGCGGGGCCGCCTGGCTCGGCTCGCGGACGTGGGACGGGCTTGTCGCGGTCGGGCGGGGGATCGCCTGGGTGGCCAGCGGCGTCCGGTCCGGGCTCGTCGTCCTGGGGCGCGGCCTCTCCGCGGGCGGCGGGTGGCTGCTGCGGGCCTTGTTCGTGTGGCCATGGGTGTGGCTGTATGCGCGGGCGCTCGTGCCACTGGGGCACGGCATCGCCTGGCTGGCCCGGGGAGTGGCGGCCGCCGGTCGCGCTCTCGGCGCGGGCGCCGTGGCGCTTGTGCGGCTCCTCGTCGTCGTCCCGTCCGTGTGGCTCTTCGCACATGTCCTCACCCCCCTCGGGCGCGGCGTCGCACTCCTCGCGAAGGGCTCCACGGCCGCCGCGGTCTGGCTCGCCAAGGCCGCGTTCGTCTGGCCCTGGGTCTGGCTCCACGTCCACGTGCTCGCGCCGGTGGGCCGTGCAACTGTCGTGCTGGGCAGGGCAGTTGGCGCCGCCTTCGGCGTCACCGCGCGAGCGCTCGGCGCCGGTCTCGTGTCGCTGGGCAGGGCTCTCTTCGTGTGGCCGTGGGTCGCGCTGTGGCGGTACGCGCTCGCGCCGGCGGGGCGTGGGGCCGCCCGGCTCGGAAGGCGCGCTGGGGCCGCACTGCTGTGGGCGGGGCGCGGGCTCGGGGCCGTCGTCGTCACCCTCGTACGGTGGATCTTCGTCCTGCCGGCGGTCGCCCTCTGGCGCCGGGTGCTCGTGCCCGTCGGGCGCGCGGTCGTCGTCCTCGTACGGGAGACCGGTGACGCGCTCGGGCACGCGTGGCGTGTCGCCGGACACATCTCCCGGGCCGTCGGACGGCTCCTCGGCCGACTCCTGCGGTGGATCTTCGTGGACCCGGTGCGCTGGGCGTACCGCGCTGTGTGCACCCCGCTGGGACACCTCGTACGGGACTCCGTATGGCGGCCCGCGGCCAGGGCGGCCAAGGACGCGGGAGCCGCCGCGCGCCAGGCCCTCGCGGCGGCGCGGGAGAGCGTGCGTCAGGCCAGGGCAGACGTCCGCAAGGCGCTTTTCGGAGCGAAACGGGCGGAGCCTCAAGCGCTGGTCAAGGACCGGCGGGAACCTGGCGCGCCTCAGGCACGTACTCTAGGTAGCAGTACGACCGCACTCACGAAGGACTAGAACACTGGGCAAGCGACAGCCCGAAGGCCCGCCGCCCGCACCCGCGGTGCAGCGCATCCGACTGCGCTACACCAAGCGCGGCCGCCTCCGGTTCACCAGCCACCGTGACTTCCAGCGCGCCTTCGAGCGTGCGCTGCGCCGCGCCGAGGTGCCCATGGCGTACTCGGCGGGGTTCACGCCGCACCCGAAGGTGTCGTACGCCAATGCCGCACCCACCGGCACGGGCAGCGAAGCCGAGTATCTGGAGATCGCGCTCACCGAAGCGCGCGATCCGGAAACGCTGCGCGAGCTCCTCGACGAGTCGCTCCCCACCGGGCTCGACATCATCGAGGCCGTCGAGTCGCGCACCTCGGGCCTCGCCGACCGGCTCACCGCATCCGTCTGGGAGCTGCGGCTCGACGGCGTCGAGGCCGCTGAGGCCGAGGCCGCCGCGGGCGCGTTCGTCGCGGCGGAGGCCGTCGAGGTCCAGCGAAGGACGAAGAACGGGATGCGGACGTTCGACGCCCGCGCCGCCGTCGTGAGCCTCGAGGCCGTCGAGGCCCCGCAGGCGCACGAGGACCTGGCTGATAGGCCGACCGACAAGGCCTGTGCGATACTGCGCCTGGTTGTTCGGCACGTGACGCCTGCCGTTCGACCCGACGACGTCCTGTCCGGTCTCCGAGCTGTGGCCGACCTGGCGCCGCCGGTCCCCGCAGCGGTGACCAGGCTGGCGCAGGGGCTTTTCGATGAAGAGACCGGCACGGTGACCGACCCGCTCGCGCCCGACCGCGAGGCAGTCGAGGCCGCACCTCCCGCAAGCGGGGGGAGCGCCGCAGCTGCCGCCGCGACGGCGCCGGTGCCAGGTTCCGCGTAAGGACGGTCGTCGAAGCGCCGCCCTCGTACTCGGGAGCCACCTGGGTCGGGCAGCGCACGAACCCAAGGACTTTCGCCAGGCCGTACGCACACATGGCGTACGGAACCGGCGAGAACAGACAGAGAGCTCCCGTGCGGCGCCCGCGCCCCGGACGGCGGCACCGCGCATGAACGCGCGAGCCGCGGACGTCACCGGACCAGGCGCGGCGCCCGGGAGCCTGACGGGAGATCCACCCGCATGCTTGAGCCGACCGAACCCACTGAGACGTCGTCGTCCGGGGGAACCGACAACAACAGCCCCAGCGACACCCTGCCGCCGCGCCGCCGGCGCCGTGCGGCCTCGCGCCCCGCGGGCCCGCCCACGGGTGCCGCCGCTGACACCACCCAGGCCGTGACGGCCGCCGCCCCCGTCGCCGACGAGGCCGAAGAGACCGAGGCAAGCGCGGCCGCCGAGGCCCCCGAGCCGGAGGCCGCGCCCGCCGGGCGCACCCGCCGCCGCGCCACCCGCCGCGCCTCCGCGCCCGCCGGCGCACCCAAGACTTCCGACGCAGCCGAGAGCGCCGAGGCCGAGCCCGCTGCCGCCGCCGCGCCCGCCGTCGCCGCAGAAGAGACCGCCCCCGAGCCGGAGGCCGCGCCCGCCGGGCGCACCCGCCGCCGTGCCACGCGCCGCGTCTCCGCCCCCGCCGGCACCCCCGGGCAGGCCGAGGCTCCCGCCGTGACGGAGCCCGCCGCCGCGCCCGCGCCCGCCGTGGCCGCGGAGGAGACCCCCGCCGAGCCGGAGGCCGCCCCCGCCGGACGCGGCCGCCGCCGCGCCACGCGCCGCTCCACCGCCCCCGCCGGGACGCCCGAGCAGGCCGAGCCCGTGGCCGCCGCCGAGCCCGCCGCGGCTGAGACTCCCAAGACGGAGGCCCCCGCCAAGGCCGAGGCTCCGAAGACGGAGGCCCCCGCCGCAGCCGAGGAGGACGCCGAAGGCGGGCGCCGCCCCCGTCGCCGCGCCACCCGCAAGGCCGCGGTCGGTTTCTCCGAGCCCGCGCAGCGCTCCGCCAGGAAGTCCGCCACGCGCGCCGCCGCCGAGCCCGCCGCCGACGAGACCAAGGGCACGAAGGGCTCGCGCCGTCCCGCGCGGCCGTCCGTCGCCGTCTTCCAGGCGCCGGTCTTCGCCGAGCCGATGTTCCAGACCCCGGAGCGCGCTGCCGCCGCGGCGGCAGCCGCCGAGGCCGCTGTGGAGGAGGAGCCGGTCGAGGCCGAGGCTCCCGTCGAGACCGTGACCGTGGCCGACGTGGTCGCGGAGGAGACGCCGCGCCGTCGCCGTCGCCGTGGCCGTGCCGCTGAGGAGCAGCCCGCCGCCCAGGCCGCCGAGCCGCAGCGGCCCGCCGCCGCCGAGGAGCCCGCCGAGGCCGAGGACGCCGAGGGCGCCGACGAGGGTGACCAGGACCACGAGGACCACGACGAGCAGGGCGACCGCCCCACGCGCCGCCGCCGCCGCGGTGGCCGCCGTCGCCGTCGTGGTGACTCCGCGGACGCCGAGTCCGACGAGCACATCGAAGAAGAGGCCGAGCACACCGACGAGGCCGCCGAGCACGCCGACGAGGGCGATGAGGCCGACGAGGCCGACGAGCGCGAGGAGTCCGGCCCGTCCGGCTCCAGCAGCAGCCGTCGCCGCCGTCGCCGTCGCCGTCGCGCGGGTGACTCCTCCACCGACAGCGAGCCGGGCGACAGCGACCCCGAGCGCACGGTCGTGAAGGTCCGCGAGCCCCGCAAGCAGGAGGAGCGCGGCACCGGCGCCGACGAGGTGCAGTCCATCAAGGGCTCGACGCGTCTCGAGGCGAAGAAGCAGCGCCGCCGTGAGGGCCGCGAGCAGGGCCGCCGTCGTGTGCCGATCATCACCGAGGCCGAGTTCCTGGCCCGCCGCGAGGCCGTCGAGCGTGTGATGGTCGTCCGCCAGAGCGGCGAGCGCACCCAGATCGGCGTGCTCGAGGACGACATCCTCGTCGAGCACTACGTGAACAAGGAGCAGTCGACCTCGTACGTCGGCAACGTGTACCTGGGCAAGGTCCAGAACGTGCTGCCGTCCATGGAGGCCGCCTTCATCGACATCGGCAAGGGCCGCAACGCGGTGCTGTACGCCGGTGAGGTCAACTTCGAGGCGCTCGGCATGGCCAACGGGCCGCGCCGCATCGAGACCGCCCTCAAGTCCGGCCAGTCCGTCCTCGTGCAGGTCACGAAGGACCCGATCGGCCACAAGGGCGCCCGCCTGACCAGCCAGGTCTCGCTGCCCGGCCGCTACCTGGTCTACGTCCCCGAGGGGTCGATGACCGGCATCAGCCGCAAGCTGCCCGACACCGAGCGCGCGCGTCTGAAGACCATCCTCAAGAAGATCGTCCCCGAGGACGCGGGCGTGATCGTGCGCACCGCCGCCGAGGGCGCGAGCGAGGAGGAGCTGAGCCGCGACGTCGAGCGTCTGCAGGCCCAGTGGGAGGAGATCCAGAAGAAGTCGAAGCAGATCTCGACGAGCTCGCCGAGCCTGCTGTACGGCGAGCCGGACATGACCGTCCGTGTCGTGCGCGACATCTTCAACGAGGACTTCTCCAAGGTCATCGTCAGCGGTGACGACGCCTGGGAGACGATCCACGGCTACGTCAACCACGTGGCGCCCGACCTGTCCGACCGCCTCTCGAAGTGGACCTCCGAGGTCGACGTCTTCGCGACGTACCGGATCGACGAGCAGCTCGCCAAGGCGCTCGACCGCAAGGTCTGGCTGCCGTCCGGCGGCTCGCTGGTGATCGACAAGACCGAGGCGATGATCGTCGTCGACGTCAACACCGGCAAGTTCACCGGCCAGGGCGGCAACCTCGAAGAGACCGTGACGAGGAACAACCTCGAAGCGGCCGAGGAGATCGTGCGCCAGCTGCGCCTGCGCGACCTCGGCGGCATCGTCGTCATCGACTTCATCGACATGGTCCTGGAGTCCAACAGGGACCTGGTCCTGCGCCGGCTCCTCGAGTGCCTGGGCCGTGACCGGACCAAGCACCAGGTGGCCGAGGTCACCTCGCTGGGCCTGGTCCAGATGACCCGTAAGCGCGTGGGCCAGGGCCTCCTGGAGTCCTTCTCCGAGACCTGCGTCCACTGCAACGGCCGTGGCGTCATCGTCCACATGGAGCAGCCCACGTCCGCCGGCGGCGGCGGCAAGCGCAAGAAGCGCGGCCGTGGCGGTAACGGCGCGGAGCCCACGCACGAGCACGACCACGAGCAGGCGGCGCTGGAGACGGAGGTGGAGACCGAGGAAGAGGTCGCCGCCGAGGTCGCGGCGCCGGTCGCCCTGGCCGAGCCCGAGTTCGTGCCCGACGAGGAGCTGTACAGCAGCCCCGCCGAGGCGGAGGCCGCGGCCCGTGGTGGCCGTTCGCGCCGTCGTGCGACCCGCAGGGCGTCGGCTCCGGCCGGCGCGCCCAAGGGCGAGGCCGCCCCGAAGGAGACCGCCAAGGCGGAGGCTCCCGAGGTGGAGGCCCCGCAGTTCGAGGCCGAGCCCGTGGTGGCCGAGCCGGTCGTGGCGGAGCCCGCCCCGGTCGAGGACGCCGCTCCCAAGGGCCGTACGCGCCGTCGGGCGACCCGTAAGGCGACGGCCCCGGCCGGTTCGCCGAACGTCGCCGAGGCCGAGGTGACCGTCACGGCGCCCGCCAAGCCCGAGCCGGAGCCCGTCGTGGCCGAGGAGAAGGCCGAGCCCGAGGCGGCTGAGGCCGAGGCGCCCGTCGAGAGCGCGGCTCCGGCCCGCCCGCGTCGCCGTGCCGTCCGCAAGGCCACCGCGCCGACCGCGTCCGAGGAGACGGCCGTCACGGTCGTCCCGTCGGCCACGGAGGCGCAGGCCGAGCCGGCGCAGGCCGAGGCGGAGAAGGCCGAGCCCGAGGCCGCCGAGGAGGCGCCCGCCGCGAAGAAGGCGGCCCGTAAGACGGCCAAGAAGGCGACGGCGAAGAAGGCCGCCACCAAGAAGACCGCGGCCAAGAAGACGGCCGCGAAGAAGACGACGGCCAAGAAGGCGGCGACCAAGACCGCCGCCAAGAAGGCGACCGCGAAGAAGACCGTGGCGGCCGAGCAGCAGGCTCAGCCGTCCGTCTCCGCCGCGGCCGACGAGGCCTGAGCAACGCGGTAGAGCCGGATCCGACGCCCCCGTTCCGCACCTGCGGCACGGGGGCGTCGCCGTGTCACAGGTCACGTCACAGCACTGAGCCGCACCCTGCCTCTTGGAGGCCGGCCAACTACCTGTAAAACTCATGGAGTCACACGAGTGAACAAGAACAGTCACGCGACCGCGCGTTGGGGAGAACACGCGGCCCGTGGAACAGGGGAGGGGTACCAATGGCGCACGCGCGCCTGAGAGGCACGGGCCGTCACCGTGCCGTCAAGCCGGTCAAGGGAGCCAGACAGGCCGTGGCGCTCGCCACGGTGCTCTCGGCGGCCGGGATCCAGGCCACCGCGTCCACGGGAACCGCCGCCGCGGACACCCCGACGTGGACCGAGGGGCCGATCTTCAACGACCCGCACGGCACGACGGACCAGCAGTACGCGATCCGCACCAGGCTGATCCAGCTGACGAACGCGGCGCTGCCCGGTTCGGTGATCAAGGTCGCGGTCTACCACGTGTGGGAGCAGTCGGTCGTCGACGCGCTCGTCGCGGCCAAGAACCGCGGCGTCAACGTGCAGATGCTGCTCGACGAGTCCAGCGTCAGCGACCGCCCCACCAACACGTCGTACGCCCAGTTGAAGACGGCTCTGGGCACCACCAGGACGAGCCCGTCCTTCGTGACGCTCTGCCCGGCGCACAAGTCCTGCCTGGGCGACCCCAAGTACGGCCAGTCGATCATGCACAACAAGTTCTGGCTGTTCTCCGCGGTCGAGGGCGCCACGAACGTCGTCGTGCAGACCACGTCGAACTCGACGCCGTCGGCGCACACGAAGTTCTACAACGACGCGCTGATGCTGCCGAACAACGGCGTCATGTACGAGGCGTACTCGGACTACTTCACGGACATGATCGGCAAGAGCTGGTCGACGTGGGACTACCGCACCGTCAGCAACGGCCTGTACAAGGCGTACTTCTTCCCGCGGGCCGGCACGGTCAACGAGTCCGACACGATGTACTCGGTCCTCAACAACGTCGCGTGCTCCTACAAGGACCCGGTGACCGGGGCCGCGAAGAAGACCGTCGTCCGGGCCGCGATCTTCAAGGTCACCCGCAAGCAGATCGCCGACAAGCTGGTCTCGCTGAAGAAGCAGGGCTGCACCGTCAGCCTCATGTACGCGGAGACCGACAGCGCCAAGAGCCTGGGCGGCACCAAGGGGACGTGGGAGGCGCTGCATGCCAGCGGCGGGCCCTCGCTGCGCTGTCTCAACGACGACCGTGACCCGCTGAACCCCGGCAAGAAGCTCACGACGCCGTACATCATCCACTCGAAGTACCTGCTGGTGGACGGCATGTACGACGGCAAGCGGAACAAGGTCACCTTCACCGGGTCGCAGAACTACACGGGCCCCGCGCTGCGCGAGAACGACGAGGCGATCGTCAAGGTCGACGACGACTCCGTGCACGACGCCTACCGCGACCACTTCAACCGCGTGTGGAACGTCGCCTGGCCCGGCACGTCCGACGCCACGGACCTGTGCAAGGGCGTGAAGCCGCTGCCGCAGGACGGTGAGAAGCCGCCCGCGTAGCCCGCGCGCACCCGGCGGAAGGGGGCTGGTTTGACCCTTTCGGCGGGTGACCCGTAACCTTGACCGTCGGCGTCTGTTGAGCGCCACGCCTCTGAGCACCTCACCTCTCGGTCCGCCGGGGGAGGCCGCTCGTCCAATCCGGAACATCACGAGCCCTCGGGCGCGTGTGAGCGGCTGGCTTCAGGGGTTTCGTTCCGAGCGAAAGAGAGATCCGCGTGTACGCCATCGTGCGCAGCGGTGGTCGCCAGCACAAGGTTGCTGTCGACGACATCGTTGAGGTTGACAAGATTTCCACTGCCAAGGTTGGCGACACCGTAGAGCTCTCTACGCTGCTCGTTGTCGACGGCGACGCTGTGACCAGTGACCCGTGGGTGCTGGCCGGCATCAAGGTGCAGGCCGAGGTCGTGGACCACCACAAGGGTGCCAAGATCGACATCCTTCGCTACAAGAACAAGACCGGCTACCGCCGTCGTCAGGGTCACCGTCAGCAGTACACGGCGATCAAGATCACCGGCATCCCCGCGGCTGCGAAGTAAGGGACTGAGACAAGATGGCACACAAGAAGGGCGCATCGTCCACTCGGAACGGGCGCGATTCCAATGCTCAGCGGCTCGGTGTGAAGCGCTTCGGCGGTCAGACCGTCAACGCCGGTGAGATCCTGGTCCGCCAGCGCGGCACCCACTTCCACCCCGGCACGGGCGTCGGTCGCGGTGGCGACGACACCCTGTTCGCGCTGAACGCCGGTGCGGTGGAGTTCGGTACGCACCGCGGCCGCAAGGTCGTGAACATCGTTCCGGTCGCCTGAAACCCCTAGTTCCTAGGACTCAGGCTCCGTAGAGCGTTTTCGCGAGGGCGGACCTTGCTTGCCCGGCCAGAAGCTTCGGCTTCCGGATCGGGAAGCAGGTCCGCCCTTCGCGTGTTTCCAATAGACGCAGAGCAAAGACATTTCGTACTCCTCCGGCCTTTCGCCGGGGGAACCCCCAGGAGGCACTGAACCATGACCACCTTCGTGGACCGCGTCGAACTGCATGTCGCCGCGGGTAACGGAGGCCACGGCTGTGCCTCCGTTCACCGTGAGAAGTTCAAGCCGCTCGGCGGCCCGGACGGCGGCAACGGCGGCCGTGGCGGCGACGTCATCCTGGTCGTGGACCAAGGCGTGACGACGCTCCTCGACTACCACCACTCGCCCCACCGCAAGGCCACGAACGGCAAGCCGGGCGAGGGCGGGAACCGCTCCGGCAAGGACGGCCAGGACCTCGTCCTGCCCGTGCCGGACGGCACCGTCATCCTCGACAAGGCGGGCAACGTGCTGGCCGACCTGGTCGGCCAGGGCACGACGTACGTCGCCGCCCAGGGCGGCCGCGGCGGCCTCGGCAACGCGGCGCTGGCCTCGACCCGCCGCAAGGCGCCCGGCTTCGCGCTCCTCGGTGTGCCCGGCGACCTCCAGGACATCGTCCTCGAGCTCAAGACGGTCGCGGACATCGCGCTCGTCGGCTACCCGAGCGCCGGAAAGTCGTCCCTCATCTCGGTCCTGTCGGCCGCGAAGCCGAAGATCGCCGACTACCCCTTCACGACGCTCGTCCCGAACCTCGGCGTGGTGACGGCCGGCTCGACCGTCTACACCATCGCCGACGTGCCGGGCCTCATCCCGGGCGCCAGCCAGGGCAAGGGCCTCGGCCTGGAGTTCCTGCGCCATGTCGAGCGCTGCTCGGTCCTGGTCCACGTACTCGACACGGCCACCCTCGAATCGGAGCGTGACCCGGTCTCCGACCTCGACATCATCGAGGAGGAGCTCAAGCAGTACGGCGGCCTCGACGACCGCCCGCGCCTCGTCGTCCTCAACAAGATCGACGTGCCCGACGGCCAGGACCTCGCGGACCTGGTCCGCCCCGACCTGGAGGCCCGCGGGTACCGGGTCTACGAGGTGTCGGCCGTGGCCCACAAGGGCCTCAAGGAGCTGTCCTTCGCCCTCGCGGAGATGGTCGCCTCGGCGCGTGCCGCCAAGCCCAAGGAGGAGGCGACCCGCATCGTCATCCGTCCGAAGGCGGTCGACGACTCGGGCTTCACGGTCACGCAGGAGGAGGACGGCCTCTTCCGCGTGCGCGGCGAGAAGCCGGAGCGCTGGGTGCGCCAGACCGACTTCAACAACGACGAGGCCGTCGGCTACCTCGCCGACCGCCTCAACCGCCTCGGCGTCGAGGATGCCCTGCTGAAGGCCGGCGCGGTCGCGGGCGACGGCGTGGCCATCGGCCCCGAGGACAACGCGGTCGTCTTCGACTGGGAGCCCACGGTCATGGCGGGCGCCGAGATGCTCGGCCGCCGAGGCGAGGACCACCGCATGGAGGAGCCCCGCCCCGCTGCCCAGCGCCGCCGCGAGAAGCAGGCGGAGCGGGACGACGCGGAGCAGGAGTACGACGAGTTCAAGCCGTTCTAGGCCGTCGGGCGGTGCGCCGGGCCGACGGGCGAGTCCGGCGCGGCTGCCCCGAGGCCCGGGAGGCCGCTTGCGGCCGAGCGGTGTGAGGGCTGCCGTGGGGTGGTTCAGCCCACCGCATGGAGGAGCTCCGCATCGCTGAGCGCCGCCGCCGGGAACAGCTGAGCACGGGGAAGGCCCCCGGGAGGATCTCCCGGGGGCCTTCCCCGTGCTCAGCCTGCGCGCGGAGCGCTACGCGGTGACCGTGTCGCCCGACTCCGACTCCGATTCCAGAGTCTCGGCGAACTCGTCGGCCGTGTCCGTGTCGCGCTGGCCGGGGATCTCCGCCGCGAGGCGGGACTCCATGCGCACACGTCGCTCGTCGGCCCGGGCGCACAGCGCGCGCACCGCGTCGTTGAAGCGGTCCAGGGACGGCGGGTCCGAGGGGCCCAGGAGGTGCTCCTTGAGCTCCGCGCGGGCCTCCGCGTGGGAATCCGTCTCCGGGGCGCGTACGGCCGCGAGAAGCGCCGGTACCTCCGTTGCCGCGGGCGTCAGGATCGTCGCCGCGCTGACCGTCGGGAATCCGGCGCGGAAATCGCCCTCGGTCATGCCGGAGGTGTTCGCGACGGCGTACGGCTTCTCGCTCGTCAGCCAGTCCGAGACGACCGAGGAGACGTCGCTGATGAGGACGTCGGCCTGGTTGAAGCAGGTGAAGATCGCCGGGCGGGCGTCCGTGATGACCAGGTGCTCCCACTCCGGGAAGGACGCCCAGTACGCGGCCTCCCACGCGGCGGTCGCCTCGGCGACAGCGGCCTGCCGGTCCCCGTCGGGCGTGCCCTGGAGCAGCATGCGCTCCATCTCGTCCGCGCTGGAGCGGAACGCGGTCGACGTCAGCTTGTCCAGCTCCGCCGCGCGGCGCACCAGCTCGGCGGCGGCCTCGGGGCCGGGCCGCGCGCCGGAGCGCTTCGCGGCCGCCTCGCGGACCATCGCCTTGATGCGCTCGTTCGCGGCGCCCGCGCGCGGGTCGACCGAGCCGGTCATCGGGTGCGGCTTGTAGAGGAGACGCACGGAGTCATCGGCGAGCAGGTGCTTGACGATGTTCTCGCCGGCGAGAACCACCGACGTGTTGCCCGGGTTGCCGTCCCAGCCCTCCCACGTGGGGGCGTAGAGGACCGTCGTGTACGTGCCCTGCGGCGCGCCGGTGGAGCGCTTGATGGGCGACAGCTGCGGGCGGCCCACCTCCACGACGTCCTTGTCCTCGACGCCGATGTCGGCGAGCTGGTAGCGCTCGCGGGCCGCGGGCCCGGCCACCCACACCTCGTCGTACGCCTTCGCGTACGGGTTGCAGGAGGACAGCTTGTCGCTCTCGCCGTGGTTGATGAACGCGTGCTTGATCGTCGGGATGCGCAGGACCTGGGAGGTCTTCGCGGCGTTCGCGGGGTGCAGCACCATCTTCAGCGTCGAGTTCTCCAGGGAGAACATCGTGGCGACCTTCGGGAAGCAGATGATCGGCACGTCGGTCGCGTCGATCTTCTGGACCATGAACCGCTCGCGCAGCACGATCAGCGGCTTGCCGTCCACCTCGGAGAGCGTGGAGAGCCACATGTTCGCCTGGTAAGCGGACGACGTGCCGCCCGAGAAGTACATCGCGACGGTCGGCTTGTAGTCGGCCAGCCAGCGGTCGAGCCAGGCCATGACCTTCTGCTCGCTCAGGGCGCGCTTCTTCGGGAGCAGCCAGGTCGCGAGATAGGCCGTGCCGCCGCCGAGCAGCACGATCGAGACACCGAGGCCGATGACGCCCCAGAGCGCGTCGGTGGTGGCCGCCGTGATCAGCAGGCCGACGGTGCCGGGGGCGGCGAAGCCGAGCAGGCGGTGACCCTGGCGGCGGGCCAGGATGCGCGGCGGGGCCGCGGACAGCCGCAGCTCCGACGCGTCGATGTTCCGCGTCACGATGGGCAGCGCGCGCGTGCGGCGCACCAGGACGGCCACGGCCTGGCACACGAAGTGCAGGGCGTAGAAGCCGAGCAGCGCGATGGTGAGGGAGGACTGCTCGGCCAGCGGCTCGATGCCGTCGATGCGCAGGAGCCCGACCAGGATCAGCATGTCGCGCAGCAGCTGCCGGACGGTGACATCGAAGCGGATCTTGCCGAGGAGGGAGAGCAGGCCGGGCTGCTTGTACTGGAGATACGTGTCGAGCGCGAGACCTGCGGCGCTCGCGGCGACAAACACCGGGACGTACGGGATCAGCGCGCTGACGAGCTGGGCCGTGTAGAGCGCGAACATCGCGAAGAGCGCTGAGAGCTGCACGACGCGGCGGGAGGCAAGGCCGGCGGAGGGCACTGGGCGGGGCTCCTGGCAGGGGGGATCGGATGGCGGGGGGAAGAGATGTGCGGGGGTGCGCGGCATTCTTCGACGAAGGCCGACCACTGACCGTATGACTTTCGCGCCCTCGCTAGCAATCCTTCGTGACAGCAATCACCGGATAAAGGGGCAAAGGCCCCAGCGGGCTCGGGGCGACGATTCCTTCCGCGGCCTTCGGCGGAATTCCTCTGGCGTGAGCCTGCCGTCCGCCCCTCGGAACCCGGAGGCGCCGCGCCGTACCGCTCACGTAGATTGCAGAACCAGGGCCGTGGCCGCGACGAGGCCCATGGCCGGTCAGTACTGATGGGGAACGCACGTGTCAGCGGCAGGGCAGGACATGAGGCAGGGCGTGGCGGAAGCCCGCAGGATCGTGGTCAAGGTCGGATCCTCCTCGCTCACCACCGCCGAGGGCGGCCTCGACGCCGACCGGGTCGACGCCCTCGTCGACGTGCTCGCCAAGTCCCGCAGCGGCGGCGAGAAGGAGATCGTGCTCGTCTCGTCCGGCGCCATCGCCGCCGGGCTCGCCCCGCTCGGCCTGCGCCGCCGCCCCAAGGACCTCGCCCGCCAGCAGGCGGCCGCCAGCGTCGGTCAGGGCCTGTTGGTGGCCCGCTACACCGCCTCCTTCGCGCGCTACGGCGTCCGCGTCGGCCAGGTCCTGCTCACCAGCGACGACATGGCCCGCCGAGCCCACCACCGCAACGCGTCGCGCACCCTCGACCAGCTCCTCGCGATGGGCGCGCTGCCCGTCGTGAACGAGAACGACACCGTGGCGACGGACGAGATCCGCTTCGGCGACAACGACCGGCTCGCCGCCCTCGTCGCCCACCTCGTCCACGCCGACCTCCTCGTCCTCCTCTCGGACGTCGACGGCCTCTACGACGGCGACCCGGCCGAGCCCGGCAGCTCGCGGATCTCCGAGGTCCGCGGCCCCGCCGACATCGCGCACGTCAAGATCGGCAGCGCGGGCAAGGCGGGCGTCGGCACCGGCGGCATGGTCACCAAGGTCGAGGCGGCCGGGATCGCCGCCGCCGCGGGCATCCCCGTCGTCCTCACCAGCGCGGTGCACGCCGCCGACGCGCTCGCCGCCCGCGACACCGGCACGTACTTCCACCGCACGGGCCGGCGCAGCGCCGACCGCCTCCTGTGGCTCCAGCACGCCTCCACCCCGCAGGGCGCGCTCGCGCTCGACGACGGGGCGGTCAAGGCCGTGGTCGAGGGCCGCAAGTCGCTCCTTCCCGCGGGCATCGCGGCCGTCGAGGGCGAGTTCGCCGCGGGCGACCCCGTCGAGCTGCGCGACACCGCGGGGCGGGCGATCGCGCGCGGCCTGGTGAACTTCGACGCCAAGGAGATCCCTCAGCTCATCGGCCGCTCCACCCGCGAGCTGGCCCGTGAGCTCGGGCCCGCGTACGAGCGTGAGGTCGTCCACCGGGACGATCTGGTGCTGCTGCACCCCTGACCGCCCGGCGAACTCGTGAAGATCCGGCGCCCACACCGGGCGTAAACCGTGTAGACGGCCGAAAGCCGGGCCTCCCGCGGGGGACCTTCCCCAAAACCGCCCCACGAGGGCGCTTGGCCTGCTCAACTTTGGTGCAGGAAGTTCCGCACGACCATTGCGCAAAGGAGGCCGTCGTGAGACGAGCGCGCCCGGGGGCGACGTCCCGAGGGTCGGCGGAGCGGGCACTGACCAGCGTCGCGGCCGGCGAGTCGTACCAGGGCAGCGGGCAGGAGGAGAGCGCCGTGACGGAGGAAGGCCCCCGCCTCTGGCATGTCACTCTCAGCGTCTCCGGCGCCGACGCGCCCCTCGCCGAGGTCCGGCGGGGACTCGAACAACTGGCGCACGACCACCCCTTTCTGCTGACGAGCCGGTACGCCGTCGACCACGCCGAGATCCGCTACTGGGAAGAGGCCCGCGATCTGCACGACGCGGCCGCCGTGGCGCTGCGCCTGTGGGGCGAGCACCGCCAGAGTTCCCAGCTCCCGCCGTGGGAGATCGTCGGCCTCGAGGTCATCGACCGTGACACGTACCACCAGCGCATAGCCGAGGGCTACGGGCCCCTGCCGGCCACCCCGGTCGGCGTACACCCGTTTTAGGTCACATCTCAGGGTTCGGAACAGCCGCCGGACGGCCGCGCCGCGCGCATTACCCTGCCGATATGACCTCGCTCTCGCCGTACGACTCGATGACCCCCGTCACCCAGGCCGCCTACCGCGCCCGGTCCGCGGCCGGAGTGATCGCCCCGCTGCCGCGGGCCGCGAAGGACGACGCCCTCGCCGCGATCGCCGACGCCCTCGAAGTGCGCACGGCCGAGATCGTCGAGGCGAACGCCAAGGACATCGCCCGCGCCCGCGAGGCCGGCACCAGCGAGTCCGTCATCGACCGCCTCACGCTCACGCCCGAGCGGGTCCGCGCCATCGCCGCCGACGTGCGCGACGTCGTCGCCCTGCCCGACCCGGTCGGCACGGTCGTGCGCGGCAACACCCTCCCGAACGGCATCGACCTGCGCCAGGTCCGCGTCCCGCTCGGCGTCGTCGGCATCATCTACGAGGCCCGCCCGAACGTGACCGTGGACGCCGCCGCCCTCTGCCTCAAGTCGGGCAACGCCGTTCTCCTGCGCGGAAGTTCGTCCGCGTACGAGTCCAACACCGCCCTCGTGCGGGTGCTGCGCGACGCGGTCGGCGGCTCCGGGCTGCCCGCCGACGCCATCCAGCTCGTGCCCGGGGAGAGCCGCGACTCCGTCAACGAGCTGATGCGGGCGCGCGGCCTGGTCGACGTCCTCATCCCGCGCGGCGGCGCCTCCCTCATCAAGAACGTCGTCGAGAACTCGATCGTCCCCGTCATCGAGACCGGCACCGGCAACTGCCACGTCTACGTCGACGCCCACGCGGACCTCGACATGGCCGTCGACATCCTGATCAACTCCAAGGCGCAGCGCCCCAGCGTCTGCAACGCCGCCGAGACCCTCCTCGTCCACCGGGACATCGCCGACGCCTTCGTGCCCCGCGCCCTTGCGGCCCTCGCCGAGGCCGGCGTCACCGTGCACGCCGACGAGCGCGTCCTCGCGTACGCCGAGGGCTCCAAGGCCACCGTCGTCGAGGCGACCCCCGAGGACTGGGAGACCGAGTACCTCTCGTACGACATCGCGGCCGCCGTCGTGCACTCCCTGGACGCCGCCGTGGAGCACATCCGCCTCTGGTCCTCCGGCCACACCGAGGCCATCGTCACCACCTCGCAGCAGGCGGCCCGCCGCTTCACCCAACTGGTCGACTCCACCACGGTCGCCGTGAACGCCTCGACGCGCTTCACCGACGGCGGTCAGTTCGGCTTCGGCGCCGAGATCGGCATCTCCACCCAGAAGCTCCACGCCCGGGGCCCCATGGGCCTTCCGGAGCTCACGAGCACCAAGTACATCGTCACCGGCGACGGCCACACCCGGTAGCCGCGGGCATGCGGACGGGAACAAAGGGAATTCCCGCACCGACTGCCCAAAACGACCCCCCAGGTCTACTCTGGACGCGTGCCGGAGGACGTGGGGGGCACGCCGTTCCCTGACGGCTGGGAGCCCGACGACGACCGCGACCGCGGGGGTGCGGACGAAGAGTTCGCCTCCGTGGTCTTCGACGAGGCCTTCGTGAAGGCCGCCGAGGTCCATGAACCCACCGCGGTCGAGCGACTGCTCGCCGCGGCGCAGGCGCGCGCCGAGGCCCAGGAAGCCGAGGCGCGAAGGGCCCGCACGCGTGGCTCCGCGGTCGACGACGACCTCTACGACGACGGGTACGGCCCCGACCCGCGAGGCGGCTACGCCCACGGCCCGGACGTGGACGACCTCTACGACCCCGATGTCGACGAGGACGGCTACCCGCGCCCCGGCACCGCGAAGGTGCGCTGGCGCCGCCCCGTCGCCTGGCTGCTCGCCCTCGTCATGGGCATCGGGATGGTCGCGCTCGCCTTCACCGCCGTCTACCGCGGCGCCTCGTCGGGCGGCCGCCAGGACCGGGTCCCGCCGCCCGCGACGACCGAGCTGGAGAAGGGCTTCCCGACCGCCCCCAGCGCCTCGGCCGACTACTCCCAGCCACCGGTCCCCGCGACCCCGCGGACCCCCTGACCACGCACGGGTACACCCTGTGAGCACAGGGTTGAGAACCTGTCGGAAGTTGTCGTGTACCAGGGCGTTTACCGGACCCCCGGCAGACCTACCCTGAAGGTATGGGCGAGCCAGGAGACCCACCGGAGGGGACCCCCGAGAGCGCTCCCGGCGGTGGTGGTGAGGACGAGTACCGATCCGTCGTCTTCGACGAGTCGTTCATCCGCGCTGCCCGGCTCCAGGAGTTCTCCGCGCAGGAGCGCATCACCGACCACGCGCCCGCCGTACGCCGGCGCCCCGGACTGCGCCGCGGCTTCACCCGGCAGGCCGTCCTCCTCGTCATCCTGATCGTTGTCGCGTTCGGCGCCGCGATCTACATGGGCGTACGCAACCCGTACCAGAGCCCCGCCACCGCCCGCCGGCCCGAACCGCTGCGCATGACCGTCATCCCGCTCTCGCCGCAGGGCAAGGTGCCCGGCGCCGTCTCGGTGTCCCAGCTCTACAAGCACAGCCCCGCCGCCGAGTTCAGGACGGCCGCCGAAGGCATCAACCTGCCCCCGGAGCAGCACACTTCGCACTTCTCCGAGAGCCAGGTCTACGCCGCCCTGACCACGGCCAAGGACTATCTCGTCGAGTCCTCCCTCGACCCCGACGTGCTCACCGGGAAGGCCGTGCGGCCCGTGCGGATCCTGCTCGACCCGCAGCAGCTCGACCAGTTCGACCGGAGCTTCGACCGGCCCGCCGCCGACGGACGGCACGAGGCGACCGGCTGGCTCGTCCGCTTCGACCCGAAGCAGGCCGAGCTCGCCGACACCGGGATCCGCGTCCAGGGCACCCTGCGCGCCACGGAGTCCGACGCGGACACCCTCGAGGTCGTCTCCGACCACACCTTCGTCTACGCGCTGCGCCCGGCCGGCGCCGGTTCCGACGCGAAGGCGTCCCTGTTCACCGTCCGCCGCGAGCTGCACTTCCGCTTCGACCGTGACGACCTGCGCATGCACCAGGCCGAGGTGCTCGTCAGTTACACGCAGGCCGGGCCGCTGTCCTGCTCCGTCGACTCGGCCGCCCGTCTGCACCCGCTGCTCGCGGGGCAGGCACCGAAGGAGGGCGGCCCGGCCGGCACCGACCCGTACGACACGGGCGGCACCGCCTCGCTGTGCGGTGCTCTCGCGCCGGGCGCCCAGCCGTCGCTCTGAGCCCCGCGGAATCTACTCGCCGTCCTCCGGCGTCCCGTGGTTGCCCGTGTTCGCGCCGCCGTTGCCGCCGCCGCCGAACTTCCCGCGCAGCTTGCCGCCCAGGTCGCCCGCGCCGCCCGCGATGTCCGAGACCAGCTTCATCAGCGGGTCCTTGGAGTTGCGCACGTTGTCCGCGTAGTGCGAGGCCGACTGGCGGAACGAGTCGGTGACCGAGGTGTCCTTGTCCTCGGTGCGGCGCGGGTAGTGACCGTCCATGATCCGCTGGTAGTCGCGGGTCGCGGCCCACTTCTTCAGCTCGGCCGCGCGGACCGTGGTGAAGGGGTGCGTACGCGGCAGCACATTGAGGATCTTCAGTACGGAGTCGCGCAGGTCGCCCCCGGCCTCGTACTCCTCGGCCTGCTTGAGGAACGCGTCCACGTTCATCTCGTGCAGATGGTTGCCGCCCGCGATCTTCATCAGGCCGCGCATCGACGCGTTGAGGTCCTGGCCGACCAGCAGACCGGCGCGGTCCGCCGACAGCTCCGACTTGCGGAACCACTCGCGCAGCGCGGTGACGATCGTCATGATCGCGAGGTTGCCGAGCGGGATCCACGCGACGCGGAGTGCCAGGCTGGTCAGGAACAGCAGTATCGTCCGGTAGACCGAGTGGCCGGACAGCGCGTGGCCCACCTCGTGGCCGACGACCGCCCGCATCTCCTCCTCGTCGAGCAGCTCCACCAGGCCGGTCGTGACGACGATGATCGGCTCGTCCAGGCCGATGCACATCGCGTTCGGCTGGGGGTCCTGGTTGACGTACATCGGCGGGACCTTCTCCAGGTCCAGGATGTAACAGGCGTCCCGCAGCATGTCGTTGAGGTGCGCGAACTGGTCGTCGGAGACCCGGACCGAGTCCGACAGGAACAGCAGGCGCAGACTGCGCTCGGGCAGCAGCCCGCTGAGCGCCTTGAACACCGTGTCGAAACCGGTGAGCTTGCGCAGCGCCACCAGGGCCGAACGGTCCGCCGGGTGTTCGTACGCCCGGGAGGAGATCCCCTCGAAGCGCCGCCGCTGCCTGCTCGGTACGTGCTCTCGCCGGCCGTCGTTGCCGTCGTTGACGTCGGGCATGCGTCCCCCATGTTCGTGTGCCGTCGTGTTCGGTCGTGCCCCCGAGGAGGTCTCCACAGTAGGCGGAGATACCGTGTCGGGGCAGCACACTGAAGGAGCGAAACGCCATGGAGCACACACCCGACGCAGCCTGGCTCACCCAGGCGGTCAGCGCCGCAGCCTCCGACCAGCAGGGCGCGGGCAATCTGCTGCGCATCGTCATCGTCGTGGGCTTCCTCGGCAGCGTGTTCCTGGGCTGGTTCCTGCTGCGCGGCTACAAGCGCGACGACTGACACGGCTGCGGGACGGGCGCGCATACGGCAGAGTCGGCGTGATCGCCGAGGACACCCCCGCATACGATGAGCGGGAAGTCTTTATCCAGACCTCATGTCACCACCCAGATCCCGACTCCCCATCCCGTCTCACCCGGATAGGTCCTGCTGACGATGAGCCTCCACAGCACCGCTGCCCAGCTGGCCACCCTCGCCGCCGAGGGCGGCGAGAACGGCGGCAACCACCCGAGCCTCAGCCCCTACCTCACCGGCGGCGGCGCCCTGTTCCTGCTGCTGCTGATGCTGTGGATCGTCACCCGCTTCAACCGGGACCGCTGACGTGCAAAAGCGCCGTCTGTGGGGATGAAGCCCCGAGGCTTCATCCCCACAGACGGCGCTGTTCGTGCTGCCCAGTAGGCTCTGCACGCGTGACTTCTCCACTCCTTTGGGGAGCGGCTTCTCACTCGGCTCGGGAAGAGCCTCATGACGGCCAAGCCCTGACCGTTGCCCGAAGGCGAAAGCTCAATCTACTACCCTGTCCGGCGCACGGGGAGGGAATTCGGAATGGGACAGCACGACATGGTGACAAATCCGGTCAACGGCCCGGCCGGCGGCCCGGACCGGGCCCGGATCAGCACCGCCAAGCGGCGTCTCGGCGTCATGGGCGGAACGTTTGACCCGATCCACCACGGACACCTGGTGGCGGCCAGCGAGGTCGCCGCGCAGTTCCACCTCGACGAGGTCGTGTTCGTACCCACCGGGCAGCCGTGGCAGAAGACGGACCGGAACGTCACTCCGGCCGAGGACCGTTATCTGATGACGGTCATCGCGACCGCCGAGAACCCGCAGTTCTCGGTGAGCCGTATCGACATCGACCGCGGTGGGCCGACGTACACCACGGACACGCTGCGCGATCTGCGCGCGCTCAATCCGGACTCGGACCTCTTCTTCATCACCGGCGCCGACGCCCTGGGCCAGATCCTCACCTGGCGGTACACGGAAGAACTGTTCTCCCTGGCGCACTTCATCGGGGTCACCCGGCCGGGCCACCCGCTGACCGACCCCGGTCTACCGGAAGGCGGTGTCTCGCTCGTCGAGGTGCCGGCCCTCGCCATCTCGTCCACGGACTGCCGTGCGAGGGTCGCCAAGGGTGCCCCCGTCTGGTACATGGTCCCGGACGGTGTGGTGCGCTACATCGACAAGCGCGAGCTGTACCGCGGCGAGTGAGCCGAGAGGGGCACCGGTGAACGACCGATACGACGGTTACTCGGGCAGGTACTCGGGGGACGCGTCCAACACGTCCGACCAGTACGAACTCGTCGGCTACGACGAGTACGGGCAGCCCGTGTACCGGCAGGTGCCCCAGCAGCCTGCGCAGTACGAGTATCCGCAGCAGTCCCAGGACCAGGGCTACGGCTACGACCCGTACGCCACCGGCCAGCAGCCGCCGGTGCCCTCGTACGACACGTACGACCCCTACGGGGCGGGTGCGCCCGCGCAGCAGGGACCGCCCCCTTCCTACGACCCCTACGGGACCGCCGCGGGAACGGGGCAGCAGCAGCGGGTCGAGGAGCAGGCCGCGACCGCCCACATTCCGGCGCAGGCCGCTCCCCGGACCGAGCCCGCCGCGCGCGATCGACGTGACGGTGGGCCCGAGTACCGGACCGAGCAGTTCTCCTTCGTCGAGGAGCCGGACGAGAACTCCGAAGACGTCATCGACTGGCTGAAGTTCACCGAGTCGCGCACCGAGCGCCGCGAGGAGGCCCGCCGCCGCGGCCGCAGCCGGATCGTGGCCCTCGTCGTCGTCCTCGTGCTCTGTGTGACCGGCGGCGTCGGCTACCTCTGGTACGAGGGCAAGCTGCCCGGCTTCGGCTCCAAGGACTCCGGCAAGGGCGCCGCCGACACCGCGGGCCCGCAGAACCGCGACGTGATCGTCGTCCACATGCACAACACGAAGGGCGGCGGCACCTCCACCGCCCTGCTCGTCAACAACACCACCACCAAGCAGGGCACCACCGTCCTGCTCCCCAACTCCCTTGCCCTGACGGACGACGAGGGCAGCGCGACGACGCTCGGCAAGTCCGTCGACGACGACGGGTCCTCCGGCACGCGCGACGCCATCGACACGGTCCTCGGCACGGACGTCGAGGGCACGTGGCGGCTCGACACCCCGTACCTCAACAACCTCGTCGAACTCGTCGGCAACATCGACATCGACACGAACGCCGACGTCCCCGACCCGGCCGCCAAGTCCGGGAAGAACGGGAAGAAGGCGACGTCCCCGCTGGTCAAGAAGGGGAAGCAGCAGACGCTGAGCGGCCCCATGGCCGTCGCGTACGCCACCTACCGCGCGCCCGGCGAGTCCGGCACCGCGCAGCTCATGCGGTTCGGCCAGGTCATGCAGGGCGTGCTGCGCAAGCTGTCGTCCGACCCGCACGCCGCCACCATCACCGTCCAGTCCCTCGCCCAGATCCTCGACCCCTCGCTGGGCGAGAAGGACCTCGGCGCGTTCCTCGCCAAGCTCGCCGACCGGGCCAAGGGCGGCGACTACAAGACCGCGCTCCTGCCCGTGCAGCAGGACGGCACCCTCTCCGAGCAGGCCACCGACAGCGTCGTCAAGGACGTCCTCGGCGGCACGGTGAAGAGCCCCGGCAAGGACGCCTCCGTACGCGTCGGCATCAAGAACGCCACGGGCGTGAAGACCCGCACGGAGAAGGCCAGGGTCACGCTGGTCAACGGCGGCTACACCTTCGTCGACGCCGGGACGGGCACCCCGGCCCAGGCCGCGTCGCAGGTCATGTATCAGGACGACGACCGCAAGCAGGACGCCGTCGAGGTCGCCAAGACCCTGGGCCTGCCGACGAGCGCGGTGCGCAAGGGGAAGACCGTGGCGAACGCGGACGTGTCCGTGGTCCTCGGGCAGAACTACACGGGCGGACAGTAGGCGCGTGCCCGGCCGCGGGGGCGCGTTTTCCCGGCCGGGCAATCCAGTAAGGGCCGTCGGCGGTCCGTGAGACCCTTGGGGTATCCCTTCAAGGGATTACTGCCCGCCGACGGAAAGCCTTGTAGTGACCGCCACTGACCGCTCCATCGAGCTCATCACCGCCGCCGCACAGGCGGCTGCCGACAAGCTCGCGCACGACATCATCGCGTACGACGTCAGCGATGTGCTGTCGATCACCGACGCCTTCCTGCTGGCCTCCGCGCCCAACGACCGCCAGGTCAAGTCGATCGTCGACGAGATCGAGGAGCGCCTGAACAAGGAGTTCGGCGCCAAGCCGGTCCGCCGCGAGGGCGACCGCGACGCCCGCTGGATCCTCCTCGACTACGTCGACATCGTCGTCCACGTCCAGCACAGCGAGGAGCGTGTCTTCTACGCCCTCGAGCGCTTGTGGAAGGACTGCCCCGAGCTGGAGCTTCCCGCGGACGCCAAGGCCACCCGCGGCAAGGCGGCGGAGCACGCTCGGGCGACGCAGGCCGCGGAGGAGGCCGAGGAGCTTCGCGAGCTCGGCGGAGAGCTGCGTTGACCGCCGCGGGGGCCGGCACCGGACCGGCCGGGGGAGTGGCCCGCGGACGGCGCGTCATCCTGTGGCGCCACGGCCAGACCGCCTGGAACCTGGAGCGCCGCTTCCAGGGCTCCACGGACATCGGCCTGACCGAGACCGGCGTCGCCCAGGCCCGCCGGGCCGCCCGGCTGCTCGCCTCGCTGAAGCCGGACGCCATCGTCGCGTCCGACCTCAGCAGGGCCTCCGCCACGGCCGCCGAGCTGGCCGCGCTCACGGGCCTCGGCGTCACGCACGACGAGGACCTGCGCGAGACCTACGCCGGTGAGTGGCAGGGCCTCACGCACGACGAGATCATCGCCCGTTACGGCGACCAGTACGCCGCGTGGAAGCGCGGCGAGCCGGTGCGCCGCGGCGGCGGCGAGCTCGAGACGGAGGTCGCCGACCGGGCCGCTCCCGTCGTGCTCGGTCACGCGGAGAAGCTGCCGCAGGACGGCACACTCGTCGTGGTCAGCCACGGCGGCACGATCCGCACCACCATCGGGCGTCTCCTCGGTCTCGAGTCCCACCACTGGGAAAGCCTCGGCGGCCTCTCCAACTGCTGCTGGTCCGTCCTCGGCCAGGGCGCACGCGGCTGGCGGCTGCTCGAGCACAACGCGGGCACGCTCCCGGAGCCTGTGCTCGGCGACGACGACTGAGCCCCCCGACAGGGGCCGGACGGCCGGATTTCACTTTCCGGCAGGTCGCAGGCTAGAGTTCTTCTTGTTCGCAGCCGCGCAGAGCGGGGAGAACGCAAGGGGCTATAGCTCAGTTGGTAGAGCGCCTGCATGGCATGCAGGAGGTCAGGAGTTCAATTCTCCTTAGCTCCACATTCGAAGCGTCCGCTTCACAAAGATCCCGTCCGGGTAAGGGCGGGATTTTTTGTTACCCGGAACACTCTTTCCAACTGCCTTGAGGCGCTTGGTGTCCCGGGGGCGTATAGGTCTGTGGATGTGGTCCTCGTGTGTCGGTGTGTGCGTAAGTGCTGGCCGGAGCGGGCGAACTCGGCGCCGTGTCCGGACCGGTACCCATGCGTCGCTGACCGTGACGCTCCGGCCGTGGCAGAATCGGACGGCCGGTAGAGGGCCGCGTCCGATCGACGAAGTCGGCCCGACGGGAGGGAGAACGCGATGCCCGCGCGCATCACCGAGGCGGCCGACCGCCCCCTCGGCGTGACAGTGAGACCGGCCGAAGCAGCCCATTCCGGGCGGCACGTTCCTTCCCTCTCCTCTTCTCCGTCTTCGTTCTCTTTCCTCGACTGTCCGTCCTGCGGCTCCCTCCACGTCGCGCAGATGCTCGGCGACAACGGCGGGATCTCGTACGTGTGCACGGCCTGCGGCCACAGCTGGAGCTGATCGATGGGTGCACACAGGAGGAAGTGCGACTGGTGCGGCGGCGGCACGCCCATCGTCAGGGACATGGAGCCGGTCAACCCCGACTACCAGTACTGGTGCGAGGAGTGCGCGCGGGCGCTGATCATAAAAGGCGACCCGATCGAGACGTATCGGGAACTGGAGGGCGAGCCGATCTACGGCCGGCTGCTCGACGAGCACTGCACGCTCAAGCGGTTCTACTCGTTCGCCACGGCCTGAGGGTGCCTTAAATTCGGGCAAACCGTACCAAGGTGGAAACGATTTGGTGATGCACCGGGTGCCCGGTAATGTTGGCGTCGCCGCCGGGGAAACCGGGCGACACGGTGAACATGCGGCTCCGCCGGATGGACGCGAGGGGCTATAGCTCAGTTGGTAGAGCGCCTGCATGGCATGCAGGAGGTCAGGAGTTCAATTCTCCTTAGCTCCACAGTAGATGGACATGAAGACGGGCCACCCGAACAGGGTGGCCCGCTTTCGTATGCCGTCACGCAGTCCCGCGGGCGTCAGCCGCGCCCGCTGCCCAGGGCCCTGCGCCCGCGGCCCGGCGGGAGCGCGGGCGGCAGGGCCGGGCGGGCCGGAGCCGCCGCCGGGTCCTCCTCGATACGCAGCGCCAGCGCGGGGCACCGGCGCACGGCCCGTACGGCGCGCGCCTCCGAATAGCGCGCCACCGGGGCCTCCGCGACCGAGGGATAGCCGTCCGGGCCCAGCTGGATCAGCTCCGGGACGATGTCCGCGCACAGGCCGTGGCCCTCGCACAGCGTCCAGTCCACCGCGAGCCGCCGGCCACTGGGGGACTCGCCCTGCGGCGCCTCCGTGTGCAGGGGCAGCACGCCCTGCACCGGGCGCCCGCAGCCGCCGCCCAGGACGTGTGCGGCGAGATCGTCCGTGAACGCCGAGATCGTCGACTCCAGGAACGCCGCCGAACCGTCGGGGTGCTTGCACGCGCCGCGCCGCTTCACCGCCCTGGTGACCTGCTGAAGGGCTTCGAGGGCGGTGGGGCCGCCGCCGTTCAGCACGTCCTCCAGGCCGCGCGCCGCCGCCGGCAGACCCAGGTAGCAGGGACCGCACTGGCCCGCGCTCTCCGAGGCCAGCCACTGGGCCACCCGGAGCGCCTCGCCGAGCGGGCAGGTGTCCGGGCCGATCGGCAGGATCGCGCCCGCGCCGAGCGCGCCCCCGGCGGCCTCAAGGGAGGCGCGGGAGACCACCGCCTCCTGCGCGGTGAAGGCGTCGAGCCACTTGCCGTGGTAACCGCCCGTGAGCACGCCCTGGGGCATCGGCGGGGCGCCCGCGAGCTGGAGCACGTACCGCAGGGGAACCCCCGCAGGGACTTCGAGGACCATCGGGCGGGCGACGGCTCCGGAGAGGGTCAGCAGGATCGTGCCGGGCTCGTCGCGCAGGCCCGTGCGGCAGTAGCGCTCGGGTCCGGTGCGGGCCGCCACGGCGAGCTGGGCGAACGTCTCGGCGTTCGACAGCAGCGTGGGCGCGCCGCCCACCCCGGAGTCGGAGGCGCGCACCTTGCGGCCCGGAGGTACCGGGGGCCCGCCGTCCGCCGAGCGGATCAGCGCGGAGGACTCCCCGGTGACCATGCGTACGGGGTTGCGCTGCACACGCGCGCGCAGCGGGGCGCCACGGCGGTTGGACAGGCCTCTTTCGAGGAGCGCGGCCTGCATCGACGCCTCGGTGGAGTCGCGGGTCACGCCCACCACGAGGGTGCGGGCGCCGAGGGCCTCGGCGACCAGGAGCGCGCCGTCGAGGATGAGGTGCGGGGCGCGGTTGATCAGGACCGTGTCCTTGCGGCAGGCGGGTTCGTCCTCGCTGCCGTTGACCACGACGACGGGGCGCACCCCGCGGCGTATCGCGGACTGGGCGACGGCGCGCAGCTTCTTGGCGAAGGGGAAGCCGGCGCCGCCGCGGCCGCGCAGGGATATCTGCCCGGCCAGCGCGGCCAGTTGCTCGCCGCCCATTGGTTCGAGCGGGCCGTGCACTTTGAGATGCATGTCGAGGTCGAGTCGCTCGACCAGGTCGAAGCCCGAGGTGAGCTGGGGGAGACCGACGACGCGGACTTCGGGGACGTCGGGCAGCGCGGTGTTCACTGAATGCCTCCGGGCGGCGTGCTCCAGGGCTCACCCGCGGCGGGGGCCTGGAACGGGCCGGGCAGCGTTTCGGTGGCGGCCTCTTCCTCGAAGCTCGGGATGCCGCCGTAGGGGGTGTCGAGAGTGGGGTCGTACGCCGAGGGGGGTGCCGGGGCGGGGGGCGGCGGGGACGGGGCCGGCCAGCGCTCGGAGGGCTCGGGGTCGACGAACGGGAGGGACTCGGTGGGCTGGAGGTCCAGAAGGGTCAGGGGCTCCCCGGGGGGCGGGGCGCCGAAGAGGGGGTCCACCGGGGCCGAGACCGCGCGGTAGGCGGCCGAGAAGCCGATGCCGGCGGTGGCGGGGCGCGGCTCGAACGTGGGGCGCGCCGGAGCCTCGTGGAGCGGTGGAATGTCGGGGGACGGCATGGGGAGCGGATTTTCGCGTGGCCGCGGCGGGGGCTCGCGGTTCACGTCGAAGCGGGCGTCGGACGGTGCGGGGCGGCCGGCGCCGCCGGGCAGCGGGGACCGGGTGACGTCCCTGCGGCGGGTGCCCTGCGTTCTGCCGTCGCCGTCGAGGAGTGCCAGGACGCGGGCGGCGACCTTGCGCTTGACCGGTCCCGGCGCCGCGCGCAGGGCGACCGCACCGCCCACCGCGACCAGGCACAGGCAGTACATGACCACTACGTAGGTCTTGGGCTGCCGGCCCGCGTACAGACCGTGGATCAGCGCGGAGCACCAGGCGGGGTAGGCCAGCATGTGCAGGGCGCGCCAGCGGGAGGCGATCTGGGCGGGGGACGCGAAGGCCTTGCGCAGGGCGCCGGTGACGCCGGTGGTGACCATCAGGAGCCCGGCGAGCGAGCCGAGGCCGATCAGGCCCGCGCTGCCGGTCACGCCGAGCCCGAAGGGGATCAGCGCGCCGACCACGGACACATGGTCGAGGGCCAGCTTGACGGTGACGTGCAGGAGCAGGAAGCCGATCGAGGCGACCGCCGTGGCCCGGTGCACGCCCTGGGAGAGCAGGCGCTGGCGCGAGGTCAGGAACAGCCGGTCGGAGGCGACCAGGCCCCAGACGACGGACGCCGTCAGGGAGACCAGGGACAGCACCCCGGTGGTGAAGTCGAGCGCGGCGCGGAAGGCGTCGCTCCCGACGAGGACCACGAGGGGTATCAGTAGCAGTGCCGCTGCGCACAGGGCCCCTCGGGTCGCCCGGCTGGGTGCGGGGGACGGGCGGATCCTGCGCCGGGGGCGCTGGGTATTTCCACGCTGGGGGAACGGATTCAGCGGCTGCCCGTTCGTCGGGGAGTTCAACGGGGAGTTCAGTGGAGGGTTCATGGGGGCGACTCCGAATGGTTCGGCAAAGTGGTCCCGCTGCCGCACTCTAGGTCGACCCATACCAGCCAGTACGGGGTTTGAGTTATCTCGTTGTTATCTATCGGAGGTGTGGACTTTGTGTTGCCCCGATAGGGGTCGGTACGCGGGGTAACCCTTGGCCCATGCACCTTTCGAAGGCCCCCCGTGGTCCGCCCGCAGCCCCGCGACGGGCTCCCCGGGAAGCCCGTCGCGGCCCGTGCGGGCCCTGCGGTACCCTGACGCCATGCGTGCCGTACGCCTTCTGCTTAGCGAGCCGCGCTGATCAGTCCCGACCGCTGACGAATCGCGGATCGGAATCGGCGCGGCGCCCCCTCCTGTGCGAGGGGCATTTTTGTTTGGCCAGCGCGGTCAGTTCCGTAAGCAGAGACGATCGATGGAGCTTTGAGGATCATGAGCGAGACGAATTCCGCTGCCGCTTCCGAGGTGGCCGCGCCGCACCGCTACACGGCGGCGATGGCCGCCGACATCGAGGCACGCTGGCAGGACTTCTGGGACGCCGACGGCACGTACGAGGCGCCGAACCCGAGCGGTGACCTGGCGGGGGACACCGAGGCGGACCGGGCCATGGCCGCCCGGCCCAAGAAGTTCGTCATGGACATGTTCCCGTACCCCTCGGGCGCGGGCCTGCACGTCGGCCACCCGCTGGGCTACATCGCCACGGACGTCTTCGCGCGCTTCCAGCGCATGAACGGGCACAACGTCCTGCACACCCTGGGCTTCGACGCCTTCGGCCTGCCCGCCGAGCAGTACGCCGTGCAGACGGGCACCCACCCGCGCACGTCCACCGAAGCCAACATGGTCAACATGAAGTCCCAGCTGCGTCGGCTGGGCCTGGGCCACGACAAGCGCCGGTCGTTCGCCACGATCGACCCCGAGTACTACAAGTGGACCCAGTGGATCTTCGTCCAGATCTTCAACTCCTGGTACGACGACGAGGCGAAGACGGCCCGGCCGATCGACCAGCTGATCGCGCAGTTCGAGAGCGGTGAGCGCGCCGTACCGGACTCCACGCGCGCGTGGCACGAGCTGAACGCGGCCGAGCGGGCCGACGTACTGAGTGAGTACCGGCTGGCGTACGCGTCTGAGGCGCCCGTCAACTGGTGCCCCGGCCTGGGCACCGTCCTGGCCAACGAGGAGGTCACCGCCGACGGCCGCTCCGAGCGCGGCAACTTCCCCGTCTTCAAGGCCAAGCTGCGCCAGTGGAACATGCGCATCACCGCCTACGCGGACCGCCTGCTGGACGATCTGGACGCCCTGGACTGGCCCGAGGCGATCAAGCTGCAGCAGCGGAACTGGATCGGCCGCTCCGAGGGCGCCCGCGTCGACTTCCCCGTCGGCGACGAGGCCATCACCGTCTTCACCACCCGTCAGGACACCCTGTTCGGCGCCACGTACATGGTCCTGGCGCCCGAGCACGACCTGGTGGACCGGATCGTCCCGGCCGCATGGCCCGAGGGCACGCACGACGTCTGGACGGGCGGTCACGCGACCCCCGCCGAAGCCGTCGCCGCCTACCGCAAGCAGGCCGCCTCGAAGTCCGACGTCGAGCGCCAGGCCGAGGCCAAGGACAAGACCGGCGTCTTCACCGGCGCGTACGCGGCCAACCCGGTCAGCGGCGAGCAGGTCCCCGTCTTCATCGCCGACTACGTCCTGATGGGCTACGGCACCGGCGCGATCATGGCCGTCCCCGCGCACGACACCCGCGACTTCGCGTTCGCGCGCGCCTTCGAGCTGCCGATGCGCTGCGTCGTGGAGCCCTCGGACGACCGCGGCACCGACACCGCCACGTGGGACGACGCGTTCGCCTCCTACGACGCGCGGCTGGTCAACTCCGCGAGCGACCAGATCTCCGTGGACGGCATGGGCGTCACCGACGCCAAGGCGCGCATGACGGAGTGGCTGGAGCGCACCGGCATCGGCCGCGGCACCGTCAACTTCCGTCTGCGCGACTGGCTGTTCAGCCGCCAGCGCTACTGGGGCGAGCCCTTCCCGATCGTCTACGACGAGGACGGCGTCGCGCACTCGCTGCCCGAGTCGATGCTGCCGCTGGAGCTGCCGGAGGTCGACGACTACAGCCCCCGCACGTTCGACGCGGACGACGCCGACACCCAGCCCGAGACCCCGCTGTCCCGCAACGACGACTGGGTCCACGTCACGCTGGACCTGGGCGACGGCCCCAAGAAGTACCGCCGCGAGACCAACACCATGCCCAACTGGGCGGGTTCGTGCTGGTACGAGCTGCGCTACCTGGACCCGCACAACAGCGAGAAGCTGGTCGACCCGGCCATCGAGCAGTACTGGATGGGCCCCCGCGAGGGACAGCCGACCGGTGGCGTCGACCTGTACGTGGGCGGCGCCGAACACGCCGTGCTGCACCTGCTGTACGCCCGCTTCTGGTCGAAGATGCTGTTCGACCTGGGCCACATCTCGTCGGCCGAGCCGTTCCACAAGCTGTACAACCAGGGCATGATCCAGGCCTACGTGTACCGCGACAGCCGCGGCATCGCGGTGCCCGCCGCCGAGGTCGAGGAGCGCGACGGCGCGTACTACTTCGAGGGCGAGAAGGTCTCCCGCCTGCTGGGCAAGATGGGCAAGTCCCTGAAGAACGCCGTCACGCCGGACGAGATCTGCGCCGAGTACGGCGCGGACACCCTGCGTCTGTACGAGATGGCGATGGGCCCCCTGGACGTGTCGCGGCCGTGGGACACGCGCGCGGTGGTGGGCCAGTTCCGTCTGCTGCAGCGCCTGTGGCGCAACATCGTCGACGAGGCGAGCGGCGAGGTCACGGTCGTCGACACCGAGGACTCCGCCATCGACGGGACCACGCTGCGCGCCCTGCACAAGGCGATCGACGGGGTCCGCCAGGACCTGGAGGGCATGCGGTTCAACACCGCCATCGCCAAGGTCACCGAGCTGAACAACCACCTGACCAAGGTCGGCGGCCCGCTGTCGCGCAGCGTGGCCGAGCGCCTGGTGCTGCTGGTCGCGCCGCTGGCCCCGCACATCGCCGAGGAGCTGTGGAGCAAGCTGGGCCACACCGACTCCGTCGTCCACCAGGACTTCCCCGTCGCCGACCCCGCGTACGTCGTGGACGAGTCCGTGACCTGCGTCGTGCAGATCAAGGGCAAGGTCAAGGCGCGTCTGGAGGTCTCCCCGTCGATCTCCGACGAGGAGCTGGAGAAGGTGGCCCTGGCCGACGAGCGGGTCGTCGCCGCGCTGGACGGCGCCGGTATCCGCAAGGTCATCGTGCGGGCGCCGAAGCTGGTGAACATCGTTCCTGCGTGAGCGACAGCCGCTGCGTCCAGCCGGACGATCAGGGTTGTTCCCTACGGGCAGGTTGGGGGTTCCGCTGGAACCTCCAGCCTGCCTTTTCCGTTTACCGTGGAAGAGGCGGACGGACCGTCGACCTTGTCGGGAGGAGCGTCATGGGAGAGGCCGTGATCGCAATCGTGGCGCTCATGTTCGTACTGTTCCTGGCCCTGGGCGGGTACGTGACGGTGAAGGTCGTCGGCGCCGCCAAGCGGGGAGTGGACCGCACGGTCGCGCAGGCCCGCCGGTCCGTCGAGGACACGACGCTCAAGGCACGTACCTTCGTGCAGCCGGGCGCGGCCGGGGAGCTCGCGCAATTGCGGCTCAAGCTGCGCACGTCGATGAGGTCCACGCAGGAGGCGCTCCACGCGCGCGTGGCCGAGGACGCCTCGCTCAAGGAGTCGCTGGACCTCTTCGGCCGGCTCAGCGTGCACGGGCACGAGCTGGACGACGACCTCAAGCGTCTGGAGACCGAGCCGGACAAGGCGCATCTCGCCGAGCTCCTGCCCAGCCTGCGCAAGCGGACGGAGCAGATCACCGCGTCGGCCGACTCCCTGCGCCGGGCGGCCATGGACCGTGCCCACCGGATCGCCGATGATGACCTCGATTCGCTGAGCGCCCAGATCGACATCGAGGCGGGAGCCCTGCGGCACTGGACGACCGAACCGTCGTCCGAGCCCGCGCAGACGCCGTCCTCGTGGCCCGAGGCAGCGGCCCCGGAGCGCCCTGCCGCACATCAGACCTGGCCAGGGACTCCGCAGGGCGGACAGCCCGAGGCGTCCGACCGGCCCGCGCTCTCGCCCACCGACCCGCGCCCGTCCTATCCTTGGCAGAAGAAAGCCCGTCCGGAGAGCACGACTTGACGTGTGACCGGGCCACCGGGGCCGGGCTGCCGTCCACCGGCCCGGGCAGGTAATCTCCAGCTCATGTCCCGCCATGTCGCGATCGTCACGGATTCAACGGCCTACCTGCCGCAGCGGACGATGGAGCGCCACGGCATCATCGCGGTCCCCCTGACCGTGGTCCTTGGCGACCGGGCCCTCGAAGAGGGCGCCGAGATCTCCACCCGCTCACTCGCCGAAGCCCTGCAGAAGCGCCGGCCGGTGACCACGTCCCGGCCCAGTCCCGAGATCTTCGCCGCCACTTATCGCAAGCTGGCCGAAGAGGGTGCGACCAGCGTCGTCTCGCTCCATCTGTCGTCCGAACTCTCCGGCACCTACGACGCCGCGGTACTCGCCGCGCGTGAGGCGCCGGTGCCGGTCAGAGTCGTGGACACCGGCATGGTCGCGATGGCCCTCGGTTTCTGCGCGCTCACCGCCGCCGAGGTGGCCGACGGCGGCGGCACGGTCGACGAGGCCGTGAGCGCGGCGGAGAAGCGGGCCGCCGCCACGTCCGCCTTCTTCTACGTGGACACCCTCGACTACCTCCGCCGCGGTGGCCGTATCGGCGCCGCCCAGGCCCTCCTCGGCTCGGCGCTCGCCGTAAAACCGCTGTTGCAGCTCGAAGGTGGCCGTATCGAGCTGCTCGAGAAGGTGCGTACGTCGTCGAAGGCGATCGCCCGTCTCCAGGAGATCGTCGCCGAGCGCGCGGGCACGAGCGAGGTCGACATCGCGGTGCACCATCTCGCCGCGCCGGACAGGGCGGCGACGTTCGCGGACAAGCTGCGGGAGCGGGTGCCGGGGCTCTTGGACCTGCATGTCAGCGAGGTCGGCGCGGTGATCGGGGCGCACACGGGGCCGGGTTTGCTGGGGGCGATTGTTTCGCCTCGATGAGGTGCTTCGCGGTGCGGTGCTCTGAGTCTGGGGGTTCTTGTGGGTGACGGAGTTATCCACAACTGGCGGGTTGTCCCCGGGAATTGAGCAAGATCACCGCGGATTCGGCGGAGTGCCTAGCGTTCGTGGCATGGCACTTGGATCAGCACTTTCAGAGACAGCAGTACGTTCGGAGACGCTTGAGGCAGCTGCCCGGGATGTGGCGCCGGGAGGAGCGTCGGGGACGTGGCAGCGGCGTAGGCGTGTGCGGCGGCGCTATCGGCAGGCGTCGGCCGAGGCATTGAGGCTGCGGGCACAGGCGTTGTTCGCGGAGGGGCGGGATGGGCCGCCGGGCTGGTCCGGCGCGCCGAGCCTTTTGCCCGGTTCACCGGGTGGGCCGAGTTCGCCGGATCCGCCCGAGTGGGTGCGGCCGCCTCTTCCACGGTGGGCCGGGGCGGTGTCCTCACGTCCTCCTCGGTGGGCTCGGGCGGATGCCGATGCTGATTCCGGCGACTGCGGGGTCCAGGTGGTGGGTGCGGCGCCGGGGGAGTACACGGAGGAGCGGGACGAACCGGAGGGCGAGGCCCAGAGCGACACGCCCTCGTGGCGGGAGCGGGCGGGGCTTGCCGCGCGGGAGCGGCTGCCGCTGTGGATGCAGACGCGGTGCGGGCTGGAGCGGCGGAGCGTGATCGCTCTGGTCGTGGTCCTGGTCGCGGCGGCGGGCTTCGCCGTGCACCACTTCTGGACCGGCCGGGCTCAGCCGGTGAGCGCGCCCGAGGTGGTGCGATCGGCGGCGCCCGAGGGGGCGGCGGGTCAGATCGGGGCCGGTCAGGAGCCGGACACCGGGCCGGCACCTGCCCCCGCCGGGGCGTCGGCTGCGGGCGGGACGGCTGGGCCTGCCGGGGAGGCTGCGGCGGCGATCGTCGTGGACGTCAGCGGGAAGGTGCGCAGCCCCGGGATCCATCGGCTGCCGGCCGGATCCAGGGTCGCCGACGCGTTGCGCGCCGCCGGAGGGATCCGTCCGGGAGTGGACCCCACGGGCATCAACCGGGCGCGACTGCTGGCGGACGGTGAGCAAGTGGTCGTGGGCGCACCGGCGGCACTCGGAGGGACCGGCTCGGGCGGCTCCGTGGGTTCGGCGAGTTCTGCCGGGACGGGTGCCGGAACCGGAGCTGCGGCGGCGGGGCCCATCGGCCTCAACACCGCCTCCGCGGAGCAGCTCGACACGCTACCGGGCGTCGGACCCGTGCTGGCCCAGCACATCATCGACTACCGCACCGAGCACGGAGGTTTCCGATCCGTCGATGAACTGCGCGAGGTCAACGGCATCGGCGACCGTCGATTCTCCGACCTCCAGAACCTCGTACGGCCATGAACAGCACGGGAGTCGCACCGCCCGTGGACCTCACTTCGGATGACGCCAACCCCAGGCAGGAAGGCCCGGCGGATCTCCGTCTCGTCCCTCCGGCGCTCGCGGCATGGGCCACGGCAGCGGTGACACTGGACGCTCCGGCGGCCTGGGTGACGGCCCTCGCACTGGCCTGCGTGGCGGTGGCGGGAGCGTTGTTACTGGGAGGGGCGACACGGGGACGGCAGGGGAGCACGGAGCCACCGCGTCCGCCACTACAGCCCCCGCCCCCGGAATTGCGGCCACCACCACCCCGCCCTCCCCGCAGAGTGTTCTCGCTCCTGCCTCGTATGTCCGTGGCCGCCGTGCTGCTCTGCGTCGCCGCGTCCGGGGCCTCGGCCACGCTGCACGGTGCGGATCTGACGCGCGGTCCCGTTCCCGGACTTGCCCGGCAATTCGCCCGGGTAACGGTCGAGTTGGAAGTGACGGCCGACCCGCGGTTGACACGCCCCCGCGTGAAGGGGGACCACGCGGCTCCCTCGTCCGTCGTCATCGCCGCCGATGTGCTGAGAGTCGGCGACGCGGGGCGGGGCAGGCACTCGGGCGTCGGGACGCGGGTGCGTACGCCGGTCCTGGTCCTCGTCGACGTGGACCGCGCCGCGCCGGGGAGGACGCCGTGGCTGTCGCTCCTGCCCGGCACGCGGCTGGTCGTGCACGGAGGGCTGGCGCCCGCGTCGGCCGGCGGCGGCCGGGTCGCTGCCCTGCTCCGCGTCGGACGCGACGAGAGCCCTCGGACCGTCGGCGCACCCTCCACGGCTCAGCGGTTCGCGGGGAAGCTGAGGGGCGGGCTGCGGGAAGCGACCGAGGGGCTGCCGGCGGATGCCCGCGCGTTGCTCCCCGGGCTCGTGGTCGGGGACACGTCTCGTGTCCCGCCCGAGCTGCACGAGGCGTTCGAGGCCACTGACCTCTTGCACCTGACGGCGGTCAGCGGGGCGAACTTCACGATCCTGCTCGCTCTGCTGATCGGTCCGCCCGGCACGGCGCACCGGGCGGAGCGCCGTGGGCTCGCTGCGAGGCTCGGGATCCCGTTGCGGGCGACCGCTCTGCTCGGCGGCGCGCTCACGCTCGGCTTCGTGATCGTGTGCAGGCCGGAGCCGAGTGTCCTCAGGGCGGCGGCCTGCGGGCTCGTCGCACTGCTCGCCATCGGCACCGGGCGACGCAGGTCCCTGATCCCGGCACTGGCCACGGTCGTACTGCTGCTGGTGCTGTACGACCCCTGGCTGGCCCGGAGTTACGGGTTCCTGCTGTCCGTCCTGGCCACCGGCGCGCTGCTGACCCTCGCCCCGCGCTGGAGTGCGGCACTGCGGCGGCGGAGATGCCCGCCGCGCCTGGCGGAGGCGCTCGCGGCGGCCGGGGCGGCGCAGGCCGTGTGTGCGCCGGTGGTCGTGGTCATCGCGTCCCGGGTGAGCCTGGTGGCGGTGCCGTGCAATCTGCTCGCGGAGTTCGCCGTCGCGCCCGCGACGGTGCTGGGGTTCGCCGCCCTGGCCGCCGCGCCGCTGGCGATACCGGTCGCGAAAGTCTTCGCCTGGTGCGCGAGCTGGCCCGCCGGATGGATCGCGGACATCGCCCGCGCGGGGGCCGCACTGCCCGGCGGAGGCGTGGACTGGCCCGGTGGCCCGAGCGGTGGACTGCTGCTGGCCGTGGTCACTCTGGGCGTGGTCCTCGTGGGCCGCCGGGTACTCAAGTCCCCGTGGGCCATAGGGATGTGTGTGCTGCTCCTGATCCTCGTGGTCGTGCAGCCGAGGCCCCTGACCCGGGTGATCACGGGGTGGCCCCCGCCGGGATGGCGGATGGTGATGTGCGATGTGGGGCAGGGGGACGCGCTGGTGCTCGCGGCGGGCGCCGGGGCCGGGGTGGTGGTCGACGCGGGGCCGGATCCGGTGCTGGTCGACCGCTGTCTGCGCTCGCTCGGGATCACCAGGGTCCCGCTCGTCCTGCTGACCCACTTTCACGCGGACCATGTCGCGGGTCTGCCCGGGGTGCTGCGGGGGCGCGAGGTGGGGGCGATCGAGACGACAGGGTTCGCCGAGCCGCCGGAGCAGGTGCGTTTCGTCCGAGGGCTGGCGGACGCTCGGCACATCACGATGAGCCGGGCCGTCGCGGGGGAGGAGCGGCGGACGGGCCGGCTCGCATGGCAGGTGCTGTGGCCGCAGCCGCGACCCGCTCCCGACCCGGACGGCCCGAACGACGCGAGCGTCACTCTGCTGGTCCGCACTGCGGGCCTCACCCTGCTGCTCCTGGGTGACCTCGAACCACCGGCGCAGCGCGCCCTGTTGAGAGCTCCCGTGGCGGCGTCCCTGCCACCCGTGGACGTTCTCAAGGTCGCCCACCACGGCTCGGCCTACCAGGATCCGGTACTTCTGCGGCGGGTCGCGCCCCGTCTTGCCCTGATTTCGTGTGGCGAGGACAACCCGTACGGGCATCCGTCGGCGCGCACGGTCGCGGAGTTGCGGGCCGGTGGAGCGGCGGTCCTCCGGACGGACCGGGACGGGGCGTTGGCGGTCACCGGATCGGGGCAGGACAGATCCGGCTCGGTCCGTTCCGGGGAGGCGCCGGGGGAGGGGGCGGGGCTCGGTGTGGTGACGGGTGGGTGATGGCAGGTGCCGCGCCTCTGCGGCTCCCGTGGCAGCCGTGCCCCCGCTGTTCCCATGGCGGCCGTGCCCCTGCGGCTCCCATGTCATTACCGGCCGGTAGAAATGCCCCCGAGCTGGCGAAACGGTAAGCGGAATGACTAATTCAGGCATCTCTATACAGGCGGTAACAGTCTCTGGCATTCCCGCGATGTGGGCCTGTGTTGCCCCGAATGCCACAACGATGGTCGAATGCATCTTCGTTGATGGTGGTGTCAAGCTTCACTGGGGTGTCTCGCACATGGTCGGCCGCTGGCTGGGAAACCGTACGAACCGGGCTCAACGAACAAGTCCCCTCGCGGGGTTGAGCGTGCCGCCCGGTGCGGGATTCGTCAGCTGCCGGGTGCTCGATCCCGTCAACGAGCCGGTGCGCGGCGCCGAGTTCGCGGTGAGCGACGTCATGGGGCGCACGGTCGTGAGCGGTGGGGCCGACCCGTTCGGCTCGTTCGTCGCGGCCGTGCCCGCCGGTGACTACCGGCTCGCGGTCACGGCGGAGGGCTACACGCCGTACCGGGGAAACGCTTCGGTCGCCGAGAGCGCGCACTCCTCACTCGGCGACGTCATGCTCCAGGTCGCCCAGCCGCCGGCCCTGCCCGACGTCGGGGAGTGGGAGATCGAGGCGATGCACTCGTCGGTCGGGTTCACGGCGCGGCACATCGGGCTGGCGCGGATCCACGGCCGGTTCAACACGTTCGCGGGCGCGCTGCGCATCGCCGAGCGGGTCGAGCGGTCCGCGATGCATGTGGTCATCGATGCGTCGTCCATCGACACGAACGTGAAGATGCGCGACGACCACCTCAGGTCGGCCGACTTTCTCGACGTGGACCGGTTCCCGACGCTCGAGTTCTACAGCGAACGGTTCGTGCACAAGGGCGGCAGCCGTTGGGCGATCCCCGGCGCGCTCTCGCTGCACGGTGTGACCCGCACGGTCACGCTCGACGCGGAGTATCTGGGCCTGGGCAACGGCATGGAGGGCGAGACCCGCGCCGCCTGCCGCGCCACCACGGAGCTGCACCGCGACGACTTCACGGTCAACTGGCAGACGATGCTGGCCCGCGGGATCGCGGCGGTCGGCTCCAGCGTGAAGATCGAACTCGACATCCAGATCGTCCCGAAGGGCTGACGCCCCGCGGCATCCTCGACGGTCAGCTCTCACTGGTCAGCCCTCAACGGTCAGCCCTCGAAGGTCCGCCCTCAACCGCCGCCCTGATGCGGCCTACCCGAGCCGCCGCCCCGATGCCGCCGCGGCTAGGGCGCCTCGAGCCAGCCCTCGTGCTCCGCGGCGAATTCGTCGAGTGAGGCGGGGTCGAGGCGGCCGGTGGGGTCCTCGATCACCACGAGCCACTGGGCGTCCTCGGCGTCGTCCTCACCGGCCAGCGCGTCGCGTACGAGCTGGGGCTCCTCGGTGACGCCGAACCGGTCGGGAAGCTCCTCGGCCACCTCCTCCGCGGCGTCGCGGTCGGGCAGCACCAGTACATGTCGAGCGTCGGTCACCCGGCCATTCTCCGGCACGGCGGGCGCTGTCAGTGCCGCGTGGGATGCTTGACCGCGATGGCCAGGAAGACTGCAACAGACGACGTGCTCGCCCCTGTCACCCTCGCCGTGGGGCAGGAGGACCTGCTGCTCGACCGCGCGGTGCAGCAGGTGGTGGCGGCAGCTCGCGCCGCCGACGCGGACACGGATGTGCGTGACCTCACATCCGACCAGCTTCAGCCCGGCACGCTCGCCGAGCTGACCAGCCCCTCGCTCTTCGCCGAGCGCAAGGTCGTGGTCGTACGCAATGCGCAGGACCTCTCGGCCGACACGATCAAGGACGTGAAGGGGTACTTCGCGGCGCCCGCCGAGGAGATCACGCTGGTGCTGCTGCACGCCGGCGGCGCCAAGGGCAAGGGGCTGCTCGACGCGGCCCGCAAGGCCGGGGCCCGCGAGGTCGCCTGCCCCAAGATGACCAAGCCCGCGGACCGGCTGGCGTTCGTGCGCAGCGAGTTCCGGGCGATCGGCCGTTCCGCGACGCCGGAGGCGTGCCAGGCGCTGGTCGACTCGATCGGCAGTGACTTGCGGGAGCTGGCGTCCGCCGTCACGCAGCTCGGCGCGGACGTCGAGGGCACCATCGACGAGGCGGTCGTCGCCCGGTACTACACGGGCCGGGCGGAGGCCTCCAGCTTCACCGTCGCCGACCGGGCCGTCGAGGGCCGTGCCGCGGAGGCGCTGGAGGCGCTGCGGTGGTCGTTGTCGACCGGGGTGGCGCCCGTGCTGATCACCAGCGCGCTCGCCCAGGGAGTCCGCGCCATCGGCAAGCTCTCGTCGGCACGCGGCGGCCGGCCCGCTGACCTCGCCCGCGAGCTGGGGATGCCGCCGTGGAAGATCGACCGGGTGCGTCAACAGATGCGCGGCTGGACGCCGGACGGTGTGGCCGTCGCGCTGCGGGCCGTCGCCGAGGCCGACGCGGGCGTCAAGGGTGGCGGGGACGATCCCGAGTACGCCCTGGAGAAGGCCGTGGTCACCATCGCAAGGGCCGCCCGCTCCCGTCGCGGCTGAGTGCCGCGGCTCGAGTCACACAGGCCCACACCCGGCATTCGCAAGCTCCCGCGCGCACCTCTCGTATGTGCCGGCCCGCGCGCACCCCTCGCTAGCTCCCGGGCCCGCGCGCACCTCTCGTAGGCGCCCGCCCGCGCGCACCACTCACAAGCCCCCGGCCCACGCACACCACAGACAAGCCCTCGGCCCACGCACACCACAGACAAGCCCCCGGCCCCGCAGGGCCCGCCCTCAGGCCACCCGCAACCCGTAAGCCCCAAGCCCCCGAACACGCCAAAACCCCGCCCAGCCATCCTGGGGAAGGACAGCCGTGCGGGGTCTCAGGTTCAAGCTCGATGGATCCGCACCCGCGTGGCGAACGCAGTCGCGTGCAGATCCGGGGTGCCGGCCGGGAGCGGAGAGAGAGGGCCCGCTCGGGTCCGTCCGGCGATCACATCAAAGGAGTGCCGTCCCGTGAGGGAGTGGGTACTCAGCCCTTGAGGGAAGAAGCCTTGGAAGCAAGCGCCGACTTCTTGTTGGCGGCCTGGTTCTTGTGGATGACGCCCTTGGAGACGGCCTTGTCGAGCTTGCGCGAAGCCTCGCGCGTGAGCTCCTCGGCCTTCTGGGTGTCACCCGCGGCAACGGCCTCGCGGGCCTTGCGGATCGCGGTCTTGAGGGAGGACTTGACAGCCTTGTTGCGCTGACGAGCCTTCTCGTTGGTCTTGATCCGCTTGATCTGGGACTTGATGTTCGCCACGAAATGAGCCTTTTCAGGTTCAGGCACGCGAGCTCACGCCCACGTGCCGGTGATTTCTCTTGAAGTGCCTCGTGCCGAGAGGGCATGAGACACAGCTGTCAACGTTACCAGCCGTGCTCCGAGCGGCCCAAACCGGGCGCAGCCCCGCGTCCGTGGGACCATGGAACCTACGTATAGATCCGACCCGAGGCGACAGGCGCCTCAAGAGACAGGACCCTGCGTGCCCGCGACCCCTAACAATGTGCCCGAGCCGAGCCGTACTGCCCCGGCTCTGATCCGCAATTTCTGCATCATCGCGCACATCGACCACGGCAAGTCCACGCTCGCCGACCGGATGCTCCAGCTGACCGGTGTGGTCGAGCAGCGGCAGATGCGTGCTCAGTACCTCGACCGGATGGACATCGAGCGCGAGCGCGGCATCACGATCAAGTCCCAGGCGGTGCGACTGCCCTGGGCCCCGAGCGAGGACCCGGGCAAAACCCACATCCTCAACATGATCGACACCCCGGGGCACGTGGACTTCACGTACGAGGTCTCGCGGTCCCTCGCGGCCTGTGAGGGCACGGTCCTGCTCGTCGACGCGGCCCAGGGCATCGAGGCGCAGACTCTCGCCAACCTCTACCTGGCGATGGAGAACGACCTCAAGATCATCCCGGTTCTCAACAAGATCGACCTGCCGGCCGCCCAGCCCGAGAAGTTCTCCGAGGAACTCGCGAACCTCATCGGCTGCGAGCCGGAGGACGTGCTGAAGGTCTCCGCGAAGACCGGCATGGGCGTCGAGGCGCTGCTCGACAAGGTCGTCGCCGAGATCCCGGCCCCGGTCGGCGTCGCCGACGCGCCCGCCCGCGCGATGATCTTCGACTCCGTGTACGACTCCTACCGCGGCGTCGTGACGTACGTGCGAGTCGTCGACGGTCAGCTCAACAAGCGTGAGCGGATCCGGATGATGTCCACCGGCGCCACCCACGAGCTCTTGGAGATCGGCGTCTCCTCGCCGGAGATGACCTCGGCCGACGGCATCGGCGTCGGTGAGGTGGGTTACATCATCACCGGCGTGAAGGACGTCCGTCAGTCCAAGGTCGGTGACACGATCACCTCCCTGCACAACGGCGCCACCGTGGCGCTCGGCGGTTACAAGGACCCGAAGCCGATGGTCTTCTCGGGCCTCTATCCGCTGGACGGCTCGGAGTACCCGGACCTGCGCGAGGCTCTCGACAAGCTGCAGCTCAACGACGCCGCGCTCGTCTACGAGCCGGAGACCTCGGCCGCTCTCGGCTTCGGCTTCCGCGTCGGCTTCCTCGGCCTGCTCCACCTCGACGTGATCCGTGAGCGCCTGGAGCGCGAGTTCGGTCTCGACCTCATCGCCACCGCGCCCAACGTGGTCTACCGCGTGGCCATGGAGGACGGCAGCGAGCACACGGTCACCAACCCGAGCGAGTTCCCCGAAGGCAAGATCGACAAGGTTTTCGAGCCCGTCGTGCGGGCCACGATCCTCGCCCCCAGCGAGTTCATCGGCTCGATCATGGAGCTCTGTCAGACCCGCCGCGGCACGCTGCTCGGCATGGACTACCTCTCCGAGGACCGCGTCGAGATCCGCTACACGCTGCCGCTCGCGGAGATCGTCTTCGACTTCTTCGACCAGCTGAAGTCCAAGACGCGCGGCTACGCGTCCCTGGACTACGAGCCCACCGGCGAGCAGGACTCCAGCCTGGTCAAGGTCGACATCCTGCTGCACGGCGACAAGGTCGACGCCTTCTCCGCGGTCACGCACAAGGACGCGGCGTACGCGTACGGCGTGCGGCTGGTCGCCAAGCTGCGCGAGCTCATCCCGCGGCAGGCCTTCGAGGTGCCGATCCAGGCCGCCATCGGATCCCGGGTCATTGCCCGAGAGACGATCCGCGCCATCCGCAAGGACGTCCTCGCCAAGTGCTACGGCGGTGACATCTCCCGTAAGCGCAAGCTGCTCGAGAAGCAGAAGGAGGGCAAGAAGCGCATGAAGATGGTCGGCTCCGTCGAGGTGCCGCAGGAAGCCTTCATCGCCGTGCTCTCCAGCGACGACAGCGGCTCGAAGAAGAAGTAGGCCGCGTCACAGCAGTCCGGGGGCCCGTCGCACGTCAGTGCGGCGGGCCTCTTGATTTCCCGGCCTTGTCGTGCGGGTCTTTTGTGGGGGCTGTGTGTACAGCGGCTGTCGACAAGAAGTGACAGGCTGCGGCCCCTTACGCACCGGGCGACTGCGCTCTACTCTGATCACTGCTCGGTAGTTACTCGCCAGTTAAACAAAATCCGCCAACAGCCAGCCGCGCCCAGTCTCGCCGCGCTGCCGCGGGCCCCCGGAGGACGTCGTGAGCGACACACAGACCCTGATCGAGAACCGTCCGCCGTCCGTGGCGGCCCTCTTCCTGGAGCGCGTGGCGGCCACGCCCGATACCGAGGCCTACCGCTACCCGGTGCCATCGGCCTCCGGTGAGGGCCCCGAGGAGTGGAAGTCGCTGAGCTGGGGGCAGGCCTCGACGCGGGTCTACGCCATCGCGGCCGGCCTCATCGAGCTCGGCGTCCAGCCGGAGGAGCGGGTCGCGCTCGCCTCCTCCACGCGGGTCGAGTGGATCCTGGCCGACCTCGGCATCCTGTGCGCGGGCGCCGCCACGACCACCGTGTACCCGCAGACCAACGCCGAGGAGTCGGGGTTCATCCTCGCGGACTCGGACAGCAAGGTCCTGATCGCCGAGGACGCGGCCCAGCTGGCCAAGGCCCGCGAGCGCCGGGCCGACCTGCCCGATCTCGCGCATGTCGTCGTCATCGACGAGGCCGGGGTCGAGCCGGACGCCGCGGACCCCGAGGGCTGGGTGCTCACGCTCGCCGACCTGGAGAAGCGCGGCGCCGCGTACCTGGAGAAGCACCCGCACCTGATCAAGGAGAAGGTCGGCGCGATCACCGCGGACCAGCTCGCGACCCTGATCTACACCTCCGGCACCACCGGCCGGCCCAAGGGCGTGCGCCTCCCGCATGACAACTGGTCGTACATGGCGAAGGCCATCGCCTCGACCGGTCTGGTCGGCCCGGACGACGTGCAGTACCTGTGGCTGCCCCTCGCGCACGTCTTCGGCAAGGTCCTCACCTCCGGGCAGATCGAGGTCGGACACGTCACCGCCGTCGACGGCCGCGTGGACAAGATCATCGAGAACCTGCCCGTCGTGCAGCCGACCTACATGGCCGCGGTGCCGCGCATCTTCGAGAAGGTCTACAACGGGGTCGCGGCCAAGGCGCGGGCCGGCGGCGGCGCCAAGTACAAGATCTTCCAGTGGGCGGCCGAGGTCGCGCGCGACTACGCGAAGGCCAGCCAGGACAACTTCCGCAGGACCGGTTCGGCCTCGGTGCCGTTCGGGCTCGGCGCCAAGCACAAGGTCGCCGACGCGCTCGTCTACTCCAAGCTGCGCGAGGCGTTCGGCGGCCGGCTGCGCGCCTGCGTCTCCGGCTCCGCCGCGCTCGCCCCCGAGATCGGCTACTTCTTCGCCGGTGCGGGCGTGCACATCCTGGAGGGCTACGGCCTCACGGAGACCTCCGCCGCGTCCTTCGTCAACCCCGGTGAGGCGTACCGCACCGGCACGGTCGGCAAGCCGCTGCCCGGCACGGAGGTGCGGATCGCGGACGACGGCGAGATCCTGCTGCGCGGCCCCGGCGTCATGCAGGGCTACCACGGGCTGCCCGAGAAGACGACCGAGGTCCTGGAGTCCGACGGCTGGTTCCACACCGGCGACATCGGTGAGCTGTCGCCCGACGGCTACCTCAAGATCACCGACCGTAAGAAGGACCTGATCAAGACGTCGGGCGGCAAGTACATCGCGCCCGCCGAGGTCGAGGGCCAGTTCAAGGCCGTCTGCCCGTACGTCTCGAACATCCTGGTGCACGGCGCCGACCGGAACTTCTGCACGGCGCTCATCGCTCTCGACGAGCCGTCCATCCTGGAGTGGGCCAAGGACAACGGTCTGGAGGGCAAGTCGTACGCCGATGTGGTCGCGGCCCCCGCCACGGTCGAACTGGTCGAGGGCTACGTCAAGGAGCTCAACCTGGGCCTCCAGAAGTGGCAGACCATCAAGAAGTTCAAGCTCCTGCCGCGTGACCTCGACATCGAGCACGGCGAGCTGACCCCGAGCCTGAAGCTGAAGCGGCCGGTCGTCGAGCGTGAGTACGGCTACCTGATCGACGAGATGTACGCGGGTTCACGCGAGAAGTGACGCCCCGCGTCGCCGCTTGAGGGATGCGTCGCGGTCCGCCACCACGGTGTGCGGGCGCGGCGCATCTCTCGTAACAGCTCCTCCGACTGCGTCACCTGGCGGCGCCGTTCGGCCGCGTCAGGCAGGGGGCGGCCGTCAGTTCGCGTGCGACGGCGGACAGGCGGGCCATCAGTTCGGCGGCCCGGAGCGAGCGGATGCTCGCGGGTGAGCATCCGCTCCGGCGAGTGCTCCCGGATCCTTGACGTGGCTGACGTGGCTGACGTGGCTGACGTGGCTGACGTGGCTGACGTGGCTGACGTGGCTGACGTGGCTGACGTGGCTGACGTGGCTGACGTGGCTGACG
>NZ_JBVJPM010000015.1:0-53776 GCF_055582645.1 Streptomyces sp. NPDC107517 | reverse complement strand
TGGCTGCCGCGCAGCTCGACGCGCCGAGTCGGGCCGCCAGGCCCTCCCCGGTCTCCGGGGCCCTGGTGAAGGCGCCGTGCCGCGCCGACGTCCTCGCGGCGAGCAGCGCACGCAGTTCGGTGCGGCGAGAAGCGCACGCGGTTCGGTGGCCTCGATCCGGCCCGGATCGAGGCCACGTGTAGCACTGTTCTCGCTCATGGTGGCCCACTTCGGTAACTCGGTGCTTATGGGCGGGATCAGTCTGTCACTCTGTTCCGTGTCGCCTGAGGCGTCATCGCCCGAACTGCTCAGGAGCCGCACCGTGGGGTCCATTCCGCTGCAACGGGAGACCACGTACGCCACCGACGAGCCCTCCCGTCCCCCGGGAGCACCGGCCGTCGTGCGGACCTCGCTGCCCGGAAACCCCCTGGCCCCGGCTGCGGCGCGCCGCTTCGTACGGGGCGCTCTCGCCGACTGGGCCGAGCTCGGACCGACCGCCACGTCCGGCGGCGGCGACCGGCTCGCCGACGACGCCGTGGTCGTACTCAGCGAACTCGTCACGAACGCCGTGGTCCACGCCGGCACCAATGTCGAGCTGCTGTGCCGCCTCGAAACCGGTCACCCCGACGACCCGGACGGCGCGTGCGGGCCCACCGCCCTCGTCATCGAGGTCTCCGACCATCACCCCGCCCGCGCCGTCCGCAGCGACCGCATCGACATGGGCCCCGACACCCCCGAGTGCGGGCGCGGGCTGCGCCTCGTGGCCTCTCTCTCCGACGCCTGGGGCATCACGTACCAGCCCGGCACCAAGACCGTCTGGGCCCGCCTCCCCGTCGACGAGGCCGGCCGGCGCGGCGACGACCCCGAGGCGTACCCCGGCGCAAGAACCTTTCAGCGCGGGCTGCGCGCCGCGGACTTACTGGCTCCCACCCCGCGCCGCTTCCCCCATGACCAGGACTGGGTCAACCGGGGGGCGCTCTCCTTCCTCGCCGAGGCCTCCGACCTGCTCGCCGGACAGCTCGACGAGGACCAGGTCGCCTCACTCGCCGGACAGATGCTGGTGCCGCGCATGGCCGACTGGTGCGCCGTCTGGCTCGACGACGAGGACGGCAGGCCCGACCGGGGCGCCGCCGACCGTGCGGGCCGTGGCACCGGCGCCCTCGCCTCGCCCCGCCTCGCCCGCGTCTGGCACACCAGCGAGAACCGCATGGAGGAACTCCGCAAGATCCTGGAGAAGGACCCGCCGCAGCCCACCGACGCGGCGCGAAGCGCGGCCGTCCCCGTGCCGTGGCCCTTCGAGAGCCTCGGCGGCGACCCGGCGGGCGCCGCGCTCGCCTACCGCCTCAGCGCGGGCGGCCGCGCGGTGGGCACCCTCCTCATCGGACGAGCCGGTCTGACGCGCTTCCCCGACGAGGTCACCGGCCTCGTCGAGGACTTCGCCCGCCGCGTCGCCCTCGCCGTCAGCGCGGCCCGCCGCTACACCCGGCAGGCCACCATCAGCCGCATCCTCCAGCGCGGACTGCTGCCCTCCGCCGTCGCGGAGATCCCCGGCATCGAGTCCGCGCTCGTGTACGAGCCGCGCGACGCGGGCGGCCCGGGCGGCGACTTCTACGACGTGTTCCCCGCCGGCGACGGCCGCTGGTGCTTCGCGCTCGGCGACGTCCAGGGAAAGGGCCCCGAGGCGGCCGTCGTCATCGGCCTCGCCCGGCCCTGGCTGCGGCTGCTCGCCCGCGAGGGCTACCAGGTCGCCGAGGTCCTCGACCGGCTCAACCGGCTCCTCCTCGACGACGCCACGGAGGCGGCCGACGCGGCTGCCCGCGCGCTCGCCGCCGCGGGCGGCCAGGGCCTCGCATCCGAGGGCGCGCCCCGCTTCCTCTCCCTGCTCTACGGGGAGCTGGTGCCCACCGGGGACGGAACGCACTGCACCCTGGCCTCCGCCGGACATCCGCTGCCGCTCCTGCTGCGGCCCGACGGCCTGGTCGAGAGCGCCGCCGAGCCCCAGGTGCTCCTCGGCGTCGTCGACGATCCCGGCTACACCAGTGAGAGCCTCGTCCTCCACGACGGCGACACCCTCCTGTGCGTCACGGACGGGGTGACGGAGCGCCGGGACGGCCACCGCCAGTTCGACGACGGCGACGGCCTCTCCCACGCCCTCGCCGGCTGCGCGGGCCTCACCGCACCTCTGCTCGCCGAACGGATCAGACGCCTGGTCCACGAATTCTCCGAAAGCCCACCGGACGACGACCTGGCGCTGCTGGTGCTGCAGGCCCGGTGAGTCCTCACGGCCGCGGCCGTGAGGACAACCTCACGGCTGCGGGACAATGGGTCCATGCCTTCCGCACTCCCCGACGGTGAGCCCGTCCCCGACGACGGCGCGCTGCCCGCCTCCGCCCTGGCCGGGGCGGCGGACCGGCCCCTCGGGTTCTATCTGCACGTCCCGTACTGCGCCACGCGCTGCGGCTACTGCGACTTCAACACGTACACCGCGACCGAGCTGCGCGGCTCCGGTGGTGTGCTCGCCTCGCGTGACAACTACGCGGACACCCTCGTCGACGAGGTCCGCCTCGCCCGCAAGGTTCTCGGCGACGACCCGCGCCAGGTGCGCACCGTCTTCGTCGGCGGCGGCACCCCGACGCTCCTCGCGGCCGACGACCTCGTGCGCATGCTCGGGGCGATCCGTGACGAGTTCGGGCTCGCGCCCGACGCCGAGGTGACGACGGAGGCCAACCCCGAGTCCGTCGGCCCCGCCTACCTGGAGACCCTCCGCGAGGGCGGCTTCAACCGGATCTCCTTCGGCATGCAGAGCGCCAGGCAGCACGTCCTGAAGATCCTCGACCGCACCCACACCCCCGGCCGCCCCGAGGCCTGCGTCGCCGAGGCGCGCGCCGCGGGCTTCGACCACGTCAACCTCGACCTGATCTACGGCACCCCCGGCGAGAGCGACGACGACTGGCGGGCCTCGCTGGAGGCGGCCATCGGCGCCGGGCCCGACCATGTGTCGGCGTACGCGCTGATCGTCGAGGAGGGCACCCAGCTCGCCCGGCGCATCCGCCGCGGTGAGGTCCCGATGACGGACGACGACGTCCACGCGGACCGCTATCTGATCGCGGACGAGGTCCTCGGCGGTGCGGGCTTCGACTGGTACGAGGTGTCGAACTGGGCCACCACCGACGCCGGGCGCTGCCTGCACAACGAGCTGTACTGGCGCGGCGCCGACTGGTGGGGCGCGGGCCCCGGCGCGCACAGCCACGTCGGCGGGGTGCGCTGGTGGAACGTGAAGCACCCGGGCGCCTACGCCGGACGTCTCGCCGAGGGGCGTTCGCCCGGCGCCGGTCGCGAGCTCCTCTCGGACGAGGACCGGCGCGTCGAGCGCATTCTGCTGGAGCTGCGCCTCCTGGAGGGCTGCCCGCTGTCGCTCCTGAAGCCGGCCGGCCGCGCCGCCGCAGGCCGGGCCCTGGCGGACGGCCTGCTCGAAGCGGCCCCGTACGAGTCCGGGCGTGCCGTCCTCACCCTGCGCGGACGGCTCCTCGCCGACGCGGTCGTCCGCGACCTCGTCGACTGAGGCGGCTCGCGGGCACTCCCTAGGCCGGGTCCGCGGGCAGCGTCACGAAGTCGATCAACTCCTCGACCCTGCCCAGGAGTTCGGGCTCCAGGTCGCGGTAGCTGCGCACCCGCGACAGGATGTGCTGCCAGGCGCCGCCGGTGTTCTCCGGCCAGCCGAGCGCCCGGCACACGCCCGTCTTCCAGTCCTGGCCGCGCGGCACCCGGGGCCACGCCCGGATGCCCACGGCCGACGGCTTCACGGCCTCCCACACGTCGATGTAGGGGTGACCGACGACCAGCGCGTGCTCGCCGGTGACCTGCGCCGCGATCCGTGACTCCTTCGAGCCGGGCACCAGATGGTCGACGAGGACGCCGAGCCGCGCGTCCGGCCCCGGAGCGAATTCGGCGACGATCGCGGGCAGGTCGTCGACGCCCTCCAGGTACTCCACGACCACACCCTCGATGCGCAGGTCGTCGCCCCAGACCCGCTCCACCAGCTCCGCGTCGTGCCGGCCCTCGACATAGATGCGCCCGGCCCGCGCGACCCGCGCCCGCGCCCCGGGGACCGCGAGCGACCCGGAGGCCGTGCGCGTGGGACGTACGGGCGCCGCGGCCACGGGACGTACGAGGGTGACGACCCGGCCTTCGAGCAGGAAGCCGCGCGGGTCCATGGGGAACACCCGATGCTTGCCGAAGCGGTCCTCCAGGGTCACCGTCGGGCCCTGGGCCGTCTTCTCGCAGCGGACGACCGCCCCGCAGAACCCGGTCGTGACCTCCTCGACCACGAGATCCACGTCCGCCGCCACCTCGGGCGCGGCCTGCTGCTTCGTCCAGGGTGGGGTGAGGTCAGGGGAATACTGACGGTGCCGCGGGCCCGAAGGGCCCTCGTGGGAAGGGCGGTGGCGGGAGACGGGTGGGAGCATGGTGCAGACGATAGGAGTGCGAACTGCCGTGCGGTTACGACACGCCGAAACGCGCCGCCAGTGCGGCGCGCTGCGCACGGACAAACTCCGCATTCACCGCGGCTCCGTGCCCGGGGACGTACACGGCGTCCTCGCCGCCCAGTTCCAGCAGCCGGTCGAGGGCGGCCGGCCAGCGCGACGGCACCGCGTCACGGCCCGCCTGCGGCTCGCCCGACTCCTCGACCAGGTCGCCGCAGAACACGACCTCGGGCGTGCCCGGCACCAGGACCGCCAGGTCGTGCCCGCTGTGCGCCGGGCCCACGTTCGCGAGCAGCACCTGGAGCCCGCCGCCCAGATCGAGCGTCCACTCCCCGCACACCCGGTGGTGCGGCACGACGAGCACGTCCACCGCATCGGCCGCCTCCTCGCGCGGCACGCCGTGCGCGACCGCGGACGCCCGCAGTTCGTCGCGGCCCCGCGTGAACACCGTGTCGATGCCCGCGGCGCCGTACACCTCGACACCGGCGAACGCCGCCGTGCCCAGAACATGGTCGAAATGGGGGTGCGTCAGCGCGATATGCGTCACGCGCGCGTGCGGGCCGATGAGGCGCCGGGTGTCCGCCCGCAGCGCCGCACCCTCACGAAGTGATGAACCCGTGTCGATCAGCAACGCCGCCCCGTCGCCCACCACAAGGCCCGTCGTGCAGTCCCAGCCCGCCAGCCGGATCCGCCCCGCCCGAGCGGACAGCTCCTCCCAGCCCACCTCATTCCAGTCCAGGTCGTCCATGGGTCCGACGCTAGCGCCCTTGCCGGGCCCGTACCCACCGGCCGTACACTGACCCGGAGACCATTGGCACTCGGCCGCACCGAGTGCCAGCCGCGGACGACACAGCTGGAGGTGCGCGCGAATGCTCAGTGAACGCAGGCTCGAAGTGCTGCGCGCCATCGTCCAGGACTACGTGGGGACCGAGGAGCCGGTCGGCTCCAAGGCGCTCACCGAGCGGCACAGTCTCGGCGTCTCACCGGCGACGGTGCGCAACGACATGGCGGCGCTCGAGGAGGAGGGCTTCATCGCCCAGCCCCACACGAGCGCCGGGCGGATCCCCACCGACAAGGGGTACCGCCTGTTCGTGGACAAGCTGACGGCGGTCAAGCCGATGACGGGGCCCGAGCGCCGCGCCATCCAGAACTTCCTCGACGGCGCCGTCGACCTCGACGACGTCGTCGGCCGGACCGTGCGGCTGCTCGCGCAGCTGACGCGGCAGGTCGCCGTGGTGCAGTACCCGTCCCTGACGCGGTCCACCGTGCGCCACGTGGAACTGCTCTCGCTCGCCGCCGCCCGTCTGATGCTCGTACTGATCACGGACACGGGCCGCGTCGAGCAGCGGATGATCGACTGCCCGGCGCCGTTCGGCGAGACCTCTCTCGCCGATCTGCGGGCCCGGCTCAACAGCCGGGTCGCGGGACGCCGCTTCGCGGACGTCCCGCAGCTGGTGCAGGACCTGCCGGAGTCCTTCGACGCGGAGGACCGCGGCACGGTCTCGACGGTGCTCTCCACTCTCCTGGAGACACTCGTCGAGGAGACCGAGGAGCGGCTGATGATCGGCGGCACCGCCAATCTCACCCGCTTCGGACATGACTTTCCCCTCACCATCCGGCCCGTCCTGGAGGCCCTTGAGGAGCAGGTCGTGCTCCTCAAGCTCCTTGGTGAGGTAAACGATTCGGGCATGGCCGTACGGATCGGTCACGAGAACGCCCATGAGGGACTCAGCTCCACCTCCGTGGTCTCGGTCGGCTACGGTTCGGGCAGCGAGGCAGTCGCCAAACTCGGCGTGGTCGGACCGACCCGCATGGATTACCCGGGAACGATGGGAGCAGTACGCGCAGTGGCACGTTACGTCGGACAGATCCTGGCGGAGTCGTAAGTGGCCACGGACTACTACGCCGTACTCGGCGTGCGCCGCGACGCCTCCCAGGACGAGATCAAGAAGGCCTTCCGCAGGCTGGCCCGTGAGCTTCACCCGGATGTGAATCCGGACCCGAAGACACAGGAGCGGTTCAAGGAGATCAACGCCGCCTACGAGGTGTTGTCGGACCCGCAGAAGAAGCAGGTCTACGACCTCGGTGGCGACCCGCTCTCGCAGGCGGGCGGAGGCGGGGCCGGCGGCTTCGGCGCCGGTGGCTTCGGGAACTTCTCCGACATCATGGACGCGTTCTTCGGAACGGCGTCCCAGCGTGGTCCCCGGTCGCGCACGCGCCGCGGCCAGGACGCCATGATCCGGCTCGAGATCGAGCTGGACGAGGCCGCCTTCGGGACCACCAAGGACATTCAGGTCGACACGGCCATCGTCTGTACGACCTGCAGCGGCGAAGGTGCCGCGCCGGGTACGTCCGCGCAGACCTGTGACATGTGCCGCGGCCGCGGCGAGGTGTCCCAGGTCACGCGGTCCTTCCTCGGCCAGGTCATGACGTCGCGGCCGTGCCCGCAGTGCCAGGGCTTCGGCACCGTCGTGCCGACGCCGTGCCCGGAGTGCGCCGGTGACGGCCGCATCCGCTCGCGGCGCACGCTCACGGTGAAGATCCCGGCCGGCGTCGACAACGGCACGCGGATCCAGCTCGCGGGCGAGGGCGAGGTCGGCCCCGGCGGCGGCCCCGCCGGTGACCTGTACGTCGAGATCCACGAGCTGCCGCACCCCGTCTTCCAGCGGCGCGGCGACGATCTCCACTGCACCGTCACCATCCCGATGACGGCCGCGGCGCTCGGCACCAAGGTGCCGCTGGAGACGCTCGACGGCCTGGAGGAGATCGACATCCGGCCGGGCACGCAGTCCGGCCAGTCGGTCCCGCTGCACGGGCGCGGCATCACGCACCTGCGCGGCGGCGGCCGCGGTGACCTCATCGTGCACGTCGAGGTCCTGACGCCGACCAAGCTCGACCCGGAGCAGGAGCGCGTACTGCGTGAGCTGGCGAAGCTGCGCGGCGAGGAGCGGCCCACGGGGCAGTTCCAGCCGGGGCAGCAGGGGCTGTTCTCCCGGTTGAAGGACGCGTTCAACGGGCGCTGACCGAGCCCGGCACAGGCAATGAGCAGGGACCACGTCCCCCGCATCACGCGTGGCACATGCCACGCGGAAGGGCCGATTCGGTCCGATGCGGGGGACGTGGCACGATGCGGTCATGTCCCCCACGCTGACCGATCTCTGTCACTATCCGATCGTGCAGGCACCCATGGCGGGCGGTGCCTCCTGTCCGCAGCTCGCCGCCGCCGTGTCGGAGGCCGGCGGGCTCGGATTCCTCGCCGCCGGGTACAAGACCGCCGACGGGATGTACCAGGAGATCAAGCAGCTACGGGGGCTGACCAACCAGCCCTTCGGCGTCAATCTGTTCATGCCGCAGTCCGAGTACGCGGACCCCGCGGCCGTCGCCGTCTACGCCAGCCAGCTCGCCGGTGAGGCCTCCTGGTACGGGACGCAGCTCGGGGACCCGGACTGCGGCCTCGACGACGGCTTCGACGCGAAGCTCGCGATCCTCCTCGACGACCCGGTACCGGTCGTCACCTTCACCTTCGGCTGCCCGAGCCGCGACGTCCTCGACTCCCTCGCCCGCGTCGGCACCCTCACCGCCGTCACCGTGACCACCGCGGAGGAGGCGCAGGCCGCCCAGCGGGCCGGCGCCGACGCGGTGTGCGTCCAGGGCATCGAGGCGGGCGGCCACCAGGGCACCCACCGGGACAACCCGGAGGCCGACGGATCAGGCATCGGACTCATCGCGCTGATCGCCCAGGTCCGCGAGGCCGTACAGATCCCGATCATCGCCACCGGCGGACTCATGCGCGGCGGACAGCTCGCCGCCGTGCTCGCCGCGGGCGCCGACGCCGGACAGTTCGGCACGGCCTTCCTGGTCTGCCCCGAGTCCGGCGCCAACGTCCTGCACAAGCAGGCCATGACGAACCCGCTGTTCGTGCGGACCGAGCTGACGCGGGCCTTCTCGGGCCGCCCCGCGCGCGGCCTCGTGAACCGGTTCATGCGCGAACACGGCCCGTACGCGCCCGCCGCCTACCCCCAGATCCACCACATGACGTCGACGCTGCGCAAGGCCGCCGCCAAGGCGGGGGACCCGCAGGGGATGGCGCTGTGGGCCGGGCAGGGCCACCGGCTCGCCCGTGAGCTGCCCGCCGGCCAGCTCGTCGAGGTGCTCGCGGCGGAACTCGCGGAGGCGAAGGACGCGTTGGGCGCGCGGGGTGCCGCATGACGGCGCCGGTGTTCGTCGTCGACGAGGTGCCGTCCGCCACCACGTTCGTGCTCGACGGGGCCGAGGGACGGCACGCGGTGTCCGTGAAGCGGCTGCGCGCCGGTGAGGACGTCGTCCTGACCGACGGCCGCGGGTGCTGGACCGAGGCGGTCGTGGAGGCCGCCGAGGGCAAGGACCGGCTCGTCGTCACGGCGGGCCCCGCCCGGGAGGAGCCCGCGCAGGCACCCAGGATCACCGTCGTCCAGGCCCTGCCCAAGGGCGACCGGGGCGAGCTCGCCGTCGAGACCATGACGGAGACCGGCGTCGACGCGATCGTGCCGTGGCAGGCCGCCCGCTGCATCACGCAGTGGAAGGGCGACCGCGGCGCCAAGGCGCTCGGCAAGTGGCGGGCCACCGCGCGCGAGGCGGGCAAGCAGTCCCGCCGGGTGCGCTTCCCGGACGTCGCGGACGCCGCGTCGACCAAGCAGGTCGCGGCACTGCTCGCCGGGGCGGACTTCGCGGCCGTACTCCACGAGGACCGCGACTGCGACAGCGGCGCCCTCGCCACGGTGGAGCTTCCCACGGCCGGGGACATCGTCCTCGTGGTCGGCCCGGAGGGCGGCGTCTCGCCCGATGAGCTCGCCGCGTTCGCCGAGGCGGGCGCGCGGCCGTACCGGCTCGGGCGTAGCGTTTTGCGTACGTCGACCGCGGGGACCGCCGCGACGGCGCTGCTCCTCGGCCGCACCGGCCGCTGGTCCTGATCAACCCCGAGGGGAACGCGTGGAACTCGCCCAGGTCAGACTCCTCGTCACCGACTTCCGTGCCTGTTACCACTTCTACGCGCACGTGCTCGGCCTCAAGCCGCAGTCGGGCGCTCAGGACGGCCCGTACGAGAAGTTCAGCCCCACGGCGGGCTCCGCGGGCATCGGGCTCGAGGACCGGGCGCTGATGGCGCAGGTCATCGGCGATCTGAGTGACGCCCCGGACGGGCACCGGTCCCTCGTCGTGCTGCGGGTCGACGACCTGGACGAGTACTGCGAGCAGATCGTCGCGCGCGGCGCCGAGATCCTCCACGGGCCCGCGCCGATGACCGACCGGATGCGGGTCGCCCACCTCAAGGACCCCGAGGACAACATCGTGGAGCTCCAGGAGTGGCTGCTGATGGGCGGCTGACCGCCCTCGCCGGCGGTGGCGTCGCGCAGATCCGGGGCAACTGACCAAACCCCCTGACCTGGCCGTGCGCGCGTGCCTAGGGTGATCAGGTGACACGGACAGCGCACTCTGGATATCTCCGGTTCCCGCATCTGCACGGCGAGTTGGCCGCCTTCACGGCCGAGGACGACGTCTGGGTCGCTCCTCTCGACGGCGGGCGCGCCTGGCGCGTCAGTGCCGACAACGTCCCCGTCAGCCATCCCCGGATCTCGCCCGACGGCACCACCGTCGCCTGGACGTCCACCCGCGACGGCGCCCCCGAGGTGCACATCGCCCCGGTCGACGGCGGACCCTCCAAACGCCTCACGTACTGGGGAAGTTCGAAGACGACGGTGCGCGGCTGGACCCCCGACGGGCAAGTCCTCGCGCTCAGCACCCAGGGCCAGGCGTCCCTGCGCCGCAGCTGGGCGAGGGCCGTCCCCCTCGACGGCGGACCCGCCACCACACTGCCGTACGGGCCTGTGGGCGACGTCGTGACCGGACCGGGCGGGCAGGTCGTCCTGCTGTCCGCGCCGATGGGCCGCGAGGCCGCCTGGTGGAAGCGCTACCGGGGCGGCACCGCCGGGAAGCTGTGGATCGACCGGGCGGGCGACGGCGAGTTCGTCCGCCTCCACGAGGAGCTCGACGGGAACATCGAGTACCCGATGTGGGTCGGCGACCGGGTGGCTTTCCTGTCCGACCACGAAGGCGTCGGCGCCCTGTACTCGTCCCTCGCGGACGGCGGTTCACTGCGCAGGCACACCCCGCTCGACGGCTTCTACGCCCGCCACGCGGCGAGTGACGGCGCCCGGGTCGTGTACTCCTCGGCCGGTGAGCTGTGGATCGTGGATGCCCTCGACAGCGCGGCCGGCGCGGAGGACGCCGAGCCGCGCCGCCTCGACATCCGCCTCGGAGGGCAGCGCGTCGACCTCCAGCCCCACCCCGTGAGCGCCGCCCGCTGGTTCGGGGACGCGACCCCCGACCACACCGCGCGCGGCAGCGCCGTCTCCGTGCGCGGCGCCGTCCACTGGGTCACCCACCGCTCGGGGCCGGCCCGCGCGCTGGCCGCCGAACCAGGCGTACGGGCCCGCCTCCCGCGCACCTTCCGCGTCGAGGGCGAGGAACACGTGGTGTGGGTGACGGACGCCGAGGGCGACGACGCCCTGGAGTTCGCGCCCGCCACCGGCATCGCGCCCGGCGCCACCCCGCGCAGGCTCGCCGCCGGGCGGCTCGGCCGCGTCCTGAGCCTCGCGATGGCGCCCGACGGCAGCCGGGCCGCCGTCGCCTCGCACGACGGGCGCGTCCTGCTGGTCGAGCGGGAGAGCGGCGAGGTCAGAGAGGTCGACCGCAGCGAGGACGGCGACGTGACCGGCCTCGTCTTCTCGCCGGACTCGGCGTGGCTCGCCTGGTCGCACCCGGGCCCCTCGCCCCTGCGCCACCTCAAGCTCGCCAACACCGCCGACCTGTCGGTGGCGGAGGCGACCCCGCTGCGGTTCCGGGACTACGCGCCCGCGTTCACCCTCGACGGCAAACACCTCGCGTTTCTCTCCGCGCGCTCCTTCGACCCGGTCTACGACGAGCACGTCTTCGACCTCGCGTTCGTCGAGGGCTCGCGGCCGCACCTGATCACGCTCGCCGCGGCGACGCCGTCCCCGTTCGGCCCCCAGCGCCACGGCCGGCCCTTCGACAACCCCGACAGCCCCGCCGCCGAGACCCCCGACAGCGAGGGCACCCCCACCACCCGTATCGACCTCGAAGGGCTCGCCGACCGCATCGTCCCGTTCCCCGTCGAGGCCGCCCGCTACACGACCCTGCGGGCCGCGAAGGACGGCGTCCTGTGGCTGCGGCACCCGCTCCAGGGCGTACTCGGCGCGTCCCGGGCCACCCCCGACGACCCCGACCCCGAGAGCGAACTCGAACGCTACGACCTCGCCCAGCAGCGCGTCGAACACCTCGCCTCCGACGCCGACCACCTGGCCGTCAGCGGCGACGGCAAGCGCGTCCTGCTGTGGACCGACGGCAAGCTCAAGGTCGTACCGAGCGACCGGCGCGCCTCCTCCGACGACGACAGCGACACCAACATCACGGTCGACCTGAGCCGGGTCCGCCAGGCCGTCGACCCCGTCGCCGAGTGGCGGCAGATGTACGACGAGGCCGGCCGCCTCATGCGGGACAACTTCTGGCGCGCGGACATGGACGGCGTCGACTGGGACGGCGTCCTGGAGCGCTACCGGCCCGTCCTCGACCGGGTCGCCACCCACGACGACCTCGTCGACCTCCTGTGGGAGGTCCAGGGCGAACTCGGCACCTCGCACGCCTACGTCACACCGGGCGGCGGCTGGAGCGGCGGCGACCGGCGACAGGGCCTTCTCGGCGCGGACATCTCCCGCCACCAGGACGGCAGTTGGCGCATCGATCGCGTCCTTCCCACCGAGACGTCCGACCCGCTCGCCCACGCGCCGCTCGCCGCGCCCGGGGTCGCCGTCCGCGCGGGTGACGCGATCGTCGCGGTGGCCGGACGCCCCGTGGACCCCGTCACCGGTCCGGGACCGCTTCTCGTGGGCACGGCGGGCAAGCCCGTCGAGCTGACCGTCTCACCGGCCGGCGGCGGCGACCCGCGCCACGCGGTCGTCGTCCCCGTCGCCGACGAGGAGCCCCTGCGCTACCACGCCTGGGTCGCCGACCGCCGCGCCTACGTCCACGAGCAGTCGGGCGGCCGCCTCGGCTATCTCCACGTGCCCGACATGCAGGCGCCCGGCTGGGCGCAGATCCACCGCGATCTGCGGGTCGAGGTCGCGCGCGACGGGCTCATCGTCGACGTGCGCGAGAACCGGGGCGGCCACACCTCGCAGCTCGTCGTCGAGAAGCTGGCCCGCCGGGTCGTCGGCTGGGTTCTGCCGCGCGGCTCGCGCCCCTTCAGCTACCCGAGGGACGCGTCCCGCGGCCCCGTGGTGGCCGTCGCCAACGAGTTCTCCGGCTCCGACGGCGACATCGTCAACGCGGCGATCAAGGCGCTCGGGATCGGCCCCGTGGTCGGCGTACGCACCTGGGGCGGCGTCATCGGCATCGACAGCCGCTACCGGCTCGTCGACGGGACGCTGGTGACCCAGCCGAAGTACGCGACGTGGCTGGAAGGATACGAGTGGGGGCTCGAGAACCACGGCGTCGACCCCGACGTCGAAGTGGTCGCCGCCCCGCAGGACCACGCGGCCGGGCGCGACCCGCAGCTCGACGAGGCCGTGCGCATCGCGCTGGCGGCGCTCGCCGAGAACCCGGCGCGCACGGCACCCGGACTCCCGGAACCGCGTGTACGGGAGTGAGGCCTGTCGCAGGAGGCAGGCGGCGGGCCGGATAGCATTCCCGGCGTAGTGACCGGACGGTGTGAGGAGACGTGATCGTGGCCGGAGAGCCGCAGGCCGACTGCCTGTTCTGCAAGATCGTCGCGGGGGAGGTCCCGGCCACGCTGGTAAGGGAGACCGAGACCACCGTCGCCTTCCGGGACATCAACCCGCAGGCGCCGACCCACATCCTCGTCATCCCGCGCGTCCACCACCGCGACGTCGCGGCGCTGGCGTCCGCCGAGCCGCAGATCGCCGCCGACGTGCTGCGCGAGGCGGGCGAGGTCGCCGCCGAGGAGAAGCTCGACAGCTACCGCGTCGTGTTCAACACCGGCGGCGGCGCGGGCCAGACCGTCTTCCACGCCCACGCCCACGTCCTCGGGGGCCGCGGCCTCCAGTGGCCCCCCGGCTAGCGGGCGCCGGGCAACGTGCCGTGTCCGTACGGGAATTGGTGGTGCTCGGCACCGCGAGCCAGGTGCCCACACGGCACCGCAATCACAACGGCTACCTGCTGCGCTGGGACGGGGAGGGCATCCTCTTCGATCCCGGCGAGGGCACGCAGCGCCAGATGCTCCGGGCCGGCGTCGCCGCGCACGACCTCAACCGGCTGTGCGTCACCCACTTCCACGGCGACCACTCCCTCGGCCTCGCCGGGGTCATCCAGCGCATCAACCTGGACCGGGTGCCGCACCCCGTCACGGCGCACTACCCGCGCTCCGGGCAGCGGTTCTTCGACCGGCTGCGGTACGCCACCGCGTACCGCGAGAGCGTCGCGCTCGCCGAGGAGCCGGTGTCCGGCGTGGGCGGCGTGCTCGCCGACACTCCGTCGTACACGCTGGACGCGCGCCGTCTGTCCCACCCCGTCGAGTCCTACGGCTACCGCCTCGTGGAGCCCGACGGGCGCCGCATGCTGCCCGAACTGCTCGCCGAGCACGGCATCTGCGGGCCCGACGTGGGTCTCCTCCAGCGCGAGGGGTCCCTGCGCGGCGTCACCCTCGACGACGTGAGCGAGGTGCGGCGCGGGCAGCGGTTCGCGTTCGTCATGGACACCCGGCTCTGCGACGGGGTGAGCGCGCTGGCCGAGGGGTGCGACATGCTCGTCATCGAGTCGACGTTCCTCGACGGGGACCATCAACTGGCCTCCGATCACGGGCACCTGACCGCCGGGCAGGCCGCGCGCGTCGCGGCCGAGGGCGGGGTGCGGCACCTCGTGCTCACCCACTTCAGCCAGCGCTACTCCGACCCCGAGGAGTTCGAGCGGCAGGCCCGCGCCGCCGGCTTCACCGGAGAGCTGACCGTGGCACGCGACCTCGACCGCGTACAGGTGCCCAAACGCGTCTAATCCCGGGCGTACCATGCTCTGATGTCCCTCGCTTCGCTCCCCAAAGCCGAACTCCACCTGCACATCGAAGGCACCCTCGAACCCGAGCTCGCCTTCGAACTCGCGGCCCGCAACGGCGTCGACCTGCCGTTCGCCGACACCGAGGCCCTCCGCAAGGCCTACCTCTTCGAAGACCTGCAGTCCTTCCTCGACCTGTACTACGGCCTGATGGCCGTCCTGCGCACCGAGGAGGACTTCGAGCAGCTCGCCGACGCCTACCTCGCGCGCGCCGCCGCGCAGGGCGTGCGGCACGCCGAGATCTTCTTCGACCCGCAGGCCCACACCGCCCGCGGCGTGCCGATCGGGACCGTCGTCGAGGGCCTGAGCGCCGCCCTGTCGAAGAGCGTGGAGCGCCACGGCGTCTCCACCCGGCTCATCATGTGCTTCCTGCGCGACCAGTCCGCCGAGTCGGCGATGCAGACCCTGGAGTCCGCGAAGCCCTACCTCGACCGGATCGTCGGCGTCGGCCTCGACTCCGCCGAGGTCGGCAACCCCGCCTCCAAGTTCCGCGAGGTGTACGAGGCCGCGGGCGCGCTCGGGCTGCGCAAGGTCGCCCACGCGGGCGAGGAGGGCGACGCCTCGTACGTATGGGAGGCGCTCGACGTGCTCGGCGTCGAGCGCATCGACCACGGGCTCCGCTGCGTCGAGGACCCGGCGCTCGTCGAGCGGCTCGTGCGGGACCGGGTGCCCCTGACGCTGTGCCCGCTGTCGAACGTGCGGCTGCGCGCCATCGACGTGCTCGAGGACCACCCGCTGCCGCGGATGATGGACGCCGGTCTGCTCTGCACGGTGAACTCCGACGACCCGTCCTACTTCGGCGGATACGTCGGAGACACCTTCCACGCGGTCCACGAGGCGCTCACGCTCGACCACGAGCAGCTGCGCGAGCTCGCCCGCAACTCGTTCGTCGCGTCGTTCCTCGACGACGACGAGGAGCTGCGCTCGCGCTACCTCGCCGAGGTCGACGCGTTCGCGTTCGACGACTGACCGAGCCCCGCCGAACCGCCCCGCGGTCCCGCCGTGGAGAACTCCTCCTGCGTCGGGGCCGGTTGGGGCGTGCTCACCGTGATCTCCACGACCGGCTGTTCGGCCGCGCCCATCTGCGGGACCGCGCCCGCCGGGGCGCCCGTCACGCCGGCCACCAGAGCGGCGGGGGCGCCGCCCCGCCTGCGGACCGTGCCGGGCCGCAGCAGCGGGCTGCCGCCCGTGTGCAGCGCCACCGCCGTGAGCGGCAGCGCCAGGACGAGCAGCGCCACGGCGAGCGTCGCCCCCATCGCCGGGTAGCCCGCCGTCTGCGACAGGACGCTGCCGGTGAGCGGCCCGCAGGCCGTGCCGAGCGACGACGCCGAGCCGACGAGGACGGCCCAGCGGCCGAGCGGGTCCAGGGACGCGGCCAGGCCGATCAGGTACGACAGGACGACCGGGTACAGCGTGTTCCACGCGATCTCACCGGTCGCGAACGACGTGAGGTCGTCCGCGCGGGCGCTCACCACGATGCAGCACGCGATCAGGGCCGTGCCCGCGCCGATGGGGGTGGCGCGGCCGAGCCGGGACCCGAGCGCTCCCGCGCCGAGTACGCCCACGAGCGCCGTGCCGAGCGCCACCGCGAAGACCGCGCCGACGGTGATCTCCGTCAGGCCGGCCTGGTCCGTGCCGATGCGGCTGCTGACGCCCCACAGGGAGTTCTGCGCCATCGACCAGCAGAGCATCGCCGCGGCCAGGACCAGGCCCGAGCGGCGGAAGGGGAGAGGGCCGGCGGGCCTGGGCTGCCCGGCAGGGGTGGGGAGCCCGGCGGTGCCGCTCTCCAGGCCGGAGGTCGCCGGCCACGTCGCCAGCGCGGTCAGCGCGATCGCCGCGAACGGGAGCGCATGGCCCGTACCCAGATGCGGCATCGTCAGATACAGCGCGCCCGCCAGCGCCGAGACACTGAGCAGGCCCAGCGTCGACGCCCGGTGCGGGTCGCGCTGCCCCGCGATTCCCGTCGCGGCGACCGTCGTCGCCGTGCCCGAGCCGAAGCCTCCGGCCATCGCGCCGATGACCACCAGCGGCACGAAGGACGTCGCCGCGGCCGCGCTGTATCCCAGCGCCGCGAGCAGCAGGCCCGCTCTCGCCAGGGTGCGGGGGCCCATGCGGTCCACACGGCCGGCGAAGGCGAAGCCCGCCGCGGCCGAACTCATCAGCAGCGCACTGCCGATGAGGCCCGCCTGCGCCGGGGTGAGATGGAGACTGTCGCCGAGGCGGCCCACGACGGTGGGCAGCAGATACGGGGCCAGATAACCGGCCGTGAAGAGAGCGACAAGGGGCCGGGGAGTGCGGCGGGACACGGGCGTTCCAAAGCGTGGCGGTGTACGGGGATCAGGGCATGCGGAACTGCGGGGATGCCTGAACAGGCAAGGGGATTGGGGGGTGCGCCGGGGCTCGCGATACGAGGGGGCGCGGCCAATTTGTATCAAGCGCGGGGAGGGTGAAAACAGCTGGGCCGGTGTGATCTGGACCACGTTCTGTTTGGGGGGTAGGAGTGGGGGTAAATGAGGCCGCATTTTCGAGGAAACAGGCAGCGACAGCGACCCCGCTCCGGGGGTGCCGACTCCCGTTCCGTACGCCGTGCTACGCGCGTTGCCCGTGGGGTATCAGGCACACTGTGCGGACCCTCACGACTCTGGGGAGCCCACCGTGAACTCCAACGATCCGGCGCATGTGGATCCGCTCGCCCGGCTGCGCACCCCCGACGATCCGCCCTGCGACGTCTATCTGACGGGGACCGTCTTCCTCGACATCATCTTCACGGGTCTGGACAGCGCCCCCGTGCGGGGGACCGAGTCCTGGGCGCGCGGCATGGGGTCCAGCCCCGGCGGAGTCGCCAACATGGCCACCGCCCTGGCGCGGCTCGGGCTGCGGACGTCGCTGGCCGCCGCCTTCGGGGACGACCACTACGGCGAGTACTGCTGGGACAGCCTGGAGCAGGGCGAGGGCATCGACCTGACGTCGTCGCGGACCGTCGCCGGCTGGCACTCGCCCGTCACCGTCTCCATGGCCTACGAGGGCGAGCGGACCATGGTCAGCCACGGTCACGAGCCGCCGCCCGGAGAGCCCGCCCCCGAGTGCCCCCCGCAGGCCCGCGCCGCCGTCGCCTCGCTGGCCCCCGGGCTGAGCGAGCCCTGGATCGCGACGGCCGCGGGCCGCGGGACGCGGATCTTCGGTGACGTGGGCTGGGACGACACGGGCCGCTGGGACCTGAGTTCTCTCGACGACCTGTCGCGCTGCGAGGCCTTCCTGCCGAACGCCGAGGAGGCGATGCGCTACACCGGTACGTCCTGCCCCCGGGCCGCCGCGCACGCCCTGGCCGAGCACGTGCCGCTGGCCGTGGTCACCCTGGGGGCCGAGGGCGCCTACGCCGTGGACGCCCGCAGCGGGGAGACCGCCTCCGTGCCCGCCATCGAGGTCGCCGCCCTGGACCCCACCGGCGCCGGGGACGTGTTCGTCGCCGGGTTCGTGACCGGGACGCTCGCGGGGTGGCCGCTGGCCGACCGGCTCGCCTTCGCCGGGCTCACCGCCGCCTTGTCCGTGCAGGAGTTCGGCGGATCGCTGTCCGCGCCCGGCTGGTCGGAAATAGCGGCCTGGTGGCGCCATGTGCAGGCCTACGACGACCAGGAGCCCACGGCCCTGCGCCGGTACGCCTTCCTGGAGGCGCTGCTGCCCGAGGTGAGCCGGCCGTGGCCCTTGCGGCGGGCGGTGCCGACGATCGGCTTCGGGCGGGGCGTCTAGCGGGAGGCCCGGGCCCGCGGAAAAGGCCTACAGCGTTGTCGGTGCACCGTCGTACCCTGGGCAGTGCAAGGCTGTCGACGCGGGCGCGAGCCCCCGCACGAGGAGGATGAGCAGGCCTTCAGTGCCGGCCCATGACTCAGACACCCACCGCTCAGGCACGAGCGCGTTTCACGGTCCCGGCGAACCATCCCATGGTGACCGTCCTCGGATCCGGCGACGCGCTGCTTCGCGTGATCGAGAAGGCCTTCCCGGCGGCCGACATTCATGTCCGGGGCAATGAGATCAGCGCTGTGGGCGACGCCACGGAAGTCGTCCTCATCCAGCGCGTGTTCGACGAGATGATGCTGGTGCTCCGCACCGGACAGCCGATGACGGAGGACGCAGTGGAACGCTCGATCGCCATGCTCAAGGCGAGCGAGAACGGGGAGGGTGACGGCCAGGAGACCCCGGCCGAGGTTCTCACTCAGAACATTCTCTCGTCGCGGGGCCGGACCATCCGTCCGAAGACCCTCAACCAGAAGCGCTACGTCGACGCCATCGACAAGCACACCATCGTCTTCGGCATCGGCCCCGCCGGTACGGGCAAGACCTATCTCGCGATGGCCAAGGCCGTGCAGGCCCTGCAGTCCAAGCAGGTCAACCGCATCATCCTGACGCGGCCGGCCGTGGAGGCGGGCGAGCGGCTCGGATTCCTGCCGGGCACGCTCTACGAGAAGATCGACCCGTATCTGCGCCCCCTGTACGACGCGCTGCACGACATGCTGGACCCGGACTCGATCCCCCGGCTGATGGCCGCGGGCACCATCGAGGTGGCGCCGCTGGCCTACATGCGAGGCCGCACGCTGAACGACGCCTTCATCATCCTGGACGAGGCGCAGAACACGAGCGCCGAGCAGATGAAGATGTTCCTCACCCGGCTCGGCTTCGACTCGAAGATCGTCATCACCGGTGACGTGACGCAGGTCGACCTGCCGAGCGGCACCAAGAGCGGTCTGCGGCAGGTCCAGGACATCCTGGAGGGCCTCGACGACGTCCACTTCTCGCGGCTCACCTCCCAGGATGTCGTCCGGCACAAGCTCGTCGGCCGTATCGTCGACGCGTACGAGAAGTACGACAGCCAGCACGGCACCGAGAACGGCTCGCACCAGGGCCGCGGCAGAGGGAAGTAGCAAGCACCGCATGTCGATCGACGTCAACAACGAGTCCGGAACCGAGGTCGACGAGCAGGCGATCCTCGACATCGCCCGCTACGCGCTCGCGCGGATGCGCATCCACCCGCTCTCCGAGCTCTCGGTGATCGTCGTGGACGCCGACGCCATGGAGCAGTTGCACGTGCAGTGGATGGACCTGCCGGGGCCCACGGATGTCATGTCGTTCCCGATGGACGAGCTGCGGCCGCCGTCGAAGGACGACGAGGAGCCCCCGCAGGGCCTGCTCGGCGACATCGTGCTGTGCCCGGAGGTCGCGAAGAAGCAGGGCGAGGACGCGCCCACGCAGCACTCCATGGACGAGGAGCTCCAGCTGCTCACCGTGCACGGGGTGCTGCACCTGCTCGGTTATGACCACGAGGAGCCCGACGAGAAGGCCGAGATGTTCGGGCTTCAGGCGGCCATCGTGGACGGGTGGCGGGGTGACAAGGGCCTGACCGGTCCGTCCCCCGCGCCCACCGTGTCATGAGTCCTTCGCTAGCCGCGGGCGCCGTCGCCCTCGTCGTGATCGCCTGGCTGGCGGCCTGCGCCGAGGCCGGCATCGCCCGCACCTCCAGCTTCCGCGCCGAGGAGGCCGTCCGGTCCGGGCGGCGCGGCAGCGACCGGCTCGCCCAGGTGGCCGCCGACCCGACCCGCTATCTGAACGTGGCGCTGCTGGTCAGGGTCGCCTGCGAGATGGCCGCCGCGTCCCTGGTCACGTACGCCTGCCTCCAGGAGTTCGACGCGACCTGGGAGGCGCTGGCCGTCGCCATCGGCGTGATGGTCCTCGTCTCGTACGTGGCGGTGGGCGTCTCGCCCAGGACCATCGGACGGCAGCACCCCCTGAACACGGCCACGGCCGCCGCGTACGTGCTGCTGCCGCTGGCCCGGATCATGGGGCCCATTCCGCCGCTGCTCATCCTCATCGGCAACGCCCTGACCCCCGGCAAGGGGTTCCGGCGCGGGCCCTTCGCCTCCGAGGCCGAGCTGCGCGCCATGGTCGACCTCGCCGAGAAGGAGTCCCTCATCGAGGACGAGGAGCGCCGCATGGTGCACTCCGTCTTCGAGCTGGGCGACACCCTGGTCCGCGAAGTCATGGTCCCCCGTACCGACTTGGTCGCCATCGAGCGGTACAAGACCATCCGGCAGGCGCTCACGCTGGCCCTGCGCTCCGGCTTCTCCCGCATCCCGGTCACCGGCGAGAACGAGGACGACGTCGTCGGCATCGTGTATCTCAAGGACCTCGCCCGCAAGACGCACATCAGCCGGGACGCCGAGAGCGAGCTCGTCTCGACCGCGATGCGGCCCGCCACGTTCGTGCCCGACACGAAGAACGCGGGCGACCTCCTGCGCGAGATGCAGCAGCTGCGCAACCACGTCGCCGTCGTCATCGACGAGTACGGCGGCACCGCGGGCATCGTCACCATCGAGGACATCCTCGAGGAGATCGTCGGCGAGATCACCGACGAGTACGACCGTGAACTCCCGCCCGTGCAGGACCTCGGCGACGAACGCTTCCGGGTGACCGCCCGCCTCGACATCGGCGACCTCGGCGAGCTGTACGGCATCGAGGAGTACGACGACGAGGACGTGGAGACCGTCGGCGGGCTCCTCGCCAAGGCGCTCGGCCGGGTGCCGATCGCGGAGGCCTCGTCCGCCGTCGAACTGCCCGACGGGCGCGAGCTGCGGCTCACCGCGGAGTCCGCCGCCGGCCGGCGCAACAAGATCGTGACAGTGCTCGTGGAGCCGGTGGGCGAAGAGGAGAAGTGACGTCGTGACGCCGCAGGAGCTGCGCGCCTTGTGTCTGTCGTTCAACGCGGCCGTCGAGGAGTTCCCGTTCAACCCCGACACGTCCGTCTTCAAGGTCCTGGGCAAGCTCTTCGCCCTGACGAACCTGGACGCGCGGCCCCTCACCGTCAACCTCAAGTGCGACCCCGAGGACGCGGTGCGGCTGCGCGCCGAGCACGGGGCGATCGTGCCGGGCTGGCACATGAACAAGCGGCACTGGAACACCGTGACCGTCGGCGAACTCCCGGACCGGATGGTCCAGGAGCTCGTGGAGGACTCGTACGACCTCGTGGTCGCCGGTCTGCCGAGGGCCGAGCGCCTCAAGCTCGACCGTGCCTGACGACGCCGGCGCGTACCGCCGGCGGGAGCCGCGCGCGTTCCCCGAGGGGCGGCGTGGGGCCGTGTACCCCGTTGCCGGGGGAGCGTGACGGCGTTCCCTATGCTCACCCCATGACTGAGAGCAACGACCTCACCGCCGAGGACCGCAAGATCGTCACGCTGGCCCGCAGCGCCCGGGCGCGCAACGGTGTGCCCGAGGGGGCCGCCGTGCGCGACGAGACGGGGCGTACGTATGTGGCGGGGACCGTCTCGCTGGACTCCCTGAAGCTTTCCGCCCTGCGTACCGCCGTCGCGATGGCGGTGGCGTCGGGAGCGCAGTCGCTGGAGGCCGCCGCCGTCGTCTCCGACGGTTCGCAGGTCGACGGGGCGGATCTGGCGGCGGTACGCGATCTGGGGGGCGCGGGTACGCCGGTGTTCCTCGCGGGGCCCGACGGAGTGGTGCAGGGGGCCGTGGCCGCGGGCTGAGACATTCAGCCCGTCCGGCGTTCGTGGACGGGGGTCCGGGGCGGAGCCCCGAAGTTGCCTACACCGCGTCCGGCCCCCGCTCGCCCGTCCGTACGCGCACGACCGTCTCCACCGGGACCGCCCACACCTTGCCGTCGCCGATCTTCCCGGTCTGCGCCGCGCTCACGATCGCGTCGATGACCGGGTCGAGGTCCACGTCCTCGACGACGACCTCGATCCGGATCTTGGGGACGAGGTCGATGCGGTACTCGGCTCCGCGGTAGACCTCGGTGTGGCCGTGCTGGCGCCCGTACCCGCTGGCCTCGGTGACGGTCAGGCCCTGCACGCCGAGCTCCTGGAGCGCGGTCTTCACCGCGTCCAGGCGGAACGGCTTGACGATCGCGGTCACCAGTTTCATGCGGGGGGCTCCTTCGACAGGGCGGAGTGGGCGGTGTGCGGGGCGGTGTGTCCGCCGTGGACGCCGTGATCGTAGGCGCTCTCCGCGTGCACCGTCTGGTCGAGGCCCGTCAGTTCCTCTTCGGCCGAGGCCCGGAAGCCCGTCACCCGGTCGATCGCCTTGCCGATCCCGTACGTCACCAGGAACGTGTACGCCGCGACGGTGAGCACGGCGAGCGCCTGCCTGCCGAGCTGCCCGAACCCGCCCCCGTAGAACAGGCCCTCCTTGCCGCCGGTCATCGTGGCCGTCGCGAACAGGCCGATCAGCAGGGTGCCGACGACACCGCCGACGAAGTGGACACCGACGACGTCCAGCGAGTCGTCGTAGTCGAAGCGGAACTTCCACGCGACGGCGTACGAGCAGACGACACCCGCAGCCAGACCCACCACGCAGGCGCCCGGTACGCCGACCACGCCGCACGCCGGCGTGATCGCGACGAGGCCGGCGACCGCGCCGGACGCCGCGCCGAACGTCGTGGGGTGACCGTCGCGCTTGTGCTCCACGAAGAGCCAGCCGAGCAGGCCGGTGCAGCCCGCGACCAGCGTGTTGAGGACGGAGGCGGCCGCCAGGCCGTTCGCGGCGAGCGCCGAGCCGCCGTTGAAGCCGAGCCAGCCGAACCAGAGCAGACCCGCGCCCGTCATCACCATCGGCAGGTTGTGCGGGCGCATCGCCTCCTTCCTGAAGCCGAGACGCGGGCCCAGGACCAGACACAGGGCCAGACCGGACGCGCCCGAGGCGATCTCCACGACGAGGCCGCCCGCGAAGTCGAGCCCGCCGAGCGACTGCGAGATCCAGCCGCCGGGACCCCACACCCAGTGCGCCACGGGAACGTATACGAGCAGCGTCCACACCGGTACGAACACCAGCCAGGCCGCGAACTTCGTGCGGTCCGCGACCGCGCCGCTGATCAGCGCGGCCGTCAGGAACGCGAAGGTGAGCTGGAAGGTGGAGAACAGGAACGTGGGGACCGTGCCGGTCAGGCTGTGCGGGCCGATGCCCGCCATGCCCGCGTGCTCCAGACCGCCGATGAGGCCCGCGAACGCGTCGTCGCCGAACGCGAGCGAGTAGCCGGCGACCAGCCACACGACGGTGACCAGCGCGATCGACACGAACGACATCATCAGCATGTTCAGGACGCTCTTCGTGCGGACCATGCCGCCGTAGAAGAGGGCCAGGCCCGGCGTCATCAGGAGGACGAGCGCGGTCGCGGCCAGCAGCCACGCGGTGTCGCCGGTGTCGAGGCCGGGGGAGGCGGCCAGCGGCGCGTTCTCGGTCAGCACGGGGGGGTCTCCTCGGGCGTGGGGGCGGACGACGAGCCTCACCGTCGCGCGTTTCCGTTCGCTGACCCGCGCGTTTCCGCGGTGTTTCGTGTTGCGCGGGGGTTTCCGGAGCCTCACGGCGGACCGGCTCGCCCCGCAGGTGCGGCAGGGCGCGGTGGATCAGGGACAATGGGCGCCATGAGCGTTCGTACCCAGTCATCCGAGCCGTCCGGGGAAGCGTCCCACCGGGCCGGCTTCGCCTGCTTCGTCGGCCGCCCCAACGCGGGCAAGTCCACCCTCACGAATGCTCTGGTCGGCAAGAAGGTCGCGATCACCGCGGACCAGCCGCAGACCACGCGGCACACGGTGCGCGGCATCGTGCACCGGCCCGACGCCCAGCTGATCCTGGTCGACACCCCGGGCCTGCACAAGCCGCGCACGCTGCTCGGCCAGCGGCTCAACGACGTCGTGCGCACGACGTGGGCCGAGGTCGACGTCATCGGCTTCTGCCTGCCCGCGAACGAGAAGCTCGGCCCCGGCGACCGCTTCATCGCCAAGGAGCTCGCCTCCATCAAGAAGACGCCGAAGGTCGCGATCGTCACCAAGACCGACCTGGTCGACAGCAAGCAGCTCGCCGAGCAGCTCATCGCCATCGACCAGCTCGGCAAGGAGCTCGGCTTCGAGTGGGCGGAGATCGTGCCCGTCTCGGCCGTCGGCGACAAGCAGGTCGACCTGCTCGCCGACCTGCTCGTCCCGCTGCTGCCTCAGGGCCCCGCGCTCTACCCGGAGGGCGACCTCACGGACGAGCCCGAGCAGGTCATGGTGGCGGAGCTGATCCGCGAGGCCGCGCTGGAGGGTGTGCGTGACGAGCTGCCGCACTCCATCGCCGTCGTCGTCGAGGAGATGCTGCCGCGCGAGGACCGCCCGGCGGACCGGCCGCTCCTCGACATCCACGCCTTCGTCTACATCGAGCGCCCCAGCCAGAAGGGCATCATCATCGGCCCGAAGGGCAAGCGCCTCAAGGACGTCGGCATCAAGTCCCGCAAGCAGATCGAAGCGCTCCTCGGCACCCCCGTCTTCCTGGACCTGCACGTGAAGGTCGCGAAGGACTGGCAGCGCGACCCGAGGCAGCTGCGCAAGCTGGGGTTCTGAGGCGGAGCGGGCGGGTCGTGGTGCTTCTCGGCACGTCGGCCGCGCGGCCTTGGCCGCACGTCGACGCGGCCCGGACCTTCATGTGGAGGTCGCGAAGGACGGGCAGCGTGCCCCGAGGCAGCTGCGCGAGCCGGGCCTCCGGGTCTGCCGGGTCCTAGCCCTCGTACGAGCTCGGGGTCAGGTCCTGGAGTCCCACGACCCGCAGCAGTTCCAGGCGTTCGTACGTCTGCGTGCCCGGCTGGGCCGAGTGCACGACGAGTTGCTGGTCGTGGCCGTCGCTGAGCAGGACCTCGCAGTCGAGGTCGAGGACGCCGACCACGGGGTGGACGAAGCGCTTCGGGGACGGGCGTCGTACGACGACGTCGTGCGACTTCCACAGCTCCTCGAACTCCCGTGATCCGGCGCGCAGTTCGGCTACGAGCGCGGCCGGGCCCGGGTCGTCGGGGCGGGCCGCCGCGACGGCCCGCAGGCTCGCCACGTGGGCGCGGGCGTGGATCTCGTAGTCCTCGGGCGGGGACAGCGCCCGGCCCGCCGGGTCCGTGAACCAGGCACGGATCAGGTTCTGCCCGGTGCGGTCACCGGTCAGGGCCACCGACATCGTGTTCTGGGCGAGCATCTCGCCCCAGTCGCTGATCACCGCCGCCGGCAGATCGTGCAGCCGGTCCAGGATCAGCAGCAGCCCCGGACGCACATGCCCGCTGGAGCGGCCGGGCCGGGGCGGCTCCTGGCCCGCCAGATGGAACAGATGGTCCCGCTCGGCGTCGTTGAGCCGCAGCGCGCGGGCCAGCGCGGTCAGCATCTGCCGCGACGGATGGGAGCCGCGGCGCTGCTCCAGGCGCGTGTAGTAGTCCGTGGACATTCCGGCGAGCTGCGCCACCTCCTCGCGGCGCAGCCCCGGCGTGCGGCGCCGCGAGCCCGCGGTCAGGCCCACGTCGGAGGGTGCCAGGCGGGCCCGGGAGCGGCGCAGGAAGTCGGCGAGTTCGGCTCGGTTCACCTCTTCAGGATCGCTCGGATCCGTCCTCGTAACCAGGGAGCGCCAGTCCCCGGACAACCGCGTCTCTCCCGCCGCGCCCGTCACTCGCGCAGGCTTCAGGCATGGCTACGGAACACGAGGAGGCGGCCATGCTGACACTGGTGACAGGTGCGACGGGCAAGGTCGGACAGCGGTTCGTGCCGCGACTGCTGCAGAGCACGGCGCCGGGCGACCAGGTGCGGGTGCTCGTGCGGGACGCGGCACGCGGGGAGCGGTTCGCCGCACTGGGCGCGGATGTCGTGGTCGGCGATCTGCGGGACGCGGACGTGCTGGGCAAGGCGACGGCCGGGGCGGACGCCGTGGTGAACGTCGCCGCTGCCTTCCGCGGAGTGCCCGACGAGGAGGCGCGGGCGGTCAACAGGGACGCCGCCATCGAGCTGGCCCGGGCTTCCGTGGCCTCGGGAGTGCGGCGGTTCGTGCAGGTCAGCACAGGTCTGGTGTATGGCTCCGGGCGCGGCAGGCCGCTGGTCGAGGACGACGGGACGGTGCCGGGCGGCCACATGTGGGGCGCCTATCCCGAGTCGAAGTGGGAGGCGGAGCGCGCGCTGCGGGCGATGGACGGCCTCGACGACCTGCGCATCGCCCGGCTGCCCTTCGTGTACGGCGACGGGGACTCGCACCTGGCCGATGTGACGCAGTACGCGCAGAACTGGCCGGCCATGCAGCGTCTGCACATGGGCCACCACCTGGATGTCGCCCAGGGTCTGCAACGCCTCCTGTACGCGCCGGGAGCGCACGGCGTCTACAACATCGCCGACGACGCCCCGGTCACGATGGTCGACGTGTACCAGGTCAACGGCGTGCCGGTGCCGCCGGAGGCGTACGACAAGGTGGACCCGGATCCCTGGGCCGGTGTCATGTCGACCGCCCGCATCCGCCGCGAACTGGGTTTCCGCCCGTTCTTCCCGTCCGTCTGGACGGCCGTGGACGCCGGCGCGCTGTAGAGCCCACCGGCAGCGCCCACCGCTCAGGCCACCGAACGGATCCGCCGCACCAGGAGGGCCCCCACGAGCCCGATCACCGCCGCGACCAGGTACAGGACGCGGTAGCCGCCGAGATACGTCACGACCGGCGCGGCGAGTGCGGGCGCGGCGACCTGGGGCAGCGAGTTGGCGACGTTGATGACGCCCAGGTCCTTGCCCCGGTCCATGGCCTTGGGCAGGACGTCCGTCATCAGCGCGAAGTCGACCGAGGTGAACACGCCGAAGCCGACGCCGAGGACCGCCGCCGCGACGATCGCGCCCGGCCACGTCTGCCAGCCGGCCAGCGCGGCCGTCGCCACCGCCATCAGGACGCCCGACCAGATCACGAAGGGCTTGCGGCGCCCCAGCCGGTCGGAGGCGATCCCGGCCACGACGACGGTGCACAGCAGGGTCACGCCGTTGACGGCGGTCAGGATCAGCACACCCTGGTCGGGGTCGCCGTAGTGCAGGCGGTCGCGCAGGTAGTAGAGGAGGTACAGGAGGACCAGCGCGTTGCTGAGGTTGATCAGGAAGCGGGTCAGCCAGGCCCAGCCGAGGTCGGGGTGGCGGCGGGGGCTCAGCCAGAACCCGGCCAGGAAGGTCCGCCAGGCCCACGGAGGACGGTCAGCCGCGGCGAGCCGCAGATCCGGATGGCGCAGCACGTACGGCAGGACGCCCACCAGGGCGAACACCGCGCACGCCGTGTACCCGGCGCCGACCCCGCCCACGACCGTCGCGAGCCCCGTGCCGACGACCACGCCCAGGATCTGCGCGGCCCCCAGCCAGCCGCCCACCGCGCCGCGCTGGAGCCGCGGCACCCGGTCGGGCACGGCCGCCGTCACCGCCGCGAACGCCGCGTTCAGCGTCAGCTGCACCAGGCACCAGCCGGCCGCCATCGTCCACACGGACCCGGCCCCCGCCAGCAGGAGCAGCGCGCACGCGCCGCCGCCCGCGCCCGCCACGATCCAGGGCGTGCGCCGCCCGAACCGCGACACCGTACGGTCCGAGAGCGCGCCGAAGAACGGGTTCGCGGCGAGCGACACCACGGCGCCCACCCCGGTCACCCACGCGAGCAGCGTCTCCTTGGACATGCCGGTGCCGGGCGCGAAGTCCTCGGCCTGGAGGGCGAGCAGGATCTGCAGGGGTCCGTACCAGCCGACCCAGATCGCCCCGTTGGCCAGCGACAGCGCGGCCGTCCAGCCGCGCCCGACCCGCTCGACGGGTTCGTCGAGCGCCGCGACGGCGGCGGTCATGCGCGCTGCGCCCGCAGCACGTCCCGCAGCCAGTGGTACGACGCCTTCGGTGTGCGCTCCAGGGTCGTGTAGTCGACGTGGACGAGGCCGAAGCGGCGCGCGTAGCCCTCCGCCCACTCGAAGTTGTCCATCAGCGACCACACGAAGTAGCCGCGCACGTCGACGCCCGCCTCCAGAGCGCGGTGCAGGGCCCGCAGATGGCCGTCCAGGTAAGCGATCCGCTCCTGGTCGTCCACACCCTCGTAACTGCAGCCGTTCTCGGTGATGACGAGAGGCGGGAGCCGGTCGCCGTAGCGGTCGCGGAAGGCGAGGAGGAGCTCGGTGAGCGCTTCGGGGACCACCGGCCAGCCGAAGTCCGTGACGGGGTATCCCTCGATCTCCCTCGGGGCGAAGGGGAGTTCGGGCGGCAGGGTGAGGCCGGAGAACTCTGTCGCCTCGCCGGAGGCGAGCGGCGCGCCCACCTCGGTCGGCTGGTAGAAGTTGATCCCGTACCAGTCGACGGGCTCCGCGATCACTTTCAGATCGGCGTCCGCATCGCCCGGCATCAGGTCGCCGATGCCCTCCGGATAGGCGCCGAGGAGCAGCGGGTCGGCGAAGAGCCGGTTGAGGAGCACGTCGTAGAAGTCCGCGGCCTCACGGTCGGCGGGGTCGTCGGAGGCGGGCCAGGTCGGGCCGTGCGAGTTCGCGATCCCGATGTCCGTGGCGCCGGCCGCGCGCAGCGCCCGTACGGCGAGGCCATGGGCGAGGAGCTGGTGGTGGGCCGCCGGCAGCGCGTCGAACAGGAGCTCCTTGCCGGGCGCGTGCCGGCCGAGCGCGTGGCCGAGGAGGGTGTGCTCGGCGGGCTCGTTGAGCGTGATCCACTTCCGTACGCGGTCGCCGATCCGGTCCGCGACCTCGGCCGCGTAATCCGCGAAGAGCGAGGCCGTGTCCCGCTTCAGCCAGCCGCCCGCCTCCTCCACGGACAGCGGGGTGTCCCAGTGGAAGAGCGTCGGCACGGGCTGTACGCCTGCCGCGCACAGCGCGTCGACGAGCCGGTCGTAGAAGTCGAGGCCGCCCGGCGACAGGACCCGCGGCCAGGAGACGGAGAAGCGGTACGCCCCCGCCCCGAGCCCCGCGATCAGCGCCACGTCCTCGCCGTAGCGGTGGTAGTGGTCGCAGGCGACGGCGGCCGTCGAGCCGTCCTTCACCCGCCCCGGCTCTGCCGTGAACGCGTCCCACACCGAGGGCAGGCGCGCGTCGACGGCGCCCTCGATCTGGTGGGCCGAGGTGGACACGCCCCACAGGAAGTCGTGCGGGAACTGAGGTACCGGTTCGCTCGCTGCCATGCGCGCGATCATCCGTACCGGCGGTAAAAGAAGTCAACGCCCTTGCGGCAAAAGGTCGTTGCGCCCCCGAAGCGCCGCTACGCCCCTTCCTTCAGGACCCGCGAGATCAGCCCCCGCTGCTCGTCCGTGAGCCGCGGATCCGCGCAGTACACGGTCTTCCCGTCCACCGTGATCGTGTAGCTGAACCCGTCCGGCACCCCCACCGGCGGCGTGCCCCGGCCCCCGGCCAGCGCCTGCTCGGCCAGGGCGTGCCACTCGTGGGCGTCGGCGCGGCCCGAGGTGTCGACCTCGGCCCGCCGCTCGATCCCGGCGAATCCTCCGGTACGGATGACCTGAATACGCATGGGACCTGTCTACTCCAGCGGCCGCCCGCTGCCCAGCCGGGCGGCCGTCGAGTCCCGCGCCTGACGCGGGCCCTACTCCGTGGGCACGCCGACCTGCGACCAGGCCTTCTGGACGGACTCCAGCTCCTCGCCGTCCCGGTAGCGGGTGCGCGCCGCCTTCACGGTCAGCTTCGCGAAGTCCGCGAAGGACGCGTCCTGCGCCAGCTCCCCGCCGGTCAGGACGTCGTACCAGATCTGCCCGGCCCGCTCCCACGCGTTGCCGCCGAGCGCCACGGCCAGCAGATAGAAGGCGTGGTTCGGGATGCCGGAGTTGATGTGCACACCGCCGTTGTCGCTGCTGGTCCGCACGAAGTGGTCCATGTCGGCGGGCTGCGGGTCCTTGCCGAGCACGTCGTCGTCGTACGCCGTGCCGGGCGCCTTCATGGAGCGCAGCGCCTTGCCGGTGACGCGCGGCCCGAGGAGGCCCGCGCCGATCAGCCAGTCGGCGTCGGCGGCGTCCTGGCCGAGCGAGTACTGCTTGATCAGGGAGCCGAAGACGTCCGAGACCGACTCGTTCAGGGCGCCCGGCTGCCCGAAGTACGTGAGGTTCGCCGTGTACTGGGTGACACCGTGCGTCAACTCGTGGCCGATCACGTCGACCGGGATGGTGAAGTCGAGGAAGATCTCCCCGTCCCCGTCGCCGAACACCATCTGCTCGCCGTTCCAGAACGCGTTGTTGTAGTCGTTGTCGAAGTGCACGGATGCCTTCAGCGGCAGACCGCTGCCGTCGATGGAGTCGCGGGCGTACTTCTCCAGGTACAGCTCGAAGGTGGCGCCGAGGCCCGCGTACGCGCGGTTGACGGTCGCGTCCTTGCCGGGCTCGTCCCCCTCACCGCGGACCTTCGTGCCCGGCAGCTCGGTGCGGTGGCCCGCGTCGTAGAGCGTGCGGTGCGGCTTGTGCGCGACGGCGTCCGTGGGGGCGGCCACCGAGGGGGCGCCGATCACGGTGGTCAGACGGCGGCGTGTGCGCTCGAGGGCGTCGCGTTCCAGGGTGCGGCGGGCCGGTGCGGACAGAGCGGGGTCGTCGGAGCGGGCGGCCTTGTCGAGGATGTGGGGCGGCACGATGGTGCAGAAGACGGGCTCGAAGCCCGTACGGTTCGCGGTCATGGCGGCAATGTGGCATTGCGTGATCACACTGTCACTACCTGCAGCCGGAATTAATGAAATAGAGGTATTCGTCACCTCTTGCCCGTTACCTGACGCCGATCCCGCATACTGATACACACCCGCGTCCCTCCCCCAGCTGGGCTAGGCTGCGACGCATCATGCGTTTCGGGCTGCTTCTCCTTAGCTGCCGCGGCGAGGGCCTGTAGTCGAGGCCGACCCCCTCCCCGCGGAGTTCGGTGTTGCGCTTAGACCGTCGGCCGTCCTTCCGGACACACCCGAGGAGCCCCCGCACATGCCGAACTTCCAGCGCCCCACTTCCATGCCGGTCCACAAGTACGGACAGTACGAGCAGGTCGACATCCCCGACCGCACGTGGCCCGGCAAGCGCGTCACCGTCGCCCCCCGCTGGCTCTCCACCGACCTGCGCGACGGTAACCAGGCGCTGATCGACCCGATGTCCCCGGCCCGCAAGCGCGAGATGTTCGACCTGCTGGTCCGCATGGGCTACAAGGAGATCGAGGTCGGCTTCCCCGCCTCCGGCGAGACCGACTTCGCGTTCGTACGGTCGATCATCGAAGAGGGCGCGATCCCGGACGACGTGACGATCTCCGTGCTGACGCAGGCGCGCGAGGAGCTCATCGAGCGCACGGTCCAGTCCCTGAAGGGCGCCAAGCGCGCCACGGTGCACCTGTACAACGCGACCGCGCCGACCTTCCGCGAGATCGTCTTCCGCGGCACCAAGGAACAGATCAAGCAGATCGCCATCGACGGCACGCAGCACGTCATGGACTACGCGGAGAAGATCCTCGGCCCGGAGACGACCTTCGGATACCAGTACAGCCCGGAGATCTTCACCGACACCGAGCTGGACTTCGCCCTGGAGGTCTGCGAGGCGGTCATGGAGGTCTACAAGCCGGGCCCCGGCCGCGAGATCATCCTCAACCTGCCCGCCACGGTGGAGCGTTCGACCCCGTCCACGCACGCGGACCGCTTCGAGTGGATGCACCGCAACCTGTCGAACCGGGAGTACGTCTGCCTGTCCGTGCACCCGCACAACGACCGCGGCACGGCCGTCGCCGCCGCCGAGCTGGCTCTGATGGCCGGCGCCGACCGCATCGAGGGCTGCCTGTTCGGCCAGGGCGAGCGCACCGGCAACGTCGACCTGGTCACGCTGGGCATGAACCTGTTCTCGCAGGGTGTCGACCCGCAGATCGACTTCTCCGACATCGACGAGATCCGTCGCACGGCTGAGTACTGCAACCAGATGGAGGTCCACCCGCGCCACCCCTACGCGGGCGACCTGGTCTACACGTCCTTCTCCGGCTCCCACCAGGACGCCATCAAGAAGGGCTTCGAGGCGATGGACGCGCGGGCCGCGGCCGCGGGCAAGTCCGTCGACGACATCGAGTGGGCGGTTCCGTACCTGCCCATCGACCCGAAGGACGTCGGCCGCTCCTACGAGGCCGTCATCCGCGTCAACTCGCAGTCCGGCAAGGGCGGTATCGCGTACGTCCTGAAGAACGACCACAAGCTGGACCTGCCGCGCCGCATGCAGATCGAGTTCTCGAAGATCATCCAGGCGAAGACGGACGCCGAGGGCGGCGAGGTCACGCCGAAGGAGATCTGGTCGGTCTTCCAGGACGAGTACCTGCCGCACGCCGAGAACCCCTGGGGCCGCATCCAGGTCAAGGCCGGGCAGAGCACGACCGACACGGACGGCGTCGACACGCTGACCGTATCGGCCGACGTCGACGGTGAGGCCACCGTCCTGACCGGTACGGGCAACGGCCCGATCTCCGCGTTCTTCGACGCCCTGCAGGCCGTCGGCATCGACGCCCGCCTGCTGGACTACCAGGAGCACACGATGAGCGAGGGCGCCTCCGCGCAGGCCGCCTCGTACATCGAGTGCGCGATCGGCGACAAGGTCCTGTGGGGCATCGGCATCGACGCGAATACGACACGCGCGTCCCTGAAGGCCGTGGTCTCCGCGGTCAACCGCTCCGCACGCTGACCCAGGTCACCGGCACCTTCCCCGGCCCCGTCCGCCCTCGTGGCGGGCGGGGCCGCGTCGTATACCGGCCACGGTCCCGTACAAGGTGATGACGCCGTATCAACAATGTGGCTAACATCACGCCCAACCAGGCGATGGGGCCTGGGGGTCGACGGAGGTGTGCGACGTGCTGCTGAATTGGGGACGAACCAGTCGTAACGGTCCCGGTGTTCCAGTGGCACGCGCCGGGGCGCGCCCCCTGTCGGGCCTCATCGGCGTCCGCACCGCGTGGACCACCGTCGGCGACGGCGAGTTCTTCTGTCCCGGCTGCGGCGGCGACCGTAACTACCGCCGCCGCACGGGCCGTCGCCGCTTCGTGCTCCTCGGCATCCCGCTCGTCCCGCGCGGCGCCACCGGACCCGTCGTCGAATGCGCCGCCTGCGAGGACCGGTTCGCCGCCGACGTCCTCGACCACCCCACCACGCACCGCTTCTCCGCGATGCTCCGCGACGCCGTCCACACCGTCGTCCTCGCGGTCCTCTCCGCGGGCGGAGTCTCCTCCCGTACGGCCCTCGAGACCGCTGTCGCGACGCTGCGCGGCGCCGGGTTCGACGACTGCACGGACGTCCAGCTCGCCGCGCTCGTCGAGGCGTTGCTCACCGACGCGGGCCGCGTCCCCGAACACTGCGGGCCCGGCGCCGGACTCGCCATCGAACTCCACGAGGCCCTCGACCCGCTCGCCCCGCACCTCGCCCCCGCCGGACGCGAGTCGATCCTCCTCCAGGGCGCCAGAATCGCGCTCGCCGACGGGCCCTACACGCCCGCCGAACGTGACGTACTCAGCACCGCGGGCGCCGCGCTCACCATGTGCACCGACGAGGTGTCACAGCTCCTGGAAGCGGCCCGCACCCCGTCGTGACGCCGTACCGCGGGCCCGTACTCCCCGGGGAGTACGGGCCCGCCGTACGCACCCCCGGCAGTACCCCGCACCTCGCCCTCACGTCCGACGAACCGAGGCCCGGCCGACGGGAGTCTGGAGACGTCCTGTCCGACCGGACGGCGACACCGGACACCGTGATGTGAGGGAGGCCCGCCGATGGGGGGCGCACCGACAGTGAGGCGCCGGGCAGCCGTGCCCTGGACGCTGCTCGGCCTGTGGATCGTCGTGCTCGCGATCGCCGGGCCCTTCGCCGGCAAGCTGAGCGACGTCCAGCACGACCGGGCCGTCGACTATCTGCCGGCGAGCGCCGACTCCACGCAGGTGGCGAAGATCCAGGACGAACTGCCGGGCGGCGAGAGCACCGAACTCGTCCTCGTCTACCACCGCGACGGCGGGCTCACCGCGGCCGACCGCACCACGGCAGCCGCCCAAGTCGCCCGCATCGAGAAGGGCTTCGACCTCACCGCCGTCCCGAAGGGCGTACCGTCCCGCGACGGCGCCACCCTCATGTACCCGGTCGCCAGCACCGCACCGGGACACGACGAGAAGGCCCGCGACGCCTTCGTCAACGATGTGCGCGACATCGCCCACGACACCGGCGGCCTGAGCGTCGACACCGGCGGAGCAGGGGCGCTCGCCACCGACGCGAGCGAGGTCTACGGCTCGCTCGACGGCCCCCTGCTGTACACGACCGTCGCCGTCGTCGCGATCCTGCTCGTCCTCATCTACCGCAGCCCCTTCCTGTGGCTCGTGCCGCTGATCGTCGCGGGCGTCGCCGACTTCCTGTCGATGGGCGTCGCCTACGGACTCCACCAGGCGTTCGGCACCACCGTCAGCGGCCAGAGCTCCGGCGTGATGACGATCCTCGTCTTCGGCGCGGGCACGGACTACGCGCTGCTCCTCGTCTCCCGCTACCGCGAGGAACTGCGCCGCGTCGAGCGGCCCCACGACGCGATGCGCGCCGCGCTGCGCGGCTGCGGACCCGCCGTCCTCGCCTCGTCGGGGACCGTCGCCGTCGGCCTGTTCTGCCTGCTCGCCGCCGACCTCAACAGCAGCCGCGGCATGGGACCGCTCGGCGCCGTGGGCGTCCTGTGCGCGCTCTTCGCCATGCTGACGCTGCTGCCCGCCGTTCTCGTCCTGCTCGGGCGGCGCGTGTTCTGGCCGCTCGTGCCTGTGTACGGCTCCACGCCCAAGGCCCGCAGGTCCCTGTTCGCGGTGATGGGCAGCTCGGCCGGGCGCAGGCCGCTGACCGTCCTCGCCTCAGGCGCCCTGCTCCTCGGGGCGCTCGCGCTCGGCGTGTTCAGCCTGCCCGGCAGCCTCAAACAGGAGGACACCTTCACCGACAAGCCGGACTCCGTCGTCGCGATGCAGACCCTGGCCGCCGCGTACCCCGAGCGCGGCACCCAGCCCATCAGCGTGATCACCCCGACGGGCCGCGCCGGCGAGACGCTCGCCACCGCGCGCGACGTGCCCGGGGTCGCCGCCGCCGAGCAGGTGCGCAGCGGACACGGCTGGACGGAGATCTCCGTCACCGCCTCCGCCCCGCCCCAGTCCACGGGCGAGACCACCACCATCGAGACCCTGCGCGACCGGCTCGACGGCAAGGGCTCGTACGTCGGCGGACAGAGCGCACAGCAGCTCGACCTCAGGGACACCAACTCCCGCGACCGCATGGTCGTCGTGCCGATCGTCCTGGCCGCCGTCCTGCTGATCCTCGTCGTGCTGCTGCGCAGCCTCGTCGCGCCGCTGATCCTGCTCGCCGCGGTCGTCGCCGTGTGGGGCGCCTCGCTCGGCATCGCCGGACTCGTCTTCGAGCCGCTGTTCGGCTTCCAGGGCACCGATCCCGGACTCGGCCTGCTGACCTTCGTGTTCCTCGTCGCCCTCGGCGTCGACTACGGCATCTTCCTGATGCACCGCATGCGCGAGGAGTCCCTCGCGGGCGCCGAACCGGGAGCCGCCGCGCTGACCGCGCTGCGCACCACGGGAGGGGTGATCGCGTCGGCCGGGCTCGTCCTCGCCGCGACGTTCTCGGTCCTCACCAACATGCCGCTGGTGTCGCTCGTCGAGATGGGCTTCGTCATCGCGGTCGGCGTGCTCCTGGACACGTTCCTCGTCCGTACGTACCTGGTGACGTCGGCGAGCATGGCCCTCGGCCGTACGGTGTGGTGGCCCGGGCCGCTGTCCAGGAACCCGCAGCCCCGGCCACCGGCCCAGGAACCGGATCGCACCCTCGCGCCCGCACCCTGACCGCCCCGCGGACCCCAGGGCGCCCCTCTCTCCCCGGAGGGGCGTCCTCCGCGCCCTTCTGACGGAAGATGAACCGGTGGACGTCAAACACATCCTGGTCCCGGGCCTCGGCCGGCGCGACGTCAGCGCCGCCCGGACCCTGCTCGAGGACGCGCTCCTGGCCGCCGCCGCGGCGGTCGCCGCCGTCGTGATCGCCCTCACCACGAGCGGCAACGGCCGTCACCCCGACGCGCTCGGCTGGGCCCTGCTCCTGGCCGCGCACGTCCCGTCGGCGTTCCGGCGGCGGGCGCCGGTGCGGGCGTTCCTCGGCCTCGTCGTCTGCGTCGCCCCGTACCACGCGCTCGACTACAACCACACGGCGCCGATGGCCGTCTCCATGACCGCCCTCTACACGATCGCCGCGACGGGGCGTCCCCTGCGCACCCTGTTCCTCGGCGCCGGCGTCCTCGGCATCATGCTCGGCGTCAAGTTCGGCGAGGGCATGAACGAGGGCACGGAGGCGCTGCGGATCTCCGGCTGGATCGTCGCGTTCCTCCTGGTCGGCGTCATCGTCCGCGTCCACCGCCAGTACGTCGCCTCGGTCGTGGAACGCGCCGAGCGGGCCGAACGGACCCGCGAGGAGGAGGCGCGGCGCCGGGTCGCGGAGGAGCGGCTGCGCGTCGCCCGCGACCTGCACGACCTGCTCGCCCACAGCATCACCCTCGTCGGCGTCCAGACGTCGGTGGCCGCCCACGTCCTGCAGGCCGACCCGGAGCGCCTGGACCGCGCCGCCGTGGCCAAGGCGCTCGACGACATCGCCGAGACCTGCCGCACCGCGCGCGGCGAACTGCGCGCCACCCTCGAAGTGCTGCGCGCCGGCCCCGACGACAGCCGCGGCCCGCTCCCCGGGCTCGACGGACTGCCCGGCCTCGCCGAGGCCGCCCGCACCGCCGGAGCCACCGTCGACCTGTCCGTCGAGAACATGGAGGCACCGCCCGCCGTGGGCGCCGCGGCCTACCGCATCGTGCAAGAGGCCCTCACCAACGCCGTCCGGCACGGCGGCCCCGGACTCACCGTCCGCGTCGGCATCCGCAGCCTCGGCGACGCCCTCCACCTGCGCGTCGCCGACGACGGCACACCACCGCCCTCGTCACCGCCCTCTTCCTCGCCCGAGCCCGACCGGCCCCCGGGCTTCGGCCTGCTCGGCATGCGCGAGCGGGCCCGCAGCGTCGGCGGCACCCTCGACGCCGGGCCGCGCGCGCAGGGCGGCTTCGAAGTCGCGGCGGTTCTGCCGACCGGGGGACACCCGTGACCGAGCCCCAGCCCGTGCGCGTACTCCTCGCCGACGACCAGACCCTCGTACGGGCCGCGTTCGCGATGCTCGTCGAGTCCGCGCCCGACATGGAGGTCGTCGGCGAGGCCGGCACCGGCCGCGAGGCCGTGGAGCAGGCCCGCGCCCGCCGCGCCGACCTGATCGTCATGGACATCCGCATGCCCGACCTCGACGGCATCGAGGCGACCCGCCTGCTCGCCGCCGACGAGGACCTCGCGGGCGTCAAGGTCCTGATGCTGACGACGTACGACACCGACGAACACGTCGTCGAGGCGCTGCGGGCGGGCGCGTCCGGATTCCTCGTCAAGGACACCAGGCCCGCCGAACTCCTCGACGCCATCCGCACCGTCGCCGCCGGCGAGTCCCTGCTCTCGCCCGGCCCCACGGCCCGGCTCATCGCCCGCGTCCTGCGCTCCCCGGCCGAACCCGGCCCCGTCCCGCCCGGTCTCGCCGCGCTCACCGGCCGCGAGCGCCAGGTCCTGACCCTCGTGGCGCGCGGCCTCACCAACACGGAGGCCGCCGACGTCCTCGGCCTCAGCCCGCTCACGGTGAAGACGCACGTGAGCCGCATCATGGGCAAGCTGGGCGCGCGCGACAGGGCCCAACTCGTCATCGTGGCCTACGAGTCGGGCCTCGTCGAGCCGGGCAGCGCCTGACCGTCCGCGCCACAGGGGACCAGCCGCCGCGTCACAGCGGACCAGCCGCCGCGTCACAGGGGACCCGCCGCCGCGTCACAGGGGACCCGCCGCCGCGCTACAGCAGACCGGCCGCCGCGAGGAACTTCCCCACCCGCTCGATCTCCTCCGCGGACAGCGGGATCTGCGGTTCTGCCGTCACCGGGCAGTCGATCACGCCCCGCAGATACAGGGCCGCCTTGAACGCCCCGAGCGCGGACGAACTCCCGCCCATCCGCGCCGGATCCCCCACCCGCACCATCCGGAACAGCGCACACAGCCGCTCCTGCTCGATCCGTGCCCGCTCCCGGTCACCGGCCCGGCAGTACGCGTACAGCCGCGCGTACCCGGCCGGATCGACGTTGCCGAGACCCGGCACCACCCCGTCCGCGCCCATCGCGAGCGCCGAGTCCACGGTCAGCTCCGACCCGGTCAGGACGCTGAACCCCGTGATGTCGGCGCGGGAGCGCGCCCCGATGAGGACCTCGCGGAACGCGCCCTCGTCACCGCTGGAGTCCTTCAGGCCGGCGAGCGTCCCGTCGGCGGCCAGATCGAGCACGAGGTCCGCGCCCAGCTTGGAGTGCACCGACGCCGGGAGGTCGTAGGCGAAGACCGGCCGGCCGCAGCGCTGGGCCAGGAGCCGGAAGTGGCGGGCGATCTCGGCCGGGTGGGTGCGCGTGTAGAACGGCGCCGTCGCGACGATCGCGTCCGCGCCGGCCTCCGCCGCCGTACGGGCGTGGTCGAGGACGCGCAGCGTCGCCATGTCGATCGCCCCGGCAAGGACGGGCAGCCGGCCGGCGACATGACCGACGACGGTGTCGAGGACCACTTTGCGGTGCCGGTCGGGCAGGAAGGCCGCCTCGCTCGTCGAGCCGAGCACGAAGAGCCCGTCGACACCACCCGCGACGAGGTGGTCGACAAGGCGTACGAGGGAAGCGACGTCCACCTCGTTGTCCGGGGTCAGGGGCGTGCAGACGGGCGGGACGACTCCGGTCAGCAAGGGCAGGGGCGCGGAGCGCGGCCTTGAAAGGGCGGAGGCGGGAGGAGGGTGGGCGGGTCCTGTCATGAGACCTCCTGGACGAGTTCGTGCGTGGACTGGCCCTCGCGCACCGGATGGTGGCAGCGGAACCGCAGCCCGTCACCGCCCGCCTCGAACTCCGGCATCGCCTCCGCGCACACCGCGTCTGCCTTCCAGCACCGCGTACGGAACGGGCAGCCGCTCGGCGGATGCGTCGCCGACGGCACCGGGCCGACCAGCGGAATCGGGTCGATCGGGTCGAGCAGCCCGGGGGTCGCCGAGAACAGCGCGCGGGTGTACGGGTGCCTGGCCCGGTCGAGCACGTCCTCGGACGGTGACTCCTCCACGATCCGGCCCAGATACATCGTGATCACACGGTCGCTCATGCGCCGCACGGTCTGGATGTCGTGGGAGACGAACACGAGGGCGAGACCGAGGCGTTCCTTCAGGTCGAGCAGCAGATTCAGGATCTGCGCCCGCACCGACACGTCGAGCGCGCTCGTCGGCTCGTCCGCCACGACCAGGGCGGGTTCGAGGGCGAGGGCGCGGGCGATGGCCACGCGCTGGCGCTGCCCGCCCGACAACTGCCCGGGCAGTGCCCCGGCGAGCGCGCCCGGCAGCCCGACCAGGGACATCAGCTCCCGCACGCGCTCCTCGCGCGCGGCGGGCGTGCCACGGTGGTGGACGTCGAGGGGGTCGCGCAGGATCTGGCGGACGGTCAGGCGCCGGTTCAGGGCGGTCGACGGGTCCTGGAAGATCATGCCGACGCCCTCGCCGACGGCGGCGCGCCGCTCGCCCGGCTTCATGGTCCACAGGTCGCGGCCGTCCACGACGACCGTGCCGGACGTCGGGCGCTGCACCCCCACGAGGACCTTGGCGAGCGTCGACTTGCCGCAGCCGGACTCGCCGACCACGCCGACCGTCTCGCCGGGCGCCACGGACAGGTCGGCGCCGGTGAGGGCGTACACCCGGTCGCGGGCGAACAGGCCGCCGGAGCGGGCCCGGTGCACCACATGGGTGTCCCTCAACTCGACCACGGGATCGGTCACTTGACAGCCTCGCTTCCCCGGGGAGCCGGAACCGTGGGCGGCGGGACCACCGCCGGATGGTGACAGGCCGACGCATGCCGTCGGCCGCCGAGCAGATCGGGCGCCGTCGTCCGGCACACCTCGCTCGCCATCGGGCACCGGTCGGCGAACCGGCAGCCCGCCGGGAAGTCGGCCGGCGACGGCACGACACCCCGGATCTGCGTCAGCCGGTCCGCCGCCGTCTCCAGCGAGAGGACCGAGCCGAGCAGCCCGCGCGTGTAGTGGTGGGTGGGCGCCTCGACGAGATCCGCCGTCACGCCCGTCTCCACGATCTGCCCGCCGTACATCACGACCACCCGGTCCGTGACGTCGGCGACGAGCGCCAGGTCGTGCGAGACGAGGATCAGTGCGAAGCCCAGCTCCTCGCGCAGCCCCAGCAGCAGCTCGATGACCTGCGCCTGCACGGTCACGTCGAGCGCCGTCGTCGGCTCGTCGGCGACGACCAGCTTCGGGCTGCGCGACAGGGCCATCGCGATCAGGACGCGCTGGCGCTGGCCGCCCGACAGCTCGTGCGGGTAGCTGCGCAGGGTCCGCTCGGGGTCGAGGCCGACGAGGGAGAGCAGCTCGGCCGGGGTGCGCCGGCCACCGCGGCGTACGACTTGCTTGAGCTGGGAGCGCACGGTCATCGCCGGGTTCAGCGAGGACAGGGCGTCCTGGTAGATCATCGCCATGTCGTGGCCGAGGAGGCGGCGCCTGGACCCCATCGAGCGGCCGATCAGTTCCTGGCCGTCGAAGGTGACCCGGCCGCGGATCCGCGCGCCCTTGGGTTCGAGCCCCATCACGGTCAGCGCGGTCAGCGACTTGCCGCACCCCGACTCGCCGACCAGGCCGAGCACTTCACCGGGGCGTACGTCGAAGGTGATGCCGTCGACGATGTCCACGCCGCCGTGCCGCGCGTCGAAGCCGATGGCGAGATCGGTGACCTGGAGGACGGGGTCGCCCTCGGGCAGGGGCCGGGCGCGGGACCTCAGCCGGGCGGCGGCCTCGGTGAGTCCGGGCAGTTCGAGGGCGGTGCCGCTGCCGGGCTTCGGCGCTTCGAGGCGGTCCGCCTCCGCGCCGGACACGTCACGCGCGGCGGGCGCCGCCCACGCGTCGGACACGCCCTCGGACAGGATGTTGAGCGCCAGCACGGTGAGCAGCATCAGCAGGCCGGGGAAGACGGTCGCCCACCAGCCCCCGATCAGGACCATGTTCTTGCCGTCCGCGATGACACTGCCCCACGACGGGTCGGGCGGCCGGACCCCCGCCCCGATGAACGACAGCGACGCCTCGAAGACGATGGCCTCCGCGACCTGCACCGTGCAGAACACCAGCACGGGCGCCGCGCAGTTGACCGCGACGTGCCGCAGCACGATGTGCGGCGTCCGCGCCCCGATCACCCGCTCCGCCGTCACATAGTCCTCGCCGTACTGGTCGAGCACGTTGGCCCGTACGACCCGGGCGACCGGTGGGGTGAACAGGAACGCGATCGCGCAGATCAGTACGGGGATGCCGCCGCCGAACACGGCGACGAGGACCGCCGCCAGAGCGATCCCGGGGAACGCCATCACGACATCGAGGCAGCGCATCAGCGTCTCGTCGACTGCCTTGCGCGACGTCGCCGCGATCGCGCCGAGCACCGCGCCCACCACGAGCGCGAGCAGCGTCGCGCCGAGCCCGATGGCCAGCGACCAGCGCGCCCCGTACATCAGCCGGCTGAGGATGTCGCGGCCCAGGCTGTCCTGGCCCATCCAGTGGCTGCCCGACGGATGCCCGGTGCCGTCGGTCTGCGACTGCTGGTCGAGCGGGTCGTGCGGTGCGAGCAGCGGCGCGAACAGCGCCATGAGGACGACGACACCGATCACGGCGACCGCGATCCGGGACAGGACGGGCAGCCGGCGCAGGGACCGCAGCCGGATGCCCGGCCGGGACAGCGCCTCGGCGAGCGCTTTACGGGAGGTGACCATCTAGCTCTGCGCCCCCCTGAGCCGCGGGTTGACCATCAGATACAGGATGTCGATGGCGAGGTTCACGACGACGAACCCGACGGCCGTCGTCAGGACGACGCCCTGGACGACCGCCGGGTCACCGTTCTTCACCGCGTCGATCATCAGCTTCCCCATCCCCGGCAGGGAGAAGATCGTCTCCGTGACGACCGCCCCGCCCAGCAGATAGCCGACCCGCAGTCCGAGCACGGTCAGCGGATTGATCAGGGCGTTGCGCAGCACGTTGCGCCCCACCACGACGACCGGCGGAAGACCACTGCCGATCGCCGTACGGACGTAGTCCTTGTCCAGCTCCTCGACCACCGCCGTACGCACGATGCGCGTCAGCTGCGCAGCGACCGGCAGGGACAGCGAGAGCGCCGGGAGTGTCATGCACTTGAGCCAGCCGGTGAAGGAGTCCGCCGGGTTGATGTAGCCGCCCGTCGGGAACCAGCCCTGCCCGACCGCCAGGTACTGGATCATCAGCAGCGCCAGCCAGAACCCGGGCGCCGCAACCCCTGTCAGCGACACGACACGGATGACCTGGTCGAGGAGCCGGTCGCGGTGGATGGCCGCCGTGACACCGAGCACCAGGGACACGACGACCGCGACCGCGAGGCCGAGGAACGTCAGTTGGAGGGTCAGCGGCAGCGCGGTGGTCACCTGGTCGACCACCGGCTGCCGGGTCAGGGCGCTGACGCCCATGTCGCCCCGGACGAGATCGCCCACGAAGTGGAAGTAGCGCACGGGCAGCGGATCGAGCAGCCCGTTGCGCTCCCGGAAGTCGTGCAGCTGCTGAGGCGTCGGATTGGCGCCCTGGAAGAACGCCGACGCCGGATCACTGTCCGAGAACCGCATCACGAGAAACACGAACAGGACGATGCCGAGCAGCAGCGGCACGAGCAGGACCAGGCGGCGGGCCAGAATTCTGGCGATCACGACCACGGGCACGAACTCCCTTGCGAGAAAGCCGCGTTACGCGGGCTTGGCCTTGAGCACGTTGATCCCGGGGTAGGGCTGCGCCTGCACGCCCGTGATCTTCTTCGGGTCCCAGGCCGTCATCAGCTCGTTGTGCACGACCGGGTAGAGCACGGCCTGCTCGGCGACGATGTCGATGTACTCCTGGATCATCGTCTTCTTCTTCGCCGGGTCCGGCTCGCGCGTGGCCTGGTCCATCAGCTTGAAGAGGTTCTTGGCGTCGGAGCTGCCGGCCCAGCGCGCGTAGCCCATCCACAGGTTCGAGGGGCCGTAGTTGTAATGCATGATCAGGTCGGCGTCGAGCCCGAACTGGTTGGGGTTCGAGGCGGCCGCCACGATCTGGTAGTCCTTCTTCTGGTCCATCTTGGTGAAGACGGCCGTGGTCTCCTGCGGGTCGAGCGTCGTCTTCACGCCGATCGCGTCCCACGACGCCTTGATCGTCGGCAGACAGTCCATGATCCACGACACGTTGACGGACATCAGGGAGACCGAGAGCCCGCTGACTCCGGCGTCCTTGAGGAGCTTCTTCGCCTTCTCGGGGTCGTAGTCGTACACCGTCTTCGCCGGCCGGTGGTCGGGGTTGCCCTCGTTCAGGAACGAACTCGAGGCCTTCCCGTGCCCCTTGAGCGCCACCTCGATCATCTTCTGCTTGTCGATGGCGTAGTGCAGGGCCTGGCGCACCCGCACGTCGTCGAAGGGCTTGTGCGCGGTGTTGAACATCAGGAAGAGGTTGTTCATCCCGGCCCCGCCCTCGACGGTGAGGCCGCCCTTCTTCAGCTGGGCGATGTTCGCGTACGGGATGTTGTCCGCGATCTGGGCGTCCGCGCTGCCACCGGAGATCTTCGCGACGCGGGGCGCCGCGTCCACGATGGTCAGCCAGTTCATCTTCTTGAACGACGCCTTGCGCGGCCCGTTGTAGTCCGCGAACGCCTCGAACGTCGTGTTCGTCTTCGGCTGGTGCGAGGTCTGCCGGTACGGGCCCGAGCCCACGGCCTTGCCCTTGGTCGCGTCGTCCCACGCGCCCGGCTTCGAGAACACGTGCTTCGGCATGATCTTGGCGAGGGTCAGCCGCGCGGCCCCGTCGGGGAACGGGAACTTGAGGACGAGCTCGACGGAGTCGTCGCCCGTCTTCCTGACCTCCTTGAGCCAGCTCTCGAAGAACCCCTTGGCCAGCGACTGCGTGCCCGGGTCCAGGATCCGGTCGAAGACGAACACGACGTCGTCCGCCGTGACGGGCTTGCCGTCGTGCCACTTCGCGCCCGCGCGCAGGGTGAACTTCCAGGAGGTGGTGGCCAGTTCGGCGTCCGTCGGCACCTTCGTGGCGAGCGCCGCGTACGGCTCGCGCGTGATCGGGTCGGTGTCGAGGAGGCCCTCGTAGATGTGCTGGTTGCCGGCCATGGCGAAGGCCGACGCGGTCTGCGTCGGGTCCCAGCTTCCGTCGTTGCCGTACCCGATGACCGCGGTCAGCGAGGATCCGCCGCCCTTGCCGCCGCCCGTGTCGTTGGTGGACTTCGGCCCGGACGAACAGGCCGACAGGGAGGTGGAGATGGCAGCGGCCGCGCCGAGGGCGCCGGTGTACTTGAGGAAGGATCGGCGGCCGGTCGGCTCGTGGTCGCTCATGGTGCCTCCAGAGAGGGAGATGCGCGGGAGATCCAACGTCCTACGTCTTGGTAGCGACGTGACCATAAGAGCGCCGGGAGGGCCGGTCAAGAGATCGCGCAGAGAAGCCCGGAGGGAAGCCCGGAGAGCTCCAAACGCCGGGCGGGAAGAAGTTTGGTCCCGACATGGGACGTGGGACGTCTGCTGCGCCTACGATGCGGCGCATGTCTGAGGACCCCAGGAATCCGGCGATCCGGCACCGCCGCGTCAGCCAGCAGGTCCAGCGCGCGGTCACACAGCTCATCCTGGACAGAGGGCTGCGGCCCGGCGAACTGCTGCCCACCGAGGCCGAGTTGATGGAATCGCTCGGCGTCAGCAGAAACTCCGTACGCGAGTCCCTCAAGGCACTCCAGGCACTCGACATCGTCGAGATCAGACACGGCTACGGCACCTACGTCGGCCAGGCCTCCCTCACCCCGCTCGCCGACGGCCTCACCTTCCGCACCCTGCTGCGCCCCGCCGACGACGCGCACGCCCTCGCCGAGATCCTCCAGGTCCGCGAGATCCTCGAGGAAGGCCTGATCCGCAGGGTCGCCGCGGCCCCGCTCCCACCGGAGATCCTCGACCGGCTCGACGACATCCTCCGGAAGATGGCCGCCGCGGGCCGGGTCGACGAGCCCTTCGCCGACCTCGACCGGGACTTCCACGAGACCCTCTACCGCTCGCTGGGCAACGAGCTGATCCCGCAGCTCCTCGGCGCGTTCTGGAACGTCTTCGACCGCGTCGCCGGCGCGCGCTCCTGGTCCAGCGACCCCGACCCCGACGTCACCGTCAGCCGCCACCGCGACATCGTCACCGCCCTGCGCGCCCAGGACGCCGTCGGCGCGCAGCGGGCCATGGCCCATCACTTCCGGGGCATCGAGGCACGCGCGGAACAGGAGACGAGAGGCGTCGAGTGAGCGCGCTGGATTTCTGTGGAGTTACGCGGGCACATTCCCCCGGCTTCACACAGGATCGAGCATCCCGTTCTGAATAGGGTGTTCGAATTCGCCCTCGCTGCATAGAGCCCAGAGGTCGTTCCCACTCTAATTGGCGCGCGTACCCGCCGGGGCGGGAAGCGTGAAATCCGACAGCGGCGGGGAGCCACCTGACGTGGGCGGAACGGCGGCCCGGCATCCGATCGGAGGTGCGGGAAGGGCCGGGTGAATACGCGCGCCGGAGGTCGGGAATTGCCTCTCGTGTCACGTCGCTGACGATTCAGCGCCACGTCCCGTGTCTGCTCGTGGAATGGGGCCGTTGTTTCGGTTGACGCCGCCGCCCGCCGGGAAACGCACGGAACGTATGGACAGGAGCCAACGCCGATGAAGCCGCCAATCGGTTCTTACGCCGTCGACATCAGCACCGGACAGGTGGGCCGGGTCATGGGGCACGAGGGTCCGTACGTACAGCTGCGGCCCTTCGGAGGCGGCCGCGAATGGGACTGCGCTCCGGACACGGTGCGAGTGGCTACGACTTCCGAGCGGCTGCGGGCGGCGACGGCCTATGCGAACGCGAGGAGCCGCGGCGAGGTCACCTGACTCCACCTCGGAAGGCCCCTCGACCGCCCCCTTCGTAGGTCCCTGGCCCCCACCCCTTCGGCGTAGGCGAGAATAGGCGCATGAGCCTGTTCCGCGACGACGGCATCGTGCTGCGCACCCAGCGGCTGGGTGAAGCGGACCGCATCATGCTGTGTTCTTCCGGGGCGCGACCCCCGTACCCCCGGCCGGGCACCCGTGGCGGTGCGCGATGAGCCTGTTCCGCGACGACGGCATCGTGCTGCGCACCCAGAAACTGGGCGAAGCCGACCGCATCATCACGCTGCTCACTCGCAATCACGGGCGCGTGCGCGCCGTGGCACGCGGTGTGCGGCGGACCAAGTCCAAGTTCGGGGCGCGGCTCGAGCCCTTCTCACACGTCGACGTGCAGTTCTTCGCCCGGGGCAGCGAGCTGATCGGGCGCGGGCTGCCCCTGTGCACCCAGAGCGAGACCATCGCCCCCTACGGCGGCGGCATCGTCAGCGACTACGCCCGCTACACCGCCGGCACCGCCATGCTGGAGACCGCGGAACGCTTCACGGACCACGAGGGCGAGCCGGCCGTCCAGCAGTACCTCCTCCTGGTCGGCGGACTGCGGACCCTCTCCAGGGGCGAGCACGAACCCCACCTCGTCCTCGACGCCTTCCTGCTGCGCTCCCTCGCCGTGAACGGCTACGCCCCGAGTTTCGGCGACTGCGCGAAGTGCGGCCTCCCGGGCCCCAACCGGTTCTTCTCCGTCGGCGCGGGCGGCTCGGTTTGCGTCGACTGCCGGGTACCGGGCAGCGTCGTACCCTCACCGCAGGCCCTCGTCCTCCTCGGTGCGCTCCTGACCGGCGACTGGGAGACGGCGGACGCGTGCGAGGCACGCTTCGTCAGAGAGGGCAGCGGACTGGTGTCGGCGTATCTGCACTGGCACCTGGAGCGCGGACTGCGCTCCCTGCGTTACGTAGAGAAAAGCTAGAACTGAGCTAGGGGAGAGCCCACATGGCACGTCGCGGAATCCTCGGACGGTCCCGCCGTGAGTACAAGACGCCCGAACCGCACCCGACGGGCGCGCGGCCGCCGAAGATCCCCGGCGAGCTGGTACCCGAGCACGTCGCCATCGTCATGGACGGCAACGGCCGGTGGGCGAAGGAGCGCGGACTGCCGCGCACGGAGGGCCACAAGGTCGGCGCCGAGCGGGTCATGGACGTTCTCCAGGGCGCGATCGAGATGGGTGTCGGCGCGATCTCGCTCTACGCCTTCTCCACGGAGAACTGGAAGCGCTCACCCGACGAGGTCCGCTTCCTCATGAACTTCAACCGCGACTTCATCCGCAAGACCCGCGACCAGCTCGACGAGCTGGGCGTACGGGTGCGCTGGGTGGGCCGCATGCCCAAGCTGTGGAAGTCGGTCGCCCAGGAGCTGGAGATCTCCCAGGAGCAGACCAAGGGGAACGACAAGCTGACCCTGTACTTCTGCATGAACTACGGCGGCCGCGCCGAGATCGCCGACGCCGCGCAGGCCATCGCCGAGGACGTGAAGGCGGGCCGCCTCGACCCGTCGAAGGTGAGCGAGAAGACCTTCGCGAAGTACCTCTACTACCCGGACATGCCGGACGTCGACCTGTTCCTGCGCCCCAGCGGCGAGCAGCGCACCTCCAACTACCTGCTGTGGCAGAGCGCTTACGCCGAAATGGTCTTCCAGGACGTCCTGTGGCCCGACTTCGACCGCCGTGACCTGTGGCGCGCCTGCCTCGAGTACGCCTCCCGGGACCGCCGCTTCGGCGGCGCCATCCCGAACGAGGAACAGATCGCCAACAGCTGATCAAACTGCTGTGGGGGGTACTCGGAAGTACCCCCCACAGCACGCGAAAGAAGAACGGCGCTCAGCTCTCCGCGGCGGCCCGCGCGCACTCCGCGCACGTACCGAAGATCTCCACCGTGTGCGCCACGTTCACATACCCGTGCTCCGCGGCGATCGCCTCGGCCCACTTCTCCACGGCCGGCCCCTCGACCTCGACCGCCTTGCCGCACACCCGGCACACCAGGTGATGGTGGTGCTCACCGCTGGAGCAGCGCCGGTAGACGGCCTCGCCGTCCGACGTGCGCAGGACATCGACCTCGCCCGCGTCGGCGAGGGACTGCAGGGTGCGGTAGACGGTCGTCAGACCCACCGAGTCACCCTTGTGCTTGAGGACGTCGTGGAGCTCCTGGGCACTGCGGAACTCGTCCACCTCGTCGAGCGCCGCCGCCACGGCCGCACGCTGGCGGGTCGACCTGCCTCGAACCGGGGCTCCCACTGTTGCCTCCTCGGATTTACTGCCGGCGGCCCATTGTGCCAGGCCGCGCGGTGCCCGGGTCAGACCTTGACCCCGGCCTGACCGGGGATCCGGCCCGGAATCGCGCACTCCGCCGGGTCACCGGCAGCGCTCGCCGCCGCCCGCGCCCTGCGCCTGGCCAGCGGCGTGGCGATCAGGCTGAAGACGATGAACACCGCGATGGTCAGCAGCACGATCGTCGCGCCGGGCGGGATCTCGACGTAGTAGTTGGTGATGGTGCCGCCCAGCGTAGTGGTGACGCCGATCGCCACGGCGATCGCGAACGTCGCCGCGAAGCTCCGCGTCAGCTGCTGCGCCGCCGCCACCGGGACCACCATCAGCGCCGACACCAGGAGCAGGCCCACTACGCGCATCGCGACGGTGACGGTAGCCGCGGCGGTCACCGCGACGAGCAGGTTCAGGACGCGCACCGGCAGGCCGGTGACCCGGGCGAACTCCTCGTCCTGGCTGACCGCGAACAACTGCCGGCGCAGACCGATCGTGACCAGGGCGACGAACCCGGCGAGGACACAGATCGCCACGAGGTCGCTCTGCGAGACGGTCGACAGCGAACCGAAGAGATAGCTCTGCAGATTCGCCGTGGAGCCGCCGGGGGCGAGGTTGATCAGCATCACGCCGCCCGCCATACCCCCGTAGAAGAGCATCGCGAGCGCGATGTCGCCGCGCGTCTTCCCGTACCAGCGGATCAGCTCCATGATCACCACGCCGACCACGGAGACGGCCATCGCCATCCACACGGGCGACGTGGAGAGCAGGAAGCCGAGGCCGACGCCCGTCATCGCGACATGGCCGATGCCGTCACCCATCAGGGCCTGCCTGCGCTGGACGAGATAGATGCCGATCGCGGGGGCGGTGATGCCCACCAGGACCGCGGCGAGCAGGGCCCGCTGCATGAAGGCGGAGTCGAGGAATTCCATGTCAGCTCAGCAGTCCTGTGCGTACGGGGGTGAGATCCGAGGTGTGCGGGTGGACGTGGTCGTGGCCGGGCAGCGCGTGCTGGCCCACCGCCTCGGGCGGCGGTCCGTCGTGCAGGACACAGCCGTCGCGCAGCACGACCGCACGGTCGATCAGCGGCTCCAGCGGGCCCAGCTCATGCAGGACGAGCAGCACGGACGCACCGGCCTCGACCTGCGCCCGCAGCGTCTTCGCGAGGATCTCCTGGCTCGCCAGGTCGACGCCCGCCATCGGCTCGTCCATGATCAGCAGCTCGGGCTCGGAGGCCAGGGCGCGCGCGATCAGCACGCGCTGGTGCTGGCCGCCGGAGAGCGCGTCCACCGAGTCCTTGGCACGGTCGGCCATCCCGACCAGGTCCAGCGCCCGGCGCACCGCCTCGCGGTCCGCCCTGCGCAGCAGACCGAAGCGCGCCCGCGACAGACGGCCCGAGGACACGACCTCGGTGACCGTGGCCGGCACACCGCCCGCGGCGGTCGTCCGCTGCGGCACGTACCCGACCCGCGCCCAGTCCCGGAACCGCCGCCGGGGCGTACCGAAGATCTCGACCTCGCCGCCGCTGACCGGCACCTGCCCGATCACCGTACGGACGGCCGTCGACTTGCCCGAACCATTGGCGCCGAGCAGGGCCACGACCTCACCGCGGCGCACGGTCAGATCGATGCCGCGCAGCACGGGACGCGAGCCGAGCTCGGCCGTCACGCTGCGCAGGGCTATGACGGGCTCGCCGGCCTTCACCGATGCGTCCATGCCGCTGTCCTCCGTGGTCACTTGGCGCCGAGCGCCGTCTGCAGGGCCTTCAGATTCGAATCCATCACCTGGATGTAGTCGTCGCCCTTGGACTTGTCCGTGATGCCCTCGAGCGGGTCGAGCACATCGGTCTCGAGACGCGCGTCGCCCGCGAGGGTCTTCGCCGTCCTGTCGCTGACGAGCGTCTCGTAGAAGATCGTGGTCACCCCGTCGGCCTTCGCCATGCTCTGGAGATCCTTCACGCGCGCCGCGCTGGGCTCGCTCTCCGGGTCGAGACCGCTGATGGCCTCCTCGGTGAGCCCGTACCGCTCGGCCAGATAGCCGAAGGCCGCATGGGTCGTGATGAACACCTTCGAGTCGGTGTTCTTCAGCCCGTCCTCGAACCGGGTGTTCAGCCCGTCGAGCTTGCCGACCAGCGCCGTGGTGTTCTTCCTGTACGCCGCCGCGTGATCCGGGTCGGCCTTCTCGAAGGCCTTGCCCACACCCTCGGCGACCTCGGCGTACTTCACCGGGTCCAGCCAGATGTGCGGATCCCGGCCGCCCTCGCCGCCGTGCTCGTGGTCGTGCTCCTCGGCGTGCCCGCCGACCTCGGTGCCGTGCTTCTCCAGATGCGTCAGCGACGCGGCATCGACCTTGGTCCTGATCCCGGACTGCTGGATCGCATCGTCGACGGCCGGCTGGAGGCCCTTCAGATAGAGGGCGACACCCGCGTCCTGAAGCTGCGCGGTCTGCTTCGCGCTGAGCTCCAGGTCGTGCGGCTCCTGGCCGGGCTTGGTCAGATTGGTGACGGCGACGTGGTCCCCGCCGATCTGCTCCGCGAGGTACTGCATCGGATAGAACGACGCCACCACCGCCAGCTTGCCGTCGCTGTTCCTGCCGTCGCCCGAGGACGCGGAGCAGGCCGACAGGGCCGTGAGGCCGAGCACGGTGACGGAGGCCACGGCGGCGGTGGGTATGAGGCGTCGTACGTTCATGACAGTCATTTTCAACAAATCTGGAAACGGTTGTCAACAAGCTGTCTGCGCGATCACACCGAAACGGGCATCCCACCCCAGCCCGGGCTCCGGACCCCCAACCGATTTGATCCGGAGCCCCACGCCGCCGGTAACCTGAAGCATTCGCATTCGCTCTGAAGCAGCAGCTTCGTCGTCGTCGTAATGAAGAGAGCACCGTGGCCGCCGACAAGATCGACACCATCGTCAGCCTCAGCAAGCGCCGTGGCTTCGTCTACCCGTGCAGCGAGATCTACGGCGGCCAGCGCGCCGCCTGGGACTACGGGCCGCTGGGCGTCGAGCTGAAGGAAAACCTCAAGCGCCAGTGGTGGCGCTACATGGTCACTTCGCGCGAGGACGTCGTCGGTATCGACTCGTCCGTGATCCTGGCGACCGAGGTCTGGCAGGCCTCCGGTCACGTCGCCACGTTCACCGACCCGCTCACCGAGTGCACCTCCTGCCACAAGCGGTACCGCGCGGACCACCTGGAGGAGGCGTACGAGGCCAAGCACGGCAAGCTGCCGGAGAACGGCCTCACCGACCTCAACTGCCCCAACTGCGGCAACAAGGGCACCTTCACCGAGCCCAAGCAGTTCTCGGGCCTGCTCTCCACGCACCTCGGCCCCACGCAGGACAGCGGCTCCATCGCCTACCTGCGCCCCGAGACGGCCCAGGGCATCTTCACCAACTTCGCCAGCGTCCAGCAGACCTCGCGCCGCAAGCCGCCGTTCGGCATCGCCCAGATGGGCAAGAGCTTCCGCAACGAGATCACGCCCGGCAACTTCATCTTCCGCACCCGCGAGTTCGAGCAGATGGAGATGGAATTCTTCGTCAAGCCGGGCGAGGACGAGAAGTGGCAGGAGTACTGGATGGAGCAGCGCTGGAACTGGTACACCGGCCTCGGCATGCGCGAGGAGAACATGCGCTGGTTCGAGCACCCGGCGGAGAAGCTCTCCCACTACTCCAAGCGCACCGCTGACATCGAGTACCGGTTCCGCTTCGGCGGCAACGAGTGGGGCGAGCTCGAGGGCGTCGCCAACCGCACGGACTACGACCTCTCCGCGCACTCCAAGGCCTCCGGCCAGGACCTCTCCTACTTCGACCAAGAAGCCGGCGAGCGCTACACCCCGTACGTCATCGAGCCCGCCGCCGGTGTCGGCCGCTCCATGCTCGCCTTCATGCTCGACGCCTACGTCGAGGACGAGGCGCCCAACGCCAAGGGCAAGATGGAGAAGCGCACCGTCATGCGCTTCGACCACCGCCTCGCCCCGGTGAAGGTCGCGGTCCTCCCGCTCTCCCGCAACCCGGAGCTGTCCCCGAAGGCCAAGGGACTCGCCACCGCGCTGCGCCAGAACTGGAACATCGACTTCGACGACGCGGGCGCCATCGGCCGCCGCTACCGCCGCCAGGACGAGATCGGTACGCCGTACTGCGTCACCGTCGACTTCGACACCCTCGACGACAACGCCGTCACGGTCCGCGAGCGCGACACCATGAAGCAGGAGCGCGTCTCCCTCGACCAGATCGAGGGCTATCTGGCGACGCGCCTCGTCGGCTGCTGAACCCTGAGCTCAACCCAGGCCTGAACCCCTAAGGGGTCCCGCACCACAGAAGCGGCCCAGGAGCGTGCACATCGCGCTCCTGGGCCGCTTCCGTCGTTGCCGGGCACCGCGGACGCCGGCGAGACACACAACGCACCACAGAAACCCCCCTGTTGATATTGCTCTTGCTGCACACTCCTTGCGGAACGCGCGCCCACAGGGGCCGCGGAGGAGGCGTCATGCAGCCGAACACCACCACGAGCAAGGTCAGCCGCTGGGACCAGCACGGCCGGGAGCACACGGTGCGCGTACAGCTCTCGGGCCCGCGCCGCACCATCAGATGCGACACCTGTGGCTGGCGAAAACCGGCCCAGTTCCTGCCCTGGCTCAAGGCCGAGGAGCACCTCGCCGAGGAGCACCAGGCGACAGTGGACCCCTCGGCCCAGGGGCCCCAGTAGGACCGAATTGACACGGGGCCCGGAGATCTCTAGAGTCCTCCGAGTTGTCACCCGGCCAGTCGGCCCCGTGGCAGCGCCTCCGCCGCTCAAGCGGCACCCAAACAAGCAGCACGATCTCCCACCGGGAGCGAATTCGGCGCGCCCGAATTCAATTCACGGTGGACCCGGTGGCCCGATTAGGAACCGCCGGGGGAATCCGCTAAAGTTTGGGACGTCGGAACGGCCCAACGGCCGCAAAGACAAACCCCGCTGACCGGGAGTCAGGCCCGGAAGGATCTGATAGAGTCGGAACCGCCGGAAAGGGAAACGCGAAAAGCCGAAAGGCCGGAGCGGAAACCTGAAAGGCACCGAGGAAATCGGACACG